>NZ_CP095071.1:0-600157 GCF_022919575.1 Gracilibacillus salinarum | reverse complement strand
TATTGTCGATATTGAACGCTCACACGTTTCTTTTGATGGAGCAGGTTTATATGTAGACAATATTTATATTATGAATATAGGGTTACCAGAACGGCAGGAGGAAATATTAAAATACGGAATGGGATTCATAATGAAACCAAAAAACTTCGACGTCCGTTCCACCATCGCTAATCTTGGGCAAAGGCAAGCTATTTTACATGACATTTCCGTTTCATTAGGAGTGGTGCGAGATTCTGGTACGCCTGCATTGGTTCCGTTAATAAAGAGAGATTTAGATGATGGCAGAATAGGGATTTTTATATTACCTCAAGAAAAAAATGAGAAGAAGGCTATAAAAGTATTACAATCTGTCCCCGTTCTCGAGAATGCTATACGTATGCCGTCTGAATCCAGTGCTGATAAAAGGAGTGGTGCATAATGGTGTTAGAGAAAGCGATATTAGCGACTATTACAACTGATGCCAGAAAGGTAACAGCAGGAGCATCCATTTTCATTTGTGAGACGAAAGAAGAGATGGATAAAGTTGCCGCCAACCTGGAAGCGATATTAGATGGAATTAGTCACGCATTAAGTGATGAAATTTATATTATTGTCAAACATTAATCTAAAGTAGACGATAATATTATTATGTAAACTAAAAGGAATAAACTTGTCTTCATCGGTGCAGTTATGGTAATTTAGTAAAGTGATAATTTACACAAATATAGCAGAAAATTAATTAGTAGGAAGGATGTGCCTTCATGAGAAATTCTGTAGTAGCAATTGTAGGAAGGCCGAATGTAGGGAAGTCTACCATCTTTAATCGATTGGTAGGCGAGAGAATTTCCATTGTTGAAGATATCCCTGGGGTAACACGGGATCGGATATACGCCAAAGCAGAGTGGCTTAACTCCACTTTTCGTTTAATTGATACAGGCGGTATTGAAATAGGTGATGAACCATTATTAATACAAATGCGTGAACAAGCAGAAGTTGCAATTCGTGAAGCTGATGTAATCATTTTTCTTGTCAATGGAAGAGAAGGGATTACAGCTGCCGACGAGGAAGTTGCCAAAATATTGTATAAATCAAATAAACCAGTGGTACTGGCAGTAAATAAAGTAGATAACCCTGATATGCGTGAGCAGATTTATGAATTCTATGCATTAGGATTTGGAGAACCATATCCGATTTCAGGAACTCATGGTCTAGGTCTAGGTGATTTATTAGATAGTGTTGTTCATTTATTTCCAGAACGCGAAAATGAAATAGTGGATGATGATATTATTCATTTCAGCTTGATCGGAAGACCGAATGTCGGGAAGTCATCTTTAGTTAATGCACTTCTAAATGAAGAACGTGTCATTGTCAGTGATATTGCTGGTACGACAAGGGATGCGATCGATACAAATTTTGAAAAAGATGAACGAGAGTTTGTGATCATTGATACAGCCGGAATGCGCAAGCGTGGAAAAATCTATGAAACTACCGAAAAATACAGCATTCTTCGTGCATTGAAGGCGATCGAACGGTCTGATGTTGTTTTGACATTAATTGATGCTGAATCAGGTATAATTGAACAAGATAAAAAAATTGCAGGCTATGCTCATGACGCTGGTAAGGCAGTCGTCATTGTTGTAAATAAATGGGATACGATCCTCCAACATGATCAGGCAATTAAAGAATTTGAAGAGCAAGTACGAGCGCATTTTCAATTTTTAGATTATGCTCCTATCATTTATTTATCAGCGAAAACAAAAAAACGGATTCACACGTTATTACCGAAAGTTATTCAAGCAAGCGAAAACCATACAAAACGGGTGGAAACAAATGTATTAAATGATGTCATCATGGATGCACTTGCGATTAACCCAGCACCATCTAAACACGGAAAGAAATTGAAGGTTCTTTATGCGACACAGGTCGCTGTAAAACCACCGACATTTGTGGTATTCGTGAATGATCCAGAGCTTATGCATTTTTCGTATGAACGATTCCTTGAGAATCAGATTCGTGAAGCGTTCGGCTTTGAAGGTACACCGATTAAAATATATGCGAGAAAACGTAGTTAGAGGTGATCAGCATGTCAAAAGTAGCTGTACTTGGAGCAGGCAGCTGGGGAACAGCTTTAGCAATGGTATTATGTGAGAATAATCATGATGTTAGAATATGGACACATAATACGGAACAAAAGCAAAGAATGGAACAAGAGGGAAAGAATGCGAAATATCTTCCTGACATTCCATTGCCACCTTCTTTATCAATTCATGATGATTTAACAATGGCTATTAAAGATGTAGAGGCTATTGTATTAGTGGTACCAACCAAAGCCATTCGAGAGACATGTCAACGATTAAAGCAGGTTCTTCATCACCAGGTTGTTCTGATTCATGCTAGTAAGGGCATCGAACCTGACAGTCATTACCGTATTTCTGAAATGATTGATGAAGAATTGAATCGTACTCAATATCAGGACGTAGTTGTACTGTCAGGCCCGAGCCACGCTGAGGAAGTAAGCTTAAAACACCCTACTACTGTAACGGCTGCTTCTGAAGATGAATCGTTAGCAGCGTTCACACAAGATTTATTTATGAATCAATATTTCAGAGTGTACACGAGTACAGATGTAATCGGAGTAGAATTAGGAGGCGCTCTAAAGAATATTATTGCTTTAGGTGCTGGAATTTCCGACGGGCTTGGTTATGGAGATAATGCCAAAGCAGCATTAATTACAAGAGGACTTGCTGAAATCACTCGCTTGGCTTCTGTAAAGGGTGCGAATCCGTTGACTTTTATTGGATTAACGGGTGTTGGTGATCTCATAGTAACGTGTACAAGCTCTCACAGTAGAAACTGGCGAGCAGGTAACTTACTTGGCCAAGGAAATGCATTAGAAGATGTTCTCAGTAAGATGGGAATGGTCGTAGAGGGAATTCGTACAACAGACGCAGTGACTCAGTTAGCTAGGGAAGAGCAGATAGAAATGCCGATCACGACAGGTATATATGACGTCATTCATCAAAATAAATCACCTAAAAAAGTAGTAGATGATTTAATGGCAAGAGATCGCACAACAGAAATTGACGATATTTCTGACATTCTATTTAATCGAGATAAGGATTAACTGTTTAACTCCTCCTTGCATACTATAGGAATGACTATAGTAGTTAGGAGGAGTTATTTTGAGTGACTTTAAACAAAATATGTTCGATCAAATTCAGAAAAAATCCAATATTCAACCGGATCAAATCATGAAAGTGGCCCAATCGGTTCAAAGTGCTGATTTTTCTGATGAAAAAACAGTGAGAAAATTAGTGAAGCAATTGGCTCGCCTCTCAGGTAAACCTGTTTCTAAACAAAAAGAAGATAAAATTGTTAAGGCGATTATCAATAATAATATGCCTAAGGACATGGGTACTTTAAGTAAATTATTTAAAAATTAGTATTCATAGGCACATGAGGATGCAAGGTAATATTGCTTCGCATACAATAAACCGCACAAGCATTCACTTTCAGGGTGATAATGGGTATTTATTTAGTCATTAACCGGAGTAGATCTTCCCCTACTGCTTCGGTTTTTTTGTTGTGTATTCGTGGGATAAGCCTAGATAATACAAGTTTGCCATACTGTTAACATTTAGTTATCTCTCTTTGAAAACTATGTTATAATATGTAGCGAATCTTTATCGAATTATGCCAAGAGAGGATGAAAACCAGTTGTCAGCTTCATTAATGAAAATGTGGATCTCCTTTGGAGGAATGGGTGCACTCATTCTTGCAATAGTGTTAATATTGTTGAGCAGGTATAAATTGAAAGGTATGCTATCCATCATTGTAGCAGTTATTGCATACGTTTGCTTATTCTTTGGTGGGATCATTATTGCCTTAGTTGTTTTAAGTGGACCTACGGGTGCCTAATAAGGAGGATGAGATAGACGTAATGTTACATAAAATCACAGCACTAATAGTGAGTGTTATTTTTCTGACTGGTTGTATGTACCCGGAAGAAAATTTAAGTGAAAATCAGATTTCAAATGATAACCAGCTCGAAACTGTACAACAAGCAATTGATCAATATGCGGAACAAACTGGAGGGTTATTACCCATTCAAACAAAAGAAAATGACACGCCATTATATCAAAAATATGTGATCGATTTCAGTATGTTAAAACAACGAGCACTTATTCAATCGATTCCTGCTACTGCATTTGAAAACGGTGGAAGTTATCAATATGTACTTGTTGATGTGGAAGACAACCCTACTGTTAAAGTGATTGATTTACATTTAACAGATGAGATCCGTACCATTCAACAACGACTTTTTATCTATCGCAGTGATCATACATATCCTCCATTCGGTGAGAAAGTAGCAGAAGGTATTTATGAATTGGACTATGAGAAACTAAACTTGGATGCTAAACCGCAAGTACACAGTCCTTATTCAAAAAATACTTTACCTGTATATATTACTGCAGAAGGTGAATTACTGATTGATTACCGGATTGATCTTTATCAAGCTCTCCAAAGTAAAGATCATCAATATAAGAATGGAGATGATATTCGTCCTATCTTAATAAAAGATTATCCGGTTGTACCTGCATACAGTATTCCCTATACAATAAAAGAAGGAGAACCAGCTTTCGCAACTGATCTGGAAGAAGGTTGGTAATCAATGAGAAAAACTTATCCAATTTGGGTAAGTTTTTTTGTGAAGTGAGAAAGCGTCTTAACTTTTCGTTCAGTTTTCTAACATAAACAGCTAAGACCACACGGGTGTCCATAAACGACGCAACGTTCTGCAATTTCCCACGAAAAAAAGATGAATATGAGTTCCTATAATGTGGATTATGTTAACTAGCCATCGCTAGCCAAGCAGCCATATTGAGATATTCAATGTGCTTGGATACCGCTCCGTCCAACCACTCCGCGTCCTGCGGGGTACGGCTGAAGCTAGGCTACTACTTGCGTTACTTCTTTGCTGCCTTGCACCGAGGAAGCCAACTTCGAAGCATTACTAGTAGACGCAGGTGCAGACGTTGTGGATCTTCAGCGCCTGCCTGTCCCGCGGGAGTCTACGTGGTTGGCCTACGCTAAAATTGGTACTCTACAACCTTTTTAAGATATAACATATTGATCACTCATCCCTATATAACAGGTATTGAATGATTAACATAATGCCTAGAACCACTGCTTTTAGCTGTTCCATTAGTTGTAGCACTTCCCTAAAGCGTAGGAAATAGGCGGAGACTCCCGTGGAATCAGCGCGAGCTGAAGATCCATTTAGGAAAGAAAAGAATTTTCTTTCCTAAATTAGCTGAAGCCGTGCCCACAGGACGCGGAGCCTATTTCCGGAGCTTTGCTAAGCAGATAAAAAATATCAAAATGACTATTTTGCAATACAGCCTTTGTTTACATAATCCACATTATAGGTAGTTGTATATAATTTATGTCAATTAGGACCGGTCAAAATTTTAGTGACGAAGAAGTTCGACGTAGTGAAACTGAAAGTGTATGGAGTATAAAAATTTTGGCATATGCTCTCTATATGTTTGATCTTTCAGGGGTTGTAGAGCTCCTATCCTAGTGATGTGGTTGACCGAATCGGTATCAAAGCATAAGAATTAATACAAAATGACCTCCTAGCAAACTAACATAAACGACGTTATTAGGTAGCTTTTACATACTGCTGTTGATTATCCCGCCGGGCAAAGCTTGGTCTATATTAAAAAAGATAGTCGATTTCATCGTTACTCCTTGTATCGTATATCAGTCATAATGAATTGGCCAAGTTTTTAATAAATAGGCATATTCATTGATCCCCTATCATAACTTGTCATTAGTACTGGATAACTGAGTTGACGTATATTCCATGAAAGTTTATTTATTATGCGAATATTTTGCATAAAATAGTAGGACAACATCATAGAATAGAATTGTCAAAGATTCGAATGAATGATGAGGTCGAACAGATCGGGAGGGGATCATTTGGAAAGGGTAGATATCTTCAAGGATATTTCAAAGCGCACGAATGGTGATATTTATTTAGGAGTCGTAGGTGCAGTTCGAACAGGGAAGTCGACATTTATTAAGAAGTTCATGGAAAAGACGGTCTTGCCTAATATCGCGAATGAAAGTGATAGACTTAGAGCACAAGATGAGCTACCTCAAAGCGCTGCAGGAAAGACGATTATGACTACAGAGCCAAAATTTGTTCCAAATCAAGCAGTATCTTTAACAGTAGAAGAAGGATTAGAGGTAAATGTCCGATTAGTAGATTGTGTAGGGTATACGGTAAACAGTGCACAAGGATTCGAAGATGAGAATGGTCCAAGAATGATTCATACACCTTGGTATGAAGAACCAATTCCTTTTCATGATGCTGCGGAAATCGGAACACGTAAAGTCATCCAGGAACACTCTACTATGGGAATTGTGGTCACAACAGATGGCTCAATCGGTGAGATTCCTCGTGAAGATTATGAAGAGGCAGAAAATCGTGTGGTGGACGAACTAAAAGAAGTTGGAAAACCTTTCATCATGATCATCAACTCTGTGCAACCTTATAATCAGGAAACGGAATTATTAAGACAAGAACTATCTGAGAAGCATGATATACCAGTATTATCTATGAGTGTTGAAAGCATGTCAGAGCATGACGTGAATAATGTTCTGCGTGAGGTTTTATATGAGTTTCCAGTACTTGAAGTGAACGTTAATTTACCTAGCTGGGTATTAGTGCTTGACGAGTCACATTGGCTTCGTAAAAATTATCAGCTTGCGATTGAAGAGACTGTTAAAGACATTAGGCGTTTGCGTGATGTAGACCATGTGATTGGTCAATTTGATCAATTTGATTACATTCAACAAGCCTCTTTAGCGGGAATTGAAATGGGTGAAGGGGTTGCAGATATCGACCTTCATGCACCGGATGAGTTATATGACCAGGTATTAAAAGAAATTGTAGGCGAAGAGATACGTGGGAAAGACCACCTGCTTCAGCTTATGCAAGAGTTTACCAATGCGAAACGTGAATATGACCAAATATCCGATGCATTAAAAATGGTGAAGCAAACAGGGTACGGAGTAGCTGCACCTGCTTTATCGGACATGGCATTAGAAGAGCCTGAAATTATCCGTCAAGGACCTCGTTTCGGTGTTAGATTAAAAGCTGTTGCACCTTCCATTCACATGATCAAAGTGGATGTGGAGTCAGAGTTTGCACCAATTATCGGTACTGAAAAACAAAGTGAGGAGTTAGTTCGCTACCTCATGCAAGACTTTGAAGAAGACCCACTTTCTATCTGGCAATCTGATATTTTTGGACGCTCTTTAAGCTCTATTGTAAGAGAAGGAATCCAGGCTAAACTGTCATTAATGCCGGAAAATGCCAGATTTAAATTGAAAGAAACCTTAGAGCGCATCATCAATGAAGGGTCAGGCGGTCTAATCGCCATCATACTATAACTATATTGAAAAAAGCGTTAATGTATTGACATTACGCTTTTTTTGTATGTCAATGTGGTAATTTTGAAATGAAATATGTGCTTAATCCATATTATCAGAACCTATCTTCCTATTCAGTATGATTACTTTTATGATTGTACTTACATGTTTTCTTTATTCATAAAAAAACGATAGCACGCGCTGATGATCTAGAAACAAAGCAGTTATTACAAAATTTTGTATATATCTCATATTTGCTAATGAAAGAAATGCGATGTTAAATCGCGTTTCTTTTTTTGTTGAAGAGCGGGAAATATAGAAGGTCAGCAAAAAAGAAGTGGGGTGAAAATGCAGAATGAACTAATCGTAAAATGGATTGAACCACTTATTTAATATGCAACCAAATTGTTGTTCTTCCAGCAGAATACGCAAAATAAAGCTAGAGATAGTGCTTATTCCAATGATTTTGTAGTATACTCGGTTCGTTATCTGTCAATAATAGGTAATAGAACAGGAAAGATATTCAAAATATTAGTATATCAACGTTTGAAAACACTTGCATCGTGAAATTACATGTGATAACATTCATGTTAACTTAACAAGAAAAAGACAAAATATTATTTTTTTCTTGCTGAATGGCTATAAATTGTTGAATTATCTTTAAATCTCAGTTATGATAAGCCTTGTCATCATTTAAAGATGGCAATTAGCTATAAATATTCCATTTGTTAAAAATTTATAGCTTACATTGGGAGGAGGTGAATATCATGAACAAAACAGATCTAATCAATGCAGTTGCTGAAAAAAGTGAACTTTCTAAAAAAGATGCAACAAAAGCTGTAGATGCAGTTTTTGAATCTATCATGGATTCACTAAAAGATAGCGAAAAAGTACAACTAATTGGTTTTGGTAATTTTGAAGTACGCGAGCGTGCTGCACGTAAAGGGCGTAATCCACAAACTGGGGATGAAATCGAAATTCCAGCAAGCAAAGTGCCTGCTTTTAAACCAGGTAAAGCCCTTAAAGATATCGTAAAATAATATGGTATTACATATGGGCAATAAAAAGGGTGCATAGCGCACCCTTTTTTCATACCTCTTAATCAATTGACCTCTCTAAAAAATCCTTCCCACTAATCGTAACAAGTTTAATCTGGTCAGGATGATGTAAACTTATGTTATACTATGTTAAAATAGAATAGGATTTTGAAGAATTGCGGTGAGTATAATGACATATACAGAAACGATAAAATACTATACAAATTTAATACATCAGACCATCCATCAAAGTTTTTTGAGCAAACATCTGCATCGTCCTGAACTAGATATACATAAAATTGTCGCTATCGACACTCTCGTGAAAGATAAACCAAACCAGGATGAATTAGTCCGAACTACAATGCTCGTGCAGATTGCTTTAAACACGCATGATCAAATCAATGTTCATTTTAACGATGGAAATGTAATGGAACAGCAGCTAACTGTACTCGCCGGTGATTACTATTCTGGCATCTATTATCATCTTCTAGCTAATATTGATAACATCAGCTTTATTCGCCTTCTTGCCGATGGAATCAATGAAATGACACAGGCGAAGATGACGTTCTATTACAGTAAGTATCGTGACTTTAATCATTTTATGTCGGACTATCAAGTAATTGAATGTGTTCTGATTGATAAAGTGGCGCATTATGTAAATAAATTAGAGAATAACCGTTATCTAAGCAAATGGATTATTCTCAAGCGTCTCGAGTTTGAACTTGTCTCACTCCAAAAAAGGGGTAACACTTTCTTTCATCGTCTGGCAAAAGAAAATATTGATACAATACATGATAACATGCAGCTTGCTAAAGCATTGAAACAATATATCTCAAAGGTCTCTTATGAATTAGATACACTTGCTGCTAATAAAGAGCAAGCTGTTATTCCTAAAGATCTTGATTTGTTTCAGCTTAGATCAGAGAACAATTGGAATATGGTACTGGAAGAAGGATTATCACAATGACGAAACAATCAAAAGAAGAAAAAGTACATCAGGTATTTGAAAAAATCTATAGTAATTATGATCATATGAACTCCATCATCTCGTTTCAACGTCATAAAAAGTGGCGGTATGATGTAATGAAAAAGATGCAAGTTGAAAATGGGGAAAAAGCATTGGATGTTTGCTGCGGGACAGGTGACTGGTCATTTGCATTGTCAGAGGCAGTTGGAGATGACGGTGAAGTGGTTGGTCTTGATTTCAGCCAAAATATGCTGTCGGTAGCTGAGGATAGAAAGCAGCAGCATTCTTTCGATAATGTGGAGTTTGTACATGGCAATGCGATGGATTTGCCATTTGAAGATAATTATTTTGATTATGTTACCATCGGTTTCGGGTTGCGAAATGTCCCCGATTATTTACAAACTTTGAAAGAAATGCACCGCGTAGTAAAGCCAGGGGGAACAGTGGTTTGTCTAGAAACTTCTCAGCCCACCGGGACTTTATTTCGTAAAATCTACTATTTCTATTTTAAAAATATTATGCCTTTATTTGGGAAGATTTTCGCAAAAAGCTATCAAGAGTACGTCTGGTTGCATGAATCTGCTAAAGATTTTCCTGATAAAGAGCCGCTGAAAAGACTATTTGAAGATGCAGGGCTTATCAATGTACAGTACAAAAGTTATACAGGTGGCGTGGCAGCCGTGCATCTAGGTGAAAAACAAGGGAAGAAATAAAGGTGACATGATATGAAGCTTGCAAAGACATATGCATTTATCAAAAAAGATTTATCCGAAATTGAAGATGCGCTTGAAAAAACGGTTTACGCAGATCAGCCTGTTCTGCATGAAGCCTCTATTCAATTATTGAAAGCTGGCGGTAAGCGATTAAGGCCGGTATTTGTAGTATTAGCCTCTAAATTCGGAGAATACAATCTGAATCATATAAAGAATGTAGCTAGTTCACTAGAGTTAATTCACATGGCTTCGCTGGTGCATGATGATGTGATTGACGATTCCAATATGAGAAGAGGAAAACCGACTGTAAAAGCAAATTGGGATAATCAAGTTGCGATGCTAACAGGTGATTACATATTTGCTAAAGCTCTCCAGCAATTTACTGATATTGATAAGCCCAGGGCACATCAAATTTTAGCAAAAACAATGATGGAGCTTACCGTTGGCGAGATTGAACAAATTAAAGACAAATATAACCTTCAACAAGATTTACGAACATACTTACGAAGAATCAAACGTAAAACAGCACTGTTAATATCATCAAGTTGTCAGTTAGGAGCCATTGTGGCAAATACAGATGATCATACAGAGAAAGCTTTATTCCGTTACGGATATTACATGGGCATGTCATATCAAATCATTGATGATATATTGGATTTTACAGCATCAGAGAAGGAACTGGGTAAACCTGCAGGCAGTGACTTGATTCAAGGAAATATAACGTTGCCAGTTCTGTATGCATTAGAGAATAATTACATAAAAAAGGATTTAGAAAAAGCTTTCGAAAACAGGCAGGAAGTAAATCCGGAACGAATGCGTCCAATTATTGAGCAGATTGCAAAATCAGACGCGATTTCACAAGCAAGAACTGTAAGTGATCTCTATCTTAGAAAAGCGTATGATTCTTTAGAATTATTACCAGCCAATCAGGCTAAAGATGCGTTAGCTAAAATTGCAAATTATATAGGCAACAGAAAATTATAATGAGGTGATAACATGGAAAAAACGTTTTTGATGATAAAACCAGATGCAGTACAACGAAATCTAATTGGTGAAATTGTAAAAAGATTTGAACAAAAAGGATTTAAACTACTAGCAGCTAAGCTTATGACAATTCCAGAAGCTACAGCAAAGAACCATTATGCAGAGCATAAAGATAAACCATTCTTTGGAGATTTAGTATCTTTCATCACTTCAGGACCAGTATTTGCAATGGTCTGGCAAGGAGAGAATGTTATCGAAACTTCTAGAACAATGATGGGGAAAACAAATCCTCAAGCAGCTGCTGTCGGGACGATCCGCGGTGATTTTGGTATGGTGACACATCGAAATATCATTCATGGTTCTGATTCGTTAGAAAGTGCAGAGCGGGAAATACAGTTATTTTTTGCCCCTGAAGAAATTCAGAATTATACGAAAGATATAGATAACTGGTTGTCATAATTAGAAAAAAGCGATTAAGGGAGACGGAAGATGTCAGATTATCAAGCCTTTACTAGTCAAGTTTACAAAAAAACAGGCCTTGATTTATCTTTATACAAAGAAGCTCAAATGAAAAGGCGATTAACATCTTTGCGTAATAAGTTAGGATTCCATTCATTTCATGACTTTTTTCAAGTGATCAATACTGATCAGCAAGTAATGAATGAGTTTCTTGATAAAGTGACGATCAATGTTTCCGAATTTTTTCGAAATCCTTCTCGATGGGAAGTGTTGGAGAAACAAATCTTTCCTGCGCTTTCCAAAAAGAAGAATGGCATTAGAATTTGGAGTGCTGCTTGTTCTACAGGCGAAGAACCTTATACACTAGCGATAATCGCCAATCAATTCTGGCAAGCATCTGACATTGAGATCATTGCAACAGATATTGATCAGAATGTTCTGGCAAGAGCTAAACAAGGTATTTATAAGGAAAGAGCGTTACAAGAAGTACCGCCCGATATGAAAAAGCAATATTTTCATCAAGAAGGGGATACATATAAGATCGATGAAAAATTAAAGGAAACCATACGTTTCCAACAACATAATCTATTAGCAGATACGTATCCAGCTCAAGTCGATCTCATCGTATGTCGCAACGTATTGATCTACTTTACTGAAGAGGCAAAGCGTACAGTTTATCAACAATTTAGTCGTGCGCTGGCAAAGGATGGAATCTTTTTTGTTGGAAGTACAGAGCAAATTTTTTCACCAGATCAATATGGATTAGAAGTATTCGACACTTTTTTTTACAAAAAAAATAATTGACAAAAAAATCAGAAAATTTACACACAGTACCGTTTCGCTATGGTATATTAATACAAAAATAATTATTAAGGGGGATAATCATGCGTTATTTAACAGCAGGTGAATCACATGGTAAGCAGCAAACTACAATTATAGAAGGTTTACCGGCACGGATGCCATTGACACAAGATGATATAAATCACTCTCTACTTCGCCGTCAGAAAGGGCATGGAAGAGGGAAGCGAATGCAGATAGAGAAAGATTTAGTAGATATTGTTGGAGGAGTGCGCCACGGCTACACGCTAGGCTCACCAATTGCTCTAGTAGTGCATAATGATGATTTTAAGCATTGGATCGATGTAATGGGTGAAGATCCTGTAGAAGAGGACCAAAAGATTCGCCGCGTAGTAACTAGGGCGCGTCCTGGTCATGCTGATTTGAATGGTGCATTAAAATACGGCCATCGTGATATGCGTAATATACTGGAGCGTTCATCAGCACGTGAGACAACTGCACGTGTTGCTGCTGGTGCAGTAGCTAAAACATTGTTAAAACACTTGGATATTGAAATTGTCGGCTATGTGAAAGAAATCGCCGGTATCAAAGCAGCTGAAAAGCCTGAATTATCCATAAAAGAAAAGATTAAAATTTCTGAAGAATCGCCAGTTCGTTGCTTAGATGAAACAGTCGGCAAGCAAATGATGGATGCAATCGATATTGCGAAGAAAGAAGGAGATTCTATCGGTGGTGTTTGTGAAGTGTCGATAGAAGGACTTCCGGCTGGACTTGGTTCCTATGTCCATTATGATCGTAAGCTTGATGGGCGTATAGCTGGTGCTGTACAAAGCATTAATGCATTCAAAGGGGTAGAATTTGGAATAGGTTTTGAAGCAGCTCGTAAAAACGGAAGTGACGTTCATGATGAAATATTATGGTCTGAAGAACGAGGTTTCTACAGAAGAACCAATCGTCTTGGCGGTTTTGAAGGTGGTATGACTACAGGAATGCCAGTAATTGTCAAAGGTGTGATGAAACCAATTCCGACCTTATATAAACCATTGCAAAGTGTCGATATTGAATCAAAAGAACCTTTCAATGCAAGTATTGAGCGATCTGATTCTTGTGCTGTACCTGCTGCTGCAGTTGTTATGGAGCATGTCGTAGCATTCGAAGTTGCTAAAGCAATATTAGAACAGTTCCCAAATGATCAGTTCCCTAAATTAAAAGAAGCGATTGATCAATACCGTGAGGAAATCAGGTGCTTCTAATGCATAAACAGACGATCAAAACGAGTACTAATCAATATGATGTGGTAGTTGGTAAAGATATTATTAATCATATTGATCAATACTTGCCTCGAAAGTATAAAAATATTCTAGTGATAACAGACGCAGAAGTCCATTCCTTATATGCAGATAAAGTGGTTCGCCACTTATCTGCTGTTACTAAGGTCCATGTCAGTGTGGTCCCTGCAGGAGAGTCTTCTAAGAGTATTAACCAATACTATCAGTTATTGACAGATGCCATTAATTATCAACTGGATCGCAAGTCATTAATAATAGCATTAGGTGGCGGAATGATTGGTGATTTGGCAGGGTTTGTAGCATCAACATACATGCGTGGTATCGACTTTATTCAAGTTCCTACTACTATTCTAGCCCATGATAGCAGTGTTGGTGGAAAAGTGGCGATTAATCATCCTGAAGGAAAGAATTTAATTGGCAGCTTCTATCCGCCACAAGCTGTACTGTATGATATTGATACACTGCATTCGCTACCTGAAAAAGAAATACGATCTGGTTATGCAGAAGTTGTGAAACATGGTTTTATCAGTAATGAGGATTATTTGTCCGATATTCTGAAAATTGATTTAACCAAAGCACTCCAGCCACAGATATTGTCTGATCATATTCAGAAAGGTATCGCTGTAAAGGCGAGCATTGTGGAACAAGACGAGAAAGAATCAAATATTCGGAAGTTTTTGAATTTCGGTCATACGCTGGGACACGCTATTGAATCAGAGTTAGGATATGGGCGAATTACCCATGGAGAGGCTGTTGCAATTGGCATGCTATTTGCAATTAGAGTGAGCGAAGATAAACTGGCTAGTAATCTACCTTTTAATGAGTTGTTCCAATGGCTGTCTAGCAATAACTATCCACTTACTTTACCGCCTCTGTCAGTGGATGATTTGATTAATCGAATGAAGAAAGATAAAAAATCAGAAAATGCCCAAGTACAAATGGTCCTATTGAAAGAAATCGGCAACCCGATAGCTATGAACGTGGATGATGGAGAATTGACAGGGCTACTGGAAAAATTCTTGAGAGAGTTGGGTTCGTGATGATAAGAGGAATACGAGGAGCCGTAACGGTAGAGCATAATGACGCAGATGAAATAATTCAATCTACGAAACAATTGATTGAAGAAATGGCCTCCCAAAATGAGATAGATCCTGAAACCATTGCACAGGTTTTAATCTCTGTAACAACGGATCTAAATGCAACTTTTCCTGCTAAAGCACTAAGGCTTTTAGAAGGTTGGAAATATGTACCTGTCATGTGCATGCCTGAAATTGAAGTTCCAGGCAGTTTGCCAAAATGTATTCGTGTAATGATGACAGTGAATACAAATAAGGCGCAGCAAGAAGTAGAACATGTTTATTTGAACGATGCTGTAAAATTAAGACCAGACCTTGTAGAGAGCAATCATACAAAAGAAAGGAGATAAACCAGTGCAAGCAAAACAAGTATTTAAACAAATGACACCTTACACACCTGGAAAACAAATCGAGGATGTAAAAAAAGAATATGGTTTAACCAAGATAACAAAACTAGCTTCTAATGAGAACCCCTTTGGCTATTCGCCAAACGTAAAAGAACTAATACCTACCATTATTGATCATTTAGAAATTTACCCTGATGGTTATGCTACAGAACTTCGAACATCCTTGGCCGGCAAATTGCAAGTTAATGAAAAGCAACTTACATTCGGCTGCGGCTCTGATGAAGTAGTTGATTTGATTTGTCGAAGCTATTTAGAACCTGGTACCAATACAGTTATGGCTACACCGACTTTTCCTCAATATAAGCATAATGCAGTAATTCAAGGAGCAGATATTGTGGAAGTACCGTTAGTAGATGGTTACCATGATTTAGATAGGATGCTCTCGAAAATAGATAGTCAAACAAAAGTAGTCTGGTTATGTTCACCAAACAATCCAACAGGTTCATTAATTAATCGCGAGCAATTAGTAACATTCTTAACTAATTGTCCAACAGATGTAATGGTTGTATTGGATGAGGCATACTATGAATATATTGAATCAGACAACAATCCAAACAGCATCAATCTTCTAGACGATTATCCAAACTTAGTAATTTTACGTACCTTTTCAAAGGCGTACGGATTAGCAAACCTTCGCGTTGGCTATGGTGTCTCTTCTGAAGAAATTGCAACAAATCTCAATATTACCAGAGGCCCGTTTAATACAACATCTGTTTCGCAAATTGCAGCTCGTTGTGCATTAGAAGATGAAACATTTCTAGTTCATACATATGAAGAAAATTTACGAAACAAACACTCATTTATGAAAGCTTGTTCTAATTTGAACTTGAGTTACTATGACTCTGAGGCGAATTTTCTTTTTGTGAAATTACCATCATCAGGGGATGCACTGTTTGAATATTTATTAACAAAAGGTTTTATCGTACGTTCAGGTGAGGCATTAGGCCATCCAAACGGTGTTCGTATTACAATCGGTTCTTCGGAACAAATGGAAGAATTAGAACAGCACTTGAAAGAATTTTTAGCAACATTATAAAAGGAGAATAATCGTGAAACAAACGGTTTTAATTGCGGGCCTGGGTCTTATCGGAGGCTCGCTCGCTTTAAATTTAAAAGAAACGGAAGGTCTAACATTGTTAGGCTATGATACAAATCAAACCACATTAGAGTATGCCAAAATGAATAAAATGCTAGATGATGTGTTTGACGATTTTAAAGAGGCGGTTGTCCAGGCAGATATTTGTATATTTGCAGCACCTGTTTCAGTGACTGTTGATCTCATTCACCAATTAAATCAGTTATCATTCGATCATCACATCATTATGACCGATGTCGGGTCTGTTAAAGGACCAATAATGGAAGCAGCAAATCAAATTGAATCTGAAAACATTTCATTTATTGGCGGACATCCCATGGCCGGTTCTCATAAAAGAGGTGTCCAGGCGGCCAAAAAGCATTTATTTGAGAACGCCATTTACGTACTTTCTCCAACAGAAAGCAGTACTGATCAGGATCTTGATGTGCTACAAGCATTATTGGCACCGACAAAATGTAAATTTTTAATTCTGGAACCCGAAGAACATGATGAGATGACAAGTGTTATTTCTCATTTTCCCCACTTAATTGCATCTTCACTCGTTCACCAGGCAAAAAATTGGCAAAAAACGCATCCGTATATTCCTAAGCTTGCCGCTGGTGGTTTTCGTGATATTACCAGAATTGCCTCGAGCAATCCGTTAATGTGGAGAGATATATTTTTTCAAAATCGTTCAAAGATGAGCCGGTTACTCGGTGACTGGATTGAAGAAATGAAAGAATTAAAAAACTTGATTGATAATGGTGAAAAAACACAAATTCAGAACTATCTCGAACAGGCAAGAGATTATCGCGATGGGTTAGACAGCAGAAAGCAAGGTGCCTTACTTTCATACTATGATATATATGTAGATATTTTTGATCAACCAGGTGCATTGCTAAAGGTAATTGAGTTGTTGGCCAAGCATGATATTAGTATTAATAATATTGAAATCCTTGAAATTAGAGAAGGAATTACTGGTGTTCTGAGATTAAGCTTCCAAAATAAAAATGATCAGGAGCTTAGTCAGGCAATTCTAACAAAAAATCAATATGATACGGTTATTGAAGAATAGGAGAGGTGTAATTTGTCTCATAAAGTGTTAGCTTTTCAAAATCAGAAATTGTCTGGAAAAATTCGCGTACCTGGTGACAAATCTATATCACATCGCGCGGTAATGTTTGGTGCATTAGCTGAAGGGAAAACGACCATCACCAACTTCCTGGTAGGGGAAGATTGTCTGTCAACTATAGGTGCATTCCAATCGATGGGCGTAGCTATTCAACGTGAGCAACATACAGTTAGGATTGAATCGGCTGGATTTGAAGGACTAAAAGAACCGGTAGAACCGATTAATCTCGGTAATTCCGGTACTACTGCCCGCTTACTGATGGGCATTCTAGCTGGGTTACCTCATCACTATACACTATATGGTGATGCTTCCCTATCTAAGAGACCAATGGATCGTATAGCTGACCCACTACGTGAGATGGGAGCAAAAATTGATGGGCGTAACAATGGTCGTTTATTACCGATGTCGGTCCGTGGTGGCGGTTTAAGTCCTATTACGTTTTATCCTGCTGTCAAAAGCGCTCAAGTAAAATCAGGTGTTTTACTTGCAGGACTCCTGACAGATGGAGAAACAATCGTTGTAGAGGAAACCAAAACAAGAGATCATACAGAAAATATGTTAAAAGCATTTGGTGCTGATTTAACAGTAGAAGGAAATAAGGTCACTGTCCGAGGTAATCAAACGTTAAGAGGTTGCGAAATTGAAGTACCAGGCGATATATCTTCAGCTGCCTTCTTCTTAGTTGCAGCAGCAATTGCGCCTGACAGTGAAATTACGATAGAAAATGTCGGATTGAACCCGACAAGAACTGGTATAATTGATGTATTAGAACTGATGGGTGTTTCAATTAGCGTGAAAGAGAAGAAGAATATAGGTGGTGAACCAATCGGTGATATCACAGTTCACTCTTCAGAGCCAAAAGCAGCTGTTATTGAAGGAGATATCATTCCACGTATTATTGATGAAATTCCAATCATTGCCCTGTTAGCAACCCAGGCAAAAGGGCAAACGGTTATAAAAGATGCGGAAGAATTGCGTTTTAAAGAAACAGATCGAATTGATTCTGTGGTTAAGACGTTAACGAAATTAGGTGCGTCTATTACCCCGACCACTGATGGGATGGTAATCGAAGGTGGCACATCCTTAAATGGTGGTGTAACAGAATCATTTGGCGACCATCGAATTGGTATGATGATTGCAATCGCCTCCTTACTAATAGATGATAAAGTAGAATTACACGACGACGAATGCATTAACATCTCCTATCCAACCTTCTTTGAGGACTTACACAAGCTATTAAATGAAGGTCAATAAGAATATAAAGATCCATGTTCACAACGAACATGGATCTTTTATGCCTTACTCGTAAGCAAAGAAAGCATATAAGTACAGTCGTAGAAGTAATCATGCTGAATAGGAAGATAGGTCCCTATAATATGGATTATGCCAACTAGCCATTGCTAGCCAAGCACTCATGTTGAGATATTTAATATGCTGGGATACCGCTTCGGTCAACCACTCCTGCGGGGCACGGCTGAAGCTAGGCTACTACCCGAAATACTTCTCTGCTGCCTTGCACCGAGGAAGCCTACGTCGAAGCTTTACTAGTAGACGCAGGTGCAGACGTTGTGGCTCTCCAGCACCTGCCTGTCCCGCGGGAGTCTACGTGGTTGGCCTACGCTAAGATATTTGCTCTACAACTTTTGAAATTGCTAGCATATTGATCACATCATAAATATCAGCTTTTGAATAACATAATGCGTAGAACCACTGCTTTTAGCTGTTCTATACATTGTAGCACTTCCCTAAAGCGTAGGAAATAGGCGGAGACTCCTCATGCCTCAGCGCGAGCTGAAGATCCACTTCATTTGTGCCTGCGTCTGCAAGTACCGCTTCGAAGAGAGCTTCCTCGGCACAAGGCAGCAAAGATGTTATTTCAAGTAGTAGCCTTGCAGACCGCCGACCCACAGGACACGGAGCCTATTTCCGGAGCTTTGCAACGCAGATAAAATATTTCAAAATGACCGTTTTGCCATATAGCCTTAGTTGACATAATCCATATTATAGGGAGTTGTATATTAATGAGGTCAATTAGGATCGGGTGGTTTATACCCGGTTTTTCTAATCAATATATCTCAGTACAATAAATTGCTTAAATAAGCTGCAGCGTATGAACAATAGCGTTGACTCCGGTTGGGATTTGTTTTAGTACTGAACTGGTCGATAAAAGGCCTTACCGTACATGAATTATGTCAAGTTAACTGTATTATTCTTGTTTGTATAAAATCGAATAAGTTTTCTAGTTGCTCGAATGGCTTGAATTCGATAAGATGAAAGAGAAGTAGTAATGAGAAAGGTTGAATGGATTGAATAATACGATAGAACAAGCAATAGAAATGATTCAAGCAGGTGAAGTTGCTGAAGCGTTGACGTTACTCAATGAAACAGCTGCTTCTGCTGATGCAGATACAAAAATAGATATATGCCAAATTTTCATTGAACTAGGAAATCACGATCTTGCTAAAAACCTATTAGAAAATATGCTGCTGACGGATGACAACAACAGTGAAGCAAAACTTCTATTAGCCGATATTATGATCGATGATGAACAGGATGAATCAGCTATTGAATTATTAAATGAAGTAGAAGAAAATGACACAAATTATTTGCAAGCCTTAGTTCAGTTAGCTGATCTTTATCAGGCACAGGGGCTTTTTGAAGTTGCAGAACAAAAACTGTTAGCAGCGAAAACTATCGCACCAGAAGAACCAATCATCGATTTTGCCTTAGGCGAATTACTTTTTTCTTCAGGCGAATACCATAAATCAACGATATACTACGAAAAATTAAAACGAACAACCGATGAATTTGCAGGTGTTAATATTGCCAGCCGTTTAGCAGAAGCCTATGCCTTAAATGGAGAATTTGAAGAATCACTGGAATATTACCAGACGATAGAATCAGATGATCCTGAAACCTTGTTCCGATACGGCTTTCTTGCATTTAAATCAGAACGTTATGAAATAGCTATTCAAATTTGGGAGCAGCTGTTAGAAAAGGAATTAGAATACCCATCTGTATACCTGTACCTTACGAAAGCATATGAAGAAGAAGGACTGCTAGATGAAGCATATCAGACAGCAAATCAAGGTGTAGATATGGATCCGTTTAATAAAGAAATGTGGTTTCACGCTGGAAGAATCACTTTAAAATCAGGTGATAATCAAAAAGCATTTGAGATGGTCAAAAAAGCAATATCATTAGATAATGAATACCAAGAAGCATTATTGTTTTTAGTTGAGTCATATAAAAAGCAGGAAATGTTTGCTGAAATTACTGAACTGTTGACCGCTGAAGTTGATATCGAACAATTAGATGGTATATTTGGCTGGGAGCTTGCGAAAGCCTATTATGAAGAAGAAGCGTATAAACAGGCATTAAATGCTTACCAGAATGCATACAATAAAATGAAAGGAGATATTGATTTCCTTAAAAATTATGGCTATTTCCTTGTGGAAGAAGGGAGGATTCACTCCGCTATCGAAGTGTTCGAAGCATATTTATCAATCGATCCTTCAGATTTCGATATCGGTCAATATGTAGAGCGTTTGAAAGAACAAAGTGATGATACTCTCTTTTAGTATGGGGGGAGGGATGTAAACCTTGGAAACGTCAATTAAAGTAGAGGATAAGAAATCTTTTATTCAGTGGTTTCTCGGCAATTTTCAACTCAAAAAAAGAGAAAGTGTCTGGATTCTTAATTATTTGTTAAACCATGACCAATTGCTGGAACATGTACATTTTGTATTGGAAGCTAGGTTTTGTCCGCGAGCGATGATCATTTCCACGCATTGCTCCAAAGAAATTGCGTTTCGATTTTACAAAAAGCATATCGTGACTACAGATGCTGATAAATCATTTCATGACATTCGGTTGCATGCACAAGAGCCAATTTATATCCAGCTCAATTTCAAAGATTCGAAGCAGAGTATTCCTTACATGAAAGTGTTAGAAGATAATCCATTCATTCCGGATGATTATTTCCTGACCAAAAGTGATAAAAGAATGGCGGATGAATGGCTACAACATTCATTATATGAGTACAAAAAAGAAATGTTACTGCAACAAATCAATGAAGCTTTAGATGAAAAGAATCAGGAGCTTTTTGTGTATTATTCAGAGCAATTGAAAAAATTAGAAACCTCCTATATTATTAAGAGTGAGTAGCTTGAAGAACGGAAGACCTTTAAGAGAGGTAAATTCCGTTTCTTTTTGTGGTTAGCATGATACTAACGAAGGAGGATGAGACAATGAAATGGACTAGTGCAGATTTAGAAACTTTTTATCAATCTAAAGAATTTATTGATACATTATGTATCCCTTTAATTCCAGTTGAGTTAGCTAATTCATCCGAGGCACGTAAATTAGCTAATCAAAAAACATCATTACAAATCATATCTGATGAATTAGAACGAAATTATACGGGCAGAATAATGTTAAGTCCCGCTTATACATATTTACGGGGAACAGATTTTCAAACTGAATGTGATCGTGTAAATCAGTGGACAAGCCATCTTTCTGATGGTCACTTCCAACATATTTTTCTATTATCGTATGATGTAAATTGGAAGCGATATGAAAGAGAACTTGCAGGCAGTTTTGTCTGGATAACTGCTCCTATGATAGAAGATTTTAAGTCAGAACAAGCTCAAAAAGCGATTTCTGATCAGACAGATCAGCTAAGTGAATTAATTGAAAGTTATTGGAAATAACTAATTTGAATAGAAAATAATAGATATTATAGAAGAGATTATATTGACCCTAGCAAAAGTTTGCGCTATCATAGTAATGTCCTAGTAATATAAGAGATAATGATCCATGATGTCGGAATATGTGTAGAGGGGGGTAAATGATGGCAGAGAAAAAGCAACAAGTGTCCCGTCGCCAATTTTTAAATTATACGTTAACAGGTGTTGGGGGATTTATGGCTGCAGGTATGCTTGCACCTATGGTACGTTTTGCGATTGATCCAGTATTGCAAGCTTCAAGTAGTGAAGAAATGCATGCAGTAGTGGATGTATCCGAATTAACGAATGAACCACAGCGTTTCGATTGGACGATCGAGCAAGTTGATGCGTGGTATACATCAAACGTAACTCATAGTGCCTGGGTTTATAGGGATGAAAATGATGAAATTGTTGCATTATCACCAACTTGTAAACACTTAGGTTGTGCGGTTAACTGGAATAGTAATCCAGATTTTCCGGAAGAATTTTACTGTCCATGTCATGGTGGACGTTATTACAAGAGTGGTTTGAATGTACCAGATACACCACCAAATGCAGCACTTGATACATTCCAAATGGAAGTAAAAGAAGGAACTTTATATCTTGGAGATACAGTTCCAAATCCTGTCCAGGAAGGAGGAGCAAATTAGATGTTACAGAAAGTTTATGACTGGATTGATGAACGTGTAGATATTACTCCGATCTGGCGTGACATAGCAGACCACGAAGTACCGGAGCATGTAAACCCTGCACATCACTTTTCAGCTTTTGTATATTGTTTTGGCGGGTTAACTTTCTTTGTTACAGTAATTCAAATCTTATCAGGTATGTTCTTGACGATGTACTATGTTCCTGATATTGAAAATGCATGGCGTTCTGTTTATTATTTACAAACAGAGGTGGCGCATGGCCAGATTGTACGAGGAATGCACCACTGGGGAGCTAGTGTAGTTATAGTAATGTTATTTTTACATACGTTGCGTGTTTTCTTCCAAGGGGCTTATAAGAAGCCACGTGAGTTAAACTGGATGGTAGGAGTATTGATTTTCTTCGTTATGCTTGCTCTAGGTTTAACCGGTTACTTATTACCATGGGATAACAAAGCTTATTTTGCAACAGTTGTTACGCTTCAAATTGTGGAAGGGGTTCCTTTTATCGGTGAATTTGCTAAAACGCTTTTAAATGGTGATCCATCCATTGTCGGTGCACAAACACTCGCAAGATTCTTTGCCATTCATGTATTTTTCTTGCCAGCTGCTTTATTTGTATTGATGGCTGTGCACTTTATAATGATCCGAAAACAAGGTATTTCTGGTCCATTGTAGAATTTAGACAGATAAGGAGGGATAGCGTTGAAACGAGGTAAAGGGATGAAGTTTGTTGGCGATTCACGTGTGCGTGCTGACAAACCGAAGTTTATTCCAAAAGATTATTCAGAGTATCCTGGTAGAACAGAGGCTTTTTGGCCGAACTTCCTGCTTAAAGAATGGTTAGTTGGTGCGGTATTCTTAGTTGGTTTCTTATGTTTAACAATCGCGCACCCTGCTCCATTAGAGAAGTTGGCTGATCCAACAGATACAGCATATGTACCATTACCGGACTGGTACTTCTTATTCTTATATCAATTATTGAAATACAAATTTGCAAGTGGTGCTTTCAACGTCTTAGGTTCCGTTGTTATTCCGGGTCTTGCTTTTGGTGCCTTATTTTTAGCACCTTTCTTAGACCGTGGAAAAGAACGTCGTCCACATAAGCGCCCCATTTCAACAGGATTAATGCTGCTAAGTATTGTGGCAATCTTCTGGCTAACATTTGAAGCTGCTCATCACGTTGATTGGGAAGCAAAAGCAGAAAATAATAAACCTGAGTTACCGGAGGAAAATGCTGTAGAAATTGATCAGTCTGATCCCGGTTATGAGGTTTATCAAGCCAACAGTTGTATTCAGTGTCATGGTGATGATTTATCAGGTGGCGCTGCAGCTCCTTCCTTAATTGGAACGGAGCACGGTGTTGACGAAATCAAAGACATTGCTGTTAATGGTATAGGAACTATGCCAGCAGACCAGTTTGCAGGTTCTGACGAAGAATTACAGCAACTTGCTGAATTTATCGTGTCTGTTAACGAACAGGCTGCAGAAGGTGATTAACACATATTCGAAAACCCTCGCTCTCACATATCGGGCGAGGGTTTTTATCACGGTATAAATCGAAAGTAATACACGTTTCAAAGATTCATGTTACATAATTGATGTTCTTATTTTAACTAGCAAATGTTAGGGGAAAAAGATGATGAGAAAATTTTTGTTTCATCCAAATATGATAGCTTTGTTATTCATTGTTAATTTATTTGGTACAATCTATGGATACTTTTGGTACGGAAATCAGCTGGCAGATACACCTATTCCATTCCTGTTATTTGTTCCTGACAGTCCGACAGCAAGTTTATTCTTCACTATTTTCTTGTTTTTTATTTTGAAGGGAAAAAATGTCCCGCTGATTGAAGCACTCGCCTTTACCACTTTAGTGAAATATGGGATATGGGCAGTGATTATGAACATTTTGACATTAATCGTTACAGGTGATTTAAGCTGGCAAGGATATATGTTGATTGCATCTCATGGCGCTATGGCTATTCAGGCATTTCTGTATGCACCACTATATAAAATAAGATTAGTCCATTTAACCATTGCCGGAATTTGGTTGCTCCATAACGAAATGATTGATTATGTTTATGGGATGATGCCTGTTTATGGCAGTTTATCTGACTACCAAACACATATTGGCTATTTCACGTTTTGGCTATCTGTTGTTACCATTTTAACTGTTTACTATTGGTCTGTTCATCGTAAAGGACAAAATTACAAACTGGCTAGATAGCTTTAAACAAAACGGTTGCATATCTATTCGCACTCCATCATACATTTTTAAAAAGAAAGATGGAAGAAGGGGTAGCTGTGCATATTCGCTTGATGATCGTGTTTTTTTTCTCATTAATGATAATACAAGCATTTGTTCATAGTAATGTATTGGCGCAGCAAGATGCGCGATATATGTATACATTCGAAAGGCTGGTACAGGAACAGCGATATGATGTTGCACTGCAATTAATGGAGAATAATAAATCAACGATACTGGAAACTGCTGCTAGTGAAAAGAATGAATATGAAGCAGTCATGCAGCAATATTTGGAAAGTGGAACAGAGGTTTTACAAGACGAGTCAGCAAGTTATAGCGAAAAAAGAATGGCGGCACAACAAATCTTAATTTTGTGGGATGCCATTCAAAACGAAAATGCTCCACTCTGGACAACGTGGAAGCAAGAATTAGATAAAAAAATGGAGCGAATTCTAGCGAAAGAATCTGTTAGTACAGAGGATATCGAAGAAATTGCATACTACGTACAAGTAATTTCTCCAGTAGCCAAATTGCACCTTGATGATGAGCAGTATCAGGATTACCAAGCATCTATCTCTTTGTTGACGAATAATCAAGAGCAATCTAATGAAAAAGAACTAGAGGAGACCTTCTCACACATTTCCCAGCTCAATAGTGATACGATGAATCATGCAAATGCAGAATATACAAAATGGTTAATTTTTATCGTATTCGGTTTTATTTTCCTTAGTTTATCTTATGTAGCATGGGCAAAATATAGAGGAGAAGCAGTATAAAGTGAGACTTCAATCAGTGGGTTTGCTTTCTCCGACTGATTGCTAGCGGAACTTATCAGGGAGTTATCGTCCGTTTACCCCCACTTAGCTTCTTATTTATCGCATCTTGAAGCTGGGGCGTTAGCGCCGTGATAATCATTACAATTGACACTTTGTCGGATTTTGACTAAAATTAACGGTATAAATGAATACTATGATGGAGGATTGTACATGCTAGGGTATTTAATATATCTGGTTTTATTAATTGCTGTACCACTTTGGGCTCAATCCAAAGTAAAGAACACTTACAAGAAATATTCAAAAGTAATGAATGCAAATAGGATGACTGGTGCAGAGGTAGCCCGTAAAATATTAGATGATAATGGGTTGTTTGATGTCAGAATTGAAGAAACAAAAGGTACGTTGTCTGATCACTATGACCCTCGTAAGAAGGTCGTACGATTATCGAGCGATAACTATCATGGTTACTCTGCTGCTGCATCTGCGATTGCTGCGCATGAGGTAGGACATGCGATTCAAGACGCTGAATCATATGCGTTCTTACGTTTTCGCCATACATTAGTGCCAATAGCAGGACTTGGTGATAAGATGTCCTTTATTTTTATCATCGCAGGAATCTTATTAGGGGCAATGAACTTAGTACTTGTTGGGGTTATTTTTATGTCATTCGCAGTATTATTCCAACTCGTAACACTTCCAGTTGAGTTCGATGCTTCTAATCGGGCAATGAACCAATTAGTTTCTACTGGTATTATTCGCAATAATGAAGAACGTCAAACGAAAAAAGTATTAAATGCTGCCGCGTTAACATATGTTGCAGCAGCATTGGTTGCTGTAGCGGAGTTAATTCGCTTTGCATCCATGTTTTTCCTTGCGAGCGATGAATAAGTTTTTTTATGATGGAAGACAGATGTTTAAACATCTGTCTTTTTATTTAACAATGGAGGTTGTTGAATGTATAATAAAGAAAGTATGGAGAACATGCAGCAACGAGTCGACCAATATATATCCCAATACAAAGAAGGTTATTTTTCACCATTAAGTTTGATGGCTCGATTTACCGAAGAAGTAGGTGAATTAGCCCGTGAAGTCAATCACCAGTATGGTGAAAAAACAAAGAAGGATAGCGAGAAAGACAATTCGATTGAAGCAGAATTAGGAGATTTGCTGTTCGTCATCATTTGCTTTGCTAACTCACAGGGAATCAGCTTGGATAAAGCATTTGAACGTACAATGAATAAAATCGAAACACGAGATGAAAATCGTTGGACAAGGAAAAACAGTCAGGAGGATCACAATGAGTAAAGTAAAAGTTATTGTTGCCGGCCCACGTGGAAAAATGGGCAGTGAAGCATTACGTATGATCGAAAAACAGGATGATTTAGAATTAGTTGCTTGCTTAGATCATAAATTTGAAGGTAAGAAAATTAATGAATTCGAAGATTTACCCAATTTCGATGTAGACATTTACACAGATATTGAGCAATGTTTTCAAGCGGTTGAAGCCGATGTGTTAGTTGATCTTACGACACCGGAATTTGGCTATTTACATACAAAAACAGCAATTCAATACGGAATCAGACCTGTTGTAGGAACAACAGGATTTAGTGACGAACAACTTCAAGAATTAACGGATTTGGCAGAAGAGAAAGGAATCGGTGTCATTATCGCACCTAACTTTGCTTTAGGGGCTGTATTAATGATGCAGTTTGCCAAATGGGCAGCGAAATACTTTCCGGATGTTGAAATTATCGAAAAGCATCACGATCGTAAATTAGATGCTCCTTCTGGAACAGCAGTGAAGACAGCGCAATTGATTCAAGAAGAGAGGGAATCCAAAACGCAAGGACATCCTGATGAGAAAGAAACGATTCAGGGAGCACGAGGAGCAGATGTGGATGGCATGAAAATTCACAGTATGCGGTTACCTGGTCTTGTAGCACATCAGGAAGTTGTATTTGGTTCAGCGGGTGAGAACTTAACCATTAAACATGATTCCTTTCATCGTGAATCTTTCATGACAGGTGTGAAGCTTGCCATTGATCATGTCATGAAGTTGGATCTGCTTGTTTATGGATTGGAGAACATTTTAGAATAGGGGGAGATCACCTTGAAAATTGCCTTAATCGCACATGATAAAAAGAAACAAGATATTGTGAATTTTACAATTGCTTATACAGAAATTTTAAAACAGCATACATTATTTGCTACCGGAACTACAGGAAAGAGAATCAGTGATGCTACGGGACTGGAAATTCATCGCTTTCAATCAGGTCCATTAGGTGGTGATCAGCAGATTGGAGCAAGAATTGCCGATAATGAAATGGACTTGGTTATTTTCTTCCGAGATCCTTTAACTGCTCAGCCACATGAGCCAGATATTAGTGCATTGATGCGCCTTAGCGATGTCTATCAGATCCCGTTAGTAACGAATCTTGGTGGGGCAGAAGTCATGATAAGAGCACTAGATGCCGGTTTCTTCGATTGGCGTAAATTACAAGATTAAAAATTATAAGAGGTGGGTTGCCATATGCTTAAAATCGGAATTACATGCTATCCATCTGTCGGTGGATCTGGAATTATTGCGACTGAACTTGGGAAAATGTTAGCCAAACAAGGTCACGAAATCCATTTCATAACATCTAGTATACCCTTTAGACTGGACTCTTTTTATCCGAATATTTTTTTCCATGAAGTGGAGTTAAATCATTATCCAGTTTTTCAATATCCACCTTACGATTTAGCGCTGGCAACAAAAATTGCAGAGGTAATTGATACAGAACAGTTAGATATCATTCATGCACATTATGCAGTGCCACATGCTATTTGCGCTATTTTAGCAAAACAAATGGCAAAGCACCCTGTCAAAATTGTAACAACCTTGCATGGTACGGATATTACCGTACTTGGTATCGATCATAGCTTGAAGAAAATGATCCAATTTGGTATTGAACAGTCAGATGCTGCTACGGCCGTAAGTGAAAGTCTCGTTGGGCAAACGAAAGAAATGCTTGGAGTTAAGAGCCCGTTACATGTTATTTATAACTTTGTAAACGAGCTTGAATATGTTCCAAATCAACGTCACCATTTAAAACAAAAATATGGAATTGGAGAAACGGATAAAGTGCTAATCCATATCTCTAACTTCCGTAAAGTAAAGCGATTGGAAGATGTGATTCATACCTTCCAAAAAGTCCATGAAAAAGAAAAATCACACCTATTGCTCATTGGAGATGGTCCGGAATATGGAAGGATTTATGATCTGGTTCGTGCGTTAGGATTAGAAAATGTGGTGCACTTTCTCGGAAAACAAAAGAATATCCCGGAATTACTTTCGATCGCTGATATCAAATTACTGTTATCAGAGAAAGAAAGCTTCGGCCTAGTACTGCTTGAGGCAATGGCTTGTGGTGTACCATGTGTCGGTTCGAATATCGGTGGCATTCCTGAAGTGATCGCTGACGGCGAAACAGGTTTTATTGAAGAATTAGGGGATACAGATGCTTTTGCATCAAGAATATTAGAATTGTTACAAAACAAGCAGAAATGGCAACGATTTTCGAAGAATGCGATCAATAGGGTAACAAATTGTTTTTCATCGGAAGAAATCAGAAAACAATATGAAAGCTTATATTATCAAGTATTAGGTGAATAAAATGACAGATCCGTTATTTCTATTAGCACAAAAAGTTATAAAAAAATTAGAAGCCCACCATTACCGAGCCTATATTGTCGGAGGTGCTGTACGCGATGCATTACTTAAACGGCAAGTAGATGACATCGATATTACGACATCTGCTCTACCTGAAGATATTCAACAAATTTTCCCTAAAGTAATTCCAACGGGTTTACAGCACGGAACGGTTACTGTTCGATTTCAGCAAACTTCTTTTGAAGTGACAACATTTCGTACAGAAGGTAAATACAGTGATTTTCGACGACCCGATCAGGTACAATTTGTTTCTGATTTGAAAGAAGATCTGGCTCGGAGAGATTTTACAATGAATGCGATCGCGATGGACTCCTCCTTCCAGCTAATTGACCCATTTGCCGGAATAAAGGACATGGAGTGTAAATTAATCCGCACGGTTGGCGATCCGAATCAACGCTTTCTAGAAGATCCATTGCGCATGATGCGTGCAATCAGGTTTCAAAGTCAGCTAGGATTTTTAATTGATCAAGCGGCTATTCAAGCAATCATGAGGCATCGGAAGTGGTTATCCAAAATAGCTGTTGAGCGTATTGCTGTCGAATGGGGCAAAACCATTACTGGTAGTCATTTCCCACAAGCGAATCAAAGTCTAGTTGATTCCGGCCTTATAAAATACCTCCCGGTTATGGCGGGGCACAATGGGATACGACAAGTAATGAAAGGATTAGATCAATCATTTACGAGTATAGCTGCTTTTGTCGCATATATGCACTTACAGGACCAAACGGTTTCCATTTCTACCTGGAAAAGAGAATGGAAATTTTCTAATCAGATAAAAAGGGATAGTGAGACACTGTATAAAAGTGTCGTTTCTTACCCGGCGAATTCGCTAAGTTGGATTGTCTATCAACTAGAAAATCATTTACTCACTGACTTTCAATTTCTCTTCCAGGTGTATCACCAGCAGCAATGGTCTGTTTCTTATTTGCGACAGCAGAAAGAAAGTCTTCCCATTGTAAGTCGATCAGAGCTCGCTGTGAACGGGAAAGACATTATTGCCTTATTCCCTAATAGGCAAAAAGGCGCTTGGATTCAGGAGATATTGTCTGCGGTTGAAAAAGCTGTTGTCGAGCAAGAGGTGCATAATAACAAAACTGATATAAGAGAGTGGTTGCAAAATAATGATTTCCAGTAAACGTTATCAACTAATTTCCATATTAGCAGAACAAGGTGATAATTATATTTCCGGACAAATGCTTTCGGAACGCTTACAAATTTCCCGTACTGCTATCTGGAAACATATGAATGAACTGAAGAAAGATGGCTATCAATTTGAATCAGCACCAAAGAAAGGCTATCGTTTAATAAAAAAGCCCGACAATTTGAATGAGAGCACGATCAAGTGGGGATTAAAAACAAATTGGCTCGGAAAGCAAATTGAGTTTCAAGAGTCGATGACATCTACACAAGATATTGCACATGATTTAGCAAGAAAAGGCGCGGCACATGGAACCGTTATTACTACAAACAACCAGTTGCGTGGTCGCGGTCGAATGGACCGCACATGGCATTCAGATAACGATGGCGGTATTTGGATGAGCTTGATTTTGCGCCCGGATATTCCTCCACACCAAGCTTCACAGATTACTTTGTTTGTTGCAGTTACCTTAGTAGAATCATTAGAGAGGCATACTGGACTTGATATTCAAATCAAATGGCCAAATGATCTGTTTATTAATGGGAAAAAAATATCTGGCATTTTAACGGAGATGCAAGCTGAATTAGAATCGATTCAATACTTAATTATCGGGTTTGGGATCAATGTCAATCAATCGATGGAACAACTTCCATCTGAGATTAATAAACGATCTACATCATTACGAATGGAATCCGATAATAATTGGGATAAGCTGACATTAATCCAACAATTACTGCATGATTTTGAAAAAGCTTATGAATTATATTTTGAAACTGGTTTTGAACCAATTAAACAAAAATGGTTGAAGCATGCATATAAATTGCATGAGTTGGTTCATGTCAAAACGTTTCAAGAAGAGTATGACGCTGAAATTAAAGGAATTTATGATGACGGTGCGTTAATCGTTACAAAACGAAATGGAGACGATGAACGTATTTACAGTGCAGATATTACATGGTAAGGAAGTGTAATAATGAAAAACACGTTACAGTTGCAAAAAATGAAGCATAACAGTGAAAAAATTTCGATGGTGACAGCTTATGATTATCCTTCTGCAAAAACTGCAGAAGCTGCAGGCATTGATATGATTCTTGTAGGTGATTCATTGGGAATGGTTGTACTAGGTTATGATTCAACCATTCAAGTCACTGTTGAAGATATGATTCATCATGGTAAAGCGGTTCGCAGAGGGGCACCCGATACTTTTACTGTTATTGATATGCCTTTTATGTCTTACCACATATCCGTTGAGAAAGCATTAGAAAATGCACAACTGATCATGCAACATACCAATGCTCAAGCAATAAAAGTAGAAGGGGCCTCTGTGCATACACTGCAGCTAATTCAACATCTCACTGAAGCTGGAGTTCCAGTTGTCGGGCATCTTGGTTTAACGCCACAGTCTGTCCATGTGTTAGGCGGCTATCGAATTCAAGGGAAAGATAAACAAACGGCCGAAAAATTAATCAATGATGCTAAGCAGTTAGAGCAGAATGGAGCGGTTGCAGTTGTATTAGAATGTGTACCTGATCAACTAGCTAAGCATATTAGTCAAGGGCTATCCATTCCAACAATTGGTATTGGGGCAGGAAAAGACTGTGATGGTCAGGTTCTGGTTTACCATGATATCGTACAGTATGGTGTTGATTTTAAGCCGTCATTCGTTAAGGTATATAGTGAAATAAGTCCTATAGTCACGGATGCACTGGCACAATACCATCAAGAAGTAAAGGATAGACAGTATCCTGATGATACTCATTCATTTAAGATGGACGATCAACTAGTAAAGGAATTGAACCTGGAGGAATAACATTGTGAAAGTAATACGAACTGTTAACGAATTGACTTCTATTACAAAAGAGCTTAAACAACAACAGCAATCAATCGGTTTTGTACCTACTATGGGTTTTTTACATGAAGGACATACTACACTAATGGACGAAAGTAAAAAATATGCCGAAGTACTAATTGCGAGTATTTTCGTCAATCCATTGCAATTTGGTCCAAATGAGGATTTTGAGCGCTACCCACGCAATGAAGAACGAGATTTAGAGATGGCAGAAGCGCATGGAGTGGATTATTTATTCCTGCCAACCGTGGAAGAAATGTATCCAGTCCGTTCGACAGTGACGGTATCGGTCCACAATCGGACAGATGTACTCTGCGGAAGAAGCAGACCTGGTCATTTTGACGGGGTAGCGACGGTTCTGACCAAACTGTTTCATCTTACGAAGGCAGACTTTGCTTTCTTTGGTTTAAAAGATGCACAACAAGTGGCCGTTGTTGAAGGATTAGTTGATGATTTTAATTTTGATACAACGATAATCGCGGTTCCTACTGTAAGGGAAATTGATGGATTAGCAAAAAGCAGCAGGAATGTCTATCTTTCCGAACAAGAACGGGATGAAGCGGTTCATTTATACAAATCTTTACAAGTTGGAAAACAATTAATTATTGACGGTGAAAGAAATACTGATATGATAAGAGAGAAAGTAAAAAACTATATTTACGCTAATACAAGTGGCCGAATAGATTATGTAGAGATATTAGCTTTTCCCTCGTTAACCGAAACTGAACAACTAAATCAACAAGTCATTATTGCTTTAGCTGTTCAGTTTTCGAAAGCAAGATTGATCGATAATGTAATTGTCGATTTACAAAGAACATTGCCTAAAGCTAGTGTTTAGGAGGAACTTATATGTTTCGTACTATGATGAAATCAAAAATTCATCGCGCACGCGTGACCGAAGCGAACTTGCAATATGTTGGCAGTATTACCATTGATGCGGATATTATCGATCAAGTTGGTATTTTACCACACGAAAAAGTGCAAATTGTAAATAATAATAATGGAGCACGTATAGAGACTTATGTAATTGCAGGTGAAAGAGGAAGTAAGGTAGTGTGTTTAAATGGTGCGGCTGCTCGACTGGTGCAACCGGAAGATATTATTATTATTGTTTCCTATGGTATTTTCTCAGAAGAGGAATTATCGAACTTCAGGCCGAAAGTTGCCGTGATGGATGACAATAATAATATTCAGGAAATGTTAGATCAAGAACCACCATTAACTCGCGTATAGCACCGGAAAACTCTTATCCCTTTAGGTAAGAGTTTCTTTTATATAGAGGTGTGCCGGATTGAATTGGAATTTTTAGTATCGGAGATGATCGTTTTGCAAAAATATGTCGTATTAGATGTGGAAACAACAGGACAATCAGCAGCCAAAGGCGATCGAATCATAGAAATAGCTATTGTTTTAATCGAAAATAACCAAATTACATCACAGTATAGTCAACTGATCAATCCGGAGAAGCCGATTCCCGCTTTCATATCACAACTAACTTCGATCACAGATGAAGATGTAGCAACAAAACCAGTTTTTTCTGAAGTTGTAGCAGACTTTATACATATGTTTGATGATGCAATTTTTGTAGCTCATAATGTATATTTCGACCTTACATTTTTGAATGAAGAATTAGAACGGAATGGTCATTCACCAATCAAACCCAAAGTTATGGATACGGTTGAACTTGCAAGGATTCTGTTACCTAAGGCTTCAAGTTATAAACTAAACGAACTGGCAGAATATTTGTTAATAAGTCATGAGAACCCGCACCGTGCGATATCTGACGCTTTAGTGACAGCAGATTTGTTCATTATACTGTTGCATAAATTGCGATCCTTACCACTGGTGGTAAAAGAACAATTACGTTACCTTTCGAGGCGCCTCCGCTCAAATATGGATCAATTAGGAGAATTGCTTGATTCGCCGGTACAGCGAAGTGATATTGATATTTATCAGGGTTTTGCTTTGAAAAGTACTGTTTCATCTGAACAGCATGAAGACGGAATTGATGATACTTATGGCGAGTTTCTGGAGAAGATGTACGGTAGGGAGGGGCAATTAGCTTCACTATTCACTGAATATGAAAAAAGACCCTCTCAACAATTTATCAGCGAAAAAATCTATGATCACTTTCGTTCACATGAACATGCATTGATTGAAGCGGAGACTGGACTGGGCAAGACAATCGCCTATTTAATACCTGCTGTCTATGAAGCATTGCATCACAATCAACGTGTTGTCATAAGTACAACGAACACGAACCTGCAATCACAATTAATAGAAAAGGATTTAAACAAACTTCAGCTTCAACTGCCAGTAGCCATTGTAAAAGGAAAAAATCATTATTTAAGTCTGCAGAAGTTCGAGCAATATTATCATGATTCCAGTTATTTTTCGTACCAGGATGTTCTGTTCAAATCGATGATCTTAGTTTGGTTGACAGAGACAACGACAGGGGATCTGGACGAAATTCAGTTTGCCGTTGATAAACAACCTATCTACCATCAGATTATTGTAAATCATGAACGAACAGCTGCTCCATGGAAAGAATATTGTTTTTATCGAAGAATGCTCAATAAGGCCAAATCTGCATTAATCATCGTCACCAATCATGCTTTATTAACAATTGACAGCAAGACTGAACGTCCTTTATTACCAAATTACCAGCGATTAATTGTAGATGAAGCCCATCAACTGGAACAAGTGGCGACAAACCATTCGGGTCTATCATTGAGTTATTTCGAATTAACATCGTACTTACAGCTGCTCGAAAAAAATTACGGCAATCTAAGTGATATGCTAACGAGAATCGAGCATGTGAAATACGAAGCAGACATTTTATTTCGACAGCTGTTTCAATTAGTAAAAAACGAGAACCAGAAACAAAAATCTGTTACTGAAATTGGCAGATTTAAAGCAGTATGGGAACCAAATGAACAAACAAAGGATAGCGTTGATCGAACAGTCATGATGCTCGCATATTTAGGTGAACGTCTGGAACAGATTGATGAGGAAGAACAAAATCAATTGGGACAGATAAAACAAACCCTCCAACGTTTATTAGCAGTTGAAGACAACGCATCGGTTACATGGCTGGAAATTGATCAGAATGGAGCAGAGAATGCGGTTTTTGTTCACCAGGAACCTTTTTCTGTTCAAACGCTTCTTCACGACCAATTATTTAACAGAAAAGAAGCAATCATTTTAATTAGTGCAACTTTAACCATGAATAAGTCTTTTCAATATATACGCAATAAATTAGGCATGAGCACGTTATCTGCAAAAGAATATATGGTGGAGCACCATTTTGATTATAAACATAATGTCGAGCTATTAATACCTGATGATTTACCCGCTATCCAATACCCGCGTAATGATGATTTTATTTATGCTGTCAATGAAGCGATTATTTCTCTTGCTGAACAGTCGAGTGGCAGAATGCTTGTTCTGTTTACCTCTTATGATATGTTACGCAAAAGTTATTATTTACTAAAAGAATCAGATTATTTGTCGGATTATATGATCATTGGTCAAGGTGTTACTTCTGGAAGCAGAAACAGACTGATCAAACAATTTCAAGGATTTGATAAATCCATTCTGCTCGGCACTAATGCATACTGGCAAGGTATTGATATACCTGGTGAAGACCTGTCATGTCTAATGATTGTCAAATTACCATTTCAATCACCACAAGATCCGGTATATAAGAAAAAGGCGAATTATTACCAGGCCAAAGGAATTAACCCTTTTATGGAAATCGCGCTGCCTCAGGCAGTACTTCAATTTAAACAAGGGTTCGGGAGATTAATCCGCAAAAAATCAGATCGTGGAGTTATTTTTGTAATGGATGACCGATTAATGACGAAGCGATATGGCAGAACATTTATGGGATCGATTCCTGAAATTCCAGTTCATTATGATCACTTTGAAAAATTGTTAAACCGAGTCAGGAAATGGTTATGATAAACTAAACCATTTTGTGAGAACCTATGTAGTACAAATCATCGAAGAGGTAGGTTGGTTCTCCAATGAAAATTCGGCTAATATGCAGCATAATTTTATACGTTATAACTCTGGCTGTGTTCTCTCAAGTCTCTGCCATTCCGGATGTTGAAATACCGCAAATGAGTGCAAATCAAATCGACATGGTATTTTTCAATGTGCCTCACGGAGAGGCAAGTTTATTAACCAATTACCAAGGTGAACATATATTAGTCAATACGGCATCCAAAAAAAGTCAAAAAACGTTGTTTGAAAATTTGTCCAAGTTGCAAGTAGACAAAATTGAGACCATTATCATTACGAATCAATCTGAGGAATATACAGGAAATTTGCTGTATTTTATCGAGCATTACCAAGTTGAGAATGTCATTCTACCACCTAATATGAATGTACAATCTTTAGAAGAAGACGTGACGGTACAGAAGTGGAAACTAGATGACCATTTTAAATTGTGGAGTGATTTGGCTTTCCGTACATTAGATGAAACAAAAGATGGTGACATCTCTTTCTTAATGGAGTACGGACAAGAGTCTATATTGTTTTTAAATGATAAGGACACTGCCATTGAGCGTAAATTAATGAATCAGACAGTTAACGTCGATATCTTAAAAGTTGCAGCATTTGGAAGTGGAAACTCACCTTCGCAACGCTTTTTGGAACAAATAGATCCATATATGGGCATTATTTTCCCGAGTCAGACACACAAAATTAATGAATCCCTGATTGAACGTCTTAATGCAACATGGATCGATGTTTATTTCTTAAAGCAATCTGGAACGGTTTTTGTCCGTTTAAACAAGGATGATTACGAAATTCTAACAGAAAACAGCTCTGTAAGTTCCTTACACCGTTAAATCCGTAAATATAATTCAAAATCTGCTTAGTTTTCAGTTGAAAAATTACGGCATCTGCATCAAAATAAAGAAAGAAAAGAATTCTCTTACCATCTCTGTACAGATTACATCCCACATACATGATTTTTATTACTGGAGGTGTTACCATATGAGCCAATCAAAAATTACAACATTATCGACAGTGCAAATTGATCATGCTGATGATTTATATAAAATAGTGGACAGCTTGAATCGAACGCTAAAAGAGGATAATTTGATGTTTGGATTAACATTAAGCGAGGATAACCATGAAAAAGCAATCTTTACCATTTATCGGACCTAATAAATGGTGGCTCATTGTGGCACTTATTGTCATTGTTGCTTTGATCGCCATTTATTATTTTGTCTCACTGTATCAAGATGTAATCGAAAGTAAAACAAATCAATTTGATGAAGTACGTCAATATACATTAGCTAATACCTCGCTTGACCAAATACATAGTATGGAAAGATATCATGGTGACCAATTATACTACGTGTTAGAAGGGGAAGACGATCAACAGCAGGACACTTTAGCATATGTTTTCCAGACAGAGGACGGTCAGTGGGATAACCATTTGTATAATGAAGAATCATTTTACTCAGAGAAGGAACTTTTAACGGAATGGCGTGATCGTTGCAATGAATGCGAGTATTTAGGATCTACATTTGGCATCGATGAAGAAATGCCTATTTTGGAAATTAAATATATGGATACGTCAGATCGTTTAGTTTATGAACATGTCTTATTAGAAGATAAAACACATTATCGATTAACTTTAACCCCATCATTTCAATATTAGAAAGGTGATTAAATAAATATGGATTTAGCAAACAGAGTACAAACTTTAACCCCATCAACAACACTAGCCATCACAGCGAAAGCAAAAGAATTAAAACAGGCAGGTCATGATGTAATTGCCCTAGGTGCAGGTGAGCCCGATTTCAATACACCTGAACATATTTTGGACGCTGCATCTAAATCAATGTATGACGGATTTACCAAATATACACCATCAGGTGGTACGGTAGAATTAAAAAAAGCAATTCAGAATAAAATGCAAGATGATCAGGGCTTGGCATATGACCTCGATCAAATCATTGTTACCATTGGTGCGAAACATGGTCTGTATACATTATTTCAAGTACTGTTAAACAAAGGGGATGAAGTTATTGTTCCCGCTCCATACTGGGTAAGCTATCCGGAACAGATTAAATTAGCAGAGGGAAAACCAGTATTTGTGGATGCTCAAGAAGAAAATGAATTTAAATTAACACCAGAACAGTTAGAAAATGCAATTACAGCCAAAACAAAAGCTGTAATCATCAACTCCCGAGTAATCCAACAGGGGTTATGTATGATAAGGAAGAATTAGAAGCACTAGGAGAAGTTTGTTTGAAGCATAATATTTTAATTGTTTCAGATGAAATCTATGAAAAATTAACGTATACATCTACGAAGCATGTGTCCATTGCTGAGCTTTCTCCCCAGTTAAAAGAACAAACTGTTGTCATTAACGGTGTTTCCAAATCTCACTCTATGACAGGCTGGAGAATCGGGTATGCAGTAGGGAACAAAGCAATAATTAAAGCGATGACGAACTTGGCATCTCATTCTACTTCTAATCCGACATCAATCGCACAAGTAGCAGCAGAGGCTGCATATACAGGTGATCAACAGCCAGTGGATGTGATGAGAGAAGCTTTTGCAGATCGTTTAGAGAAACTGTATGACTGGCTGGTAGCCATTCCAGGAATTGATTGTGTCAAACCTAAGGGTGCATTCTACTTATTCCCAAATGTTAAAAAAGCAGTAGAAATGAACGGATTCGAAACAGTAGATGAATGGGTTACAGCATTATTGGAAGAGGAAAAAGTAGCATTGGTTCCCGGATCTGGATTCGGTGCACCGGATAATGTCCGTCTTTCTTACGCCATTTCATTAGAACAACTAGAAGAAGCTGCAAACCGTATTAAACGTTTTGTAGAGAATCACAGATAAGTATAGATAGTGGAGGCAATAACATGAAAACAACGATAAATAAGGCAGCGGCCAATGTAAATCAGGAAGTGACAATTGGAGCATGGCTAGCTAATAAACGTTCCAGCGGAAAAATCGCATTTTTACAACTTCGTGACGGTACAGGTTTTATACAAGGTGTTGTCGTAAAAGCGGATGTAACAGAGGAAACGTTTCAATTAGCAAAATCAATGACACAGGAAACATCTTTGTACGTTACAGGTACGATAGTAGAGGATACACGTTCACCTTTTGGCTACGAAATGCAAGTCAAAGAATTAGAAGTGATCCATGAAGCATCTGATTATCCGATTACACCAAAGGAACATGGAACAGAGTTCTTAATGGACCATCGTCATCTGTGGTTACGTTCGAAGAAACAGCATGCGATTATGAAAATTAGAAATCAAATCATTCAATCAACCTATCAATTCTTTCAAAAAGAAGACTTTGTGAAGATTGATCCACCTATTTTAACGGGGGCAGCAGCAGAAGGAACGACAGAATTGTTCCATACAAAATACTTTGAAGAAGAGGCATATTTATCCCAAAGTGGTCAACTATACATGGAAGCTGCAGCTATGGCTTTAGGACGGGTATTTTCATTCGGTCCTACATTCCGTGCCGAAAAATCAAAAACTCGTCGCCATTTGATTGAATTCTGGATGATTGAACCAGAAATGGCTTTTGTTACACACGAAGAAAGTCTGGAAATCCAAGAAAACTATGTCTCCTATGTGATTGAGCAAGTATTAGAACATTGCCAATTAGAACTAACAACATTAGAACGTGATATCGATGCGTTAAAGAAGATAAAAGCGCCATTTCCACGCATTACTTATGATAAAGCAATCGAAATGCTGAAAGAGAAAGGTTTTACTGACGTAGAGTGGGGAGAAGACTTCGGTGCACCTCATGAAACAGCAATTGCTGAAAGCTTTGATCAGCCAGTGTTTATTACACATTATCCAAAAGACATTAAAGCTTTCTATATGAAACCAGATCCTGAGCGTGATGATGTCGTACTATGTGCAGATTTAATCGCACCAGAAGGATATGGAGAAATCATTGGTGGTTCGGCAAGAATCGACGACTTGACATTAATGGAACAACGATACCAGGAGCATAACCTAGCTGGTGATGCTTATCAGTGGTATCTTGAATTAAGAAAATACGGAAGTGTTCCGCACGCTGGCTTTGGTTTAGGTCTAGAACGAACAGTAGCCTGGATTAGTGGAGTAGAGCACGTCCGTGAGACGATTCCATTCCCTCGATTATTAAATCGTTTATATCCGTAATGGAACGATAATCCTTTGCATTCGTTGTGCAAAGGATTATCGTATTTTACAGCTTAGGACAGTCTTATTACACAGGTCCGATGTTCACAATGATAGAAGGTGGTGATTAGAATTATGCGCGAAAAAATGCAGACAATATTATTTGACCAGGTCAATCTTCCAGCTCTTTTGATTGAACGATTTGCACAGTTAGGTATGAACGAAACACAACTTGCAATTATTTTACAAATCTATACCGCACAACGGCGTGGAAATAATTTTCCTACACCAGAAGAACTGTCCAGACAGCTAACGATCAGTAGCGAGGCATGTTCCAACCTGTTACGTCAGCTGATACAAAAGGGCTTTCTTACGATTGAAGAAGACAAGGAAGACGAGCAGATTATAAAAGAAACGTATTCATTTGAGCCACTATGGGAAAAACTGTATCAACCAGAAGAAAAACCGAGAAAACAAACGGAAGATAAAGTAGGAGAGGTCTTTCAAAAGTTTGAACGTGAATTTGGCAGACCACTTTCTCCGTTTGAAATTGAGATGATTAACAATTGGCTTGATGAGGACAAGCATGATATGTCATTAATATATGCTGCCTTACGAGAAGCGGTATTAATGGGGAAGATCAATTTTAAATATATTGATCGGATTTTAATGGAGTGGCACAAGAAAGGAATCAAATCTCCCCAACAGGCTCAACAGACGAGCAGGTCGTTCCATCAAAACCAAACGAATACAACAGCAAAAAAATCCCATTCATATGATAAATCCCTTTATTATAACTGGTTAGAGGAGTAAGATACATGTTAACAATGAAAGAAATAGCAATTGTGCGGAAGGAATTAGAGAATATGTTTCCTGATGCTGAATGTGAGTTGACACATGAAAATCCATTTGAATTAGTAATAGCTGTTTTACTATCTGCTCAATGTACAGATGCCTTAGTAAATAAAGTAACAAAAGATCTATTTCAGAAATACAAAACACCCGAGGATTACTTGGCTGTTAGCTTAGAAGAATTGCAGTCAGATATTCGTTCCATTGGTTTATATCGCAACAAATCAAAGAACATTCGTAAGCTGTGCGAAACATTAATAGAAAAATACAATGGTGTTGTCCCTCATACAAAAGAAGAACTCGAAGGTTTAGCAGGAGTGGGTAGGAAGACAGCAAATGTAGTAGCTTCTGTTGCTTTTGGTGAACCGACCATTGCTGTTGATACTCATGTAGAGCGTGTTTCTAAGCGGCTAGGAATTTGTCGTTGGAAAGACAGTGTGTTAGAGGTGGAGAAAACACTGATGCGGAAAATACCAAAAGAAGAGTGGAGCGATACGCATCATCGAATGATTTTTTTCGGTCGGTATCATTGTAAAGCAAAAAGTCCACAATGTGAGATCTGTCCATTATTAGATTTATGCCGGGAAGGTCAGAAAAGAATGAAAAAAAGCAGCAAGGTTATCGTGTAACCTTTGCTGCTTTTTTTGTGGTACTAGGGGATAAAGCACTTGTTTCATATCACTTGTACACAAAGGAAAAGACCGGGTGTTTACCCGGTCTTTTCTATGAAGCTTGTTGTTGTTCTTGAGTTGGTTCTTCCTCTGAACCACTATCTTCGTTGTTTTCATCATCTGTTTGGTTCTCGTTGTTATTATCCTCTCCGGTGTCAGGGTTATCACCTTCTCCATCGGTATTTCCACCCTCACTATCACCATCATTATTGTTTCCTTGGCCGTTATCATTACCGTTTCCTGTATCTCCAGTTTCACCACCGTCTTCTGGTTCTGCACTTTGTGTTGTTACTTGAATACTGGCTGCAGGACCACGTGCATCATTTTCCGTTTGAATTGGTGATACATGAATATTATAGGTCTTATCTGCCTGTAACTGACTAATATTGACCGATTTTTTATTGGTTGTAAATTGATCAACTGTTTGACCACCTTGTTCTACCACAACCTCATACTCAATAGGACCTTGCTGGTCATATTGCCAGCTGATTAAGGCGGATCGATTGGCTGGATCATACGTTTGCTGCAGTCCTGAAACCTGTGGTAATTCCTCAGGTTGATCGTCTGCTACTTCGACAGTTACTGTCTGCGGTTCACTCTCCATATCGTCATTGGCTGCAATAACTTCAATCGTATACGTTTTGCCTTTCTCCACATTCGAGATTTCGACTTCTTTATCTTCGGTAGTCGTTAAATCATTAAGTGAACCATCTGTTCCAGCTGATACTTTGAACTGAACATCATCTTCATCATATTCCCAGTTCGCTGTTATCGTATCATTTTCTTTATCATAGTTTGCTGAAAGATTAGCAACTGGATCCAATTTATCGAACTTCTCTGAAACAGAGCTAGGTTCCGTACCTTTGACAAATAGTTCTGTTGTGATATTGGAGTTTGGTGTATAATCACTTGGCAATTTAGCTGGATTAGAACCTTTTTCAATTTGTACTTCCACAACAGAATCTGGTTTTGTGAAATCCTTTGTTTCTACACCTTCTGAAATATAGGACATCGTTTCTTTAAACAGTTGCTTGGCGATACCTGTTTCCTGAATTTCTGCCGGGTTAGGGTACCCCGTCCAGACGGAGACGGTATAGTTAGTCGTATACCCTACAAACCAGGAATTCGTATCATCATTTGTTGTACCGGTTTTACCTGCCATATCAAGCCCGGAAATATTGGCAGCTGTACCTGTACCTTCTTGTACAACAGATTTTAACATATCCGTTACCATATAGGCAGTAGAATCAGCCATAGCTACTTGGGCTTCGGAAACTAATTCTTCTGAACGATCATCAGAGTATTCGATTTTCTTCACTGCATATGGTTCATGATATATACCTTCGTTACCAAATGCTGAATAAGCACCTGCCATTTGCAATGAAGTAACGCCATTAGCTGTACCACCAATCGCATCGGTAATTGTAAGATTATTTTGGAAGGTGAGGCCTAATCCCTCTGCGAATTCTTTGGCAGCACTGGTACCAACTTCTGCAAATGTCTTAACTGCTGGAACATTTAATGATTGTTCTAATGCATATCTAGCGGATACCCAACCATTATAACTACCATTCCAGTTACGGATTACTTTATCAGTACCCTCAATTGGGTAAGGCTGATCGTTATTCAGTTGCTGATAGGTTGACCATTGCAAGTTCTCGATTGCTGGTCCATAAGCCATAACTGGTTTCATAACTGAACCACCTTGACGGCCATCGCCATCAATCGCATAGTTCCAACCATCATTTTCACGATTACGTCCGCCACCAATCGCACGAATGGCACCAGTTTTCGTATCAACTACTGATAAACCAGCTTGCAATTCAGGATCTTTACTGAATGGAATCGGATTATCCTCACTGTCACTAAGCAATAATTCAACTTGTTCCTGTGCATTTGGATCAAGTGTTGTATGAACGGTTAACCCATCTTTGTAAATGTCTGCACCAGTCTTTTCCTGCACTTCTTTACGAACTTGCTGGATAAAACCTTCATATTTAACATAGTCTTTTTTCTTGTCTGTCAGTAATTCTTCAATGTTTACATTTCTAGCTTCTTCTGCTTCTTGTTCGCTTATTTTATTATGCTGTACCATTAAATTCAATACTGTATTCATACGTTCCTTCGTCAATTCCGGGTTAACGAAAGGATCATATGCACTTGGTCGTTGGGGGAGACCAGCTAATATCGCTGATTCTGCTAATGTTAATTCACTTAAATCTGTTTTGCCAAAATAAACCTCTGCTGCAGTAGCAACTCCATAGGCACTTGAGCCATAATAAATTTTATTCACATACATCTCGAGTATTTCTTCTTTGCTGTACTGACTATCTAATTTTAATGCCAACCATTGTTCCTGCACCTTACGTTTTAATTTCTTGTCATTAGTCAGGAAGGATCCTTTTACGACTTGCTGGGTAATAGTACTGGCACCTTGGGAACCAAACCCATTTTTAAAATTTGCAATAACCGCTGCACCGATTCTTCTAAAATCGATTCCAATATGACTAAAGAATCGAACATCTTCTGTAGCTAATATCGCATCTTCTAATTGTTGCGGTATATCATCATACGAAATTTTTGTTCGCTTTTCGGACCCTAATTTTGCAAATACATCACCATTCACATCTAATAAATTCGTAGAAGCTGGATCAGACAGCAACTCTGCATCGATATCTGGCGCTGTAGCTACATAATAGGTGAATAGAGCACCGACACCGAGACCGATTAATAATACGGCTATTAGTGCGTATTTCATGATTTTCTTCCACGTAGAATTATTGTTCGTTTTCTTTTGTTTACCTTGTTTTCTTCTTTCCATTCTTGACTGGCTATTATCTGCCATGATGTCTTCCTCCGTTCTCCATATAATACTGGTCGATAGCTGCTAGATAATCGACTTTAGCCTGATAACGAACCGGTACTATATAACCTTGCTTTTTCACAGTTTCATAACGAATTGACTTTCTGCCACCAGTAAATTGTTGTTCCCAATGTGTAATCAGATGTTCAGCAGGCAACAGATACGTTTCCTGATAAAGTGTGAATCGAATTAACAAAAAACAGATGCCGCCATGCTCCACAATTTGTTTCATATGATCAATTTGATGCATATGTATGTTGCTGAGTGGAAATGACTGTTTATTTTTGGTTTCCTTCGCTTCAAAATCAACATGCTTTCCTTTGTAAATGCCGTTATAATCCGTTGTTGATGCTTGTTTGAAATAGGCTTCTTTTATCACTGCTGCACTTCTTTTTGGGTAATCGACATGTACGATTTGTACAGGAGTAGGTTTCTTATGGATTATCGCCATTTGCTGTGCGAGATAATAATGGTTGGTATCATTGATCTCTTCTTCCAGCGTCATTCCCCTGTTCGAATAAATTGTTTGACTGACAGATGGTCGATAATGCTTCGCTGATGACTTTTTGCCGTTTGGATATTGCATCTGACTCCCTCCTATATCATCAACAACTCCATCATAACATCTTATGATGGATAGATACATCATACGTCAAGCGACCAAAATCTTCAATCAAAATGGCTAATAATCCCTGTGAACATAGGAAAGTCCTAACCTAACAATTCGAAAAATCGTAACATTTCATGGGGGCTGTCCGGAACTTTCATGATGGATCCGTAACATACCTACATACATGACGAATAAGGAACCTTAAATGTTTCTTATTTTCCTATTTTTTCTGAAAAAGTCGACATCACGATGCCAGCGATGTCGACTTTTGTTCTAAGTTGCAGGACGGTTTGGTCCATTTAATTTTTTGTCGTTTTGCGTTGGTATCTCTTTATCTTGCTGTTTTTCCCTTTGAGTATTTAGTTTTCGCTTCTTATTTACACGCATCAATAATCCCTCCTTTGTCTGTTAGTTTGGCTATTTTTGTATAAAAAATACGTAATTTTCGTTGTTATGTCAGCTTAGTTCTAGTTTTGTCAAAGACAAAGGATTTCAAACATGCATATCGAATAGATACTATATATAAAGGAGGGAATGACATGAAAAATAATCATGTTATCGTAAAAAAAGAAACCTGTGAACGTAAAGTAGAACATTTAATTGATATTATTGACCGGATCGAACAGGAATGGAATTCACGACCTGCCAACAGGGAAAATAGTCCGCATTGGCCTTTTAACCTTCAATACAAACAGGAAGGTGCTTAATAGAAAATTAATAAAAATCATGTTACAGTAATAGTGGAATGCAAGGAGAAGAAGGGCGGTACTGCTATTGTTACTGTTAACTTATATAGAAGAATTGGAACGAGAACTACAGGAACTAAAATCTTATTACCTAACACATGAGAAACCGGAAAACAGACGTGATCCCGATTTTTTCGTTTTTGTAAAAGAACAAACTGAACCGGTTTTTATAAAAGTGGAAAACTGGTATCAAGAAGCATTACAGTTTGTAAAGAATCGACATGTAAATGTTCATCCGCAGCAAATTGAATCGACCGAAGAAAATATGAAATTATTATTATTACACAGTTATTATGTAGATGTTAGGAGAAAACGTTACATGGAATTACACCAATCCGTGCTTTATGTATTCTCATTATTAAAGGACGATATTAATAAAAATTAAAAAATATGCTAGTAATAGGTAAGTGTCTTAGACAAACTTCACTAGGTAACATACGCTAATATTGAATATAAAATAGTGAGGTGACTATTAATGAGACATCGAAGACCTTTTGGTTGTGTAAGTCCAGCTAACACCATTGTACACCCGACAAAGTGTAAGGAAGTGCATACGTGCAGTGAAAGTCAAGTGAATCATATCCACCCGACACATACAAATGTGGTAAACCATCACTTAGTGAAGAACACGCACTACTATCCACAGACTACTTCCTATCAAAATACAGTGGATCAGGTAAATACAGTTGGTGATCCTAACGCTGTTATGGGTGCAATGGATCCAGGAATGGGCAACGGTATGGGCAATAACATGGGCGCTGGTATGAATAACGGCATGAATAATGGAATGGTTGGTGGAGCAGTTGATCCTGGTTATAATTATCCGCCTGCTGGCCACTGCTGCAAACCTAAAAAAATGTGGTAATAAGTACTGGATCTATCTATTACTGTCATGGTACGATAAAATAAGCTGTCACAGAGCTTTCTGTGATGGTTTATTTTTTTGTTTATTAAGATGATTCATTACTAGAAACTCATAAGCATATCCTTTATACTAATACATACAGTTTCATCTGATGGAAGGTAGTGGAAATAAATGAAAGTTATCACGATAACCGGAAATAAACCAATGGAATTGAATATCCGAAATGAAAAGGATCATCGAATTTTTTTCATAAAAGAAGCATTAAAACAACGTCTACTTTCCTTGATTGATGATGGATTAGAATGGGTTATCGTGTCTGGCCAAATGGGAGTTGAATTATGGGCTGCCCAAGTCGTTATCGATCTTCGGGAAGATTATAACATCCAGTTAGGAATATTTCCGCCTTTTTTAGAATACGAATCTAGATGGCCGGATATTTATCAGGAGCTCTTTCTCGAAATAAAAGAACAAGCTGATTATTATCAACCATTATACGAAGAAGTCTATAAAGCACCTTATCAATTAATAAACAAAGATCATTGGTTAATAGACAAAACGGAAGGGTGCTTAATTCTTGCAGATGAAGAGTATCCTGGAAGTACTGGATACATGTTAGACAAGCTAAAAAAAGCAGCATCTGAATCCAATTATTCCATAATATTTATCACTCCGGAAGATCTAGAAGAGGTAGTAAGATCCTATCAGGATTCCATCGATGGTTATTCGTGATAAAGTATGAATTTGATCAGTGAGGTTTTTGACTCCCACTGACATTAGCGAAACGTATCAGGGTGTTAACGTCTGTTTACTTCCACTTAAGCACCGTGATAAAAATTGACAACTTCAAACTTTTTTGAAAAAATGAATTTAATGATTAAATGAGGTGGAAAGCATGGCAAACCAATTACATGGAAAAGATATTTTAGAAAAAAACTTTAAAACAGCAATGAGAGGGTATCATCAGGAAGAAGTCGATGAATATTTGGATGTTATTATTCAAGATTATGAATATTTTCAGGATGAAATAGCTCGATTACAGCAAGAAAATGAACGATTAAAAAGACAGGCAGAGCACACGCGAATTCGACCTGCAACATCCAATCACCAAGTAAATTACGATATTCTTAAGAGACTGTCTAATTTAGAAAAAGCAGTGTTTGGTAAAAAATTCGAGGAATAAATCTATTCGTTAATCTTTACCATTGACTATTGTTTTATTCGTGATACAATAATGAAGGCTTAAATGATTGCAATGAATGTTGTAGTAATCGCTGCACAGTTAATGTGTAGAGGAAAGTCCATGCTCACACAGGCTGAGATGCTTGTAGTGTTCGTGCTTGACGAAATCATAAGTCAAGGTAACCTGATTCAGGTTAACGGCAGGAAAAATACCTAAGTCTGTTGATATGGTATGACTACCTTGAAAGTGCCACAGTGACGTAGCTAAATAGGAAACTATTTAGGTGGAACGAGGTAAACCCCTCGAGTGAGCAACCCAAATATTGGTAGGGGCATCTTCTAGTAGGGAATTCAACCGAACGAAGGACAAGTATTCGTTACTTGTAGACAGATGATTACACCTTTGGTACGAGGCTGACCACCGTTTGCAGTACGAGAAGGACAGAACATGGCTTACGGACATTCATTCAGGTCGTTATGATGACGATTAACCCCTTTTCTTGGTAAAAGGGGTTTTGTTATACATATAGAAAAATGGTTCATTCTAATAGTAATAACATGGAAAGGAATTTATCAGCTATGGGAAACTCAATTACATTAATAGCTACCGCTGCAATGGGATTAGAAGCGATTGTAGCCAAAGAAGTACGTCAATTAGGCTATGAAGATGTCACAGTTGAAAATGGAAAAGTGATCTTCCAGGCCGATCATCAAGCAATAGCTCGTTGTAATTTATGGTTGCGAACAGCAGACCGTGTAAAATTACTCATCGGAGAATTTAAAGCAATGACATATGATGAGCTTTTCGAACAAACTAAAGCTTTACCATGGGAGAATTATATTCCAGAGGACGGAAAGTTCCCTGTAAACGGAAAATCGCACAAATCAACATTATTTAGTGTCCCAGACTGTCAGGCCATTGTGAAGAAGGCAATTGTTGAACGATTAAAGCAAAAACACGGAGTTGCTAACTGGTTACAAGAAACAGGAGCAGAATACAAAATTGAAGCTGCTCTATTAAAGGATAAAGTAACAGTTACATTGGATACATCTGGTGTCGGTTTGCACAAAAGAGGGTACCGGACAGGACAAGGGGATGCACCATTAAAGGAAACACTGGCAGCAGCGTTGGTTCAATTGACCAATTGGCGTGGTGATCAGCCCTTTTATGACCTATTCTGCGGTTCTGGAACTATTCCAATTGAAGCGGCATTAATTGGTCAAAACATTGCGCCTGGCTTTAATCGCTCATTCTCAGCAGAGGAATGGGATTTCATTTCATCTGATATATGGGACAAAGCATTAGAAGAAGCAGAAGATTTAGCCAACTACGACCAGCCTCTCTACATTTATGGTTCTGACCTAGATCCTAAAATGATTGATATCGCTAAGGAAAACGCGATGGAAGCAGGACTTGCCGACCTCGTACAGTGGAAGCAAATGCAAGCAACAGACTTTCATTCAACGCATGAGGGTGGTTATATTGTCAGCAATCCTCCTTATGGTGAGCGTTTAGGTGATAAAGAAGCAGTAGAAGAGATGTACCGAAAGCTTGGAAGTGCATTGCGAAATTACCCAAGTTGGAATGTGTATATATTAACAGCAAATGAGAAATTCGAAGCTTTATATGGTAAAGAAGCGTCGAAAAAACGTAAACTTTTCAATGCGTTTATCAAAACAGATTATTATCAATATTTCGGTAAAAAGCAGAGATAAAGGCAAGTAGATACTTGCCTTTTTACTTTTATAGCTGGGATTAATTGTATTATCAGAATACTTTTAATTGGCTGGCTCTGGAGGGCCAAACATTAGATGAGATCCTCTGTTCACTTACCCTTTTTATTCGGATGCGTTTAATCGTGAAATTAAAGTACTTTTCCGATAGCATCCGTCTAATAAAGCGAGACTTATCAGGAAGTTATCATCCGTATTTATTTATCGAATCTTGAAGTGGGAGGGATTACGGACGGTTAGTGCCGTGATAAATTATTTGTCTGCCGAATGCTGTAAATGAAAAAGAAAACTAGACGATTAGTGTTAAAATATCTATACTAGCCTTAGAGTATTTATACGTAATTAGACAGAGAAGAACGAGCGGGGGATTAATGTGAAGAATAGTGAACAGCTGGCATATTTTTTAGAAAATTTATGGACAAAAGGATTTAAGTTAACCGATGAAGAGGTTCATTTTATTTATTTTGGCCATAAATATACCAATACTTCTATTATCCATGCCAAATTAGCGATCTCATTCACGTTGCAGATTCAAATGACGTTTGATCGCAGTTTTTATATTAGTTTGTTAGAATTATTTGAACTTCATCAAATCGAGACTAAAAAAGAAGCCATCCTACTCTTAAAGCAAAATGACTTAATGCATTAATAACGGCCCTTTGCTATCGCGTTCCGGGCTAGTACATCTGCATGTTTATTCTGTTTCTCCGGAATCCATTTCATAAAGAAATAGGGGAAAACAGCAGCCAGCTGGATAATCTGATTGACGTATGGCTGGTACTGACTGTTTCGTACCACTTCTTTCTCAATAGCGTCTACAACCACTTTTGCATCCGATCGGCAAGACACAATCTCATCCGAAAATTGGTGCTGGCACCATTCCAATGCTTTGATAACAGCGATAAATTCTGCCTCATGATTCGAGTATTCACCGATATAATGTGATTGTTCCCAATGTTGTGCCCCTTTTTTGATATAAATACCGACTCCGCTAGGACCGGGGTTTCCTTTGCTTGCCCCATCTGTGTATACTTCAATCATCCCATATACCCCTTACTCATTAAGTTTTGGTTTGATTTTCTTTGCCATATATAAAAATGGTGTATCTAATGCTGCGACAGCAAATTTGATCACATATGTCGTCAATAAAATCTCCAACCAGACATCAAAATCATGTAAATCATAAAATGCGATCGAACAGAACACTAACGTATCAACAAATTGACTAATCATCGTACTACCATTATTTCTTATCCAGAGCATCCGCTCAGATGGTAGTAATTTTTTAATCTTACTGTAAATCCATACGTCCAAGTACTGACTGATGACAAATGCAGCCATACTTCCCAGTGCAATGTTTGGTACAATTTCAAAAATAGTTTCTAATGCTTCTTGCGAAATGTCACTTGCGTGGGGTGTAAACCGCAATACGACCTGCATGACAATGGTCATAATAAGCAATGAAGCAAAACCGAGCCAAACCGCTTTTTTTGCTTCTTTTTTACCGTGATTCTCATTCAGTATATCAGTGGCCAGAAAAATCGTTCCATAGGTGATGTTTCCCAATGTAGCAATTAATCCAAGCATTTCTACTGTTTTGATTACTTGAATATTGGCAATGACGGTAGACATCCCAATCCAAACAAATAATCCAGCTTTGCCAAAAATTCTGTACATGACGATCAGTATGGCAAAATTTAAGAGAGCAAATAATATCCATAATAATTCATTAGTCAAATTTGTTTCCAACCTTCCATTCATTATAATCAGTGTTGTCAATTAATAAAAATACCACATTTACTATAAGAAAGTAAATGGTAACGTTCCATTATGTCAGCCTTACAATAAAACAAGAAATTACTTGCCAGACGTACCGGTAATGCATATATCCATTTTGCTAAAAGAAAAACCGAGCATAATCCCGCCCGGTTGTACGAACTTAAAAACATATCAGGGTCCTATAATACGGATTATTTCTAGCTGCGTAGTGTTTATTTTGAAATGATTCATGTGCAAGGAGACTTTCTACTAACCACTCCGCGTCCTGCTGGGCATGGCTGAAGCAAATGATTAGAGCTCTGCAACTTTCGCAGAATATAGTATTTCGAGGGTATACATGAGTGTTCATCCTACACTAATACTTGAATATAATGCTTAGAAGCACTGCTTTTAGTTTGCAGAGCTTCACCTAAGCAAGTAAAATATTTCAAAATGGTCATATCGATATAGCTTCCAGTTGACATAATTCGTATTATCAGAACCAGCACTTTTATTTATTGACATTTTTGGTGATCCTTATTTAGAGGCAATAGTAAACGTTTTTGCTTATTATAAAAAGGCGATGATTGTGATCATCGCCTTTGGTATATTTATTTTATTTTTTTTCTACGTTAGCTGCTTGTGGGCCTCTTTCACCTTCGACGATTTCGAATGTGACTTCCTGGCCTTCTTCTAAAGTTTTGAAACCTTCTTGTTGGATAGCGGAATAATGTACAAACACATCATTGCCTTCTTCTAATTGAATGAAACCATAGCCTTTCTCAGCATTGAACCATTTTACTGTACCGTTTTCCATGTTATCTTTCCTCCTAAAAGCTTTCACGTATAACGTGGTAATACAAACAAGATGGGGAATCACGAAAAAGGTAGCAACCACAGAAGTATAGGATCACCAATCCATTTACTTCTATAGAAGCTACCAGATAATAATGAACCCAAAACATCTTCTTTGCTTGTCATTAACTATAGCTTATATTTCCAAAAACGTCAACATATAGATAGGTGAAAATTCCTTTAGCTGCAACGATTAAAACCTTTTCATCACTCGAAAAAAATGGTAATGTAGAAGGATGTGAGGTGGAAGAAATGACTGTTTTGATAGGGTTAACAGGATGGGGAGATCACCCAACTTTATATAAATCTAGTAATGAAAGAAATCAAAAATTGAAATCGTACAGTTCGCATTTTCCAGTAGTAGAAATCGACAGTTCTTTTTATGCTATTCAGTCTCAAACTAATTATCAAAAGTGGGTAGAGGAGACGCCTGATAATTTCTCCTTTGTAATAAAAGCGTTCCAAACCATAACTGGGCACGATCGAAAAAAAATAACAAATCGTGAAGCAAAAGAAATAGTAAAAGCGTTTATTACATCTATACAACCAGTAATCGAAGCAGGCAAATTAAATAGTGTGCTTTTTCAATTTCCGCCATGGTTTGATGTCCAACAACGGCATATTGAAAAACTTAAAAAAATCAGGCAATGGATGGGGGATATCCCGACTGCAATAGAATTTCGGAATCGCTCCTGGTATGAAGGTCACCAGCAAGAAACGATAGATTTCCTTAAACAATTGCAGGTAACACATACAATCTGTGACGAACCACAAGCTGGACAAGGATCGATTCCGATTGTCACCGACACAACAAATGACCGTGCGTTAATTCGTTTCCATGGGAGAAATGTCCATGGATGGAATAACCACGGTCAAGAAGATTGGCGTGCAGTTCGTTTTCTCTATCGTTACAATGAAACAGAGTTACAACAATGGGCAGAACGCATTCAATTACTTAAAAAGCAGGTGAGCGAGATTACGATTCTGTTCAATAATAATTCAGGTGGGGACGCAGCAGATAATGCTAAACAGCTGTTAACACTATTAGATATTAATTATGAAGGATTACATCCAAAACAAATAGACTTTTTTGATCTATTGTAGCTGAACCCGCTTTGCACCTAAGTATCGTGGAGACCAATAGCTGTTATCCATCTCACTGATTGCCACACCGTTGGATTCTCCGGCATGGATAAATTGGCCGTTACCAATATAAATACCAGCATGAGATGGACCTGGCTTATATGTTTGGAAGAAGACTATATCTCCAACTGCTGGCTGATCAACTGGTTTCGTAGCGTTCCACATGTCACTGACGGTACGTGGTAACGATACACCAAGCTGTTGGAATACGTATTGCAAATAACCGCTGCAATCAAATCCAGAAGTAGAGGTACCGCCCCAAACATATGGAGTTCCCATATAGTTCTTGGCAGTAGCCACAACGCCACTGACAGTAACAGTGTTTTTAGCAGGAGCCATTTTCTTTGTTGTTTTTTCTTTTTCCTCGCCTGGCTCTGAATCAGCCTTAGCAGGTTCCGTTGATTGTGCTTGCTCATTAACTACTTCTACTGCTGCGATTTGTCTTGCTTCGACCTTTTCTTCCTTTACTTCTGCTTCGATATGGTGTATTTCACGCCCTTTATCCTGCTTATAGGCTTCAATAGCTGCTTCCGTTTTCTCACCATATATTCCGTCCAGATTGGCGCGGTAATAGCCGAAGTACAATAAAGCTTCCTGTATGTGTAATACTTGCTGGCTGCTTTCTCCCATAGAGAATACAAGGTCGCTTTTTGTTAAACGTTTTTGGTAATAATGCTCTTCTTTGTCTAGTATTGCCTGAATCGTCTTTTTATCCGATTTGCCTGTCTGTTCAAGGAAGTTGTCTTGCTGAAATTTCTTTAGCGCATATTCCGTTAGAATCCCAAATTCTCCATCAACCGATGAGTCATAGTACGATAATTTTTGCAATTTATGCTGAAGCATGCGAACAGCTTCATGCTGCATACCATACTTGATGTCAGCCTGTTCTAACACATCGTTTTGCATCATTGGATAAGCATCAATATAAAAGATAAAAGGTTGGCTAAATGCAAAGCTGTATGCGACGGAGTGTTTTACTACCCGTGCCAATTGATCCTGTAACATCATAAAACCACCCCTTGCGAAATTATTACTTACGAAAAATTTATGTTAAAATGGGGGAAATATGATTTTTCGTGATGTTTGTTACGAATTTGTAATATATGTACCGAGGAAGGAAGACGACTGATGTCAAAAAGTGAACAACAATATTTAGATTTATGTAGAAAAGTATTAAAAGAAGGTACATCCAAGGAAGACCGTACCAATACCGGAACATATTCCATTTTCGGTCATCAAATGCGCTTTGATTTAGCTGAAGGATTTCCGTTATTAACAACGAAAAAAGTTCCTTTTCGTTTAATTGTCAGTGAATTACTTTGGTTTATGAAAGGCGATACGAACATCCGTTATCTGTTGCAGCATAATAATAATATTTGGAATGAATGGGCATTTAAAAATTGGATCGAAAGTAAGGATTACCAAGGTCCTGATATGGATGATTTTGGTCACCGTTCTCTAACAGATCCAGCCTTCAAGCAACAATATGATGAACAGATGGCACTATTTAAGAAGCAAATAGTAGAAGACGATCAATTCGCTGCAACATATGGTAATCTTGGGTCTGTCTACGGGAAGCAATGGAGACAGTGGCAAACATCGCAAAACGAGACGATTGATCAATTTAAAGAAGTAATAGAAGCCATCAAGCAAAATCCGTATTCAAGAAGACATATTGTTTCGGCCTGGAACCCAGAAGATGTGCCAACGATGGCATTACCGCCTTGCCATACGATGTTTCAATTCTATGTTGCAGACGGGAAGTTAAGCTGCCAGCTTTACCAGCGCAGTGGCGATATTTTCTTAGGCGTACCATTTAACATTGCAAGTTATGCATTATTAACACTTTTAGTAGCACAAGAATGTGGTTTAGAGCCAGGGGAATTCATCCATACTTTCGGTGACGCGCACATTTATTCCAACCACATGGATCAGGTGAAAGAGCAGCTATCACGTGAACCGAGAGCTTTACCTTCTGTACATATTAAGGAAGGTGTATCGTTATTTGATATCGAGCTAGAAGATATTACGTTAGAAAATTATCAACCGCACCCTGCAATTAAAGCACCGGTCGCTGTATAATGTAAGGAGGAATAACGATGATTTCACTATTATTTGCAATGGGTAGTAATCGAGTAATTGGCAAAGACAATGATTTACCTTGGCACCTGCCAAAGGACCTGAAATTTTTCAAAGATGTAACGATGAACCAAACAATCATTATGGGGCGTAAAACATTTGAATCCATGAATGGTCCACTTCCAAAAAGGGATAATATTATTGTAACAAGAGATAAGGATTATACTGCTAGAAACAGTCAGGTGATTCACTCAATTGCAGACATACAACAATTAAATGAAGAACAACCTGACAAGGAATGGTTTGTAATTGGTGGAGAGTATATCTTCGAACAAGTATTACCATTCGCCGACCGTATTTATATGACCTATATTGACGAAGCGTTTGATGGTGACACATTTTTCCCTGAATTTGATGAGTCCGACTGGCACCAGACGAAGAAAGAAAAAGGCATAAAAGACGAAAACAATAACTATGACTACTATTTCATCACGTATGATCGGAAAAATTCATAATATTTTTACCGTTAATAAAGACAAGGCATTCAAATCGTGATAAGATAAGAAATAAAGTGAGGCTGCCATCAATAAAGGATTTATGGTGAGACATTAAAGATATTTAGATCTTGATAGTAAAGGGGCGCGTATTTATGCTATCTCAAATTGGCTTTCCTGGACTGATATTGATCCTGATTATTGCTTTAATCATTTTCGGACCTAAGAAATTACCCGAAATCGGTAAAGCAACAGGGGACACGTTACGGGAATTCAAAAAATCAGCACGTGATTTGACAGATGATGAGAAAGAACAGAATGATACGGATACAACGAAGTAATCCTATAATGAGGTGAACGACATGTTATCTAATATTGGCTTTCCTGGGCTAATTTTAATATTAATCATTGCCTTAGTTATTTTTGGACCTTCTAAATTACCGGAAATCGGTAAAGCAGTGGGCAGTTCACTGCGGGAATTCAAGAAGGCAACGAATGATATCATGAATGATGACAAGGACAAATCAGAAAAATAAGAACAGCATGGTACAAACGTGGCCGGAATGTTTCGGTTACTTACATAGGAAACGTAGAATCCCTGTTTCTTTTTTGAAACAGGGATTGCCTTTGGTACACTGTCTGACGATGAAGGGACGTTGAAAATGGAGGAAGATAAATCATTACCAAATGAAAAAGAGATGGGTTATCTCGAACACTTTGCCGAATTACGAAATCGTTTATTATGGACAGCCTTTATTTTTATATTATTTTTTATCGGCGGGTTGTACTTTGTAGATGATATTCGTAATTTCTTCCTGAATGATATAGACATAACACTCAATCTCATCTCACCTGAAGAAATTATTTGGGTTATCTTTATGATTGCCTTTATTGTGGCACTTGCTGGAACATTACCTTTTCTTTGCATCCAAATATGGTTTTTTGTCAGGCCTGGTTTAACGAAGCGTGAGCAACAACTTTCGTTAATTTATATTCCAGTTGTATTTCTATTATTTTTAGCAGGACTTGCATTCGGCTACTATATTTTTATCAAACTGATCTTACCATTTGTTCTGTCGTTAAATGATGGAATGTTTGAAACGATGTTTACAGTCGAGAATTATTTCCGTTTTATTTTTCGAGTGACCTTACCATTTGCTGTATTCTTTGAAGTACCGGTAATCACGATGTTTCTAACGAGTTTAGGGATCGTTACACCTCAATTCTTATCAAAAACAAGAAAATACGGCTATTTCATTTTGGTTATTATCGGTACGATGATTTCGCCACCAGATTTTATTTTGCAAATCGTTGTGGCCATTCCGCTAATTATCCTTTATGAAATCAGTATCATGTTATCAAGAATGGTTTATCGAAAAAAACAAGACAAACATCGTGAATTCATGGAAAATGAATAAAGAGGATGGGCGAATACAATGAAATCTTTTTATCACTTTATGATGCGTTATCGGGGAAATAAACAATTAGATGATGCTAGAAAATTAGCAGACTGGATGTTTTATGAACATGATTTTCCAAAGCATTCTGCTGATTATGATGATATTAGCCGTTATTTGGAATGGCACACACCATTTCCTGAGGCGATCTCAGCATTTGACCGTCTCTGGGATAGTTATATAGAAGAAGAAAAGCCATGAGGTGATGCTCATGGCTTTTACTTATGTCGAAAGCGAAGAGAAACGATCTGATTTAACTGTAATTTTTGCTTTATCTGCTTCGTTGTTAGCAGGTCCAACTTTCTGTTTGTTACATCTGCTTTTGTAATCGTACCTGTAACCGATTTGTTCATGCTATTATCGACATAGTCTATTTCAATTTCAGCGGATGTGTGCATGGCTTCCTGAATGGTATGCTCCATCTCTGCCAAGTCCGCTTCATTTAATATGGAAGGATCTACCGAATCTTCCTCAGCAAAAAAATCTTGCAACATCTTTACGTGCTCCGGTAACATTAAAGATGCCCATTTTATATTACCTCGATCATTCATCAATGTCATCACCTCAGTATCAGTTTACACAAACAGATGTTCTATTTCAATAGACTTCGATCATTTGTTCGTGTATAATAACAAGTAAAATATGGAAAGGATGGTGCGTGTTAGGTGAAAATTATTCATACAGCAGATTGGCATTTAGGCAAAATCGTTCATGGTTTACATATGACAGAGGACCAGGGAGAGGTGTTAAGAGAGCTTATCACTATTTTGGAGAAAGAAAAGCCTGATCTTCTGATTATAGCAGGAGACTTATATGATCGTGCTGTACCTCCGCGCGAAGCAGTAGATATATTAAACGCATTCTTAACGAAGGTATCCGTTGAATTAGAGATACCGATTGTAGCGATCTCAGGGAATCATGACAGCCCAGACCGTCTTGGATTTGGTGCGAGCTTATTTCGTTCCAGACAATTATATGTAGCGACCAGGATTGAAGATATTTTTCACCCTGTTCATTTACAGGACACTGATGGTGATGTGTATGTCCATATGGTCCCATATGTCGAGCCAGAGCAAGTAAAAGCATATTTCCAGGATGACACCATCCAAACGCATCAAGCTGCTATGGAATGTATTATTGCTCAATTGAAAGAAAAGATGACAGAGCACCCGGACGCACGCCATCTACTAGTTGGCCATGCATTTATCGCAGGAGGGATGGAGTCAGAATCGGAAGAAAGATTGACCATGATTGGAGGGACTCCCTATATTGACGCAAGCCTCTTTGATGCATTCGATTACGTAGCATTAGGGCACTTACACCAGCCACAAAAAATCAAAAGTGAGTATATCCGTTACAGTGGGTCGCTAATGAAATATTCTTTTTCTGAAGCCAATCATCGTAAATCCGTTACCTTGCTCGAACTAACAAATGAGGACAAGCAATTATCGACCATCCCATTACACGCGCCAAGAGATTTACGTGTGCTGGAAGGCTATTTTCAGGATCTGCTAGATGGAAAAATTGCAGAGCCGACAGAAGATTATGTGCAGATACGCTTACTGGATGACGGACAAATTATGGATCCAGTCACAAAGCTCCGTAAGCTCTATCCGAATATTCTCCGTTTAGAGCGGAAGAATTCTTATGTTCATCAATCTTTAAAAGAACTGCAGTCCATTAAAGAGAAGCAAGAAATGACGCATGAGCAATTATTTGCTGCCTTTTATAAAGAAATCAAGAAAACAGAACTGTCTGAAGAACGTGAAACATATATAAAACAAGTCATTCATCAAGTCATGACGGACGAAAGGGGGAAATAAGATGCGCGCATTACAATTAGAAATGACAGCATTCGGTCCTTATCGCGAGAAACAGTATATCGACTTTACAGAACTGGGTGCTGAACCAATTTTTTTAATAACAGGTCCTACCGGTGCAGGAAAGACGACGATCTTTGACGCTATCTGTTTCGGTTTATATGGCAGAGCAAGCGGTGCTGATCGAGATCAGGAAGCATTTCGCAGCCATTTTGCAGAAGTTGCTGATCAAACGAACGTTCGTTTCACCTTCTTATTACACGGAAAGAAGTATCAGGTAACAAGAAGTCCCAAACAATTGAAACCAAAGTCCAGAGGAGAAGGGTACACAGAAGAAGTAGCAAGTGCCAGCTTATATATGTACAATCAGCAGGACGAATGGGAGTTACTGGTATCCAAAATTAAAGATGTGAATGAAACACTGGAACAGATGATCGGATTAGATTATGAACAATTTAAGAAAATGATCATGATTCCACAAGGAGAATTCCGTAAGTTAATTTCTGAAAATAGTAAAGAGCGGGAGGAAGTATTGCAGAAAATTTTCCGCACTTATCTTTACCGCAATATTACAGAAAAATTAAAAGAAGCATCTGCCGAATTAAAAGAGCAAATAAACAAATTACAATGGCAGCACCAGCAAGAATTGGACAAACTTCCAGAAGGCACCGTTGATGAGCAATCAGCAAGCAAGACGAAGGAACAATTAGAAGACCACCTTCTTGCAACGGATAAACAGATAGAAAATGGTAACCACCAATTAGAACAAATGACAGAGGAATTAACAAAGCTGCAGGAAAAATACTATCAGCAAAAACAATTAGTAGACTATTTTACCGAATATGAACAATTGCAGCTTAAACAAAAGCGATTAGCCGAAATAGAACCTGAAATAAAACAAAGAACAGAAAGACTGGAATTAGCGAAGACCGCGGATAAGATAAAACCAGTTGAAACATTATTACAAACACGAAAACAAGAATGGCAGCAACAATTGAATGCACTAACCACTGTTAAGCAGCAATTAGACACAAATCAGTCTCGGTATACACAAATCAAAGAATCCTATCAGCAGGAACAAAAAAACGAGCCAGAGCGGGAATCATTACAATTTCAGTTGAAAGAGCAACAACAACTGTTGGGCAAAATGGATGAATTCGAAACCATTTCTCAAAAACGTCATAAGCTTGATCAACAGCGACAACAGATAACGCAAGAACTAACCGATTCCGAGAAAAAAGTTGCAGAACTTGAAAAACTGAGAGATGAAAATTACCGTCTAAAAGATGCGATACATGAGACATCAGCAGGATTGCAAAAAATAGAGCATCAATTAGAACGGAATGTCCGTCAAGCTCAGGAAATACAAGAGTTAAAGACTGAGTATCAGCAGCTGCAACTTTTAAGAAAAGATTATCAGCAATATCAGCGTGTACAGCAAAAATTACAGGAGAAGGTTAATGAACAGACCACCCATTGTAATCAATTGGAACAAGAACGAAAAGATCACATTGCCAGTGATCTAGCTGCATCTTTAGCGGCTGGAGAGGCCTGTCCGGTTTGCGGATCACAGCACCACCCATCACCAGCCGCTAATAGTCAGCAAGAAATTTCGGAAGAACAACTGGAGATTGAGAAGAAACAGTTAACAGATGTGCAGAACCAGGCGAACGATATGCAAATGAAACTATTGCAAATAAAGGAACAAGGCGAGGGAAAACGCCAAATTGTGAATCGTTTGTTAAGTACGATCGGAGCAGAAACAACACAAGAAATAACGCAGGCAGAATTGCAGAAACTCGAACAACAAATAATGGAAGATCTGCGCGACAGGAGACAAGCTCACAAGCAAGCATATGCAACGTGGCAGCAGCAACAGCAGAAGGAGAAACAGATGTCCAGTAGATTAGCAGATTATACGCAGATCAAGCAAAATACTGTCGACCTTCAAAATAAGCAGAAACAGTTAGAGAGCGATTATCAACAAGTTCATGCTAAATACGCTCAACTATTGGAGCAATTACCCCATGATATTAACTCAGCTAAAGCATTTAAACAGCAAGTGAAACAGTTAGAAGAAACCTTACAAAGTATGCAGAGCAAGTGGAAACAAGTACAAGCGGACTATGAACAAGCATTAGCAGATAAACATAAACAAGAGACCAAATATAACGAGGCGGTTGCTTATAATCAGCAATTAGAAGAGAAATACAAAGAACAGCAGTCCGTTTGGCAGCAAACGCTAGCAGACTATCATTTTGATAACGAAGCAAGCTATAAAGAAGCTTTACTTGCAACAGATAAACAACTACAAATGGAGCAAGACATAAACCATTTTTATGAACAAAAGAATGTACAGGCAAATCGGCTAAATAGCTTGGAAGAATGGATCCGTGAGCGTGAAAAACCAGACCTTGAAGTTATACGTGAACAAATGGCGACAATGCAACTGCAAAAGGATGAACATTCCAAGCATATGCAGTCCATTGAATTGTATCGGAACCAGCTTATTGATATCATTCGGAGAACGAATAAACTGACAGCGGAAATGGAAGGATTGAATAAGGATTATTATCATATCGGGGAATTAGCGGATCTTGCTAGAGGAGATAATACAGCAAGATTATCATTTGAACGATTTGTATTGTCGACTTTCCTAGACGAAATTCTGTTGCAAGCGAATATAAGGCTAGATAAGATGTCCGATCACCGTTATCAGTTAATTCGAAGTGAAGAATTAGCAAAACGAGGAGCGCAGAGCGGATTGGATCTCGAAGTGCTCGACCATTATACAGGTAAAAAGAGATCGGTCAAGACTTTATCGGGTGGGGAAGGCTTTAAAGCATCTCTGAGCTTAGCATTAGGTATGGCAGATATTGTTCAATCCTATGCAGGCGGCGTTCAGTTGGATACATTATTCATTGATGAGGGATTTGGAACATTAGACGAAATATCACTTGAGCAAGCAATTGCCTGCTTGAAAGACTTGCAACGTGATCACCGCGTTATTGGCGTCATTTCCCATGTAGCGCAATTAAAAGAGGAAATTAAGGCGAAACTAATTGTCGAATCCTCACCGGAAGGCTCCACTGCAAGTTTTAAAATCGACTAATATCATGTTTTTTCATAGCCTAACAACGGTTCATCGTGTATATATTGTCAAAACATGCGCTTGCCCAGGAAATAGTGTGCTCACCAATTAATCTGTTTTTATACACGAGAGGTAAAAGAGACTTGATCATCATCAAGTCTCTTTTGTTGTTGTGTTTGGATAGCATCCATTGCAACATATCTCGAAAAAATGATCACAGCCTATAACAAGATGATGATAGTCACATATACTGTATTACGAAATGATATCGAAAAGGAGGATGTTTATGTTTCGTCCACCAAACCAACCACCGCAATTTCCTATGCAACAAATGCCACCAGGTGGCGGTGGCTATTTTCCTGGATTTCAATCAAGAGGACCAATGCCGCCGATGCCTAATCAAGTTAATAACCCAAGCGGATTACAAGGCCTGTTACAACGTTTCTTGCCTTCCCAAGCGTCATCTGCATCACAAATCTCCAACTTGGCATCAAATGCAGGAGCTGGCAGCGGGAGTAATTTAATGGGAACATTAAATAATGTACAGCAAGTATTGAAAGTGGCTCAACAAGCAACACCTTTAATAAAAGAATACGGACCTATGATCAAAAATGCCCCGAAACTTATCAATATGATGAAAGCACTAAGCGAAATTAATGATGATGAAGATGAAGAATCAACAGATTTAGCGGTTGATACCCAAGCGGATGAAGATGATGAACTTGATATCACCGGATCAAGAGATGAACGCAGACAATCAAATGCGAACAGAAAGCGAACAACAGCAAAATCACAACCAAAGTTATTTATTTAAATAACGATAGGCTTAAAACAGACCACTTGCATTTTTAAGATTCTAGGAGCAAAATGAAAGTAGAATCGATCGAACAGGAGGCTTTAACATGGCAGAGAAATCAAGTGAAAAAGCAATTTTTGCAGGTGGCTGTTTTTGGTGTATGGTGCAGCCATTTGATGAACAACCGGGAATTCTGCAAGTTGTTTCTGGTTATACAGGAGGAGACAAGCCCAATCCAACATACGAAGAAGTTTGCACAAATACAACAGGTCATCGTGAAGCAGTCGAGATTACGTATGATCCCAACATATATTCTTATCAGAAGCTGTTAGAACTTTTCTGGCAACAGATAGATCCCACAGATCCTGGCGGTCAATTTAATGATCGTGGTGAATCTTACAAGACGGCGATTTATTATACCAATGAAAAACAAAAAGAACTAGCGGAACAATCAAAACAAGCATTAGAAGCAAGTGGCAAATTTAATCAGCCAATTGTGACAGATATTCTGCCAGCCAAACCATTCTACCCAGCAGAGGAAAAGCATCAGGATTACTACAAAAAACAAAACTTTCACTATCAGCTTTATAAAAAAGGGTCAGGACGAGCGGATTTTATCAAAAAGCACTGGGGCAAACATTATTCCAAAGATGAATTAAAAAAAATTCTATCACCAGTTCAATATCATGTAACGCAAGAAAATGGAACAGAGCGTCCATTTCAGAATGAGTACTGGAATAACGAGCAGGAAGGGCTATATGTTGATGTTGTAAGTGGTGAACCATTATTCTCCTCAAAGGATCAATACGATGCAGGTTGTGGTTGGCCAAGCTTTACTAAACCGTTAAATCGCCATTCGATTAACGAGAATATGGATACTTCCCATGGCATGCGTAGAATAGAAGTAAGAAGTGACCATGCAGATTCACATCTGGGGCACGTATTTGATGATGGTCCAATGGATAAAGGTGGTATGCGGTATTGTATTAATTCTGCAGCATTGCGGTTTATACCGAAAGATCAATTAAAGAACGAGGGACTGGAAGAGTTCCTGCCATTATTCGAATAGCTTCCCGTGTACCGACGGGGAGTTTTCTTTACTAGAAGGTTGATAATATTGTACAAACAACTTATCTCATTATTGATCATGTATTTACTAGCATTTCTTGGAGCAGTCCTATTGTATTTCGCGCACATCCCATTGCCGTGGATACTAGGACCGTTACTGATTATTTTCATTTATAACACTGTCACCCCGATAACATTAAGCCAGAATAAGTGGTTATTAAATATCAGTTTCCTATTCACCGGCTGTCAAATAGGTGCTACGTTCACGACAGAAACATTAGAAGAAGTAATTCCTTATTTCATCCCTTTCTTTATTATTACCGTTTTACTAATTTATGCATGCATGAAAAGCGGTGAAATACTAGCTAATTATGCCGGTATTAGCAAAACAACAGGTGTTTTAGGGAGCATACCAGGCGGATTGTCCGTAATGGTTGAAATGAGTGATTCACTAAAAGCAAATACAGGTCTTGTTGCAATCTTTCATACGATCCGCTTGATGGCAGTCTTAATGATTGTCCCTTTATTAGCATCATTCATGTTCACGCATACGGACTCAGCAGCTATGACATCTGAGCGATTAGCATTTAACGGTTGGACTGCGTTACTCTATGGTGTTCTGTTTGTTTTAGCCTACATATTGCGTCTCAAAATACCAGCACCGTTCGTACTTGTACCGATGTTAGTCATCGCTTGCTTCAAAGTCAGTGGTGTTGAGGTAGGAGATGTCCCGGTTAGTTTATATCATTTTGCACAAGTATCGATTGGTATCCACTTAGGGCTGTCCATTTCCATGACCGATATAAAAAAAGCGGGCAATTTTTCTTGGATCTTCTTTCTATTTACTTGTGTGATTATTGTGCTATCCGTTGGGTTAGGTTATGTTTTCGCAGCGATGTCTAATTTAAGCTTTGCAACAGCAATGCTTAGTCTGGCACCAGGAGGGTTAGTGGAAATGGCCATTACCGCAGGGGAGGTTAACGCAGATCCTGCCATCGTAGGCTCCTTGCAGCTGGTTCGATTGCTGTTTATTATTTTGATTCTTCCAGTTGCTTTAAAAAAATGGACCAGACTCGATAGTTGACCATAAAAATATTATGTAAACTAGAAATAAATACCTTGTATAAGCTGTCATAAATCGTTATGATAGGAAAGAAGGAGGGGGTAATTATGATACATAAGAATTGGGAAAACAACCCAACTATTAAACAGCTAAAATGTGTGCATACCAATGCAAAAAAATATAAAGTAAACTCCGTACTAACAGAAGGTAATGTGTATGACGTAAAAAATGAAACAGACGAATTTTATTTCGTGATTGATAATACAAATAGAATCGCTGGTTTTAAAAAAGACTATTTCGAAACGGTTTAAACATGTTTAGAACCGGGAAAACATGGGAAATAATATAAGATAGGCTGATAGACCTAAAATCTCTACGCTTTTAACGATTCTCCATAGGAGTGATAAAATGAAAAGAATTCTTCTAATTCGACACTGTCATGCTGAAGGACAGCATAGAGACTCTCCACTTTCAAAAAGGGGCATTCAACAAGCCTACGAGTTAGCCAGAAAGTTGGAGCAGCTCAGCTATCCTATTGACAGAATCATTACCAGTCCGTATATGCGGGCAAATGAAACAATCAGACCGTTTGCAGCAAGACAGCAAATAGAGGTAGAAACAGATGAGCGCTTAAAGGAAAGATTATTAAGTGAACAGCCTGTTGATGATTGGATTGATATTTTGGAAGAGTCTTTTGAGAATTTCCATTTTAAATTGCCAGGTGGAGAATCTTCTAATGATGCATTTAAACGGGCAGATCAAGTGTTAGAGGAATGTTTGCAGGATCCGTTAAATGAAACGATTATCGTTGTAACACATGGAAACTTATTAGCATTAATGCTGCAAAAGTTCCATGTAGATTTTGGTTTTCATGAATGGAAGACACTTACTAATCCTGATGTGTTTTTAATTCAGAGAATTGGGGGAGAATATATTTCAGAACGGATTTGGGAAGATTCTGAGTCCTATCACTACTGAAATATACCTTGAATTCTCTATCAAATCAGCTATAATGGTATTCGTGCATTTAAAAATATGATAGAATGTTTTGTATAGAGACATAACGATTAATCGTTAAAGGAGGGGACCATCTTGGCATTTGTTATTACGTCACCTTGTGAAGAAGAAAAAGCAGGGGAATGTGTAGAAGTTTGTCCAGTAGATTGTATAGAAGAAGGAAAAGATATGTTTTATATCGATCCGGACATTTGCATCGATTGTGGTGCATGTGAAGCGGTGTGTCCAGTAGAAGCAATCTACATGGAAGACGAAGTACCTGATGAAGAGAATGAATACATCGCATTAAACCGAAAATTCTTCGAAGAAAAATAAGCATAACTTGACATGCTCCTCGTCTGATAGCGAGTGCAGAAGTTTTACTTATAATTTCTTAACGTATAAACAAAAACCGCTATGATAAAATAGCGGTTTTTTTAGTACGTCATTTAGTACTTAATTTCGAATTTATTAAATTTATCAGATACATTCTCTTCCGTAATTTCTAGATTTTTCACTTTAGCAAAGGTTGATGGGCCTTTTCGAATTTGATCTAAAAAAGCCTCTATATCGTTATCTTCCCCTTGTGCCTTAATCACAACCGATCCATCTTCCTTATTTTGTACAGAACCGACTGTATTATGCTCTGCAGCAGCCTGCTGGGCAAAAAATCGGAATCCTACACCTTGAACTCTACCTGATACAATGACATGAATCTGTCTCAACTTGATCACCTCTTATCCTTCATAGTAACATCGCCCATTTTCATTTTCAAAAGTTTGCTATCATACGATTTTTATGCATTTAGTTACAATTAAGTCATTATTCCTAGCAATAAATGATATGTGGTCACATACCTATAGTAGAGGACAGTGGTGAAAGCAAATAACAATTGGAGTGGGGAAGATGGGATGGAAAAAACACCTTATTTTATTAATACCATTCGTTATATCCGGATTAATTCTAATCTATGCGATACCACGAAGCGACAGTCAATATACACTGCTAACCGCCATAATTCTCTGGATAATTTATTACGGATGGATTTATAAGAACAAAGGCGCAAGCGCCCGTTTAGAGACGTAGTGAGTGGAGCGAATCAACTGAGATAAAGGAATCACGGTGAGCTTGCGAATCGATGATGACTATATCGTAGGGCGAAGTCGCCTAGTCTCTGGGCGCTGGAGCCGGACGTGGCCGTTTCTGTCAGCGAACATCATTTAGCCTAAAATTTATACTTTCTTGACTTACAAGAAAACCTGGGCATAATCCGCCAGGTCCTATTTGATTTAGATTTTATATAACTACCTATATTATGGATTATGTTAACAAAGAATGTATTGCAAAACAGTCATTTTGAAATATGTTATCTGCGGTGCAAAGCTCCGGAAATATGCTCCGCGTCCTGTGGGCACGGGAGTCTCCGCATATTTCTTACGCTTAAGGGAAGTGCTACAACGCACGGAACAGCAAAAAGCAGTGGTTCTAGGCATTTTTCAATAACTATTATTTATGCATACGATCAATATAGCTCTACCAAAAATTGTAGAGCCTCAATTCTAGCGTAGGCCAACCACGGAGACTCCCGCGAGATTATGCAGGCGCTGAGGCTAAGATAATCCACATTATAAGAATCTACCTTCCAAATTGCTAAAATTTTATGCTTTCCTACTGCAGAATAAAAAAGAACATGATAACACCTGATCAAGTGTGATAATCTCTTCTAATTTTGGTAATGCTACAACTATGAAGAAAAAAGGAAGGGATCTTATGCATACTTCAATTTGGTTAGACACAGAAATAAAGCCATTCCAGCCATTACACGATAGTCTACAAACGGATGTAACGATTATTGGTGGCGGGATTACTGGCGTTTTAACAGCTTATCATTTAGCAAAACAAGGGGTCAAAGTCGTACTTTTGGAACGAGACCGTCTTTCTCAATCTACCACTGGCCATACAACGGCAAAAATAACGGCACAGCATGATCTCATCTATGATGAATTAATTCAGCATTTTGGTGAAGAAAATGCATCTCTATACTACCAAAGTCAAAAAGAGGCGATGGCATTTTATCATAAAACAATAAAAATGTTTCAGATAAACTGTCACTATCAGCAAGAGCATGCTTATTTATATACGAATCAGCCAAACAATCGGGAGAAATTGGAAAAAGAAAGTGAGGCCTATCAGAAATTAGCAATCGAAGGGACCTTAGTTGATCAAATTCCTTTTTCATTTCCACATTTAAAAGCACTTCGTATGAATACCCAAGCACAGTTTGATCCGAGAACTTTCTTGAAAACGATTGTAGCAGAAATTGAAAAATACCAAGGACATATCTATGAACGAACAACTGCTGTGGACATTGACTATCAATCTAATACGATTGTAAGAACTGCAAGAGGACATAATATTATAACAGACAACGTAGTCGTAGCAACTCAATTTCCATTCTACGAAGGAAAAGCATTCTACAGTACGAGAATGTATCCATCTAGATCGTATGTAGTAGGCTTCACATCTTCAGAAGCCTATCCTGGTGGAATGTATTTAGATGTAGATCAGCCAATTCGCTCGATTCGACATGTGCAAAAAGAAGATAAGACGATTTGGTTACTAGGAGGGCAAGCACACAAAACGGGCCAACAGCAGCAACATGCAGATCCGTACACAGAGCTAACACAATTTGCTAATCGATATCTCAGAAGTCAAGCGTTTCATTATCAATGGTCGGCACAGGATTATGAAACACTTGATAAACTACCATATATCGGGGCGTTGAACAAGCGTCATCCAAATGTCTTTGTTGCGACAGGATATCGAAAATGGGGTATGACGAATAGTGCGGTAGCTGCGCAGTTACTAGCAGATTTAATTGTCGGAAAAGAAAATCCATATAAAAAACTATATCAACCGCAACGTTTTCATGCAGATCCTGATTTAAAGGCGTTCATGCGAAATAATTCAGACGTAGCAACAGAATTCATAAAAGGAAAATTAAGTAAAACAGATCGTGTAGAACAACTTAAACCGAATTCAAGTGCAAAAATTAAACACGATGGTAAAACGATAGGCGTTTATAAAGACGATGATGATCAATTGCATGCAGTCGATCCAACATGTACGCATTTAGGTTGTGAGTGTAATTGGAATCAATCAGAAAAAAGTTGGGATTGTCCATGTCATGGATCGAGGTTTAATTATGACGGAAAAGTAATCGAAGGTCCAGCAACAAAAAATTTAAATAAACTCAGCTTATAAATTTTTATTCTGTCTCAATATCTTAAGTATACTTTGTATACGAGATATTGAGATTGTTTTATTCTCAACTTCCCATAATATATATTATGTAAACTAGAAAAAATTATCGAAATGGAATGTATCAGACTCCTCTATTGTCTATTAAAGGAAACGTCCCTGTATCGTAAACAAAAACTATCTAAAAAAAGAGCGAGACTTAGTTCTCTTTTTTAGATAGTTTATTTACCGCAGAGCGCATCTCGTCATTTGTTAAATGTGTATAAATCATAGTAGTTTGGATAGAAGAATGTCCTAGTTGTCTTCTTAATTTCGGAACATCATTGTTTTCTAAATGATACCTGGTCGCAAAGGAATGTCTTAATTTGTGTACTGATAATGAAGGTTTACCGAAAGCTGTAGCATACTTTTCTACGATCTTTTCGATCGAACGAGCACTAAGCCTTCTAGTCGTTCCTTTTGGTCCCATGACAGATGCAATGAATAAAGCGTTATTATCTTTACTTGGGTTATACCTTTCCTGTCGTATTTTTATATAATCTTGCAAATCATTCATAGCTTGATTACTAAAATACACATATTGCTCTTTATTTCCTTTACGTACGACTCTTACCGTGTTCTTTTTCCAGTCGATATCATCTGCATTTATTCCAACAACCTCTGATAATCTAAGACCTGAGCCAAGAATTAATGAGACGATTGCTGTGTCTCTTTCTCTGTTCTTCATATGAAAATTAAAGAGCTTTTTGTTATCATTATTAAGTTCACCGTAGTCATTTGCTATAAATTGACGGAATTGCTCATATTCATCTCCACGGAGCATTTTTCCTTCCATGCGGTTTGCAAGCGTTTCTTGATCTTCTTTTACAGCATTAAATTCAATCTTAGCCATCACATTTCGCCGAATATAAGGTTCTAATTCTGGGGTTTCAGCTATATTTTGCAAATAATTAAATAGAGATTTCAATGCTGATAATTTGCGATTTATTGTTAGTTCTGAATTATCTTTTTTAAATTCAAGAAAGGATAAAAAATCCTCTATCTGTTGAACTGTTAAACGCTCCAATATTTCGAGTGGTATTTCTGTACGTTTACCACTAAAGAAACCTTCAGCTAATAACCAGTCAATGAATATTATATAATCATGACAATAGTTCAAAAGAGATGCAGGAGAGAGTTTTCTTCTTTTTTTGTCTATGTATTCACCAACATACCAAGGTAATTCTTTTACTTTATTTTCAACTTTTTCATAATGACGCTGCCTTTTTTCTTTACTCATTCTTATCACCTCACTTACAATTTTAAATTCTAAAGATTATTACGTCAAATTTATATTTTACGTAATAATCTATTTTTAATATAAATGGCTTTGTCGTTAACCTAACTAACTCCTGTTCAAAGACGAAAAAGTCTAAACCATTCCTAGGTAGTTTAGACCCCAGAGGTTAATTAGTCTTGATAGTATATAGTAACTATAACAGGTAAAATCAGTTCGTTTTATCTTAAATTAAAATGGGATAAATTCTATCTGCTTCTTTACCTAATTCCATTTGAATACTTGTAATTCGTGTAAGTATCTCTATTAAGTGTATTTTTTCCTTTTCATACTCTACAACAGAATCTGCTGCTAACTTAATTAGTTTCGGCACCTCCCATGCACTCCGCAAAGCAAACGATACATAAAATCCGTATTTAGGTAATGTAACATCCCCATTCCAACCAGCTTCTCTAAGGCCATCAATATAGTTTGTAAACAGTAATTCCTTATAATATTCCCCTTTTTCAATCGGAATATCTTGTTGGCTCAACGCAACACCGTATAGTTTTCCTAAGTCTTCACCTAAACCAGAAATACTTAAAAACTGCCAGTCAATTAACGTCAATTGTTTTTTAGTACAGTTATGTAAATTAATGTACATATTTTGTTTACTTAGATCTTGGTGAGCAAGTACACGTGGTAAGTTATCCAACGCGTTATAATGTTTGTCTAAGTTTTTATTTAAGTAAACATATGAATTATATATACTATCAAGATTGCTTAGATTTTGAACCTTTGAAAGGTAAATAGTTGGATCAACGGAATGCTTTTTACAACCATTAACCCATGACTTGAGCCATTTACTACAAATCCATGTATAATCAGGAATAGTTTTTTCTGTAATATAAGCACCATTGAAAATACCTAATTGTCGAGCAATAAATGCAAATTCTTTTTCAGACCATAATTGCTTATTATCTTCTTTAATTTCTTCCATCCATAGCCATACTGAATCATTTCCCTTTTCTTCAACCTTATAGCATTGAGGTGCATAAATAACATCAGGAAGATCAGTTAAAACTCCTGATTGATTCACCAATGCTTCTCTTTTCCAATAGTTGTGATGTTGTGGATTATTCTTTTCAACTTGTTCCGGTTTAATAATCTTTAATATAAGCGACCAAGGGATTTCTTTTTCTGAGACTACTACAGTTCCATAAATTCGGAAAATACCATCCGTTGTAAAATTTGGCGATACATCGGAAATAGCTTCAAGGCTCCATTCTTTTACATTAATAATCTTTTTATTTATTATTTTAGTAACACATTCATTTAAAATGCTTATGTTTAAGGCTCTTTGAATTTCTGGTAATGCTTTTTTCATTTCTACACCTCAGTTATTATAAATCATTTATATATAATTTCTGAATTAACCTATTTAAAATCCAATGTTGCAATAGGTTGCAATTTTATGAAATTCATATAATCATATACTGACTTTTTGCAAACAGCTCATTACTGTATCTCCAAATGACCTAACGTCAGATAAATAATCATATCCTTTAGGTGAACCAAAACTATTAAACATCCGAACTGCAACCAATTCTTCCTGTGGAATTACTAATGTCAAAACCATTACCTTTTCCATTAGCTACATCAAGATCTCTGACAAAAACTATGGAAATACTTGCATCCCTAGCCTTTTGAATCACTTTGTTAATATTCCTAATCACTTGTTCCTTATTATAAATTGAACTTACTTCTTGATTTCCATCCATTAATGCCTGTTGTGCGTCAATGATTAAGAGTGTTTGGTTCACTTTTTTATCTTCCCCTTCTAGCTTTAAAAATGTAAAACTACTTAGATTTCCTTTATATTGATAGTATCATAAAAATGTAAAATTCAGCTTAAATTTATTCAAATTTAAAGACTTTGCTTATTTCTGATAGCAAATATTCGGAGACTCCGGCCCAAGAGGATGTTTTCAGAGTTATTCTAAATATATTCAATATTTCAAAATTACGAAATTGATAAACTGTTTAGTATCACAAAAGCAATACCAGCCACTCCTTGTAAAGCACGAATGGCTGGCCCTTTTCACAAAAGCTTATTCAGGTTGTAAAGTATTTGTTAGAACACCGTATACCCTGCTTTGATCGTCTGACTAATTTGCTCATTCTGCAACAAAACAAAATCAGCAGGAGCTCCTTCTTCCAATCCATTCCTTACCGATAAATTCATTAGTCTAGCCGGATGAATCGAGGCAGCATCCCATGCCTCTGCAAATGTACAAATACCAAAGTCCACAAGGTTTCTAATACCATCTTGTAACATTTGCACTGATCCCGCCAGTAAGTCCGGATTCTCTGCTAAATGAAGTTTCCCTGCTTCCGTGAGTACTACTTCGCCACCGATGTGTGTCTTATAAGTGCCAGGTTCTAAGCCACTTAAGAAAACCGCATCACTAACTAAAATTGCACGCTCTTTTTTCACTTTGAAAATTACTTTTAATACAGACTCTGGCAGGTGAAAACCGTCAGCTATACAACTGTTCCATAGCTCATCCTGTGCTAACTGTTCCCATATATAATTCGGATGTCGCGGCAGCATCAGATGAGCGCCATTTCCTAAATGAGTAGACATAACAGCTCCTGATTCGACAGCTGATCGAATTTGCTGGCTTGTTGCTGCTGTATGGCCGATAGATACTTTCACACCACTGTTTTTGCATTGCTGGATAAATTCTGCAGCGTTTGACCACTCGGGCGATAAAGTCAGTAGCTTAATCTTCCCTTTAGCTGCTGCTTGCCATTCCTTAAATAATGACCAATCTGGCGCTTTTACATATTCCTTGCCATGTGCTCCCCTTGGTCCATCTTCAGAGGAGATAAAAGGACCCTCCAAATGAATTCCTGCGACTGTCTTTGCTACTAAATCATCTTCGTCACAGGCTTGAGCGATTGTTTCTGCTGATTCTTTTATCTCTTGATCACCATTAGTGATAATTGTTGGATAATAGGAGGTAACCCCTTCTTTAAATAATGCAAAGGAAGCATCTTTTATTAGCTGTTTTGACAAAGGATAAGCATTAAAATCCCTGCCTTCATACCCATTAATTTGAAGGTCTACAAGTCCTGGAGCAATGATTGGCAATGTATCAGCGTCGGGATTTTTCATTTCTTTTATCGCAAGGATCTTCTCATTCTCAACGGTTATTTCTATCGGTCTCTTTGACTTATAATGAATCCCTTTGAATAGATTACTAGAGGTCATACGAATCACGATCCACATACATATGACAGTCGGGATGCTCTCTCAAAATCGTGGCTGGACATTGGGTCGAGACAGTACCCGTTAATGTCCGCTTCACTGCTGTTTTCTTCGATGCACCTGGTACAATACAAAACAAGTGAGCACCAGACATCATAGCAGGAATGGTTAACGTTAAAGCGTGTGTTGGCACTTCATCAAAAGTTTCAAAACAACCATCATTTACTTGCTGCTGTCTGCAGGAAGCATCGAGCTCGACAATTTTCATGACCTCTTTATCATTGAATTCAGCAACTGGCGGATCATTAAAAGCAATATGTCCGTTTTCTCCGATCCCTAGGCAAATGATATCGATCGGTTCAGCATTTATGAGTTTTGCGTATCTTTGACACTCTTCTGTAGCGTCATTGCTGCCATCTATGAGATGGACTTTTTTAAATGGCACTTTGTCAAAGATATGCATTTTTAAAAACGCACTAAATTTTTGTGACACCGAATCTTTGAGACCAATGTATTCATCCATGTGAAAGGCAATAATCCGTTCCCATTCAATCTCTTTCTCTTGTAATAGTGCTTGCAAAAACTCAATTTGAGATGGCGCCGCTGCAAAAATCATCCGTACCGACTCCTGGCGATCTAATAATGCGCAGATTTTGTTTGCAACCTCTTTCGCTGCTACCTTTCCCATCTCTTTCCGGTTATCGAAAACACGGAAATTTAGTTGATCGACTTGACCTTCCTTGATATGCATTTCTTCCTTCACCACCTTTTTCAGATTACATTCAATTGTTTTTCTAGACGGCTAGATTGATAGGTGCCCAGTATGATTTCTAATGAATGCTGTCCTTCTGTCCCTGGAATAAGTGGCGGACGCTTGTCTTGCACAGCTAATGCCATATCTTTGATCTGTAAGCGATGTCCGTCTGGAATCACCTCGAAATCTTCAAATTCTGGCAGCTGAACCTCTTCCCCGTCAATTTCTAGTTTAGTAATCGTATCCTCTTCTATTTCTAATGTTCCCTTTTCGCCGTGTATCGCTAATCGTTGTCCTTTACCATCGTAAGCCGTGGTTGTAATTTCTAATACACCCATTGCACCGTTTTCAAATTGTAATAGCGATAAAGCAGTGTCCTCTACTTCTATGTCACGTAATACTGCTTTCGTTCTTCCGTATAGTGATGCAACAGGACCTGCCAGCCATTGCAGCATATCGACGGTGTGAATACCTTGATTCATCATGGCACCTCCGCCATCTACTTCCCATGTCCCTCTCCATCCAGCACTGTCATAGTATGCTTGATCGCGGTACAGCTTCACATATGCAGAACATAGACTTAGCTTCCCTAATCTGCCTTCTTGTATGAGTTGCCTAGCAAAATTAGCCTGTGGTGACATTCGTCGTGGAAATACGGTAGAAAGTAATACCTGGTTCTCTTCACAAGCCTTAATCATTGCAGAAATATCCGCTAATGTAATAGCCATGGGTTTTTCTACTAAAATATGTTTCTTTGCTTTAGCGACTTGAATGGTTTGCTCTGCATGAATTCCGCTTGGTGTACAGATACACACCACATCAATCGTATCGATCGCCAGCATTTGCTCTAAGCTTTCGCAAGATACTGCCCCATGTTTATTTCCAAAAGCATCACTGATTTCCTGATTGATATCATATACAGCAACTAAAGATGCTTCTTCTGTTTCTGCAATTCCTTTAGCATGAATTTCTGCAATAATGCCACAACCGAGTATCGCAAAATTCGTTTTCTCAAGGTTTGACATGCCATTCATCCTTTCTTATCAAAACTGTAAGTCTTCATGTGCGATTTACCTTACATGCCTCTTCATCCGCTTTAATCGTAGCTTCTGTAGCAGCAAGCAGATCCTCATGTTCTATTAACCCTTGGTCTCCACGTATACGGCTTAAAAAATCTTCAGTAATTGTAACTGATGGATTGATTTTTGTTATTTTGGTTAACTCTTTCTTATCACTCACTTCTATTAGCAAATCTTCCTCAGCTATAAAAGGATCACCTTCTAAACGAATTTCTGCCACCCCCTTCGTACCAACCACATAAAGGCGGCAATCTCCCCATGTCCAGCTTTTATCTGGTGTATGCCAATCCGCATACAATTGAGCAATTACACCATTATTCATAACCAATTGCAGTCCAGCTGCATCATAAAAGGATGGATATTCAGGCAGAATGTTCTTTGCTGCATGACAAGATAGTGTAACGATTTCATCACTTGATAACCAGCGCAACAGATCGATGTCATGCACAAATAAATCAATGATGATTCCTCCAGATTGTTCTCTGGAAAAATGCCATAAAGGTCGTTTGGCAGGATTCAACTGGTGCGGTTTTCTCATCGAAATACTTACGATCTCTCCTAAATCTCCATCATCAATCCGCTTTTTCAGTGTGTATATCGACGGTCTGAACCGCTCTGTAAGCAGCATGCCTATTTGAATCTTTCCTCTTTCTGCTACAGCTTTTAGCCTTTCGAAATCTTTGCGGTTGGTAACTGCCGGTTTGTCGATCATGATATGTTTTCCATATTGTTCACACAGCTCAATGATAGTTATTTTGTCATTGTTAATACTTGCACATCCAACAACGTCAACTGACTCCTCTAATAAGGGGTCTATCTTATCTACTATTTTCAATCTGTATTGCCCAGCAATTGTTTCAACTAAAGATCTGTTTTCTGGTTCATAAATCCCCACACATTCATAACCTAAATCAAGCATTTCTTTGATAAATATACTGATGTGGGGATGTTGACAACCTATAACCGAAAATTTCACTCGATCGCTCCTTTCCTATGAAAAAGAATTCCTCTTTACCATTTTGTGAACCTTTCTTAAATCAGCATCCATTCTGTCTTTTGGCGGATAAGGGGCTGCACATTCCAGCGTAACCCAACCGTTATATCCTATTTCACACAACGTATCAAATAGCGGTTGGTGATCCACCGCTCCTTCTCCTAACAAACATAGCATGAACTGTTCATCCCCATGCTTCGTTCTATTCGTAAAACTGCCAGCTGCAGTGGATTCTTTTACTCTCTTTACATCCTTTACATGAAAATGAAAAAGATGCTCTCCTAAATCAAGGATAGAATCTCTTCCGTAATCCGTATCTGTGATATACATATTACCTGCGTCATGTATAAAGCCAATGTCCTCACAATGCCCGATCATTTGAATTAATTTCTTACTTTGCTCTACTGTTTCGATAAGACTTACATTATGGATTTCCATGATCACTTTTACCGAATAGGCTTTTGCTTCTTCGACACATTGTTTCAACCAAAAAGCTGCTTTCTCATAATGATAATCTTCAGCAAGAAATCCATTAGGACCACCAGGAAACACGCGAACCATATCCGCTCCAAGTATTTTTGCCCATTTAAGAAGTTGTCTGAATTCCTGTAAACCTTCGGCACATTCCTCATCACCAGCAGTAGAAAAATGCCCTGTATACCCTGCAAGAGCTGGAATTTCTAATCCTAACTGATCTGCTAAAGCTTTCATTTCTTTTACTCTTGGAAGTGAAGTACCCGGGGACAGGTGAGGTTCCTTGCAAGCTATTTCAATGCCATCAAATCCTAATTCCTTCGTCATAACCATTGCTTGCTGAATACTATAATCAATAAACGCTCCGCTGAAAGCTGCATATTTCATTAATTATTCAAACTCCCTTGTAAAAAGTTATACGTTACACATGCTCAAAATACATTGGATGTAACGATTCGCCGGTATAAATTACAACGAACCATTTCGGTTTCTTTTGCTTGTATTGAATAACTTAGCCGTTCTTGCTCTAACTCAGGAATCGAGGTAATCTTTCCATCCAGGAATTCACACAATCGCAGGATTGTCGTTTCAATCCGTAACATCAGACCACCATAGCGGATATCCAGTACCTCCCAACCAAAGGCTTTGTTTGTCTCCATCCACTGCTTGTAATGAAGTTTATGCAATCTCTTTACTTTCTGCAGTAATACAGGAAGCTCCTCTTGAAGGATCAGTTCCAGATCCGCTTGATCGTTTTGCTTATATGCGCTTTGCATATTGGTTCCTATCGTGCTTTTGATACTTAGCACTGCACATAAAGCACCAGTATAATCAAATAGACCTTGCCACTTACCAGCTTTCGTCTTCACTTGCTGCAGGTCTCTTTCTAATTGTCGATAGCCTGCTGCCACCTTCTGATTCTCCATATCGTGATCAAACAATCCTGTTAATGGATCTTGCCAAAGCAAAAACTTGGATGGATTCACAGGCTCCAGATTGTTACGTTGATATATAGTGGAATCAATGTTCCCTAACTGCCAAAATGCATCCATCTCTGCACCTGTACAAAATTGAAAACGAGCTCGTAATTTCTCACGCGATACTTCCCGTGCATATCCATGCTCTGCATACAGTTGAAGACCTAACAGAGCTGTGAATAGATTGGTCTCCGCGCCATCATCTCCCCAGAGCGTGACGAATACTTCTGTCACTCCTTCTTGTTTACAAGCATGTAAAGCTGCATGTGTAGTAGCAAAGGTTTTGTCATAATGAATCGTATTTCCATTAAAGGTCCAAATCCCTCCTGCAAATACTGGGTTCGATCCAAAAGCTTGATGCTTGCGTATATACTCAGCATAAAAATCCTGATCTTCATGATAATAATCCCAGTACACTAACTGCACATCATCTGGTTTTTGACGAATAATATCGTGTGGAATAGTAGCATTCCTATCGTAATAATCTCCTCTATCAGAAGCGATTCTAAAATACATATCGCTCCATATCATCGGTTTAAGCCCACATTTTTCAGTTATATCCCGTACACACTTCAAATGTTCACTCATAATTTGGAATGCAGATTGATGTCCAAACCTGTCCATATAGTTACCTCTTCCAAGAAAATGCGCTTCATCCATGCCGATGTGAATTCTTTTACTTCTGAATGGTTCGCTAGCTGATCGAACCATTTTTTCAATCAACTCATAGGTTTTTTCGGAATTAGCTAATAATATATCATCTGTATCACGGATATCTCGTGTTACATCCCACCTAAGGAAAGTAGATAAATGGGCAAGCGTTTGGATACATGGGATGACTTCTATCCCAAAAAGAGCAGCAAACGCATCAACCTCCATCAGTTCTTCCCTGCTGTATCTGCCCCGCATATAGCCAAAATACGGTTCTGACTCGATTTCATACGTATCCTCCATATAAAGCAAAAGTGTATCCAGTCCCATTACAGCCATTAAACGTATTAGTTCTTTAATCGATTCAGGTGTTAAAACAGCATTTCGCGAACAATCAAGCATAGGACCGTTCATCTGAAATTGTGGTTCTTCACGTATTTCAAATCGCTTTCTCGTCTGTAAATGTTGCAGCAACAGTCCTACTGATCGAAAAAACTGGATCGGATGATGATAACGAATATGAGCAACTGAACCATTAAAAGAAACAAATACCTCATCAACATCCGTTCGTTTCACCTGTACCTTTATGCCATCCTTTGACTGAGTAAACTGCCATTCATGCTCGAATTGATCTATTCCTTTTTGAAGATCTGTAACATCTCCTTCAAAGAAAAGAGGCATGCTGTACTTCTCCCCTTCCATTGCTACTTAATACCTGAGCTAGAAAAGTTTTGAACAAAATAACGTTCCGCAAATAAGAAAACAATTAAGATCGGAACAAGACTCATCAATGCAGCGGCTACCATGTATTGTTCATTACCAAACCACTGACCTCCGAGTGATAAAATACCAATTGGCAAGGTGAATTTCTCATTGGACGTTAAATAAATCGAAGGTGCCAGAATTTCATTCCATTTCGTCATAAAGGTAAAAATCGCAACAGTTGCCAGGCTTGGTTTTACCATTGGCAAGTAAATCCGCCAATAGGTTTGAAATGGATTACAACCATCTAATTTAGAAGACTCTTCATAGTCTTTGGGAATACTCAAAAATGTTTGTCTCATTAAGAATATCCCAAACGGTTGTGCCAGACATTCGAGAAGCCATAATGGTACAAGTGTATCTAACAGGTTCATTTGTTGAAAGATCATAAAATGTGGGATTATCACGACAATTGGCGGTATCATCATCGTTCCTAACACCATAACGAATAACGCATTTTTAAATGGAAATGTTAAGCGAGCAAATGCATAGCCAACCATCGAACAGGAAATCACTGCACCTAAGACGGACAAACCGGTAACAATGAAACTGTTAAACGTGTAATCTAAGAAATTACCAAGCTTAAATACTTCTGGATAATTAGACCACTGAAACACCTCAGGTATCCATTTCGGAGGAACCGCTGTAAATTCAGCATATGTTTTTAAAGAATTAAATAGCGCCGTAACGAATGGCATCACCATTATCAAGGCACTAATCGTCAGGATAATGTAACCAATCTTTTTTGCTGTGAAGAATTTGCGTTTATTCATTGATATAGCCCCCTCTCTGCCATAGAAGATTTAATGATAATGCACCCACCGTTTTTGTCCCCATAACTGGAGCAGCGTGAGAATAAACAAGATAATAAAGAGAATCCAGGCAATTGCGGAAGCATAGCCCATATGCAAGAAAGAGAAACCTTCCCGGTACAAGTAAAGCATGAGTACTAAACTCGCATTATTCGGACCACCAGCTGCAGAAATATCAGCGGCTCCGCCTGTCATAACATATATTTGTTCAAAAGCTTGGAACGTTGTAATTGTACTTAGCACGATTACTAAGAAAGTAGTAGGTGATATTAAAGGCAATGTAATGGATTTAAATTTCCTTATTGAACTGGCTCCATCCATTTCAGCCGCTTCGTATAACTCATTCGGTACGTTCTGTAACCCTGATAAATAAATAATCATAATATAGCCGATCCCTTTCCAGACAGCCACAAGCACTAAAAGCGGAATAACCTGCTGTTCATCATTTAACCATTTCTGCGGTTCCAACCCTAATTGGATAAGAAAAGAGTTTGCCAGTCCAAAACGTGGGTTGAAAATGGCATCAACCACGTACATAACAACAGTCCAAGATGAAATAACCGGTATAAAATGAGCCATACGGTACAGCTTTAATGCTTTTATTTTCTGATTAAGCGCTATCGCTAACAACAAAGCAAGAAAAGCTTGTGCTGGTACAAACAAAACAGCAAAATAAAGTGTATTCCAAAGAGATTTATAAAATAAAGGTTCATTAAACAATTTCTCGTAGTTTTCCAAGCCAATCCACTGAGGAGCATTTAACATATCATATTGGGAAAAACTGAAATATAAAGAAGCAATCAGTGGTGCAATTACAAATACGATGAATTGAATGAGGTAAGGGGAGACTAATAGAAGTCCCCACTTCCCCTCATACGATATGAACTTGCGTTTTTTTCTGGGTAAGGTGGTTGCTGCAGAATTGCCACGATTCGTCTGCATCTCACAAGGCCCCTTTCATCTATTATTCGTTATAAAAATCGGTCAAAATCTTTTGCACATCTTTATCTGCATTTTCTAATGCTTCTTCAATCGGTTGTTCTTCAAGAAATGCTCGTCGGGCATGTTCGTTAAACTTCGCCACCCACTCACTCCATACTGCGTTGGTATCAAGACCTCCTGCAAAATCAAAACTTTCAAGAAACGCCTGTTTATTTTCTGGTTTGTCCGTGGAATTTAAGAACGTATCTGATTGAGCTACAGATTTCTTGACAGGTACCGCTTCTCCAAGTTCTGCCCACTCTTTTTGTACTTCATCTTCAGTTGACCAATACTTCACCCATTCCCAAGCAGCCTCTGCTTTCTTATCACTCGTACTTTCATTAATCACCCATGAGTTCGTAATGACAGGAGAAAATCTCTCGCCGTCCGGACCTTTTGGCAGCACGGTGACATCATAGTTCAATCCAGCTTCATTTGCAGCTAACACTCGGGCATAAATACCAATTCTCATCGCAGCTGATCCGCTAGGAAAGACAGCCATTGGACTTTGAAAACTATTGAGGTCAGCCGGGTCTGTAATAATACCCTTGCTCATACCATCTACCATCCATTCAAACGCTTGTTTGTTTTCCTCAGAATTAATTATGGAATTATTCAAAGATTCATCCAGGATACCCCCACCATATGATTTAAGAACGGAGAACCATCCCTCTGTGATACTAAAGAACGTTAACCCAAATTGTTTGATATTTTCACTATTAAATCCTTCTTCACTCGGTTTCTTATCGGAAGCATCTATTGTTAATTTAGCAGCAGCTTCTTTTAAGTCCTCCCAAGTCCAATCTTCACTTGGATATTCTACACCAGCTTTATCAAACAGATCTTTGTTATAATATAAGGCCCCGATCTGAATACCTTGCGGAACGCCCCAATACTTACCATCTGTATCTTGATTAGATTCCAATCCGTAATAATCTTCTTTATTCAAATCTCGATTAATCCATTCTGTTAAATCTTTAATTGCACCACGCTCCGCATACTTCATAACTAACACACCATCAGATAACCATACATCGGGAGCTTCGTCAGCAGCAATTTGCGTATCGAGCTTTTGGAAGAATTGCCCATAAGGTGAACTCTGAGTCGTGACCTTAATGTTAGGATGCTGCTCCATAAATCTATTAATCAACTCTTGCATTTTTTCATCCGACTTCCCACCCGAATAATAGCCTAGATTAATGGTGACTTGTTCTTCATTGGCATTTTCTGTATCATTTTCATTAGAGGTAGTATTTTCTCCTGTAGAATTACTTGAACAACCCGCTAGCAATAATCCCGTAATAAAGACAAATGAAAGGAAAGCAGTAAGTATTTTTTTCTTCATTTTTGTTACCTCCTAAATATTAATATTTGTAAAAAGCTTACAAAAAATAAAGTCACAATGGAATGGTTTTTTTTAATTTACTTGTCCTTTTTTGCTCTTAGTAAGATTAACGAATTACTTCTTGCTAACTAACTTCACAAGAATAATGCTGAATAAGACATGGATAAGCTATTGTAAACATATATTAGTTATTACTATTCACTCCTTGTCCCTATTATTTAAATGTTAAAAAAGGGTGTGTCCTACATGCATACACATTCCATTAAAAAGAAGCTTTTTTTAATTTTTACTTTTTTTGTCTGTTTACCGATCTCGATAATCGGTATGATCTGGTACGAATCCTCTACGAATACGATTGAACAAGAAGCAATCCAATCGAATAAAAAACTTATCCAGCAAGCCAACGAGTACTTGAACATGTATATTACAGAGATCGAAAATTCTACTTATCCTTTTATCACGAACCCTCAAATTCAGTGGTATATCAACAACGACAAACTAAGCAAATATAATGCGTTTATTCTGTCGGAACAAATAGAATTGGAGTTATTCACGCAATTAATGAACGGCAGATCGGATATCGTCGGTATATCTTTGGTCAGTCAAAAGCACAGCCAGATCAACTTCTATCAAAGCAAAGAATTGCTGGACATGGAGCGGATAAGAAATAGAAATGAAAACCTCTTTAGCAACGGGAAGGATATGGACAACTTTAGTGTGATCGGATTGCGAAGAATTGGATCCCAGCCCGTCATTACAGTATCGCGAAAGATCCATAGTACCAGTTCTTATTTATATAAAGCTCTATTAATTATAGATATTAATCTTCATCAGCTTTCTTCTATCAGTGACAATCTGTCTATTGAGAATTCTAATGTTCTAATTATGGACGATACCGGACAGACTATTTTTCATACAGATCCCAATCGAATTGGTGAATTCGTAGATACATCTCTAAAAGAGCGCTATTTATCGAGTGAAAGTGATGTGTTTACAACAACAGCAAATGATGAGAAGGAAATACACATATATGAGCAATTTAAAGATACGGATTGGGTATTAGTCGCACAACTCCCCCATAACAAAATTATTGGTGATTTAGTCCAAATGAGAACAATAACAATTATATTAGGTGCATTTATTGTCATCGTAGCACTTACGGTATTTGGAGGATTTGCCTTATCACTCACTGGTTCACTCTCCACTCTTCAACGTATGATGAAAAAAGTAGAGTCAGGAAATTATAGCGTCCAGCATACAGGTATGAAGGAACGTCGAGATGAAATTGGTCATGTTTTTCGAAGTTTTCATGCGATGGTAAATGAATTGAAGAGACTGCATGAAGAAGTGCATCTAGCACAATTACAAGAAAAACAATTGCAAATTAAACAAAAAGAGTCAGCCCTTCAAGCAATGCAGGCACAAATTAATCCACATTTTCTCTATAACACACTTGGGATCATTAATTCACATGCGATACTGGATAATAATATGGTTATCAGCAAAATAACTACCTCATTGGCGCAAATGTTCCGGTATAATCTTAGTGAGGCTCGGCAAGTCGTACTGCTAAAAGAAGAAATGAACCACATCCATTCATATCTGGAAATCCAGCAAGAAAGACACCGGCATTTGACCGTAGACATTCAGATTGATGAGCAATGCCAGGATTTGATCTCGATGATTCGCTTTTCTCTACAGCCATTAGTGGAAAATGCCTTCTTACATGGCTACCAAAAACACAAATTGAAAGCTACCTATATTGGTATTCGCACGTATAAACAACCAGATTACTACGTGATTCAAATCATTGATAAAGGCTATGGCATTCAATCTGATATTAAAGAGGCGTATAACCAAGCTTTTACAAACCTGGATGAGCAGCTCATTCATGATTATGAAAAAGAATATAAAAGTATCGGCTTATGGAATGTACATGAAAGAACCCGTTTAGCGTTTGGTTCTCCTTATGGACTACACATTAAACAATGGAAGGAAGACAGAGGAACAATCATTGAATTGAGACTTCCATATCAGAAGGAGGATAACGAATGTACAACGTAATAATTGTAGATGATGAACATATGATTCTATTAAGTTTACAAAAGCTGTTGGAAGGATTGGAAGGTAAATTTTCTATTGCGGGTGTTGCTGAAGATGGAGAAGAAGCGCTGCTTTTACTCGAAAAGCAGTCGATCGATCTTTTGATTACAGATATTTGTATGCCAGAAATGGATGGTCTTGAGTTAATAGAGAAAGCCAGAAACATAGATCCGAACATGAAGTTCATTATCATTTCTGGTTATGATGATTTTAGTTATGCCCAAACAGCTATCCGGTATGGAGTTTCCGATTTTATCCTAAAGCCAATCGTACCTGGTCAAATACTTTCAACCTTGGATAATATGTATACTCAGATGCAAGCAACTAAACGCTCCTACACTGAGAATAATGAATGGGTCTTGCTGCTCGAAACCTTTAAGAAAGAGTTGGTTGAACATATATGGACGTTTGATAAGGAAGGAGCTCTAGAAAAAATCATGGATGTCATCGATGGTTTTAACCGGCTCCCTCATTACCCGCAATCTCTCTCGCAATTATTGGAAAATCTTTTTAGAGATATAGAAAATGAATTAATGAATAGAAATGCAAATTTAACAAACCTGCTGCCCGAACAAATTAGATGGTCTCCTAGTACAGCTGGAACGATGGATATAGCGAAACAAATGATTAGACAAATGATCGATTATGTTCAAGGCAGCCGAAATTTAGGTTCACGTCAAAATGTGTTAAAAGCTGTCAAATATATAGAAGCGTATTATGCTTCAGCGGACTTTTCCTTACAAGAAGTGGCTAATTATATAGGCGTATCCGAATCATATTTCAGTCGTTCTTTTAAAGAAGAAATGAATATTAGTTTTATTAAGTACGTGATCCAGTTCAGAATGGAAAAAGCGAAAGACTTAATTAAAAACTCTGATAGGAACATTACAGAAATTGCATTTGAAGTTGGGTTTACCGATTATCCGCATTTTAGCAAATCTTTCAAAAGACATTATGGGCTGACACCTAACGAATACCGTAAGCAACTCTTACAATTGTAACAACCATATTATTGGATGACGAGGTAAGCAGGATTCTTATTTTCTTTGCTGTCTATCATGAACAGCCTGTCTGTTGCAGCTTGATCTGATAATTTGAATGACGCTACTTTATCTTCTGTTTGATTGGTAATAAAATTAGTTACATCGATGCTGTACCACCCTGCTTTATCGACTTCGATCGCCCCAATGATGGCATCGTCTTCACGTAACGCAGGTTGATTGTTCCATGTAATACTGTTCTCATTCCAACTGTCTGTACTGAGCCCCATTATGGTTACAGGTAATGTGACAACCGATGTACTAGTATGAAAATACAATACTGCTGAGTTTATTGGAGAATCTGCGGAACTAGTAAGGTCAAATTTGAAGAAGCCAAGTCGGTCATAATAATTTGATCCAGCTACATCTTTAATTTGAATAGCGCTATCCGCACCATAGTTCATATCTGCATAACTTCCTCCACGGACATAGGCATCTTCCGTAACGGTGACTATTTCTTGAGACCAGGTTGTTGACATTTGGTGCGGATCATCATAAGCTTGTGCCCAATAATAGCCATCTGATACGATCCTTCTTGGTTCAAAACCTATTTCACCCCAATCTTGCACTACAGATTCACTCACAGCGGAAGCAACTCCTTTTTCATCAGCAGTAGCACTGATAAATTTTCCTGCCATATGCGTAAATCGTCCATGAACTTCAGCTTGAATACCTTCTAGTGTCTCTTTATCTACAACTTGCAACGTCACTTTACCTTTGCTTTCTTCATAACTGACATCCATACTATTAATAATCATCGGTTTTAATGTCGTATCATCCGTCATGGCAGAGGTTTCTTCAGAAAACGGACCAATATTCCCTTGCACATCTACAGCAGCTACCTTATAATAATACCTCGTATTCGGAAGTAAACCTACATCTGTATATGTTAAACCTCTTTCTGTTCCTGCCAGATTACTGGCGTCTGGTGTAAAATCACTGTCCGTACTACGATAAATGTTATAAGATTCTACTTCCGTATTATCAGATGCTCTTCCATATTCCAGATGGATACCTTGAAAATCAAAACTGGAAGCGGCTGGATTTTCGCTAAGTGCTGAAGGCGCAATTGAATCTGCGGGCGGCTCCCAAAAATAACCGTTTGGTCCCCAGGCGGATGGTAATGCTCGGATTTCATCATAATGATGCAGTGCAATACCTCCGAAGGCTTCTTCTCCATTAAAAGCTTGATAAACCTTATCTAATTCCGCTTCCATATAAGTTCGACCCTCTTCACGAAAAGAAATCGTCTCTGGATCTCCACCATTGGCGATGTCTTTTGTTTCCACACCGATAATGACAGAGTTTGGTTTGCCGATTTGGTTGGCGTAGTCTATTTCACCTTGTGCATCTGGAATAATACCCGGACTGTCATCTGCTACATCCCAGTAATCCATAATTGAAATATAATCAGCAATATCCTGGATATGTTGAGACATCCATTTTGTATTACCGTTCCATTCTATATTTTCAGCGTTGGAAGAGGAATCATACCATCTAGGAATGGCTGCACCTACTAATAAACTATACCCTGCGGTGTCACGTCGTTGCATAAGCTTTTCAAAATAGTTTAAATATTGAATTTGAACGGAAGGATAAGCGGATTTAAAATCTGGTAGAATATAAGGTTCCGTATCTACATTCACCCCGTCAAAACGCTCGTTTGGAGAGGAAGATATATTATAGTTTAGGACTTTTTCAAATTCTCCAATAGCTAAATCATGATATCTGGTGTAAGCGCCAAAATAAGGTGGGTTGGTCCCCCCTGCGATAAGAGCGTGGATCTTATATCCCTTATTATGAGCCCAGCTTACAAAGTCTCTTACTTTCTCCCTTTCGTCTTCTAGCATATCCATCCCATCAAATGTATCCACGCCAAAATATAATGTTGTAATGGGATCCTGATTAAATGTAGTGGTGTCTTTCGCCATTGCATCTAAAACCGTTCTCGAACCTGGATTAAGCAGTAAATTATAGCTGGCATTTTCCCATATCCACATCGAACGATCTTGATCTACAGCAGTGGTAGTCTCGCTCGTTCCCTTGCCAACTTTCACATAAGAGGTTGAGCTTTTTCCTGTATTTCCGTTGGAATCGATTGCTCTTGTTTCGATACTGCTTGTTTTATCACCAATATCAGACGTGTTCCACTTGTATTTATAGTATTTACCTTTTAACGACGCTTCTTTCCAAGTACCTCCATTGATTCTTACTTCCACACGGTTTATTTTATTTTTGGCTTCTACTGCAATCTTTATATTGACATCACCTTTGACACTGCTGCCATCAGCTGGTTTCTCAATGGATAGAGCGGGAACGTTCGCTTCGGCGTTATCCACATTTACATGAAGAGTGGACCATGCATTACTTCTGGTTACAGTATCTTGTCCTTTGATCATTAATTCTATTTCCCCATCATAAGTGGAGGTGTCCAAATCGTAATACCAGATACCAACATTATCACCATCAGGGTCATCCGTCTGCACTTTCACAACCTTCACACCATTAATCACAATCTCCATATTATAAGTCTTCGTATATGTTCCAGAAATGCGTTCCACCCCAACAGGTACAGACTGCCCTTCAGCATGCGAGTCAATGGTTATTGCTGATGTTGCATACACAGAATGTGCTTGAAGAACCATCATCAAAAGTGCGAATGCGATCAAAAGAATCATCAGAGCTAAACTTCGTACGTGTTCCAGTTTCATTTTACCCAACATAAAACGAACCTCCTATCTTTTTGAAGCGCTTTCGATATAGTATACAGACGAAACAATATAATGAACATGTATTTATTTGTTATACTTGTCTTCTTTTGTTGGAACATCCCAGCATTTTGGAAGTATAAGAAAAACCGGGCATAACCCACCCGGTCCTAATTGACTTAATTAATAAACTTCCTATAATATGGATTATGTTAACTAGGGCTGTATATCAAAATACTCATTTTGATATACATTATCTGCTTAGCAAAGCTCCGGAAATAGGCTCCGCGTCCTGTGGGGCACGGCTTCAGCTAACTTAGGAAAGAAAATTCTTTTCTTTCCTAAGTGGATCTTCAGCTCGCGCTGACGCATGAGGAGTCTCCGCCTATTTCCTACGCTTATGGGAAGTGCTACAACTTACGGTACAGCTAAAAGCAGTGGTTCTAGGCATTATGTTATTCAAAAGCTGTTATTTATGGTGCAATCAATATGCTAGCAATTCCAAAAGTTGTAGAGCAAACATCCTAGCGTAGGCCAACCACGTAGACTCCCGCGGGATTATGCAGGTGCTGAAGATCCACTTTGTGAAGTGCTCTTCTTCACAAAGTTAGCTTCAGCCGTGCCCCGCAGGACGCGAAGTGGTTGGCCGAAGCGGTATTCTAGCACATTAAATATCTCAATATGGATGCTTGGCTAGCGATGGCTAGTTGACACAATCCATATTATAGGAAGTCAGCTTCATTTTCCATATGATTACTGCTGTGACTGTACTAATATACTTTCTTTACTCATTAGAAAAACCAGGATATACAACTACCAATAATATAAATTATTGATTGTTGCTTATGGATAGTAATTCACATGCTAAATCTTACATGAGCTGCAGATCCAATTCACTAGATTATTTGTATCACGGAAACAAAAAAGCACTCATTCCTAGAGTGCTTTTACTGTCAGACTATTTATGATTTCTTTTTCCGATTCATCAGTGCAAGTTTCATCCCACCTCCGATAAGCAGTAAACAGACAATACTGACCTGGAAATAGGAATTATAGTAATGCCAGAAATGATTGCCTAGCAGATTACCCAGTACTGGTAGAATGACATGATCAAATAAATAAAACAACCCAAGTACAACTAATCCAATACCAATCCACTTTTGGTTGTTCTTAATATTTTTAAAGATCGGTACATCCTGCACGTTTTCATATTCGATTCGGTTTACGGTTTGTAACGTATCAAAGAAACTGTAAAACCAGACAATAGGTATCAAGAATAGAAATAGTGACAAATGTAATACATCTAAAATATAAATAGAGAACAAGAATACAGCCATCAGCTGAAGTCCACGTTTTTGGAGGCCCAGATATAAATGGCCGGCTCCTGGAAAAATCGATAGAATAACGGCTAATACGCGGCTTTTATTTTCACTATTACGCGCACGTTCAAAATCATCTAATATCGTTTTATCCTCTAATAGTTCGCCAGCTTGTTTACGATTTAAAAGTTGAATTACATCAAATAAGCTGTAGACCCAAATAATTGGCAGGATTAATAAAAAGATTAAAAATACGCCACTGGTTAAGATGCTGATAAAAAATACAATCGTGATGATACCGATAAAAGCTGATAATAGTGTAAGTCCGCGGTATGTTAATCCGATATAAAAATGGCCAATTCCAGGAATAACGGAAAAAATGATGGTCTTTACTCTTTCATTACTAAGATTCGTCTCGTATTCACCAGCTTGTGCATGCCCAACTCCTGTTGGTTTTGCATGTAAAATGGTGACGATCATATCTATCAAATTAATGAACCAGATAATCGCTAGTAAAAGAAACATTAATATATAAAATTCACTGTAGCCAACGAACCCGGTAAATGCTGAGAACAGTGAAACAAATACACCACCGAAAAAAGCTAGTGTATATATAACACCTCGGAATGTTTTGCCCCAGTAAATTTGACCAAATCCCGGAAAAAAACTTAAGAAAAATGCAAATACTGCAGATTTATTATTCATTACTTACCCTCCCCTTTTAACTTTTCGATCCATTGATCTGTCTTTAACATGAGATGCTCAGAGATAGATGGTTTTTGTTCCATTTGTTGATCATTTGTTGCTTGCATCACACCTTGGAATACACCAGATACTGTTAGAAGCACCGTGAATCCAGCCGCTATCGCGTAATGAATCAGTGCTCGATTTGTGCGGCCCTTCGAAGGTGTTACAATTGTTTTGTTCATTTGTTGCATGAATGTATTGGTAAAATCAGAAGATGGTGCGGCTTCATATGTTTGATTGTCTATCACATTAAGATATAATTCCATACAGTTGTCACACGTTAATAAATGATTTTCCATTTCCTCTCTATTATCGATAGATTGTTCTAGATACGCGATAACTTGTTCTTTCGAAAGATGGCTCATCTAAAATCTTCCTCCTTCCAATTTTCCTTCATCCATTTTCTAGCTCTGTACAACCTCGTCTTCACCGTCGTTTCTTCCAGACGGTAGCGATCCGCTATTTGTCTATAACTCAATTCCTCGAAATAATAGGCATGAACAACTAGTTGAAATTTAGCAGGCATCTGCTTGATCCGCTTTTGAATCATAGCGATTTGATCGTTAGCCATCACTTCTTCTTCGACATTCAACTTCTTGTCTACAGGATGAAAGCTTTCAAACGTATGTAATTCTTCCCGCTTTCGTTTCTTTTGGCGCTGGTGATCAATAGCTTTATGTAAAGCGATTCTTGATAACCAAGTTTTAAATCCTTGATGCTGATAGGTTGGAAGGGCATCGAGCATTTTGATAAATGCTTCCTGCGCAAGATCCTCTGCAATTTCTTGGTCACGAACGACACTGTATGTTACCTTAAAGACATGATGCTGATAGCGTTCTACGATCATCCGGATCGCATGCTGATTACCTGCTTTCATTTTTTCGATCAGTTTCGTCTCATCAATCATGCTCTCCCCCCTTCTAAACGGCTACACCATAATGGACGACATAAAGGAATAAAAAGTATACAAAATTATTCAAGTTTTTGATGCTTAAATTTTTCCAGATCGTGCTATAATGGTTACTATTAGATAACAAGCAGTCAGGAGTGAAAAATTGAGAACGTTAAGAGCGCTTATATCCTTGCTACTAATTGCTGGTATATTAGGCTTTATATATAGTGATGACTATCAGGAAAAAGGCATTAACGGTGTCTGGCAACAATTAACCACCGATGTAGAAAACATTAAAAATAATCCGCAGTTGGTAAGCACCATCGAAACAATGAAGTACAAATTTGAAAATGTGTACGAACGATTGACTGATTCAACTGCACAGCCACCAGCACCATCAGATGCAGAAAAACCTGAACTTACTGCACCTGACGAACAGTCGTTCTCCATCCATAATATTGAATTGTCTCAATCAAAGGCAAGCGTCACTGAACAATTAGGAGAAGCGAACCGGCAAAGTCTAAATGAATACGGAGTTGATTGGTACAGCTATCATGAAAATTATCAGAATTTCCTTATGGTAGCTTACAATGAGCAAGACCAGGTCGCTGCTCTATACACTAATCAAGATTTAATCTCATCCACAAAGGATATAACCCTTTCCAGCAGCAAAACAGATGTTCGTGACGCGTTTGGTGAACCATTAGATTCGATTCGAAAAGGTTTTACCCGCTATAAAATAAACGATAGTGAAGAGCAAGATACGTTTCTGATAGATGAAAGCTATGTTACTTTCTTCTATGATGTTCACCAGGATAACCAACTAGCAGCGATTCAGATTGTGGCCGAGTCGTTAGAGAATCAAAAACAAGATTTCTTCGGTGGAACAAGTGACGCCTTAAAAGAAGGATTTGAATACCAATTGTTTGACCTGACCAATGCATCCAGAGTCAAGTTCGGTCTGCCTGTTCTGCAGTGGTATGAAGAAGCACGAACAACCGCTCAAAACCACAGTACCGATATGGCAGAAAATAATTACTTTGGTCATAACAATCTCGACGGGCAATCTCCTTTTGATCGCTTAAAAGAGGATGGTATCTCCTTTCAATTAGCAGGGGAAAATCTGGCAGCTGGTCAATCGAGCAGTATCTTTGCGCATCAAGGTTTAATGAACTCAGAAGGTCATCGAAAGAATATATTACATGCTGATTTTCGCCTCATGTCGATAGGTGTTGCCATGAAAGAGGACGGCCAGCCTTTCTATACAGAGAGTTTTATCACGAAATAAAGCTTACCCGCGGGTAAGCTTTATTTGTTACTCTTTATCTTTTTTATGGTGATGTTTGTGGTCCCACATTGGAACAAATTTATTTTCTTCGAGCATTTTGTATTTCTTATCAAGATGCTCGAGAATCTTCTTTCCTTTTTCCTCGGTGAGCACGCCATATTCCACATACTTATTAATAATCGTCTTTTCTTTTTCTACCAATTCCTGCTGTAATGTCTTCATTTCGGTGATCTGTTCATCCGATAATGTCACATCGTTTGTTTCTGCTTGTACAGGGGAAAGGCTGATACCTGCTAGCAATGACATCATAAACCCTGCGATTAGCCATTTCTTCCATAATCTAATCATTTAATCACTCCTTTTTTTCTTAGTGTAACGTTATAATCGTCCTTTATACGAAAAAAAAGAATGAAAAAAATCAGATTGTCTTCATCCAATTTATTAATAAATCTTCCTGATATAAATCGTCGGGATACTGCACCATCGCGGTGTCTTCCTCTGCATATAAATACTGTAGTAATTCATTCAATGCACCCATATATTCCTGGTACAGAAATTCATAACTGATCGTTTCTTTCGGCATCTCATTGTCCTTACAAACAGACGGGTCCGTATAATTTACATAGGTTCTGCATGGGAGTGGCCTTATTTCATATGCGAGACATTGGTTAGTTTCTGTATCAAGCATCACACAAGGAAGCCCTGCTTTTTTATAATTATATTTGGCATCACCGTCAGTTACGACGTCGAGTTTACCTAATTGCTCTACCTCTTGTCCGTGCGTTTCATAGTACTGCTTTATATGATGTTTAATCTTATTTTTACGTGATACAGGCATCTGATCAATTGAGTGCTGTATTACTTTTGCCTCCATTTTGTTAATTACAATCGGGAAATAACAGCAGAATGCACAGCCCATTTGGCAAGTCGGATTTAATGAGACAGCAGTTTCCATCTGTTCCATCTCTTCCGATACAGCTTTCATCAATTGCTGATATCCCTTAATTATTTTTTGCTTAGTTGGTAAATCACTTTCTAACAATTGATCAACCACCTGGTAAAATGTTTCTTCATCTATACTATATTTTTCATTTAACTGTTCACATTTCGTTAAAATTTCGTCATATGTTAAATAGCTTTCCATCAAGTCATACTCCTACTAGTTTTGATATCTTCAACTAGTATAACAGATCACCGCACATTTTCTACTGGAAAAAGAGAAAATTCCATACTGAAATAAAAAGTCACAAGCATCCACGCGCCTAAGAGAATGACAAACAAAAGATCATGCAAGGAAATCACCATTTTGTAATAATAGGTTCTTTCCGTTTGTTTGGTAAATTGTTTGGCTTCCATTGCGACAGCGATTCGGTGTGCTCTCCGAATGCTTTGTGCCAGTAACGGAATACTGTATTGCTTCACTTTCTGATACATGCCCTTAACACCTCGCGGAAATACGACTCCTCTTACTTTCATAGCTTGGCGTAATGTCTGGAATTCTTCGAGTATAATCGGCAGCATACGAATTCCGGCCATAAAACTGTAGGCATATGCCGGCTTTACTTTCATTTGCTGCATGACAGAATAAAACAGATAGACCGGTCTGGTTGTTAAAGCAAAGATAAGACTTAAAATCCCAAACACCGTACTTCTTAATCCTAAGTGGAGACCACGGTAGAAGCTTTCTTCTGTAATATGAATCAGACCAAACTGATACCAAGTCGTTTCTCCTTCACCAAAGAATATCATTGCAGTAGCAGAAGACACGAATATAATTAATAGTGGTAACGCGAGCAAACCGATCATTTTCCACGTGTGCCCCGTAGCAAATAAATATATCAGAGTTGCTCCTATTATAAAATAAAGCAAAAAATTGGGATTATGAATAAACAATAAGCCAATAAATACAACTAGAAAAGCCATTAGCTTCATACTTGGATTTAATCGGTGCAGCCATGTTGAGTGATACGTTATCTCTCCAATCATTCGCCTCATCCCTCTCTTTGAATAGGTAATGGATATGTTGTCACTTCTTGAACTTGCCCCTGTTGCACACGCCATTCTCTAGTAGCGAAATGATGCACAATTTCTTTTTGATGGGTTACCATCATAATCGTTATCCCATTTCTGCGACAGGAGTCTAACATATCGAGCATAGCAAACGTGTTTTTAGCGTCCTGTCCAAATGTAGGCTCATCCAAGAGTAAGACCTCAACATTAGCGATCGTAGCGGTAGCAACACTTAACCTTCTCTTCTGCCCTACAGACAATTCGTAGGGATGTTGATCCTTGACATGAAATAAGTGATATTTTTTAAGATGATGTTCTATTTTCTCAGCAAGCACTTCCTCTCCACTATTTACTAAGGATTGAGCTAGCTCCTCATATACAGAGTTTGCAATGAATTGTAATTCCGGATTTTGAAATACATAACCCATTTTCCGGTAGTTACAATGAATTGATTCCTGTGGCAAATAATAATAAATATTCCCTTTTATACGAATCAGCTTCATGATGGCAAGTAAAAGTGTACTTTTGCCAGAACCATTCTCACCAGTAACTGCCAGCCAGTCCCCTTGATTAATGGTTGCCTTTTCTAATTCAATTTTTATTTTTTTCTGACGGTAACCTGTAAAGGAGTCGAAACGCATGACCGGCTGACCCGACATTGGCTTAGAGGGCCTGGCATTTGCTCGTTGCGCAAGATAATCATGCCAAATGTCAGGATACCAAACACCATAGCGATATAGCTTCTCACGAAATCTCGTAAAAATGGCTTCTGGTGTACCATCTCCCATTATATTGCCTGACTCATCAAGCATGATAACTCGATCGACAAAGGACAAAACATGCTCAATCTTGTGTTCGACAATGATAATCGTTTTATCTGCTGCCACCTTTTTTATCGTATCCCACACATCTACAGTACCTTGATCATCTAACATAGCAGTAGGTTCATCCAAAAAGATGACGGACGGCTCCAACGCCAAAACGGTTGCAATCGCAAGTCGTTGCTTCATGCCACCTGACAATTGTTGAATCAGCATATGATTGTCAGCAAATGATAAACCGACTTGCTCGAGATACTCTGTTATCAGGCCAGGCATCTCCTCACGATCGACACCTCGATTTTCAAGAACGAACGCTATTTCTTCATCGACATATGGCATGCAAAATTGTGTGTCCGGATCCTGAAAGACTATGCCGTACGCGTCAGGTACAGTACGAGACTGATATTTTAGAGGAATGTCGATAACCTCCGGAATTAATCCTGCTAATATCTGCATGATGGTTGACTTACCAGAACCCGAAGGACCAATTAATAAAACCTTTTCCTCCTTCGGAACGGATACAGAAAAGTCGTTAATAATTGTCCTGGACTGTCCTGGGTATTTCGCTTTTAAATGGTTAATTTCGATCATGCTACGACCCCGTTTCTTTATCGGAAAAATGATAATCTTCTTCGGATAACGGACGAATTATCTTGGTAACACCTGTTTTATCCAATGCTAACACTACATAATAAGCAAAAACACCAGTGATCACAATAGCACCAATCGTCCGATTAACAATTAATAAACTTACATTCCACCATGCTAACGTATCGATATAGCCATAAAACACATCCAGTATTAACGAACCTATCGTAGCACCGATGGCCGCCAGACAAGTGACAAACAATCGATAGCTTTTGTAACGAAACATTGCAAACGCAAGCTCACAGCCTAGTCCTTGCAGGATGCCGTATAGTAATAATGAAATCCCCCAGGATCCTCCGAAAAGAAATTCACCCTGAGCTGCCGCCACTTCAGCTAATAATGCAACACCTGGCTTTCGAATAATCAGGAAAGCAACCGTAGCCGCCATAAACCACATACCATAAACTAGCTGATCAACTTGCAAGCCAACCACAGAAATCACATTGTATAATGGTCCCCAAATTCGGTAAATCACACTAAAAATAAAAGCAATGACAATCGTAATTAAAATGTCTACCAATGTTAATTTTTTCTTCATCTTCTCCCACTCCTTCTACATATTTTCTTTACCACACAAAAAAGCCACCTTCTCGCACGCAAGAAAGTGGCTATACGTATACTTATTCAACTCATATGTATAGGAATAGTCGCCACTTCCCTACGCTGGTATAAACCAGATCAGGTTCTAAGGGTCTTAAAGTATCACTTTAATCTCAGTCTTGTTAAGACACCCCTAGTGGATGTGTTTCGTATATTAAATTCGACTTTATCATATCAGATTTTTCCAGATTGTCAAGAATTAATGAAAGAGAGAAGCTAATTTATAACCTTGTGCAAACCAGCGTGGGCAGTACTCCTGCTAATTCAAGTAATATATTTAAATATTATTATTTGCTGCCAATACACTTGTTTTATTTAATAAAAAAGGACGAAAATAACCATTTAGATTTGATAATGGTAATATTTCAGGTTGCAATTTTATTCCTAAAACATCTATCATATAAAGTCGTCGTTGTTGCATTCTTTCCCAAACCATTGGATAGTTTTCAGCAAGTTCGATTCTTAACTCTTTATCAGCAATTGCCACGCCATCCTCAGCACTAGCTCCTCCATATCCTGCGACTTTTGGGATAATATCCATCTGTAACATCATGCCACTTTTAAACGTGATAGTTGAGTCAGGATAAACCGGTGAAGACATCCATTCTTCAGATGCAGTTAGATGACCGGGATTTAAATGCCAATTATATTCTGATTTCGGAAGAACCCTTTCGATTAAATGATACATATCCTTTCCTGTCATACCAATTGCAATATTTTCGTACCAGGCAACAGTAGCAGCATAATAAGGGATGGCTAACCTCTCTAAATAATCATTTAGCTCTGAAGGTAATTGCTTAGCTGAGGAAACGACATAACCAGATCGACTAGTTAGTCCACCTCTATACCCAAGTGTAGAGGAAAATGTATCTCCTACACTAACTTTTTTTGCCCGGGGAGCAACTATAGCATTTGTAAATCTATCCCCAGTAGCCACGATAGTTTGAACATTATTCGGTTGACCAAAAGCGGCCAATTCATCTGCGAGTTCCATTTCTGTTTTGCCTGGTTCGATATTGTCCAACATATTCAACATACGTGACGAAGCAAGTGTAGCACCGAATTCATAGTGAGCAATCTCATTGGCATTCATCTTCGTGCGAACTCCTTGGTCCGGGTTGATGAACAAATCAGTTGCATTTTTGACTATTCCAGACTCACTCACCATTTTCTGCACTGTATCTACTATAAAAAAAGGCACATCGTATAATTGTTTATTGTCTTCCAAACTGCTCGTAAATAGCTTCCAACCCACCATACCAACTTGCATATCCTTTAGAATACCTGCCGACTCAAACAACATTTGTAATGTATCCGTATTTCCCATTGGTTGATTCGGTAATGAGAAGTATGGTGTATGAATTGCCTCTACGGTAATTCGACTGTATTGATGCATTCGCAGTGACTCATTGCCAAGCAGCATATATGCTTTCCCGGTGATGTGCAAGACTAACACAGCCTCTTCGAACCTTGGCTCAAAACCAGTCAAGTAGCCAAAATTTCCGCCATGTTCCCGATCAGCATAAATGACCAATACGTCGAAACCTTCCTCTTTCATTCGTTGTATTATTCTTTTCTTATGCGATAGCATCGTTTGATCTGTTAAATGAACAGGACTAGTCACCTCTAAGTTGGTTGGAGCAACGACTTCTTGATAGCGGATCCTTTTTTATAATCATTCATGTTATTGACTCCTTCTTGTATTTATCTACCTTACCGATTAAATTGCCTTCGTGAATTCCTGGTTGCTTTACATGTGGATCGACTCATTTTATTTTGTGCAAAATATAGGATCGCTAATCAATTTTGGTCTCGCATAATTTAGAACGAATTAGAGAAAATAAAGATAAACATTTATCAAAATCGAAGACTTACTATAAAAAGTAATGGAGGAATTATAATTGACTCAGCCTTATAAGTGTCCGAAATGTAAAACAAATCGGTCGCGCTTTAATGTAATTGAACAAATAGCAAAGCCAGTGAAATTAGACATGGAAACAGGAGAAATAATAAATGATTACGAAAATGAACCACTGGAGATTTTTCATATCGCCTACAACGGGCCTAACCAGAGAATACAGTGTGGTGTATGTGGTTTAATTGAAAATGAGGAATCGTTTATTAAATATGCTAATTCACTGAACTAACGAAGGAGGATGAATACAATGGCAAAAAACCGAAAAGGTCCAAAGCAATCTGAACAACCTGATTTACCGAAAAGCCCTACTCAACCATACGGAGAACCGATGGCAGGCTCTCATAAAGTAAAGAACCAGAAGCACTCCAGACAAAAGCATAATAAATCGCATGATATGTAGATTGAACAAAGGCGCAAGCGCCCGTTTAGAGACGTAGCGAGTGGAGCGAATCAACTGAGATAAAGGAATCACGGTGAGCTTGCGAATCGATGATGACTTATCGTAGGGCGATTTCGCGAAGTCGCCTAGTCTCTGGGCGCTGGAGCCGGACGTGGCCGTTTCTGTCAGCGAACATCATATAGCCTAAAATTTATACTTTCTTGACTTATCAGAAAAACCGGGCTTAAACCGCCCGGTCCTCATTGACTTAATTAATAAACAACTTCCTATAATATGGATTATGTCAACTAGCCATCGCTAGCCAAGCAGCCATATTGATTGCACCATAAATAACAGCTTTTGAATAACATAATGCCTAGAACTACTGCTTTTAGCTGTACCGTAAGTTGTAGCACTTCCCATAAGCGTAGGAAATAGGCGGAGACTCCCGTGGGATCAGCGCGAGCTGAAGATCCACTTAGGAAAAGAATTTTCTTTCCTAAGTTAGCTGAAGCCGTGCCCCACAGGACGCGGAGCCTATTTCCGGAGCTTTGCTAAGCAGATAAACGATATCAAAATGACCATTTGGCAATACAGTCTTTGTTGACATAATCCATATTATATGAACTAAAATTTATGTTCAATGTGATTACTGCTGTGACTGCACTTTAATACCTTTGTTGACTGATAAAAAAGGGGATAGTGTAACAAAATCGCTGGATCGCGAGTATTGTTACACTAACTTTCATTACTCAGACTTTTAGTGCCCCTCGGAAACCTCTGGCGGCATAATAGGAATCTGCTCCATTATGATAAGTAAACACGGTATCATAACGTCGGTCACAAAAAATTGCACCGCCATGATTTCTTATTTTCTCAGGTGTTTTCACCCAGCTCGATGTTTTCTTATCAAATTCTCCAAGCTTTTGCAATTTTCGGTATTGTTCTTCCGTTAAGAGCACAATACCCATTTCATTAGCCATATCCATTGCAGTGTTTTCAGGTTTATGTTTTTTCCTGGATTCCAATGCTTCGCGATCATAACAAATGCTTCTGCGACCTTTTGGACTTTCTGCAGAACAGTCAATAAATAGGTATGCATCCGTGTGTTCATCATATTCAACAACATCCGGTTCCCCACCAGTTTCTTCCATTTTATTCAGTGACCACATTTTATCCGAATCAGCTTCCAGTTTTGCTTTAATTTTATCCCAAGTATACCCTTGATGGCGTTCCATATTTTTCTCGAAGCGGTCTTTTAACACACCGAGCAATGTTTCACACTTCTCAGGCGACATTTCTATTTCTTTGGTCAATTTCTTATCTCCTTTCGTTATAAGCACAATACCCTCATGTAAATCGTACCATATTTTTTAATAAAGTGAGAATTCTATCAGTGGGAGTATTGCGGGTAGTGATATAAGTAATTATTTAACTGATAGTATACTTTACAGCTCTTGTAGCGATAAAAGTTTTAATATATTTGTCCAATATTCTGCTGCCACCAAAATCATCTTCATAAAAACCAGTTATCGCAAATCCTGCATCTATTTGTCCTTGCATTTGGTCTTCTAATGTATGGGCGTATTCGATTGTCTGATCGGAATGAATATAGTCTGCGATATTGTCCTCTGGCAAATAATCTAATGTGCAAGACGGTATAGAATGCTGAACATCTAATATACCTTCTCTTTCTTGCTCATCATCAAAAATCCATAATAACGGGTTTGTAAAGCCTGCAATTAAAACACCTTTATCTTTTAACACTCGTGCAATCTCATTCCACACCGTACGTACATCATTGACAAATAAATTTAAAACCGGATTTACAACCATATCAAAATATTGATCTTCGAAATCGCTGAGGTCGGACATATCTCCCTGGACCGTGTTTAAAGTAAGTCCATCGCGGTTTGCTACCATTTCGTCTTGTTGTAATTGCTTTTCAGATATATCTGTAACGGTTACCTCTGCGCCAGCTGCAGCTAATATCGGTCCTTGTTGGCCACCTCCAGAAGCTAAGCAAAGAACCTTCAAGCCAGACAACGTTTTCGGAAACCAATCCCTAGGTACCGCTTTTTCAGTAGTTACAGTTATTTCCCATTCACCGGATTTGCTTTTTGCAATCATTTCCCTACTTACAGCTTGTGTATATCTAGACCCATCTTCCACTTTTTTGTCCCAAGCTTTGCTGTTTTGATTTGCAGAATCCATTCAAATCCCTCCCTTTTTACGTTTATTTGTTAGAATTGTTGTGTGTCATTAGTGAGCTTGTCATTTATGGTTCACATAAGCGTATAATATAAATTCCATGCAAAAAGCAACGAATGTAAAAGAACTCAGTTGATGGAAGAAATATAATAATCGTTACTGTTCATTCCAGTTCCAAAACGCGACTTCATCTACTTCTAATTCAGCTATAGAATCGTCGTTCTGCAGTTTTAGTATTTCTTTAGTCGGGCCTGTAATAACTGCTCCATAATGCTGAAAACCGTGTTCTTCAAGATAATTTAGTCTTTCACTAATATTAAGCTCGCCCCACACTAATTTATCGGCTTTATTTTCATGTTGTTTTAAAAATTTCAACGTTTTTATAAATTGTTCATGCAAAACAGCATAATCACCTTCTTCATATTCTGGTGACACCGCACTTTCAGAAACTACTTTACCTCCAAGCCATCCACTATCTTCTTCCGAATGTTCCGTTACAATAAAATCATCATCATGCCAAATAGGAAAGCTAGGGAATCCGATTGGATCGAAGATAGTACCCTTAGTTGGAACTTTGTCTTCTCCACCTGTATCTACTGCCAACCATAGTAAGTCTATATTCTTCCCTTCCAACAAATCAAACACTTCTTTTGTTTCCAGTAGTTCTGAAAAAGATACATAACCTGAGACAACCGTACCTTCGGACAAATTCTCTAATTGATTCCAATCAGACATACCCCTGGTGCCTAATCCAGGAAAGGCAAAGGCAGGTTGCTCCTGAGACTGTCTTCCATAATTCTCTTCCTCCGGCAGAGACATGGAGGAAAAGAGGAAATTTACTTGCCATTCACCAACCATAATCCGCTCATGTCCTACTATCTTATTTTGCTCTCTCGTCGCTTCTAAACCAAAATATGTCTTTGTGTGCATACTTGTTGCTCCCATATAACCGTAAGGATCTGTTATCGTCAGTGTATGGTCAATGATATTTCTGTAAACTTCCAGGCGATCCGGTTTTCCCCATGAATAATAAATGGCCGTAAAAATTATCGCAATTATTGTGAATGCAATAAATAACCCAATTGCAACCAGTGCAGTTTGAAATCTTGCTTTCCATTTCCCACGGCGCATTATTTTTTTTTTGCTTTTTACTTTTATCTGGATTTACCTTGTGCTCAAGCGTTTCGTAATCATTCTCTTGAAGATGCTCTTGGTATTTTTCAATCTTGTCTAACTCTTCTTCAAATGCATCCAATTCATCCTCGGATAATTCGCCTTTCTCATATGCTTCTAACTTTTTCTTAAATTCATCCGTCATTTTCTCCCGCCTTTCTTTTTCTGATCGCCGACCTACCTCTAAATAACAATACTTTGAAATGACTTTGCTGGATTTTCATAACCTGTGCCGCTTCTCTTTGCGACAGTCCATGGAAATCATGGAGTAGCACTGCGTATTTATGTTTATCAGGCAAGCTTTCTAGTAAAGTAACAATCTCTTCAATTTCTTCTTTTTTTATAAGAGAATCTAACAATACTTTCTTTTTGTCAAAAATAGATGTAAAAAATCCTTGTTCTTTAACTACCATCCGCTTATGTTTACGGTAATAATCGATATAAACCCGATATGCTACAGAGAACAGCCACGATTTGATCGTGTCTCCTTCATAATGCTCAACATTTAAGTAAGCACGAAAGAACGTCTCTTGCACCAGATCCTCCGCTGTATGGTGATCTTTACTTAGGAGAGCAAAAACCGGTATATATCATGAAAATATAAGTTATAAATACGATCAATCGATTCCATCATTTGCTCGCCCCTCCATATATAAAACGAATAAAAAGGGAGAAAGTAACAAAAATATTTAAAAAAGTCGAATTTTAAAATTATATTATTATGTGAATTTTAAAATCACCATTGCAATTCAGCTCGATTTTTGTTATAGTGATAAGCAACATAAAACAATTTAATATTTTACTTCAATTTTTTATTGAAGTGAGAATAGAGGTGCAAAAACCAATAGTACATAATCGGAGGAAGATGTTCCTGTGATGATTATGGAAAGGGGAATTTGCCGAAGTAATGAGAGCAGACATCAGCTGTTATTACTGGTCCATCATTAAATAAATGCTGGGCTGTCATATAGTGAACAACTATATGGAGGGCTATCTCACGCATCGAATCCAATCATTCAAGATGCAACAATGATAGCTATCTACATTGTTGCATCTTTTTAATTGGGGATGAGATACCCTCTATTCAATGGAATGTCTCAATTGTTTTAAATCTTTGAATAGAGGTGGATTATAATGAATTTCGGACGTATTTTAACGGCAATGGTGACGCCTTTTGATCAGCAAGGCCAAATTGATTATAACAAAGCAGAACGATTAATTAATTACTTATTACAAAATGGAACAGACGCAATTGTAGTTGCGGGAACCACGGGTGAATCCCCTACCTTGTCAAAAGAAGAGAAAATTTCATTAATAAAATTTGTAGTAAAAATCGTTAATCGACGTGTGCCAGTAATTGCTGGTACAGGCTCTAACAACACGCAGGAATCGGTTGAATTAACAAAAAAAGCAGAAACAATCGGCGCTGACGGTGTGCTATTAGTTGCACCGTACTATAACAAACCTTCTCAGGAAGGCTTGTATCAGCATTTCAAAGTGATTGCAGAGGCGACAACATTACCAGTTATGCTCTATAACATACCAGGAAGAACAAGTGTCAATGTTAATCCAGAAACAATTATTGAACTGGCGAAGATCGAGAATATTGTTTCTGTTAAAGAAGCTAGCGGCAATTTAGATGCAATGACAAAAATTATTCGCGAAACCAATGAGGATTTTTCCTTATATTCAGGAGACGACACACTAACATTACCAGCGGTAGCGATTGGCGCTGCAGGCATCGTATCTGTTTCATCTCACATTATTGGCAATGAAATGAATGAGATGGTCACAGCGTGCCAAACTGGAAATATTATACGTGCCCAAGAATTGCACCAGTACTTGGTACCTATTATGCAATCGATGTTCATGGCTCCAAGTCCCGCACCTGTCAAATCAGCTCTTGGCATGTTTGGTGTTGACGTTGGAGAAGTAAGATTACCACTTGTTCCTTTAAATGAACAGGAAATGACACTCCTGCAACATGAACTTCATTTCTTACAAAAAAATTATTATGCAGGATAATGAAGAAGCAGCGCCAAGTTTCATGACCTATAGCTGGACACGGCTATTCATGTTAGAAGGTGCAGGAAGCCTTAAAATATTAAAAAACTTGCCCCTCTGTTTTACACAATAGAGAGGGCAAGTTTTTTATACAAAAGTAAACATAACATTGTTTTTCAATTTAATAAAATGTAATTTGATACTCCGAGTTGAAGGTTTCGCCTTGTTCAAGTGTTTGTACTCCTAACTTCTTCTCCATGTCTCCAGTGGTATCATAGGTATCGGCTATGCCATACCAAGGTTCAATACATACAAACGGTGCTATTTTTCCGTCTTCTCCATACGGTGACCAACCCCCTACAAATGGGAAGTTCTCAAAAAGGACTTCAATACCATGTTCTGTTTTGTTAGAAACAAGTTTCATCTTGTCGATATTACTGTACACGAGTGCATCGTTTTTAAATAATGAATCAGAAAGCGGAATAGCAGATATATCATTAGCAAATCCCTTTTCATGAATCAATGCATCCTTCAGCTCATATTCCATTACTTCTTTATTTGCAGCAGGTGTGAAATGCAAACTGTAGTCTTCCATTGTTTCCTCTTCCATCAGAGGTACTCGGAATGCAGGATGAGCCCCGATTGAAAAATACATCTTCTCATCATTTTTGTTGATGATTTCCCAGCGAACAGCTAGTGATTCACCCTTTAACGAATAATGTATGTATGCTGTAAATTCATACGGATACAGATGACGGAATTGTCCATCAGAGTGAAATACGAACGAAATACTGTTTGTAGTATGTTTATCCAAGTCAAATTCCACATCTCTCAGGAATCCATGTTGTGACATGGAATATGTCTCTCCATTAAGCTGATACTGATCTTCTTTTAATCTACCTACAATCGGAAATAATACCGGAGAAATCCGCCCCCAATAGGTACTATCTCCAGTCCACATATAGTCTAATCTGTTTTCTATGTGCTTTACTTTACGTATCTCTGCTCCTTGTTTCGCAATTTCAACCTTTAGTACTTCATTTTGAATTTCCAACGCCATTTAAATCCCTCTTCTTTTGTTTCTTGTTTACGATTTTTCTATACCTTTATTAGTATAACATTTGATATCTTTAGGTTCACTTATAACAGATTGCAGTAAAAGAAAAAAGAGCTAACGTTGTAGCCCTTTTTACTCTTCATCTTCTTCTGTTTGTTGATTATCTTTCATTTCGTAGTATGTTTTAATAATTCGTTTACCGATTGCATGGTGAATTTGATGTCTTCCATTCCCAGTTCCATTTTCAGGTACCATGATGGCAAAGGCAACTTCTGGTTCATCTAGTGGCGTATAGCCAATTAGTGCTAGATTGTCTGTATCTGCAACCTGAACTGGTTCATCATTTATCATTTTAAACTGTGGTTTTTCTGCAGTACCGGTCTTCCCAGCCATTTCATAAGGAAAACCAGCCCACTGGCCCCTTGCTGTTCCTCGAGAACCAGCATACACTCTTCTAAATCCCTCTTGTACTCTCTCGATGTACGTTTGATCCATTTCTACTCTATTTAAAACTTCCGGTTCTAATGATTGAATGATTTTACCAGGAGTATCCCCCTCAGCACTAGGTTCTCTTATTTCTTTTACTAGTCGAGGTTTCATACGGTAACCATCATTTGCAATGGTAGATACATATTGGGCTAACTGTAATGTTGTATAGGTATCGTATTGCCCAATAGCTAAATGCATTAAATTTTCCGTACTGGGTATGCCTGTTAAACCTGTTGCTTCATATGGTAAATCAATCCCCGTCTTAACACCTAGACCAAATTGACTGTAATAATTTCTCATCGTATCAAACGTTTCCTGTACATTAATATTTAATGGTTCATTTTGCCGATAAACACCATTTCCAATTTTAATAGCTATTTTTGCCATGTACACGTTAGACGATCGTTCGATAGCAGTCAAATCTGATATAGAGCCCATTGATGCACCGTGAGAAGAGAATGATTTAGAACCTTTAATTTTTATCGGTGCATCCACCAGTGTCGAACCAATGCCAACCACACCTTCCTGATATCCAGCCAGCAAGGTCGCCCCTTTTATAGATGAACCTGGCTCATGTGCATCATAAACTGTCCGGTATGCTTGGTTCATAAACTCATTTGTCTCACGATCATAACGGAATCCGGACATTGCAAGAATATCACCGGTTTGTGGATTCATTACAACGGCTAATGCATCCTTTAAATAACCATTGTTACTTGCAGAATTATGAATCGCTGTTTCCAGTTCTTCTTTCACAATCTTATCTACTTCTTGCTGAAATTCCATATCTGTAGTCAAGACAAGATCTTTCCCTCTCTGCCCTTCCACAACAACTTCTGAACTAATGACATTCCCATCCGCATTCGTTGTATAGTTAATTTTTTCTTTTCTTCCTCTTAGAACATGTTCATATTCCTGTTCTAATCCACTTTCACCGACACGATCATTCCACGTATAGCCGTTTGATAAGTAATATTGACTGTTATCTCGTGGAATTCCTTGTTCAGAAGTAGAGATACCACCGATAAAGGAGCTGATCGTATTTTCATACATGTTTTTTCTTTCCCAGTCGATCATCGCATTGATTCCATCAAGATGATAGAGGTTTTCTGCTACTTTGGCATACTCTTCATCGGTTAACCCTTCATTAACGACGATATGTGGTGATAGTTCATAAGCAGAGGCAAGTTCTTTTTTGATCGCAATAACGTTTAACAGATCAGTAGTCCAGTCTATTTTATCTAAATCTTTCTGTGTAATCTTCTTCAGTTCCACCTTATATTGTTCACTACTGTCCAGTGCCTTTTCATCTTTTGTTAACCTGTCAGCTACTGTGTCACGATTTTCAAGATACCAATATTCTTTTTTATCTCGTTCGCTGATCGATTCTGTTAATTCTTCTTCATCTTTGATTATCGTAATATACGCTGCTAATTCTTCGGCTAATGTTAGCAGGTCTTCTGCAGACTCACCGTTCTTAGGCGGTGTGTATGTAATTGCTTTCACAGGTTCGTTATCTAAAATTAAATCATAATTGCTGTCGTACATTTTCCCTCTTGGTACAGCTTTTTCTGTAGGTGTATTAGCGGTCTCATTAATTTCCCGCTGAGCTTCTTCCCCATTCAATATTTGCACAATACCTAACTGAACAATTAATAATGAAAAAATCAGAAAAACAAAGGCAAATAATATATTTAAACGAATAGGCAATTGAGAACGCTTCTTTTTAGGCTTTTTCTTTAATAGAGCATTCGGCTTCATCCTGTATTCCCCCTCATTATTTACAGTATAACATGTTTCATGGAATATTTTATACCCATTAACACAAATAGACAATTTTGTAAGTAGAATATCCTTTTCTACTAACTGCAAAAAATTTAGAGAATGGTTTATAAACTAAAGATCATGAAGATTGGATATTTCTTTCCTTGTAAACATTCGTTATGCTTAACTCGAAACGTTGAGTAAGCGTTATCATTTTTAAAGGAGGTGGAACGGGTCTACTGCAAAATAATACTTTTATAAAATAAGGAGGAATTCGGAGTGAAACAGTATAAAATACGCTACCTTATTACCACATTTCTTTGCTTTTTCCTGTTGATTCCAGCAGTGAATGTACATGGCGCAGTAACAAGCAACGATACAGGTACTCATGATGGCTATGATTATGAATTCTGGAAGGACAGTGGCGGTTCAGGCAGTATGACGCTTAATAGTGGTGGAGCGTTTAGTGCGGAATGGAGTAACATTAATAACATATTGTTCCGTAAAGGGAAAAAGTTTGATCAGACACAGACCCATCAGCAAATTGGCAATATCTCGATAAATTATGGAGCAACATACCAGCCAAACGGCAACTCCTACTTGTGTGTTTATGGCTGGACGGTAGATCCACTGGTAGAATATTATATTGTCGATAGCTGGGGCGATTGGCGTCCACCTGGAGCAACTGCTAAAGGTACTATTACCGTCGATGGTGGAACATATGACATATATGAAACAACCAGAACGAACCAGCCGTCCATAGAGGGAACAGCTACATTCCAGCAATATTGGAGTGTGCGCAGAACAAAACGTACGAGCGGGACCATTTCGGTCAGTGAGCATTTTAAAAAATGGGAAAGCTTAGGCATGGAAATGGGAAATATGCATGAAGTAGCACTTACTGTAGAGGGCTATCAAAGCAGCGGTACGGCTAATGTATACAGTAATACACTAACAGTCGGAGGCAATTCTGATGGCGGTGACGGAAGCGGCAGCATTACCAGAGTTGAAACAGAGAACATGACAAAAAGTGGCCAGTATACTGGCACTATCAACTCCCCTTTTAACGGAGTCGGTTTATACGGCAACAATGATTCCGTTAAATACAGGCAATATTTTGCCAGTGGTACGCATAGTTTTTCACTAAGAGGTGCCTCCAATAATTCGAACATGGCAAGAGTTGATTTAAAAATTGGCGGCCAGACAAAAGGTACTTTTTATTTTGGTGATAACTATCCTGCTGTTTACACTTTAGACAATGTCTCTCATGGAACTGGTAATCAGGAAATTGAGCTCGTAGTTACGAGTGATAACGGGCAATGGGATGCATTGATCGATTATTTGGAAATCGAGTAAGAACACTTTTTAGCCCCAGCGGTGTAATGAACCGCTGGGGCTATTTGCTTACGTTTCAAGTGTATTATTCTTGCCATTTAGCATAGGAGAATCCTTTATACATACTCCATACTAAGATTATGGCCAATAATGTCATCATCCATCCTCCTAATTGCACGCTGATTTGGATAGAAACTTTTTCGGCTGCAACACCTATTAAAGTAGTAACCATCATAATGAGGACAGCCTCAAGAAATTGAAACATACTTGCAATTCTCCCCATCATATATACCGGAATATTATATTGAAAATAAGTAAGGATGCCTGTATTTGCAAAGGAAATGAAAAATGCGAGACTAAAAAATCCAACCGATGCCGACACGAATGAACTAGAATAAGCATAGATGATGTACCCGATGGAAACAAGGATCGTGCCAGCCCCAATTAAAATATATATAGCGACTTTTCTGCCAATAAGTGTATTAATGATTGCTCCAACGACAATTCCCATGCCAGCAATGGATACCAGGATACTATATTCACTATTAGATAAGGACAGTACCACTTTGGTAAAAGAAACTTCGAGAGAATCAATCCCACTCGGCAGAATGACCATAACACAGCTGCTTAGTAAATAAATACCCATAATGTGCTTATGTTTCTGACTGAATGTGAACACCGTATGCCAATCTTCTCTTAATAACTTTGAGGAAAATGTCTTATTCATAGAATCTTTCCTTTGATCCATGTCTACGTTTGGCAGCATCCAAGTGATCATACCTGAAAATAATAATGCTACTGCATTGATGAGTATCGCCATTGCTGGGTCACTTATTAAGAATAGTAGACCTGAGATCGCTGGCCCGATAAAGAATGCACCCGATGTCACTAAACTTAAAATAGAATTAAATTGTTGTCTGCTGGTGTCTGGTATTAATTTCGTCATGTAAGTGATCGATACTGGTTCGAATATTGCGTTTGACATGTTGACGATAAGTACAGCTGAATAAATGGTGGTAAGATCCTTTGTGAATAGTAATAAAAAAATTACCAGTGCTCTAAATAAATCAAGACATATCATTAGATGACGCTTATTTAATCGATCTATCAAACTTCCAGCCCAAAGATTTGTCAATAACGTTGCGATAGTTTTCATTAAGTATAATCCAGTGACTGCTAGTGGCGAGGAAGTCATATCTAATACAATCAAGTTTAAAGCGAGAAAGTAAATCCATTCGCCAATATTTGAAATACCAATACCTAATAGTAAAAGAAATGCATAATGTTTCATGTAGATCCCCCCTGTTAATGACTATTCTTTTAAAGTGCGTGTTCAAAAAGTCGACAAATTAGAAGCAAGAAGGTCAAGGCGGTGCAGCGAGGAGCATCGGAACGTATGGTATGAATACGTGAGAAGCGGACTCGCAAACCAACGAAGAGATTCGCTGCTTATCATTTGATGACTTTTTGAACAACCTCTTAAACAATAAAAAAATCTCGCCCCCAAGACTGTGTCTTAGGGACGAGATTTAATCGTGGTACCACCCAAATTTGTTAATATATCACTATATTAACCTCTTCAAGTACAGCAACTTTCTGCATATACTCTAGCTCTGTAACAGGAGCTCCTGTCACGCCATCATTTTTAAGGAAATCCAACGCGATACTCAGAGGCTTGTTTCGATAAAGTCATACATACCCCTTTTCAGCAACTGGGGCTCTCTTATATGAATGGCCTTTATTTACTCTTCTCATCAATGTATGTCATTATTAATTTTGTATATATTACCATTTCATCAGAAACATTGCAATACAGATACTTGTTACTTTCTCAGTATGCCTATAAAAACAATGCCAGTGATAATAAATCCTAATATAATCGGGCCTAATAGTTGACTTAGATTTGTATAGGCATCCTGAAAGAGTTGCAGTAATGGTTGTATTTCAAATAAAATTGCTATGATAAGCAGAACTAGAATGGCGATTAGACATTTTCTCATGATCGACACACCACCTTTTATCCATTTAACTGAATTCATTCCATCGTGATGTCTCACTGAATTCCTGTTTTTAGACATTCCCATTAAAAATTCAGCCTTAGCCGAATCATATCGGTGCACCTAATACCATTTTCGTAAATTTCCTGTCGGTAGTTTCGTATAAAAAAATCTTTATCAATGGTATCTAATCTAAATCCACATTTTTGATAAAGTGCTAGTTGATTTATGCTTGAGTTGCCAGTTCCAACTTCAATCGACTTGTATCCAGATTTTTTTGCTCGCTGGATAGCATCCAGTACCAATCGCTTCCCAATACCTTGACCACGATAGTTTATTGCAATAGCGATATTCACTAATTCAACCGTAAGATTCCCTGTCGATATTAACAGATATACACCGATTACCTTTTGGTCACGTTCCAATACATAACATTCGCCATTCTCTACATACTTTAGGACATGGTTTGGAGACGGATCTGCTTCTATCAGTAATTCCATAGGTACTGCTTCTTTTTCAGTTAAACGTCTCACTTCCATTACTCTCTCTCCTTTTACTTGTTCAGTCGGCTATTTCTTATCAGATAATAAAGGAGTACTACGGAGACAATAAGCCCTTCCGACGTTATATATAACAAATAACACGGAAATAGTCGTGGAAGCATCCTTTGTTTCCGTTAAAAATAAAAGCCCGCAATTGAAAAAGCGGACTGATAGACTTATCCCATTAATAGGTTGCTAACTCCTTAATGACATGAGCTAACAATAAGGTGCGCGGTACGAATGAATCTAATTCAAGATATTCACTTTCACGATGAGCTCTTCCACCTACCGGACCCAAACCATCAACCGTTGGAATACTGAGTGCTGAGGTGAACGAAGCGTCCGATCCACCACCTGTTTCCGTGTCCTTAATAAATAAGTCTAACTCATCGCCCACTCGCTTTATAATACGTAACAGCTTTTCGGTTTGTTCTGTTTTCTCCATAGGTGGACGATTAATATCACCTTCTAATTTGACTTTGGTTCCATCTACTTCTGTACTGGCAATGATCGCAGCCATTTGTTCTTTGATTTCTTGTGCCTGTTCCTGTGTACGGAATCGCACATCGATTTGTGCAGTAGCATGGTCAGATACAGTATTAACTGACGTACCACCTTCGATTAAGCCGACATTAACATGGATGCCCTCTTCTTCATCAGTGATCTCATACAATTGAATAATCTTATATGCCAATTCCTCAATTGCACTTCTACCCTTTTCCGGTTCGATTCCTGAATGGGCTGCTTTCCCGATCACCTCTAATGTATATTGTCCTTTGCCTCTTCTGGCTGACACGATCGCTCCGTTTTTGCGGGCTGGCTCCATAACGAGTGCAAATTTTTTGCCAATGGCGTGTTGTTCAATGAGCGCTCTAGAGGTCGGTGAACCAATTTCTTCATCACTCGTTAATAAAATTTCTACTTTTGCACAAGCATCGTTCTGACTATGAAGCAATGCTTTGACCGCATAAATGACGGATACGAGACTTGCTTTCATATCAATCACACCTGGACCATATGCCCGATTTCCCTCAACCTTAAAGGGTCTCGTACCGGCCGTACCTTTTTCAAAAACGGTATCCATATGAGCAAGAATTAAAATGGTTGCTTGTGATGGATTTGCATTTTTGCTAATGATAAAGTGGTTTCCGTGATCAGACTGTTCTACTTTAAGGACGTGAAAGCCTAGTTGCTGATATATGTCACGAAGAAGATAACCGACCTGATTGACTCCTTCTTTATCATAAGAACCACTATCGATATTCACTAATTTCTCTAATAACTGAAGCATTTCATCTCGATGTTCTTCTAGATATCTTTTCATTTATTTCCCTTACTTTCCTTTTATACTAAGAAAATCATACTATAATTTATGTCATTTTGCTATACTATTGATACACTGTTTATAGAAAAAGGAGCGGTATGATGAAAATATTTGTCGATGCAGACGCTTGTCCGGTCGTAGATATCATTATAGAAGAAGCAGGAAAGTATGATCTCAATGTTGTCTTAGTTAGAAGCTACAGCCATTTCTCGATGAAAGACTACCCAAAGCATGTCGAAGTGAAATATGTAGATGATGGTGCAGATGCAGCAGATTACCAAATTGTTAGAATGGTTAGTCATGATGATGTTGTGATTACTCAAGATTATGGCCTCGCAGCATTATGTTTACCAAAAGGGAGTTACGTGATGCATCATATCGGTTTTCGTTACACCAAGGAAAAAATCGATCGCATGCTTCAGGAACGACACCTCAATGCAAAAGCTAGAAAAGCGGGACAACGAACGAAAGGGCCGAAAAAATTTACTGAGGAACAAAAAGAAAGCTTCCGGCGTAAATTCCGAAAGCTGTTGGAAACAGTTTAGTCCTGCTGTTTCTCTTCTTCTACGATCTCTGCAATTCTGCTTACTTGCCAGCGATGTGCTGTTTCATTATTAACCTCATATACTTTGCCTGCCCGTAATAATTCTTTATTATAAGTTGATTGGACAAGCATTTTAACCTTTGTCAATTTACTCACCACTTTCTGCTATATAACCTGATAACCATCTGAGACATGCATTCTTCCAGTCTTTCGTATAATTATGGTCATCTGCAAGGCCTAAACCATGTCGGCCATCCTGATAAATATGCAGTTCATAAGGAATCTGATAACGTTGTAGTGCATCTGCATAATGCAAACTGTTCATTGATATAACTGACTGATCATTCGCCGTTGACCAAATAAATGCTGGCGGTGTCTCACTATGTACCATTTTCTCACACGAATAAGAGTCAATCAATTCTGAGGCAGCACCAGGTCCGAGTAAATTATCTCTGCTTCCTTCGTGAGTAAATTCCCCCATTGTAATCACTGGATAGCAAAGGATTTGAAAATCAGGTCTGGAGTTCAAGTTCTGTACAGCTTGATAACGGTTACTTATGACAGCCGTTAAATGACCACCAGCAGAAAAACCTAATACCCCGACTTTATTATTTCCAGATAAGCCCCATTCTTTACGCTTCGATTTAACAGTTATGATTGCTTCTTGTGCCTGAAGAATGGTCTCTTGATCTTTAATCGGTGCAACTTGATAGCGCAACACACAGGCATGATAACCATTTTCGTTTAACCATTTTGCCACTGGTTCTCCTTCGTGGTACGCTCGATGTCCATATCCACCACCAGGAACTACTACTATAATTGGTGCATCTTGCTCACCATCGATTAAATATGGTGTCAAGCTTGGACATTCTTCATGTAAATACGCTTCATCCCATTTTACCAATGTTTTTTCAATAATTTTCAATGAAACTACCATCCTCTTTACATATTTTATCACGGCGCTAACCGTCCGAAATACCCCCCCACCTCAAGATTCGAAAGATAAATAAGAAGCTAAGCGGGGGATAAACGGACGATAATTTCCTGATAAGTTTAGCTAGCAATCAGTGGGGATCAAAACTCCCGCTAATTAAAGTCTCACTTTATTTTTATAAAAATAGGTGAATACCCCTATCCTAAATTGTACCCGTTGCATAGGCTACTATCAAGTGATGAAAGAATCCAGTCAGAGAGGAGAATGCATTATGCATCATCACCAGTTCGAGATGGCACCACCTCATTTTCGCCATCCACAACAGCCGTATCAAGATGAACGATTCTTCGGACCAATCGGACCACTAGGCGCTGGGTTGTTAGGATTTGGCCTTGGCTTCTTGGGAGGAGAGTTAGCAGGACCTCCAGGGCCATATCCATACCCGCCTTATTATAACTATCCACCATACGGTCAACCTTATGGACCGCCTTATCCACCGTATTGTCCAGGACCATACTGCGGACCAGGACCGTATTAAGATGAAATTAGTGCTTAGAGGTCTCTTCTAGGCACTAATTTAGTTTTTCCTGATATAATATCTTACCATTTTTATCTAAACCTCTTATTGCTACTATAAATGAGTTCTTGGCTTCCCAATTAATGAGAAACATACCCTCATCATTCACCTGGTCTCGATATGTCTGGATATCATCTTCCGCTTTTTTATTCGTTTGTTGCTCTTCTGTATGTACATCCACTTCTATATCTGTAACTTGTGGATTATTTTTAATACCATAACAACTATACACGACTGCATCCCCTGCCTGTGAACCTGATTGTCCATAGGAAATGGCCTCGGACTCATCTATCGGGACACCGCCGACATCAGAGTCGAAACTCCACAGAAAACCGTAATTCCTTTTTACAGAAGTGAGAGAAAACCAATCTTTATACTTCCCTAAATAAAATCTCATATTCTCGAAGTCTCTTACTTCCGAGATTTCTGAAGGACCATAATCAAACGTTTTCTCCGATTGCTTCATTGCCTCTTCAGCAGAAAAATGTATATGTTCAAAAAAAGACGAAAAAAATAAGCTTACACATAGTAATAGCATAGCCACTATCCACTCGATAACTGATTGCCAATTCCACTCTTTCATCACTTACCCTCCTCTCCGTTCAGAGGGATTTCTATTTCAAAGAAGCGATCATACCATTTATATTGAACAAAGACACTTTGTGCACCTAATGGAATAGGTTCAAAACCAGAAACATTACTGGTCATTTTACTATTACCAGTACTCCTTGCACCATTATAAGCATAGACGTTGCCTTTTTCATCTTTTAATTGTAATCTCGAGGAAGAGAAATGCCATCCTGTCTCGGCAGATTTCACTTTATAAATGATCGTTGTATTACCTTTCATTAAAATCAAATGTTTAAGATAAAGCGTTTGATTATTCAAAGAAAAGCTTTGATCGATTTTATAATGGACTGCCTCGCCAGCTGCTATTTTATTTTTTATGTTGTCTGGAATCTTTACTGGAATTAAACCAATTATAATTGCAAAAATTTCTGGCAGCAGCAATATTATACTAATAATTATTATGGATCTTCTTATGATTTTCCCCATTTACATAAACCTCACCGTCTTTTCATATGTCTACCAGTTTAACACATGTTTACATTTAATTGGGAGGTTTTGGGTAAGTGTTCCTTACAATTAGTTATAAAAGCTTCGCCATATAATACTCATCGATAAATTCTCCATTAATCCTTAAAGAATCTTTTTTTGTTCCTTCCACTTCAAAACCCATTTTCTCATATAATGATATAGCGTGTTTATTTTTTGTTACTACAGTTAATTCGAGCCTATGTATGGCGTGTTCATTGGCCCATTCTACTAATTTATTTATGAGCAAACTGCCAATCCCTTGCGCTCTAAATTTATTCAGCACACCGATAACGATATAAACGGTATGCTTATTTCTATTGGCATTTCCGCCTATTGCCATTATATATCCTGTCAGTTTTTCCTCTTCTGCCACAAATATTGTTGCGTTTCCTTTATTTAAAAAATCTTCTATAACATTTGATTGACTGGAAGTGTTTACTTCTCTTTCTCCAGGCTCCCACAGAATATATTGCGCTTCCTGTTCCACTTGATTTATCAATTTAGCGAATGGCTCTGCATCTGATCGTTTGATTTCTCTAATTAGCATTTTCTTCAGTACCTCCCTAACCAGCGTAATGATAAATAAAGATTCCTGTAATACGGATTATATTAGCCCCCTTTAGACCATTTTGAACTATTATTTGTGGTATGATAGCTTCTATCAACCACTTTTCCTCTTGCGGGGCATATTTCCAGAGTCTTGCCAAACAGATAAACTAAATAGAAAGCAACTTTAGCATCCTTTACTTCTGTCATTGGGTCTATAACATAATTATATCCTTCCCTTCTGTACAAGAAAAGGAGATTAACTCCGTTTAGGAATTAACCTCCTTGCATGTTGATTATAAGTTTTTAACTGCCTCTTCAATATCCGTGTCGCCATTGATCAAATCAAATGACTGATTAACTGCATTGTCTGAAAGCAGACTTGCAATAATCGTATCCGCAACGTCTTCACGTGTGACAGATCCTGGTTCCAGGTTTTCTGCTATGCTAATTTTACCTGTACCAGCATCATTTGTTAATGCGCCAGGACGAATAATGGTATGATCAAGCTTGCTTTCCTCTAAGATACGGTCTGCGTGATGTTTAGCGACAAAGTAATGCTTAATCTGCTCACTCCAATTATTACGGTTATGTGCTTGGAAAGCACTTACCATAACGAATCGTTTCACACCTTTGTTTACTGCTGCTTCTACCGCTTTGGCCGCACCATCAAGGTCTATCAATAGCGTTTTATCAGCGCCTGTTTTCCCACCGGAACCGGCAGCAAATACAACTGCATCGATACTATCCATTGCATCTTCTATATCTGCTACGCTTCCTTCAAGATCAACAAGTGTTGTTTCTATACCTTGTCCTTGGAATTTTTCTACTTGTTCTTGTTTACGGACCATTGCGACAGGATCCGTACCTTGCTGTGTATTTAATTTCTGTACAACATGGGTACCAATTTGTCCATTTGCTCCAATTACTAAAACATTCATCTGAAAAACTCCTCCTGTTGTTTAGAATAAATGCATACTCAAATACCGCTCTCCTGTATCCGGCGCAATACAAACAACTTTTTTACCTGCTCCAAGTTTTTTTGCAACCTGAATAGCTGCAAATACAGCTGCACCGGCAGAAGGACCAACGAAAATACCTTCTTCCGCTGCTAATCGTTTAAACGTATCAACAGCATCATTGTCAGCTATTTGAATAATTTCATCATATACGGCTGTATTGAGAATGTCTGGGACAAATCCTGGACTTGTCCCTACTAGTTTGTGTTTACCCGGCTTACCACCAGATAAAACAGGAGATCCTTCGGGCTCGACAACTGAAATATGTATATTGGGCAAATGCTCTCTCAATGTCTCACCGGTTCCAGTAATTGTTCCACCAGTTCCAGCAGTCGCTACAAATCCATCCAAATTATAATCCATCTGCTCTAATATTTCCATTGCTGTTGTTGTTCGGTGAATAGCCGGATTCGCTATATTTTCAAATTGTTGTGGCATGAAACTATCCGGTATTTCTTCGACTAATTCTTTCGCTTTCTGAATCGCTCCTGGCATTTTTTCTGAGCTAGGTGTTAAGACTACTTCCGCTCCATATGCTTTCAAGATATTGATTCGTTCTTTTGTCATATTGTCTGGCATAACTAAAATCGCTTTGTATCCCCTAGCAGCAGCTGTCATAGCTAGTCCGATCCCAGTGTTACCACTAGTCGGTTCAATGATCGTTGATTTTTCTGTAAGCAATCCTTCTTTTTCCGCTTCCACAATCATATTATAGGCAGCACGATCCTTCACACTTTTCGAAGGATTAAACATTTCTAATTTCACATAAACCTCAGCGGCATTTTCTGGTACAATTCGATTTAATTTCACGATCGGTGTATTTCCGATCAAGTCTGTCATATTTTCATAAACATTCATGGATTTACTTGAACCCCTTCCTATTACCTCTACCAATATCATATCAATCAGAAAAGGAGAAATCCAATCTAGAGTCCTTTTCCACCTTCTACAGCAAAAGTATTGATTCGTTGCACATCTTTTATAATTGGTTTTGCTTTTGCAATTAATTTCTGGTTTACTTCATGTGATAACGAGGCTTTGTGAGCATTAACAGAACGCCAAATTTCATAAACGTAAACTGCTTCAGGATTTTCTTGTGCCATTTGTACGACATATACCTTACAATCATCAATGAGTTCCATTGATGTTGCCGCTTCTAGCAAAATACCTCTCAGCTTTTCCTGTTCCCCGTTATTAGCTGTAAATTCTGTCAATAAACCAAATTCACTCATCATCGATTCCACCTTTTTCACTAATTTGTTTTTACATTGAAAACAATATGCTATATACCAAGGTGATAATATTATCTTAACACAATTCAAAATGGTCGTGTAAGTATTGTTGCTACCATAAGAAAAAACGGGCATAAACCACCCGGTCCTAATTGACTTAATTAATAAACAACTTCCTATAATATGGATTATGTTAACAAAGGCTGTATTTCATCAATTATGGTGTAAATCTTGCAGATAGTGCTTCATATCCTAGCTGTCGCATAAATTGTGGAACTATACATCAGCGTAGGCCAACCACGTAGACTCCCGCGGGATTGTGCAGGTGCTGGAGATCCACAACGTCTGCACCTGCGTCTTCTAGTAACGCTTCGAAGTAGGCTTCCTCGGTGCAAGGCAGAGAGAAGTGATTCGTGTAGTAGCCTAGCTTCAGCCGTGCCCCGCAGGACGCGGAGTGGTTGGACGGAGCGGTATCATACCACATGAATCATTTCAAAATTACCACTAAGCATAAAGCAGCTAGCATTACATAATCCGTATTATAAGAACTCAGCTTCATGTTCAATATGTGTTGTGACTGTACTATAATGTTTTCTAAACTTATAAAAAAAGAGCAGTCTTCTCCCATTTCAAAGAGGACTGCTCTACGATTATTATAGATCATCTACTACAATATATGCGGTGTGAATCGGTCCATGTACACCAACTACTAAGTTCATCTCAATATCCGCACTATTACTCGGACCTGTGATGAAATTAATGCAGGATGCAATATCTTTTCCATCTTCCGCTAACTCATGAATCAAATCAGTAGCTTGTGTCATTCGTTTCACAATTGAAGACTTTGGCACAATTGCAACATAGTTCGTCGGGAGTAAGCTGATCGAACGTCCCTGGAATTTCTCATTTAACAAAACGACCGTTCCTGATTCAGCCAATGTCATATCACTGAACGTAATCCCGATGTCTGCTTTTTCCGCAAATTCTACAGATCCTTCTCTATTCTTGTTATCCCATTTGCAGGAATCAAGTTCTTGGATGTACTTGTCTAGTCCAACATTGCTAAATCGAGAATCATCAGGATATATAACCGATGATGATGCATATTGTTCCATAATGGAGGAAATCGTATCTGCTAGTCCGTTCTTAGTGGTTTGGAAAAAATCAGTGTGAATTTCCTTACACTGTTCCTCCAATACTGTTACTAGCTGATCCTGATCATATCCCTCTAACACGTTCTTTTGAGGGGTTACTGACCACTGGGGTTTCTCAATCGGTTTCTCTGCTGAAATACCTCCAATTTTCTCGCGGATATTAGCAAGAAATGAGTCTCGATTTGTAATACTTCCTTTAGGCATTGTTGTCACCTCGCTTCTCGCGATTAGCAAACCAGTCGCGGAATCGTTCATTTGCCGGCATCGGAAAATCTCTGGCATGGGTCCAATGTTTTAATGGACCAGGTCCTTTAGAGATTACATTATTTTTGGCGAAAGGTGTCGTAAGAAACGGCGCCATCTTCGTCGCTGTTCGATAAAAATTGGCAGAATGCATTACTTGTTCAAAACCTTTCATGACAAAACGCTCTGCTAATGGTGTTCGTTTTTCCTCTTCGACTATTTTCTTACGGTGCATAATTAGCTGTTCATGTAATGGTATTTTAACAGGACAAGCTTCTGTACACGCTCCACATAAAGAAGAAGCATAAGGCAATTCTTTGTACTCATCATAATCCGATAATAACGGTGACAACACAGCACCAATTGGACCCGGATAAATCGAACCATAAGCATGCCCACCCACATGGCGGTACACAGGACATACATTGATACAGGCCGCACAGCGGATACAATGTAACGCTTCCTGAAATTCTGTTCCTAGAATTTTTGAACGGCCATTATCTACAATAACAAGGTGAAATTCTTCAGGACCGTCTGCTTCCTCTTCTTGTTTCGGACCTGTTAATGCTGTTATATAACTTGTCAGCTTCTGCCCAACTGCTGCTCGCGTAAGTAAACTAACGACAATATCTAACTCTTCCCAGCCTGGCACAATCCGTTCCATTCCCATTACAGTAATTTGTGTCTTGGGAAGGGTAGAAACCATCCGGGCATTTCCTTCATTGGTTACTAAAGCAAAGGAGCCGGATTCTGCTACTGCAAAGTTACAGCCAGTAATACCTAAATCAGCCTCTAAAAATTCCTCACGGAGTTTTTCGCGTGCAAATAATGCTAATTCTTCCGGTTTTTCTGATTTTAGATAACTTAATTTTTCTTTGAATACATCACGAATTTGCTCTTTATTTTTGTGAAGGGCTGGCGCAACGATATGCGATGGCGGATCATGATCATCGATTTGCAGGATATATTCTCCTAAATCGGTTTCAATTACTTCACAACCCATTTCCTCTAATGCTTCATTCATCGAGATTTCTTCGGTCACCATCGATTTGGATTTCGCGATTTTCTTCGCATCTTTCTCTTTAGCTACCTTTTTAATATATTCATTTGCCTCTTCGCCAGTTTCCGCAAAAAAGACATGCCCACCTAATTCAGCGACTTTCTCACTCAACTGGTGCAAATAGTAATCTAAATGCTCAATCGTATGACTGCGTATTTCCGAACCTAGTGTTCTCCAGTCTTCCCAATCACCTAATTCTTCTGACGCGGTTTCTTTTTTGTCCCGTAGTCTTCCTTGAGCGGAACGGACAGCACCACGCATGAAATCATCTTCTATCCCTTTTGATACCCGTTTTTTAAAGTCTTTTTCCCCAATGTGCATCGGCATTATGCGTCACCTCTGCTATTTAATATTTCTGCAATATGTTTTACTTCGACCGGACTTCCATTACGAGACATTCGTCCACCGATATTCATCAAACAACTGCCATCCGCACCTAATAACAAATTCGCCTTCGTTTCTTCGATGTGGTGTACTTTTTCGTCAACCATCTGTTCCGAAATATCACTCATTTTCACTGAAAAAGTTCCTCCGAATCCACAACAATCATGACGGTTTGGTAAATCAATCATCTCCAGCCCTTTGACATTGTTTAAAAGGCGAAATGGTGCTTCGTTAACCTTCAATAAACGTGTCATGTGACATGAGGTGTGGTAGGTTGCAACAGCATCATAACTGGCACCAACATCTTCCACTCCAAGTACGTCGACAATAAATTGCGTTAATTCATATGTTTTTTCTTTTAACTTAACTGCTCGTTGCTGCCATTCCGAACCTTCTTCAAATAAATGTACATATTCATGAATCATGTACACACATGAGCCAGAGATACCAACAACATACTCCGCATGTTCAAATGTTTCGACCAAATGCTTTGCTACTTCAATTGTTTCTCTCTGATAACCACTGTTGTAGGCAGGCTGACCGCAACACGTTTGTGTTCTAGGAAAATCAACCTCACATCCAAGATGTTCTAGTAATTCGACTGCGGCTTTCCCTGCATTAACATAGAACATATCCCCTAAACATGTGATGAAAAATGATACTTTCATTTGTTTACTCCCCTTTTAGGAACATCGCAATCCTCTTGCAATCTATTTTAACAGCTATCCGCTAATAAGAGAATGGATAAACCCTCTAAAAAGAGAGTTTATCCATTTCCAATCATTATCCTTAGCTAACTGCTTAGTAAGACCATGTAATCTCACATTATCTAGTGAAGGCTGCTGCTACCCCACCGTCAACCGTTACCATACAACCAGTTGTTTTGGCTGCTTTGGAGGATGCTAGGAATGCAATTGATTCTGCAATATCCTCTGGTAAAATATTCACATTTAAAATCGTGCGTTTACGATAGTGTTCTTCTAAATCATCTGTTCCGATTCCGTAAGAGGAAGCACGTTCTTTCTTCCAAGAGGAATCCCAAATTTTAGATCCTCGGATAACAGCATCTGGTAATACAGAGTTAACACGGATTCCAAGTGAACCACCATCTGCTGCGATTGTTCTTGCTAAGTGAACTTCAGCAGCTTTTGCTGTACTGTATGCTGCTGCATTTTTTCCAGCATAAATAGAGTTTTTAGAACCGATAAATACCATGCTTCCGCCGATTTCCTGTTCTTTCATCAGCTTGAACACTTCACGTGCTACTAAGAAATAACCAGTTACTAATACATTAATATTTAAATTCCATTGATCCATCGTTGTTTCTTCAAATGGTGCAGAGCTAGCTAAGCCTGCGTTATTTACTAAAATATCGATTCCACCGTACTGTCTGATCGAAGTTGCTAATGCTCCCTGCACTTCTTCTTCCTTTGTTACGTCCATCTTGACAGCAAGTGCTCGGTTTGCACCATACTTTTCGTTTACTTCATTTGCAAGGTTCTCTGCACCTTCCAAATTAATATCAGCAATCACAACGTGTGCACCTTCATTAAGCAAACGATACGTGGTAGCTGTACCAATTCCGCCAGCGCCACCTGTAACAAATGCAACTTGACGAGAAAATTCTGCTTCCGGCGGAGCTAAGCTTAATTTATACAACTCTAATGGCCAGTACTCGATCAAATAGGACTCCTCTTCATTTAGCGAAACAAAGTTACCAAGAACTGTCGCACCGCTCATTACTGCAATTGCGCGATGATACAATTGTTCACTAATATTTGCCGATTTCCAATCCTTTCCTGTATTCACCATACCTAAACCAGGAATAAGAATAATACGTGGAGCCGTTTCTACGATTTGATCGCCTTCACTCTTATTTCTTTCAAAGTAAGCAACATACTCTTCTTTATACGCTGCTACACCTGTTTTAATTTGTTCTTTTAATGTATCGATATCACCAGATTGCGGATCCCAGTCAATGAATAATGGAACACGTTTTGTGTGAACTAGATGATCCGGACATGCTGCGCCAACTTGAGAAAGTGCCTCTGCATCTTGACTGTTAACGAATTCTAATACTTGGGCATCATCATTATAAGTTGTGAGCATTTTCTTATCATTGCTAACTTGTCCACGGATTACCGGCATGATTTCTGCAAAAAGATTTTTTCTTTCATCATCAGATAGCGATTGGTATTTTGCACCGCCAAACAGCGATTGCCCTTCCGCTTTTTGATTAATATAGCTTTCAGCCTCGTTAATCACTTCAATGGTTTTGTTGTAGCTTTCTGTCGATGTTTCGCCCCAAGTAACCAGGCCGTGTTTCTCCATAATAACCAATTCTGCATTCGGGTTATTCTTCACGCCTTCAGCGATCATCTTAGACAATTTAAAACCAGGACGGATGTATGGAACCCATACAAAACGATCTCCATAAATTTCTTCAGCAATTTCCTTGCCATTGTCTGCACATGCAATGCTGATAATAGCATCTGGATGGGTATGATCCACTTGCTTAAATGGCAGAAATGCATGAAGCAATGTTTCGATGGAAGAACGTGGATGCTTGGCATCAATCATACAATGAGATAAGTATTCTACCATTTCTTCATCAGACATGTCTTCTCTTTCTAGTAATGGACGAATATCATCTAATTTTAAACCGGTGAAATTATGAGATTTCATCGTAGCTAAATCAGATCCGCTACCCTTCACCCACATGACTTCGATGTCATCTCCTTTAAAGTCCTTTTCGATTGTTTTAGAAGATGTATTACCCCCACCGATATTGACTACGGCGCGATCTGATCCTAGAAGATTAGAACGGTATACCAGTGTTTCTAATCCTTCTCCTTGCGTTACTTGACTATCGTCCCATTTGTTTTGTACCAATGAAATTTCCTCCCCTAGCCATCTTTGTTTTATTTGATTTAGTTGGTTGTTTCTGTTTTCATTATACTACAAAACAAAAATAAATCAACACAAACAAAGGTGGTTACCTGTTATTATTAGCTATTTCGTTTAGATAGAACGTTTGTTTCATAATCTTTCACTTCTTGTAACCAGTTCTCTTGAGCCGGAACTCCCATTTGCTCACAATAATAATCCCAAATCGCACCGAATGGATAGGTTTTAAATTCTTCCATTAATGCAAGACGGTCTGTGAAGTTACCTTCTTCTTGTAACTGTTTTAAATGCTCATTTGGTAAGAGTAATGCATATAACAACGATTTGATCATGTTACGAGTTCCGATTGTCCATGCCGCTACACGGTTAATACTGGCATCAAAGAAATCCAGCCCGATCATGACTTTATCCAACGCATCATTGCGGACAATCTCTAAACCGATTTCACGTAGTTCATCATCAAGAATTACCACGTGGTCACTGTCCCAACGAACCGGACGTGATACGTGCAGTGCTAGTCTATCACTAAATAATAATAAAGATGAAATTTTGTTTGAAATAACCTCTGTTGGATGATAATGCCCCGAATCTAGCAGGCATAGCTTATTATTTTTCATCGCATAGCCCATATAGAATTCATGGGAACCAACAACATATGCTTCAGAACCGATACCAAATAATTTACTTTCTACAGCATCAATGTTTAACGATTCGTCCACATCTGCTGCAAAAATTTCATCTAATGAATCCTTTAGTCGCTTACGCGGTGTTAAACGGTCACTTGGAATATCCTTATAACCATCTGGAATCCAAATGTTATTAAGAGCAGGCTGACCTAATTCACGCCCGAAATATTCGCCGATTTTACGCGATTGAATACAATGCTGAATCCAGAAGTCACGTATCTCTTTATCCGGATGTGCTAACGTTAATCCGTCGGCTGCCTTAGGGTGTGAGAATAAAGTCGGATTAAAATCAAGTCCTAAATCATTTTCTTTTGCCCACTTCACCCAATTTTCAAAATGTTTTGGTTCCAATTCATTACGGTCAACCACTTGCCCATCTGTTTCTGCATAAATAGCATGCAGATTAATCTTATGTTTACCAGGAATAAGCGATAACGCTTTCTCCAAGTCACTACGTAATTCCTCAGGAGTTGTTGCTTTACCAGGATAATCCCCTGTTACATCAATTCCGCCAGATAATTCTTGCTGGTCTACTTCAAACCCGCCAATGTCATCACCTTGCCAGCAATGGATCGAAATCGGTACCTGTTTCAATTTGGCAAATGCATCTTCTACAGATACTCCCCATTTTTCGTATTGTCCTTTTGCTCTTTCAAAATTTTCTTTTACGCTCATCTTCGTCACCTCTCCATTAAAATTTTTGAATATCAAATGAATCATTAATAATTGCTTTTGACTCTTCGATGGAAGTTAATTGTCCAGTCGCCAGCATTTGCGCGATTAAATTACCAATTGCTGTTGCTTCAGATGGTCCTGTAAAAATAGACTTGCCAGAAACCTCTGCTAATTTCTTATTCATGTAATTATTCTTACTCCCACCGCCAATGATATGAATTGAGTTGTAGGTTCGCCCGGTTAGCTCCTCAATTTCTGCAGCGGTTTCAACGTAGCAATCTACTAAACTGTCATAAATACACTTTGCAAATTGCCCTGGCGTTTCTGGCAGCTGCTGATTAGTTTCCTGACAATATTCTTGAATAACTTGTTTCATACTATCCGGACTTAAGAATCGTTGATCATTGACATCCACTTTTGAAGTAAATGCAGCTTCCTGTTCAACGAGCTCCACAAACTCTGCAAAGCTGTACTGCTCCTTATATTCTCTTCTCACCTCTTGTATCATCCAAAGTCCCATAATGTTTTTGAGAAAGCGAATGTTTTCATTGGCCCCACCTTCATTGGTGAAGTTGTACTGAAACGCCTGTGGTGAGCTGATTGGTGAATCATGCTCCACCCCCATTAGCGACCAGGTACCTGAACTAATGTAAATCGTTTCTTGTGCTGGAACGGATACAACTGCAGATGCAGTGTCATGTGTACCAGGTAATACAACATCCAGATTAAAACCAAGCTCTTCCTGCAGTTCATCGGTAAGGGAGCCGATCGACTGCATCGGCATCGTCGGTTCTGAAAATAGCTTATCTGGTATTCCGATCTTCTCAAGAAATGCTTTTTCCCATTGTTGGGTATCTGCATTCAAGAACTGAGTAGTAGTTGCATTGGTATATTCATTTGTTATTTTTCCAGTTAGTAAATAATGAAGATAATCAGGCACCATCAGAAAATATGCTGCTTTATCAAAAATTTTCGGACTCTCCTGCTTTAACGCGTGTAACTGATAGATCGTATTAAAGGGTTGAAACTGAATTCCTGTTTGTTGATATATTTCTTGTTGATCAATAAGCTGAAATACTTCCTCCATGGCTCCATCTGTTCGATGATCACGATAGGCGATGGCATCGGTAATTCTATTCCTATTCTCATCTAATAGCACAAAGTCTACTGCCCAAGTATCAACCCCGACAGTCTGAGGCTGATAATTCATCTCAACACTTTTTCGGAGGCCTGTTTTAATTTCGCTAAATAATCGATCAATATCCCAACACAGGTGTCCATCTTTTTTGATCATCTTATTGTCAAACCGATGAACCTCTTCAAGCAACAGTTGATTATTCTCAAGATAACCAGCGATCACACGGCCACTGGATGCACCGATATCAACTGCTAAATTACATTTTTGCAATAGATTCACTCCTTTATGAAAGCGATTTATACATTAATCATAAACGAATAGAAAATAAGATTTAATATCGAAAATTATTTTTTTATTGTCTTTTTTTGCAACCCCCTACAAATTACCAGGCTTTGCGTTAGAAGCCATTCAGTTTTAAATTACCAACGTATATAAGAAGTCTTACTAAGCTCTATTTTTTAATAAGTGAGTTTCCTCATTATCTTTCTCGGTATAAGAAAAACCGGGCATAGCCGTCCGGTTCTAATTGACATAAATTATTTACAGTTACTTATAATATGGATTATGTTAGCCATCGCTAGCCAAGCATCCATATTGAGATATATAATGTGCTGGAATACCGCTTCAGCCAACCACTCCGCGTCCTGCGGAGCCTATTTTCGAAGCTTTGCTGATCAGTTAAATTATATCAAAATGACCATTCTGCAATACACCCTTTGTTACTTTTTGTACTCATAAAAAAGAGAGACAAGCTAGTGTTTAGGCTGTCTCTCTTTCTGCTTAATTAATAGGAAATTGTTAGATTTGAGGTTACTGGATAATGATCACTTGGAAATTGTCCATTTTTATAATCGTTGATGATTCTCGTTTTATGTGTGAATATGTTACCTTTCCCCAATACCCAGTCTATGCGGCTATCAGGGCCTCCACCTGTTTTATCATCAAAACCGTTGAAAGTGCCGAGGTTTTCATTAATGGTGACATTTGCCGTTTTGAGCAAATCGTCGAAAGGACCTTCACTTGTCAGCGTCTCATATGGAATGCTATCAGGACTCGCGTTAAAATCCCCTGTTAGCAATACTGGCAAATCTGGGTCGAATTCTTTTATCTTTTCATTGATCAATGCCGCACTCTTCTCTCTGGCATTTGCAGATTGATGATCGAAGTGCGTATTAACTACATTGAAGCTTTGATTACTTGCATGATCAAGGAATTTGGCCCAGGTGGCCATACGTGGAATGCTATTTCCCCAACTTGTTGAACCAATTACATTTGGCGTATCTGATAACCAAAAGTGATCGTATTCAAGAGGAGTGTAGCGATGTTCGTTATAAAATATAGCTGAATACTCTCCTTTACTACCTCCTTCTCGACCTAAACCAATCCAACTGTAATGATTTAACGTATTTTCCAAATCGGTTATTTGCTGATAAACAGCTTCTTGGGTACCTATAATATCCGGGTGATTTTTTTGTATAAGTTTTTTAATAGCTGGAAGTCTCTCTTCCCAAGTATGTGGTGACGGATCACTATCATTTAAATACCTTAGATTATACGTCATAACATTTAATTGGACTTCGGAAGATTTTGCAGATTTTTCTGAAGCTGTTAATTTTGATGTACCTAGAAATCCATTACTTACTAATACTGTGATCAAACCGCATAGAAAAATTGAATAAAATACTTTTTTCAACAAGATTCCCTCCTTTTTGTATTACAATTTCAGTGTAACGAATACGTGTAAAGCTAGTATTAATTTCTATTTTCATTTGAATAAAAAATAGACTTTACAGAGGGAATCCCTATTTATCATAGGTTTGAAAGCGAAAATTGAGAATAAGGTTCTATTAAATATTAGTTTTTTGTAAAAATTTCAGATAAAAAAGGCTTATCAAATATTGTATTTTCTTTGTTTTTCTATATTTTTACATTTGATTAGTCGATCACTACTATTAATTGTTTCATTACAGATAAAATCAATTGGTAGTTTGACTAAAAAGTCTTGATTGATGTTACTTTTGTATAACTTCTTGCAATCTATTAGCGATAGATTTTTTCGTAATTCCCGGAAGCTTAGCATGATGTCACCGTCAATTAAACTAAAACAGTTTTTCAACTGTTACTCCTTGTGACTGCTAAACTAAAGTAGACAGTTCTTGCTAGATAAAAAGAAACACTTATTACCCAAATATACCAGCAGAATAAAAGACCCTTCTATTGTATGATGTTTATGTCTTACCAAAAACACATCAATGGGGGAACAGTAAAGGTGGATAAGTGGAAAATGTATATGGAGATACAACAGTTGATTAAACAAGGTTTTAGCAAAACAAAAGTGGCAGAAAAGTTAGGAGTTTCGAGATCAACAGTCTATCGAAACTTAGAAAAGTCTCCTTCGGAGATGGCTGGATGGGTAGAATCCTTAAAAACACGAAGCAAGAAATTAGAACCTTATAAAGAATTAATTCTTTCATGGTTGAGGGAACATTCTGATATGTCAGCTGCACAAGTTCATGATTGGCTACAAGAAAAGCATGAAGATTTAAAGATTGGTGAAAGTACAGTTCGTTCTTTTGTCAGAGAGTTAAGAGAAGAGTATCAAATAGAAAAAGTAACATCACCTAGAGATTATGAAGCTATCCCTGATTTACCGATGGGAGAGCAAATTCAAGTCGACTTTGGTCATACTAAACAAAAAACACATGATAATAGAGATGAAAAGCTTAACTTTATAGCTTTTGTTTTAGCCAATTCAAGATACAAATACAAAGAATGGTTAGATAGACCTTTTACAACACAAGATGTAATTCGGGCTCATGAAAATGCATTTAAATGGTTCGGTGGAATACCAAGAGAACTTGTATATGATCAAGATAGTTTAATAGTGGTAAGTGAGAATGGCGGAGACTTGATATTGACAAAGGAGTTCCAACAATATAAAGAAACTAGAAAACTAAATCTTTATGTTTGTAGAAAAGCTGATCCTGAGAGTAAAGGGAAAATAGAAAATGTGGTAGGTTTTATAAAACATAATTTCGCTAAACATAGAGTGTTTCACAATATCGATTCCTGGAATGAACAGGGATGGCGGTGGTTAAATAGGACAGGCAATTACAAGGTTCATAACACAACAAAAAAAAGACCAGTCGAAGTGTTCTCCTTAGAAAAGCAACACTTACGACCGATCACAAAAGATATAGATCTTATAAACAATTATGAACATAGTATAACAAGAAGTGTCCACAAGAACAATACCATTCGATATTTATCTAACAGGTATTCTCTTCCCCTGGGCACCTTTAACAAGTTTGAAAATGTCTGTATTAAAGAAACGGAAGATAAGGAACTCATTATCTATATTTCTCAAACCGGCGAGATAATAGCAAAACATAAGATCCCAGAAGGTAAAGGCCAGTTAGTCAAAGATCGAAAACACTCACGAGATAGGACGAAAGGTGTAGGTGCGTTTATTGATACTGTTACAAACCAATTCACAGATAAAGAATTGGCTAATCACTATCTAGAAACCCTTCGAGAAAAATATCCTAGATATATAAAAGATCAATTACAAATTATATTAAGAGAAACAAAAGAGAATAATGAGAATATTTTATCAGCAGCACTTAGTGAATGTATCAAAAGGAATTTATACAGTGCGACAGATTTCAGCGATATCGTTTCATACCTGAAACGACAACGCCGAGTCGATGATACAACAACCGATAATGATCAGATGGTGGCACCATTAAATAAAACTTCTGGATGGGTAATGGAGACAGAAGCACAGAAAAGAAAAGTCGATACCTATACTGACATATTGGAAGGTGATGCAGTTTGAGCCAGTTAAATCAGTTACAAGAATTGATGAGAACCCTTCGATTAGCTGAAACAGCTAATCACCTTCCTAAATTAATTAGAGAAGCTGAGGAAAAGGAAGTATCCTTTACTCAGTTCCTCTTAGATGTAACAACTTTTGAGCAAAACCGTAGAGAAGAAAAACAATTGGAAAAACGATTCAAATGGGCGACATTTCCCTTCTATAGCACATTAGAGGAATTTAATATACAAGAACAGAAATCATTAAGCAATAAGAAATTAAACCAGCTTAAGGATTTAACCTGGATAGAACAATTATACAATATTATTCTTCTTGGACCGCCAGGTGTAGGTAAGACCCACCTATCCATTGGATTAGGAATAGAGGCTTTAAACCAAGGTTTCAAAGTAATATTTACAACTATGGGAGACCTAATAAGTGTGTTAAAAACTGAAGAAATTACTAGAAAAGCAAAAACAAGAATGAAAAGGATTAGAGAAGCAGATTTAGTCATTATTGATGATCTAATGTTCATGGCAATGGATAAACAAGAAGCAAATATGTTCTTTCATTTAATTAATGACCTTTATAATCAAGCGTCCATCATTTTGACTTCAAATAAAGGACCAAAAGAATGGGGAGAACTATTAGGAGATCAAGCAATTACAACAGCAATATTAGATCGAATACTGCACCGAGTGGAAATTATTCATTTGAATGAAGATAGTTGGCGAATGAAACATAGAAAAACTATATTTGGTCAACAAAGTGTTTCAAATTAACGAGCAAAAATTGTGTCATTCTACTTGACGGTCACACTCCTCCACTGCGTCAGATTGAATATATTTATTGTTTTTTTAGTGATGTCAAAAAGCATGTGTTAATTCCTGTTAATCCACCGCCAATTACCGCCATTAAAGTTCCGATTATAATCCAAACTGTAGTCAAAAGAGTAGACAAGTATATACCTGCCATAAGCAAGCTTAAACCGACAAATAATAGCATAATGCTTGTTTTCATATTTTAGCCTCCTGATATTCTTACCTTCTTCCGGTAAATTCCCCGTTTATTTAACATCAATCATTCGTTGTCAGCTTGTGACATTTCTAAAATATGACTAGCTTTATAAATACCTTCTACTTTTAAGAATCCACATTCTTTATATAAATTAACGGCAGCTGGATTATCAGTAGATGATAACCTTATTGACCGAAAACTATCCTTTGCTTCATCAATTATTGTGTTTAGAAGTTTCTTTCCTATACCAGTACCTCTGTGCTTACGCAAAACATAAAGATGCCTTACTCGTCCTACATCGGAAAGGTTAAGATACGGGTCAATATTTAGACCTCCAATACCAATAACCTCTTTATTAATTTTTGCAACATAAAGTGCCTCACCATTTTTATCAAATTTGTTTTTCTCTAATGTATATTCATCAACTAATCTCTTTATAAATTTATACCCTTCAGCTAAACTATCGTCTATTAGTAAATCTAACTTATACTGTTCGAGCGATGTAACTCTTTCAATTATCATCGTATTTTCCTCCGCGTCATTAGATTTATTAACATAAATACGACGTTTCTGCATTTCCGCCTTTTAAGTAGCTTTTTATACAAGTAATCCGACAATTTCATCCAAATCCTGCTCGTTGCTAATATTCCTTATACAAGAAATATGACTCCTGTTGTAGTGTAGCTACTACTCAACAACTGCGCCCGTTTATGGAGTAAATACCATTAAACCAAAATGTTATCTAATTTATCGGAATAGAAACTGATTGCTTTCTTATACCTCATTATTTCCTTATCTGTAGTCGTATCTATTATGCATTTTAACAGCAACTCCATAGCGCTGTTATGCTCATTTAAATTATACAAAGTCATCGCGTAGAACACTTGAATTGCTTTGTTGTCTGGAAACAATTCAGTTCCTTTACTGAATGTACTCTTTGACTTTTCATACTCACCTAGAGTTCTATATGTACTACCTAGTCCTAACAAGGCATCTTCTAAATCTTTTCCATCCAACCCTAAACTGATTGCATTTTCATAAAAGGGGGCTGCTTGCTTTTCTTCTCCTAATACATCAAAACTCCAAGCACATTGATAGTTGATGTAAGCATCATTAGGAGACTCTTTAACCAAGGTTAAAAGTAACTCATTAGATTCTTTTAGACTACCGTTTTTCCTTAACTCAATAGCTTTAGTGATTTGCTTCTCCATTGCTTCATCTCCAATTTAAGCATTTTTCTTTTACAAACACCGATTCTAACATTAACATAAATATTCAATTTCGCTTGAGATTTCCCCTACATTAAGTTGTGCCCAGTTCTTATGAAAAGAACTTATTTTCCTCCATAAATGCGCCCCTAGTTGAAGTTAACCTCTTCATCTTAATTCTTATTTTAACGCATCCATTGCCTTAACCAATTTCTTATTGTTCTCCTCACTACCTTCTACATAAAAGACTAATGCGTTTTGAACAGTAAAAGTTTTGTGTTGTTCTAATGATGCGGCAGCAGTTTTTTCTTCAAAATCATCCATACCCTTTTCTCTTGCATCAACTGTCGGAAATACATAGATAGATAGAGTTGTGCCATCTACAAAATATGCTTTAGGTACAACACCATTTAATTCTTGGATAAAAACATTTCCAGTTGGTAAATTTGCTTTTTCTAATTCTAGACCTTGCTCAGTTATGGCAGTTTCTACCTCATCTAAAGTTATATCAGGTGTTTTGGCTAAAGATGGTTCTTCTGATTGCTGACTACAAGCACCAAGAACAAAAATAATTAGTACAAAAAATATTAATATTCTTTTGACCATATAAATACCTCCTAACTCATAAGACGTACTCATATATTTTTAGTTTCACCTTATTATTCAACATAACTGGCCCGATTCTTGAACAATCATATAGCCTTCTTGAACTTAACAAAATATGGAGCCAAAAAAGAACCTACTGTTAAAATAGTGATTCCTATTCCAAGTGTCACAAAAAAACTGTTAAAGGTCGAAAGGAAATTCATAAATATTAATGCTGGCATAACAGTCAAAAATGTAAATACAAATCTTCCAGCAACAGATATTATGTGTTCCGTACCACAATTATCACATTCAATTGATTTATTATAAAACCACAAATGGTATTTATAAATTTCATACCAGCTAAACTGTTTATTGCAGTATACACATTTCTGCAACATATACACCTCCTTTTGTGCTAGAATCCAGCCTTTACGTTAAATACACAACGTCCTATCCCGGAATTGCGCCCGATTGTTTAATATTAACAATTACAAATCATTAAAATATTCCCATCCGGATCTTTGAAATTAAAATAATGATTATGTTCAATTCCGGTAATCAAATTAACACCCTTATTACTCATAAAATGAAATGCCTTTTCAATGTTTTTTGTATTGAAGTGGAATGCTGGTGTCTTAAATATCTTATCCTCTGAATATATTTTGCTATCTAACACTATCCCTGTACTTTCCATCGATATTACGTAAAGATGACCAAACTGAATTTCTCCATCCGTTTTCAAACCTAATATATCACAGTACCAATCTCTTGCTTTCTCTATATTTTTTACTGGTATAAATACTGTTCCGATTTCTTTTAATATTGGATTATCTATAACAAGCACCTCCATAATTATTTTGATTTTTTTGACTGTCGAATAGTGGCAGAACTTATTCCAAAATTGCGCCCTATTCTTGAAATCCTTGAATATTAAACTATTTCTCACCTTTAGTTGAATCCATTATTGTGCCTATTACTATACCAATGAGCATTCCTAATCCTGGTCCAAAAGCCCAAATTATGGGGGTTTTAATAAACATTTCAACAACAGTTGAAAAGACTGCGCCTCCAAGCAATCCGAAGGCGACTCCATAACCCACATATAAATTCTTATTATTATTTTTGTTAGTCATAATTAACCGCCTTCCCCTGATTTTAACTTCACACTTTTATACAAATTGGGAAAGTATTTGCTCAACAATCTGGCCCGTTTGATGAATAATAATTCCTTCTTAAATATGGATAAAAATAACACCATATAATTATTAAGTGACCTCACATGCACATTAGGATTTGATGAACCTTTTTCCATTGTTTTGGTGCGTTGTTAATTGAAATGGGTTATGTCTGCTAGAATATGACCACGATACCTGATGAGTTCAGTTTGCGTTTTAGATATATACCCTTTTACCGAAGATCAACCAATTCACACGAGTTAGTTGATGATGAAATTGACTCTATTCGCTATTATGATGCAGAACGACTGGTTATTCTTTCTTTGCATCTAAAATTAATGAAGGACAAACCAGATGTTCGCCTTGATTTCGCGGATCAAACCTTTTCGAACGGAAGATGAGTCCTTTTTTCTCATCCCAGTCATGATAGTGAAATTCGCCTTCTTCGTCACAATACTCTAGTAGACTTACGGTAAAGCCAGCCGATTGAAACAAGTTTGTTAGAGTCTGATAGTTATATACTATTTTATGACTGGCAGCTGGATGATCTTTAGAACCGGGACCACCGACTTTTACAATGTTTTGATACTCCTCATCGGGAAAATAACCGTCAGGAACGGCGCAGCGAATATACCCTGATGGTTTTAAAAAGTGAAAACAAAGCTTTGCGGCGACTAACCCTTCTTCATACGTAAGGTGTTCCCATACATGTTCGGCGAGAATGGCAGTTAAAGATGCTTCGTTAAACTTCGCCTCCCACATCGTCTTATCCAGCAGACTTAATTCTTCTTCCTGAGTATGCATCCAGCCAGGGTTATTATTATATTCATCCGCTCCAATCACAACTCTCGTTTCTTGGTTTATCATCATTTACTCGTTTCCCCTATCTTTTTAATTCTTATAATATATTATCCCTTCGCTTTCTTTCTGCAAATACTCTGATAAGATTCGAAGCATTAGTAATCACTCCTATTAATCCAGTGATCATAAATATATAAGCAACCACTAAAGAAACAGCGCTTACCGATTCAATAAATACTCTATGGAAACCAACGAAAAAAATAAGCATACTGCAAATGAGTGTTAAAAAGTTTCGCATTATTTCTCCCTCCAAACCCGAAACAAATATAGTCAAAGAACACAACTAACTCAAATTTTTAATATGCAATGTTTTAGTAATCGAATGGAATCAACCTGGCATTACAAGTCTTTTCATAAAATTCTTGTGGACCTGCTTCGCCTATAATCGCATATTCATAACCAATTTCTTTCATATCTTTTAAACAATGATGAAGTAAAGAAGAACCAACTCCTAATGTTCTGTTCTTTTTGGAAACACCCATTGGACCAAATAGTCCCTTTTTGGTCCTAACAATGTCATAAGCAGCAAACCCAATTATTTTGTCATCATCATTACAAGCAATGTATATAGTTGTTTTTCCGGCTTTTATTGCTTTTTGATATGTATTCAACCAATCTTTCGCAAAATTTTCATTGATGAAATCATATAAATGATCATAATTTTTCGCTGTTAACCTTTTTATGTTTTTAAAGTGATTATCGGGAAATTGGTATTCTCTAAGAGAGGTTATCATATCTCGTGGTGTGGAAAGATTGCGGACTATAATCGATCTGGATTCTTCGTTCAAATAATTATCAACTAAACCTGAAGTTATTAATGCTTTTAATAAGTGTCCTTCATTCAAAAAAATTTGTTGATATCTTTTCATATATTGTACTGCTTTCCCAAATATTCGTTCGACTTCCTTCGTTATCAGAACGCCTAATTCATAGTCATTAGAGCTCTTCTCAGAAATATCATCTAATAACTTCGAGCCAGTTCTTAAATTATCCAGATTAAAATCACATGCAAGAAACACCTCAGCAAGTGCTCCACTTCTTTCATTTACACTACCTAATAATAAATGAAAAGGATTTAACAATTGGCACCTTGTCAATACTCTTTCTTTTTCAGCCAACCTTATGATACTTCGCACTCTGTCGGTGTATTGCCATTTTTTTATGCTCATTTCCATTCACCCCCAACTTACAATTTGTGCAACATTAAAACAATTCAATACATATAGTATGAAAGTGATGAACAGAGCCTGGGGAACGTAAATTACTATATTATTCCACCATTTACTTGAAAGTGCATAATAAATTATTTTACCTGTTTTCTCGTAACTAACGTAAGTGCATTCGTTCTTAATAAAACTTGTTGCTTATTTCTTTCAATTTGAAATTCAAGTGGTTTTACGTATTCTTTTATTACTTGCCAATCCTCATGATAGATTTTGTTTAATTTCTTCTTCATACTTTATGTAGAGAGATTAATTTCGATAAGAGGATCTAATTTTTCTCCTGTCTCCATAAGTATTTCTTCTACTTCCGTGTTTGCAATAATACAATTAATACCGTTTACTTTAGTTCCTGCCGCCATGTCCTGTAATACGGTCACCAGTAAATCTTCTGATGCGAGGTGTTCCAGACTGGATACTGCTATAATTAGATCAAATTCGTTTTTCTTTATCGTATAATTACCAATGTCGGACCTCACTGGTTCAATCAATTCTTCTACTTCAAATGTATGACTGTAATATTGTAGTTTTTCTATAGCAGAAGTCAAAGAATCTATAAGCTGCAATGGCTGTTCGTTATTCCCCCAGCAACTCTTTCTTATAAGCTTTCGGAGTCTTCCCGTATTTTTGTTTAAATAACCGGTAAAAATAGCTAATGTTTTCATAACCTACTTCTTCAGCAATGGCTTGCATTGAGAGATCACTGTACATTAATAAATTTTTGGCTACTAACAGCCTTTTTTCCTGGACAAGGTCTTTAAAATTCTGCTTCGTAATTGCTTTTACCTGTTTGCTGACCCAATAGGCTGTTTGATTTAATTTATTTGCCAACGCATTTAAATTTGCATCCTGATAGTTATCTTCGATATATCGGAATACTTCTGTCAAAAACGACTGATGATTAGTCTGGGAAGGGTCTTGCTCAAATTGATTGGTTTGTTCCACTAATTCTAAGATCAATAACCCCATCAAAAATTTTATTTTCGATTTAGACAGGATGGAATCCTCCATCATTTCCTTAAGAAGCTGGTTCATGATATCCTGTACTCTTTCTGATTCTGCAACTGGATAAAAGAGAAATTGGGCTGTCTGATTGTAGGAAAACATACTGCTCATCAGAAATTGGAGCATCTGACTTTGAATAAAGCCTGTCGACAAATTAGAAAGAATATAGTCAAAAAAAGCTGGGTGAATAATGAAATTAATAACGATATCTTCCTTACCACAAGCCGAAAGTTCATGATCAATGTATTGATTCAGCAACAGAATGTCACCCTTTTTCAGGTTAACTTTCTTATCAGCTACCTGCTGTTGAAACGAACCATGAAATACATAATTCATTTCGATATAATCATGTGAATGTCTGGGAAAGTCGATATATCTGGGATGCTTTCGAATCATAATAAGGTCGTCTTTGAGAAATTTTTCACTTTGGATGACGAAATCTGAAGTTAAATCAGTATAAATTTGTTTGTTCACAGCCTGATTGCCCTCTAATATGGCCAATTCCTCATCCGTTTCTTTCATTAAATTTTGATATAGCTCTCGATCCAACTGTATCGCTCCTGTTCAGAAGTATTAAAAAACTAGGCTAGGAAGCCGCATGGTCGTTACTAACTAAAATATATTTAGCCACCTATAATATGGATTATGTAAAGTAGGACTATCTGATATTTTTGATATAAAATATGTGCTTAGCAAGGCTCCGGAAATCGGCTTCGCGTCCTGTGGACACGGCTTCAGTTGGTGGCCGGAGCGGTGTCATAATATTTCAAAATCACCACTAAGCTGCTAGTTTACATAATCCATATTATAAGAACTCAGAATTATCTTAACTTAACTAATTCTGAAATTTTCCATAGAATTTCACCTGATAAAGGTGTAACAAAAGGAAGCGACTGCCCGCTTCCTTTCACTTAAATCAACAATTGGAATAATTGCTCATCTTTATTAATTTCAATATACGTAAAGCCCTTGCTCTCCATACGTGAAATGATTAAATGATAATCTTCCGCATGTTTTAATTCAATTCCGACAAGTACTGGTCCTTTATCACGATTGTTCTTCTTCGTGTATTCAAATCTTGTAATATCATCTTCTTTTCCGAGAACATCATCCATAAATTCACGTAATGCACCTGCACGTTGTGGAAAATTAACGATAAAATAATGTTTAAATCCTTCGTAAATCAAGGAACGTTCTTTAAAATCTTGCATCCTATCAATGTCATTATTACCGCCACTTACAACACACACAATATTTTTGCCTTTGATTTCTTCCCGGTAATAATCAAGAGCGGAGACAGGCAAGGCGCCTGCTGGTTCTGCAACAATCGCATTCTCATTATACAGATCTAATAATGTACTGCATAATTTCCCTTCCGGTACAACTGCAACATCATCAATAAATTCTTTGGCAATATCAAACGAAATATCACCGACTTGTTTCACACTTGCACCGTCTACAAATTTATCAATTTTGTCCAATTTAACTACTTCGCCTTTATTTAGAGCAGCCTGCATGGAGGCTGCTCCTTGCGGTTCAACTCCGATAATTTTCGTATCAGGACTAATACTGTTTATGTAAGAGCCCACTCCAGAAATTAATCCTCCGCCACCGATTGACATAAAAACGTGAGAAATCGGTTCTTCCATCGCATCTAAAATTTCCAAGCCGATGGTCCCTTGTCCGGTAATCGTTCTCGTATCATTAAATGGATGAATAAAGGATGCCTGGTGCTGGTTGCAATATTCCATCGCTTCTTCAAAAGAATCGTCAAATGTATCACCAGTTAAACGGATTTCCACAAAAGGGCCACCGAAGAATTCGACACGGTTTACTTTTTGACGAGGTGTCGTACTTGGCATAAAGATTACACCTTTAACACCTAAAGCTTTACAGGAATAAGCTACACCCTGTGCATGATTTCCCGCACTGGCACAAACAACTCCATTTTCTAACTCTTCTTTTGTTAATCCTTGCATTAAGTTATACGCTCCTCGAATCTTAAAGGAACGGACAACTTGTAAATCTTCTCTTTTTAAATATACGTTACAATCATATTTATCTGATAAGATTGAATCTCGCTGAAGTGGCGTTTTTACCACGACATCTTTTAATACTTGATTAGCAATGATGATATCTCTTACTTGGATTGGATTGACTTTTGTACTCATTCTACGAACCCTTCCTACTTCAATTGTTAAATTTATACTAACATAAAGAAGCAGAATAGAAAATAAATTTACTCAATTTTTCAAAATCTTATGACAGTTACATCGGTTCCACCAACCGTGATTTGATCTGATACAGACGAGTTTTGCAAACAGTCTTCGTATTGCTTGTTTGGCTCCAGGGAAATAGTAACCGGATCGTCATTATGATTTAATATAAACAGATAAGTTGTATGATCTTTTTTTCGCTCTACAATTTCTACATTCTTCGGTGCTTCAAGTGGTGCCTTAACACCTGACTGCTGAAATATACCTGTTAAAAAGCTAGCTAAGCATTCAGTTGCTGGATTTGTCCCGATATAGATGGATTTTCCTTTTCCATAACGGTGAACAGTCACTGCAGGTTTTCCTTTGTACCAGTTCTCCTTAAAATGCGCAACAGCTCTCGCACCTTCTAATCGAATAATATCCGCCCACGTATCAACTATAGAAATCTCACCGTTTGAAACAATTGTATTTGTTTCATTATCTGCCATTGGCGCAAACTCCTCGACCGTCATGCCTAACAGGTTTCGAAGTGGAGCCGGATATCCACCTAAATGAATGTGATCTTGCTCATCCACAATTCCACTAAAAAAGCTAACAATCAATGTACCACCATGTTGCACGAATTCTTCTAAATGTTTCTCTTCTCCGTTACGTATCATGTATAGCATAGGAGCCACTACAACTTGATAGTTTGATAGATCGCCAGTAGGCTCGACAAAATCAACGGCAATATTTTGTTCGTAACATACCTGGTAATAATGATAGACTTGGTCTAAATAGGATAATTTGTTATGCGGTTTTCCTTCATGTTCAACAGCCCACCAATTTTCCCAATCGAAAATAATTGCGACTTTCGCTGTGCCCTTAGCCCCAGCTAATCCATTCAATTGCTTTAACTCTTGACCAAGCTGTTTAACTTCTTGATAAACCCGACTGTTAGGATCGTTTGAATGTGGAACCATTGCACCATGAAACTTCTCGGCACCAGCTCTGCCTTGACGCCATTGGAAATACATTACACCATCCCCGCCTCGCGCGACAGTTGAATAACTCCACAGACGCATTTCACCCGGCTTCTTAGTTAGATTAATATCTCGCCAGTTAACATGAGAGGTCACTTGTTCCATTAGATAAAATGGCTGTCCGTTCTTTAAACTCCTCATTAAATCATGATGCATAGCATGTCGATAAGGTTTTCCTTCTCTTGGATCTGGATAGGAATCCCAAGTAACCAAATCCATTTCTTTAGCCCAATCGAAATAATTCAGCGGCTTAAATTCATACATAAAATTCGTGAATACTGGTACTTCAGGTGTTACATCACGTAATACTTCTTTCTCAATTTTATATAATTCAAAAATCGCGTCATTCATAAACCTTTCGTAATCTAATTTTTGACTGGGGTTATAGAATGTTGGCAGGTTGGCCGGAAATTGTATTTCGTCCCAGTCATTGTACCGTTGGCTCCAAAAATTTGTTCCCCACTTTTGATTCAGTTGTTCTATCGTTTCATAACGCTCTTTCAGCCAATCACGGAATGCTTCTAAGCTCTCGGGGCTATAACACTCTGACAGATGACACGCATACTCATTGTTGATATGCCACATTTTTAAAGCAGGATGATCTTTATAGCGATTAGCCATTTCGGTTACAAGCCGTTTGACTGCATAACGAAATCGCTTACTGTTTGGCGAATAATGTTGCCTGGAACCAATTTGATAAGGAACACCATTCGCTTGAACTGCTAATATTTCCGGATAGTCTTTCGATAACCAGGCAGGAGGCGAGGCTGTTGCAGTAGCTAACGAGACACCAACCCCATGCTCGTGCAAAATATCCAGCACTCGGTCGAGCCAATGAAAATCAAATTCTCCTTCTTTTCTTTCAATTACGGACCAGCTGAATATAGCTACAGAAACGAGATTAACTCCAGCTTCCTGCATTAATTTGGCATCCTCTAACCATACAGATTCATCCCATTGCTCAGGATTGTAATCGCCACCAAAAGCAATTTGAGGCATCACATCTTCGATTGCTTTGACCATACTCTCCACTCCTCATCACTCACTATGTATTAATACGTACATCTTATAAGAAAACGTTGTCATAATCAAGTAATGAACTAGGTTTTTAAACAGATATCGTTGAACTACATAAACTAGAAGCAGTATATGAAAAGCAGGTGAAATTAATGGTTGCAAAAGAGCAGCAGCAATTAGGTGGATGGGTGCAAGCAGCAGGAACTGTTTTTGCTGCTATTGGAAGTACGCCTGCATTAAAATTACCAGCAGAATGTCAGGATAACCTTCAATTAATTGGTAATGTCATGCAGGCAACCGGGAATGCGCTACAGGTAGATGAGATCTCCATCACTGATATGGATAGTCTTGCGAATGAAATCCAAGCAGCAGGGAACATAACGGAGGTGGCTGCCTTACAGCTTCATATTGATGAAGCCTTGCAGAATCAACTCAATACGCAGGGAAATGTACTTCAGGCTTTAGGCGGGTCAATCAGTTTCATGCAAGCGAGGCAGCAAGCTATGTCCATTGACATTATATATAACGGCTATGGCAACTTATTGCAAGTAATTGGAAACAGTCTCCAAGCACTCTCCAGCCAACTAAAGCAGCAGGCTGAAAGCGTAAATACGATCGGTAACTGGATACAAGCAATCGGTGCCATTATGACTGCCCTTGCAAACGAACTAGATTAAGATATCTCGATAATACCGTAATGAAACAAAGCCGTTTTTCTTCTTTGTTGATTAAACCCAAACTCAGTAAATCGCTCACTTTTATAATGGTCTTTTAATACAACTCGCTTTCGTGCAACCCGTTTTGCCTCTGCAATCGTTCGCTCTGTTATCGCTTCCGTTATGGATCTGGAACGCAACCCTTTTATCCCATCTGAACTGTCTATTTTCTCCTGGAACATCGGATCAAAATAAACAACATCATATGCATTGGTCTCTGTATTCTGCAAAAATGGCAAATGCGCCGTTTGCTTCACGTCGATTTGTTTCATCGCATCAAGGAGCGCTTGATTACCAGATTGATAACGTTTCAGTCCCTCTTTAACTAATAAATACAACGGAAAACTTCCCTCCACTCCTGTAACGATACCACTTGGACCAACAGCAATACTTGCGATAATTGCATCTGACGCTAACCCTAGCGTACAGTCCAGAAATGACATTCCTGATTTCAGTCCCGTTGCCTGAATCAGTGGATCTTCTTCACCTTTAAATAACCGTTTCGCTCGCACCATTGCCACGTTAGGATGGAAAAAAACATCAGATTGCAGTTCTTGAGGAGATAGGTATAACCCATTTTTACCTGCCACCAGTACATCTGTGTGATACTCCTGTTTTAATCGCTCTACAGCTACACCTTTTCGTTCGATATATGTGATTTGATATTGCTCTGCTAATGCTTGCGCTTCGTGGACGTAGTGGGCATTCGTTCGACCCGCTGTAGTAATAATCATCGGCATCTCCTTATCCGGCATTGCTCTCTCAACGAGTGCCGAATTTTCTCTTGTACTTTTTGCACTGTTAATTTAGCTACCTTAGACAAACAGTTCCTAATCAGCATGATTCCTTCTAAAACTGCAGGTATATGCTTATTTTATAAGAAAGAGGTATTATCGATGATAATACCTCTTTCACCATACTTATTAAAATACATTTTGTAAATTTGGTACAACTTGTTTCTTACGAGATACTACGCCTTTTAAGGTAGCAGTAGCATCATCTAAAGTTACATCAAATGCTTCTGCTACTTTATCTCCCGCTTCACCGACTGTTAGCACAACAGAATCATTGTTTAAAATGTCCGTAATTAAAAATACAAATAGCTTTAACCCTTTATCTGCTACTGTTTTCTCAATTACAGGCTCAATTTCGCTGCGTAACGAAAGAACATCGTTAATATCTACCGTGTTTACTTGTGCAATTTCTACTTTGTTACCATTCATATCAAATTCTTTTGCATCAAGGCTAATTAATTCTTGTGGTGTCTTATCACTTAAATCAGCACCAGCTTTTAGCATATCAAGACCATACGTATCTGTATCAACACCTGCGATTCCTGCTAATTCTTTGGCAGCTGCAACATCCTGGTCCGTACATGTTGGAGATTTGAATAATAATGAATCGGAAATAATTGCAGAAAGCATCAAGCCTGCTGTTTCTTTTTTGATCTCCACATTATGTTCTTTGTAGAGTTTATTTAGAATAGTCGCTGTACAGCCAACCGGTTCAGCACGATAGTACAATGGATCATTCGTTTCGAAGTTAGCAATACGATGATGATCGATTACTTCTAATACTTGAACCCGATCAATATCTTCTGCACTTTGCTGACTTTCGTTATGGTCAACCAAAATAACTTGCTCGACTTCATCAGATACGTTTTCCACCATACGTGGTGCTGCTTGTTTAAAATAGTCTAATGCAAATTGTGTTTCTCCGTTCACTTCACCAAGTCGAACAGCTTCTACATCTTCCCCTAAAGCCGTCTTTAATTCGGCATAAGCAATTGCTGAACAGATCGTATCTGTATCCGGATTTTTGTGTCCAAAAATTAATGTGTTTGCCATGTCTCATACTCCTTTATTTACCATGTATTTATATCCAACCCCATTATACAGGAATTGTTGCAAAAGAAAAATAATTTACTTAATTTGACCGGTACCATGTAACAAATATTTTGAAGAGGTTAAGGCCTCTAATCCCATTGGACCTCGAGCATGCAATTTCTGAGTACTGATTCCTATTTCCGCTCCAAAACCGAATTCAAACCCATCGGTAAATCTAGTGGAAGAATTGTGATAAACTGCAGCAGCATCCACTTGATTCATAAATATAACAACACGTTTTTCATCTTCAGAAATAATTGACTCAGAATGACTGGTACCGTAATGATTAATATGCTTAATAGCTTCTTCCAGCGAATCTACGACTTTAATTGCTACGATTTTATCCAAATATTCCGTATCATAATCTTCGTCTGTTGCTGCAATTACATGATCACCAGACTGCTGTGTGAAACGATCTCCATGGATTTCCACGTCCGCCTGCTGCAAAGATGACACAAGAGCTGTCATATGCTGCTCTGCCCAATGTCGATCGACTAAAATGGTTTCAATCGAGTTGCAGACTGAAGGACGTTGTGTCTTGGCATTGATCGCGATATCGATGGCCATATCTTTTTGTGCCGTTTCATCAATAAATAAATGACAATTCCCTGCTCCTGTTTCAAGTACTGGAACAGAAGCATTCGCAACGACGGTGTCGATCAGTTTTTTGCCGCCTCTAGGAATGAGCACGTCTAAATATTTATTGAGCTTAAACATTTCAGAAGCTGTTGCTCTGCTGGTGTCCTCAACCAATTGGACTGCATCATTTGGTAATGCCGATTGCCGGAGTGCATCATGAATAACTTTGACTAGTGCTATGTTCGAATAAATAGCAGAGGAACTACCTCGTAACAAAACAGCGTTTCCCGTTTTTAAACAAAGACTGGCTGCATCTATTGTCACATTTGGACGAGCTTCATAAATCATGCCAACTACACCAATAGGCACTCGCATCTTTTGAATATTTAAACCGTTTGGTCTTGACCATTCTTCTAAAATATCTCCAATTGGATCCGCTAATTCTGCTAATTGCAGCATTGCGTCAGCCATTTCTTCAATTCGTTGTTCATTCAGGACAAGTCTGTCAATTAATGACTCATGCAAACCATTGCTGCGACCTTGTTCGATATCACGGTTATTCTCTGCCATTATGAATTCTTTCTGATTACGTAATTCTTTCGAGATGAGTTGCAGTGCTTCATTTTTTTGTGCTGTACTTGCGGCTGCCAGGTCTGTTGTTGTCGCCTGCACAAGTTGGGCTTTCTCTAATAAGTCACTCATAATTGTATGCCTCCTCTATTGATAATACGAGTCTATCCCGATGAACAGCTTCCGGTCTGTTACTGACCGAATGCTTCATGGCGACTTTACTCTGTTCTCCTTTAGATTGAATCAGTTCGGTTGCCGAATAATTTACTTGCCCCTTCGCGATAATAGTATCGTTATAGACAATATCTACAACATTTCCGACTTCAAAATCACCTTCTACCCACTTAATGCCAGCTGGCAACAGGCTTTTACCATGATGAAGGATCGCCTCACTTGCCCCTTGGTCGACGTGCAGTCTGCCGGAAATTTTGGAATGGAATGCGATCCACTGCTTTTGTTTGCGGTAACTGTTACTCAGTTCTTCGCCGATGTACGTACCGTCTCCGCGATCTTCCATTATCTTAATTAGTTTATCCTCTCCAGATCCAGTTCCAACGAACACTTTTACTCCTAAAGATAAGGCGGTTTTGGCAGCAAGTAATTTCGATTTCATGCCACCAGTTCCAAATTTCGAGCCAAATTCATGCTTCGTTTGTTGTAGAATCTCTTCCGTAAGCATCGGTAATCGTTCATACCTTGTAGCAGTTGGATCTGTTTTCGGATTCTTATCGTATAAACCATTGATATCCGTCAGCATAATTAAAAAGTCGGCATGAACAAGCCCACTTACCAATGCGGATAACATGTCATTATCACCGAAGGTTAATTCGTCGATCGCAACCGTATCATTCTCATTAATAACCGGAATCACATCTCGCTTTAACAATTCTGTTAAAGTCTGATACACATTACTGTATTGTAGCTGACTCGAAAAAACATCCTTTGTTAGCAGTAGTTGAGCAGCGATCATATCATATTCTCTGAATGCATCATTATACGCCTGAACAAGCTGTCCTTGGCCGACGGCAGCAGCTGCTTGTTTTCCTGATACCGTTACTGGTCTCGTCGGGTACCCTAAATCATAAAACCCAGCAGAAACGGCACCTGATGAGATTAATATCACCTCATAATGCTGTTTTTTTAATGCTGCGATAGCTGCTGTATGTTCTTTTAATTTCAACAAATCAAGTCCACCATTTTTATTGGTGAGAGAACTGCTTCCTATTTTCACCACAATCCGCTGTTTTGCCATAACTTCCACGCTTTCATTTGAATTAGTCACATCTGCACATTACCAAATAAAAAAACTCCCCCATCCTTATCAAAAAGGACGAAAGAGTTTTCCCGCGGTACCACCTTTAGTTGATCATAACTGATTATGATCCTCTTAACTCTTTAACGCAGAGTAACGTTTAAGTTTATCCTTAACAGTTCCTAGAGTAGGTTCATCAGGATAGCGGATGATGGAATCTCTCAGCCAATGAATTCCATTCTCTTCTCATCATATCACTCACTACTGGCTCTAGTCGTAACTTTTTATTTATTCTACTGTTATTATAGGGAATAGTTACGTAAATCTCAAGTGTTATTGCCTATTTATAACTAACTTTTGTCGTCCAATTAAACAGGTCATCTTCCGTTCCATATTGAATGCCTGTTAACGTTTCATATAAACGCTTCGCAATCGGACCAGTTTTACTATCATTAATGACCATTTTTTTACCTTCCCAAGCAAGCTCACCAATTGGCGAAATAACGGCTGCTGTACCTGAACCGAATGCTTCTTCCAATTCTCCGTTCTGGTAATGCTGATAAAGTTCTTCCATCGTAATTTTACTTTCTTTCACAGGAAGACCCCAGTGGTTCAACATTTGAATTACAGAATTTCGGGTAACACCTTCAAGGATACTGCCGTTTAGCTCTGGCGTTACAATTTCCCCATTAATTTTAAAGAAGACATTCATACTTCCAACTTCTTCAATGTATTTTTTCTCTACACCATCCAGCCATAAAACTTGCGCATATCCTTCTTTTGAAACAATTTCCTGCGCTTTCAAGCTAGATGCATAGTTTCCTGCTGTTTTCGCCTCTCCTGTACCACCTTTGACAGCTCGAACAAATTGATTCTCGACAGCAATTTTTACAGGGTTTATTCCTGCTTCATAATAAGCACCAACTGGTGAAAGAATCACAATAAATTGGTAGGTAGCAGACGGTGACACCCCTAAGTATGGTTCTGTTGAAATCACAAACGGTCTGATATACAAAGATGTACCAGGCGCATTTGGCACCCAATCCTGATCAATATGTACAAGATGTTTAATCGCATCGATGGCAAATTCTTCATCAATTTGCGGAATACATAGTCTATCATTTGAGCGATTTAGACGCTCCATGTTTTTATCTGGTCGGAATAATTGGATGTTATTACGCTTCGTCCGATACGCTTTGAGTCCTTCAAAAACCGTTTGACCATAATGAAAAACAATAGCAGCCGGGTCAAGTGTTAGTGGCTGATAGGGTACAATTCGCTGATTATGCCATCCACGTTCTGGATTATAATCTTGAATAAACATGTGATCTGTAAAGTATTTACCAAAAGATAGCTGATCTGATTGTGGTTTTTCTTTTGGATTTTCATTCTTAATATAAGTTATCGTATACTCTGACATAAAAAAAGACTCCTTATTTGTATGAATTCGATCATTTTTCGGCAAAATAACCTATGACTTTTATTTTATTACTAAACAAGTAAAGATGACAACCTTTTTATTCTGACAATTTGCATAAATCAAAGGAGTAATACATCATGGATGAAGCACGATCTGCACGATTTGAAGCTGCGTTTAATCAAATTCACGATAAATTGTGTGATTATGCACAAGAACAGAACAACCATGCATCATTTACTGAAGTCTTGACCAAAGCCAAATACCACCATGCGGTTATTGAGCAATACTATCATATTTTAAAACAATGCAGTAAATTACGAAATGCCATGGTCCATCGAAAGATTAAAGAAGATTTCTACATAGCAGAGCCGCATGAGCAAGTAGTAAAAGAAATAGAGCAGCTTGCAACGATACTGACAGAACCTCCCTTAGCTGTGACAATAGCATCAAAGCCAGTAGAATTCTTTGAACTAAAGTCATCCGTTAATACCTTATTTCATTGTTTACAGGAAAAAGGCTTCTCACAATATCCGATTTATCAGGATAGTAAATTTGTTGGCTTATTAACGGATGGTGAAATTGCAAATACTGTTATCCGCCACATAGATCTGTTGCCAAAAGATAAGGAACAGACTATCGGCGATTTATTTGAAATCGCGAAAGAAGAAAATGTTGCGATTGTAGGCAGTGATGCCACTGTAATGGATGTTGAAGTACTGTTCCAATCTCATTTACAAAAAGGGATAAAGTTAGAAGCCATTCTTCTTACTAAGACAGGTTCTGCAGCAGAATTACCAGTCGGCATTATCTCCTCCTGGGATCTAATCCGATTGAGAACGTACGATTTTCCACTATTGCGTCATACGTAATGTGATTACTACAGAAGCTTTTTCAAGCTAAAGAATTTTATTCACATTTATAGTTTACATAATAAATATTATGTAAACTATATGGCTGTTATTTTTCAATTAATTCCTCTTTATAATAGGAAAAGCCCCGACTTAGCCGGGACTTTTCTTTTTTTACATATTCGCTACTGACGGTAGTGCTGTGTCGCCCATTAAATATTGGTCTACTTGGTAGGCCACTTCTCTACCTTCGTTAATCGCCCAAACGATAAGACTTTGTCCACGGCGTGCGTCACCTGCTGCAAATACATGATCCACATTGGTACGGAAATCTCCGTACGCTGCATTAACACGGTTACGTTCTGTTTCTACATCAAATGCTTTTAGTACAGGTTGTTCTGCTCCTTCAAAGCCGATCGCAATTAAGACTAATTGAGCTGGCCATACTTTTTCTGTCCCAGGAATTTCTTCAAATACGAACATACCTTTTTCATCGCGAGTTTTTTTCATTTCAACTGTGTGAAGTTCTTTTAACTTGCCATTTTCATCTGTAACAAATTTCTTTGTCTGGATGGAATATTGACGAATGTCTTCACCAAATTTTTCTTTCGCTTCTTTATGTGCATATTCTAAACTGAAGACCTGCGGAAAGGCCGGCCATTGATTATTATCATTACGTTTAATTGGCAATTGAGGGTGTTTACCAAATTGTGCAATGCTTTTTGCACCTTGACGCAGTGCTGTTGCAATACAATCGGCACCAGTATCCCCGCCCCCGATGACAATCACATCTTTACCATCAGCATCCAATTCTTCTTCCACTTCTACGGAATCATCTAAGATACTTTCCGTTGCTCTCGTTAAGTAATCCATTGCAAAACGGACACCTTTACCCTCGCGGCCTTCTAATGGAAGATCGCGATGTTTTTGGGCACCTGTACAAAGAATGACAGAATCATATTTTTCTTTAATTTCTTCAGCAGAGATATCTTTTCCAACCTCTGTGCTCAAAACAAATATTACACCTTCTTCGCGTAGCAATTGCACACGGCGTTCCACTACGTCTTTATCTAATTTCATATTAGGAATACCATATGTGAGCAATCCGCCAGCGCGGTCTGAGCGTTCGTATACAGTTACCTCATGTCCTGCCTGATTTAATTGATCCGCAGCGGCCATACCGGCTGGACCTGATCCAATTATTGCGATCGTTTTACCCGTGCGATGCTCAGGTACACGTGGCGTTATCCAACCTTCCTCAAAACCTTTATCGATAATTTTCTGTTCGATATTTTTGATCGTAACAGCCGGATCATTGATTGCCACGGTACAAGAACCTTCACATGGTGCAGGACATACTCTTCCTGTAAATTCAGGAAAATTATTTGTCTTCATTAACCGATCTAAGGCCTCTCTCCATTTCCCTTTGTACACCAAGTCATTCCACTCCGGAATTAAGTTGTAGACAGGGCAACCTGAAGCTGCCCCATCAATATCCATCCCGATATGACAGAATGGTGTACCACAGTCCATACAACGTGCTCCTTGCGTTTTTGCCACTTCATCCGAGAAAGGAGCAGAGTATTCTTTCCAATCATGTATTCTTTCTGCTGGATCACGTTCATTTGCAGATTGCCTTTCTATTTCCATAAAGCCTGTTGCTTTCCCCATATCATCTGTCTCCTTTCTATTTTGTCAGAACTTCTTCCTGATTTAGTGTAACGGTCATTTTGTTATCTTTCTTTGCCATAAATGCTTCGTAACGAGCATCGTCATCAGATAATCCTTGAGATGCAAACCAATCAATCTGACGTAACATTAACTTGTAATCTGTCGGGATAACTTTGACTATTTTGCTGAGTTCTTCTTCCCAATTCTGTAATGTTACAGCTGCTTTATCACTGTTCGTATATTCATAATGGTTCGTAATCATTTCTTTTAATTCTGCAATTTCTTGTTCATCTGTAACCTCTTCAAATTGCACCAATTCGTCGTTACATAGACGTTTAAATTGTTCAATGTTGTCTGGTTTCACATAAGCTACTCCACCTGACATACCTGCTGCAAAGTTTTTGCCGACATTTCCGAGAATAACGACTCGACCACCTGTCATATATTCACATCCATGATCTCCAACGCCTTCTACAACAATTTTTGCACCACTATTTCGGACAGCAAAACGTTCGCCAGCATAGCCTTGGATATATGCTTCACCACTTGTGGAACCATAGAACGATACGTTACCGGCAATAACGTTATTACCTGGATCAATCGTGGTTTTATCAGATACACGAACAATTACTTTACCGCCAGATAAACCTTTACCTACATAATCGTTAGCGTCGCCCGTTACCGTCATCGTCATTCCTGATGGCGTAAACGCTCCAAAACTCTGACCTGCTGATCCTGTAAAGTGAAGATTAATCGTGTCAGCTGGTAAACCTTGTTCCCCATATTTTTTAGAAATTTCACTACCGACAATCGTCCCTACAACTCTATCCGTATTTTTGATTGGATAGGATGCTTCGACCTTTTCACCTGTTTCAATAGCATCTTTAACTGCTGGCAAGATATATTTTAGATCAAGTGACTCATCGAGTTTATGATCTTGCTTGGTTGTATTAATCCGAGTACCTTCAGGCTGATAAAGCAATGTTGTTAAATCTAAATGCTGCGCCTTCCAATGTGACTTCGCACGGTCTGAAACTTCTAGTACATCCGTTCTTCCTACCATTTCATCTATCGTACGGAAGCCTAATTCTGCCATAATTTCTCGTACTTCATTGGCGATGAACGTCATATAATTAACTACATGATCGGGATCACCAGTGAACTTCTTACGTAACTCAGGGTTTTGTGTTGCGACCCCTACCGGACATGTATCTTTTTGACAGACACGCATCATGACACAACCAACTGCAACTAATGGAGCTGTTGCAAATCCATATTCTTCAGCACCTAATAATGCTGCCATTACAACATCCCGGCCTGTCAGTAATTTACCGTCTGTTTCTAAAATAACACGGTCACGCAAATTGTTAAGCATTAAGGTTTGGTGTGCTTCTGCTAGACCTAATTCCCAAGGCAGACCCGCATGCTTGATACTGGTTTTAGGAGACGCGCCTGTACCTCCATCATAACCAACAACGGAAATAACATCGGCATTCCCTTTCGCAACACCAGCGGCAATCGTACCAACACCTGATTTGGCAACCAGTTTCACACTGATTCTCGCATCACGATTCGCATTTTTTAAATCATGAATTAATTGTGATAAATCCTCAATTGAATAAATATCATGATGTGGTGGTGGTGAAATCAAGTCAACACCAGGAGTGGAACCACGCACGTCTGCTACCCATGGATAAACTTTCATACCTGGTAACTGACCGCCTTCACCCGGCTTCGCACCTTGTGCCATCTTAATCTGTAATTCTTTCGCATTCACAAGGTAATGACTCTTCGCACCAAAACGCCCAGATGCAACCTGTTTGATCGCACTGGAGCGCAAGTCACCATTTTCATCTCTCGTAAATCGGTCAGGGTCTTCGCCACCTTCACCACTATTACTTTTACCGCCTATACGGTTCATGGCTATTGCTAATGCTTCGTGTGCTTCTTTACTAATGGAACCGAATGACATGGCTCCTGTTTTAAATCGTTTGAAGATAGACTCTACTGATTCAACTTCATCAATCGGAATAGCATTTGATTGCTTAAAGCTGAATAAATGTCTTAGTGATCCTATATTCTCGTCATTTGCTGCTTTGGAGAACTTCTTGAATAAGCTGTAATCACCACGTCGGCATGCCCATTGCAAGGTATAAATGGTTGTAGGATTAAATGCATGATGCTCCCCTACTTTACGCCATTGGAAGTCACTTCCTGGTTCTAAGGATTCCTCAATCGCTTCTTTATATCCTTCCTTGTGGCGTTTCTCTGTTTCTTCTTGAATGACTGATAAACCGATACCGTCAATTTGTGAAGCTGTTCCGGTAAAGTGATCCGCAATTACTTGCTTACTGATACCGACTGCTTCAAAAATTTGCGCCCCTCGATAACTTTGAACGGTTGAAATACCGATTTTTGACATAACTTTGATAATACCTTCCGTTGCAACACTAATAAACTTGTCTTGTACTTCTGCAAGTGTCATGTCAAGACGATTATTTAAAATCGATTCATAATACGTTTGATACACAAGGTATGGATGAATAGCATCCACGCCGTATCCAAGCAATGTAGCAAAATGGTGTACTTCTCGTGCTTCACCTGATTGAGTAATAATACTTGCCCGTGTACGGATACCTTCACGTACTAAATATTGGTGTAGCCCACTAACCGCTAACAATACCGGAATGGCTTTTTGGTTTGCGTCCATATTCTTATCACTAAGGATAAGGATATTGCTACCTGATTCAATAGCAGCTTTAGCTTGCGCAAACACATCTTCTAAAGCTTTTTCCATATTATCTGTAAATAATGTTTCGATAACCGTTGATTTAAAATCATCAAGTTGATTGTTTTCTAATTTATCAAGTTGTGTGTTCGATAAAATCGGAGAGTCCAGACGAATTCTGCTATTCTTCGTTTTTGCAGGGTGCAGGATATCCCCTTCACCGCCGATCCAAGTCAGCATAGAGGTGACTAATTGTTCACGGTATGCATCAATCGGTGGATTCGTAACTTGAGCAAATAATTGTTTGAAATAATTAAACAAACTTTGCGGGCGCTGTGATAAGACAGCTAAAGGCATATCATTTCCCATTGCTCCGATCGGATCTTTTCCTTCTTCTATAAGCGGGATAAGATATTTTTCCACATCTTCTGTTGTGTATCCGAATGCTTTTTGTTTCTGAATAAATTGCGGATCAAGATAGTCATCATCCTCAGCATCTACATCTAATCTGACAATTTGTTCATCCAGCCATTCACCGTATGGTTGAGCACTCGCGATTTCTTCTTTAATTTCTTTGTCGGAAATAATGCGTCCTTCTTCTATATCTACTAAAAGCATTTTCCCAGGGCTTAAACGTTCTTTTAACAGTACATTTTCCTCTTCGTAGTCGATAACACCAACTTCAGAAGAATAGATGATGTAGTCATCCTTCGTCACATAGTAACGAGCTGGACGTAAACCATTACGGTCTAGAATTGCACCGATTTGTTTCCCGTTTGTAAACGTAATAGAAGTAGGTCCATCCCACGGCTCCATCATCATGCTGTGATACTGATAGAAAGCACGTTTCTTTTCATCCATGTTTGCATTCTTATCCCATGGTTCCGGAATAAGCATCATTGCAGCGTGTGCAGGCTTACGCCCTGCAAGCGTGAAGAATTCCAATGCGTTATCCAATGTAGCAGAGTCACTTCCACCACCATTGATAATTGGCAGGATTTTGTCTAAATCTTCGCCAAATGCTTCAGAAACAAACTGTTGTTCACGCGCACGCATCCAATTTACGTTTCCACGCATTGTATTAATTTCCCCATTATGAATTAGATAACGGTTCGGGTGTGCTCTTTCCCATGATGGGAATGTATTTGTACTGAAACGAGAGTGTACGAGAGAAAAAGCAGATACAAACGCTTCATCCTGTAAATCAAGATAAAATTTATCTACCTGATCAGGGGTTAGCAACCCTTTGTATACGATTGTGCGGTTCGATAAACTTGGGAAATAGAAGCGAATTCCTTGTTCATTTGCCCAGTTTTCCGCTTGTTTTCTAATAATATATAATTTACGTTCGAACGCTAAGTCATCTTTTAATTCGTCATTCGCTTCAATAAATACCTGAAGAACATTTGGTAATGTTTCAATTGCTCCTTTACCAATATGTGTTGGATCAACAGGTACATCACGCCAACCAATTAATTTCTGACCCTCTTGTTCGATCAATTCATTAATTTTGTTTATTGCATTTTTGTTTTCATTCTCATCTTGAGATAAAAACAACATACCAACTCCATAACGTCCAACAGCTGGCAGTTGAAAGTCTTTGCATTCTCTTCTAAAATAACTATCAGGGATCTGTACCATTAGACCAGATCCATCACCTGTCAGTGGATCTGCTCCCTGTCCACCGCGGTGTTCTAGTTTACATAACATGTCAAGACCTTTTTTTACAATTTCGTGTGTTTGTTTCCCTTTTATATGTGCATATAAGCCAATACCACAAGCGTCGTGTTCAAAATCTGGATGATACAACCCTTGGGCTTCAGGCAAGTCACGATATGTCATATGTGTCGCCCCCATTCAATATACTTTTAAGGTGTCTATTTATATTGTAAGTTTTCTTATCAATCTAAACAATATATAATATATATATAATTGTTCTAATATTGATATATATCATGAGGTGAAAAATGTGGAATTAAGACAATTACGTTATTTTGTGGAAGTTGCAGAAAGAGAACATGTGTCAGAAGCGGCAGCTGTTCTGCATGTGGCACAGTCGGCCATCAGCAGACAGATTTCCAATTTAGAAGCAGAGCTTGGCGTCGAATTATTTGAACGCGATGGCCGTAATGTTAGATTAACGCATATCGGGAGAATATTTCTCACACATACCAAATCGGCTTTAAAAGCAATTGACCATGCAAAAAAACAAATCGATGAATTTATCGATCCTGAAAGGGGCTCAATCAAAATCGGATTTCCAACGAGCCTTGCTGGAAATATGTTGCCGACAGTTATTTCTGAATTCAAAAAGAAACACCCAAAAATAGAATTTCAATTAAGACAAGGCTCGTACAATTTTTTAATTGACGCTGTTAAAAACAGAGAAATAGATGTTGCGTTTATCGGTCCAGTTCCAGATGATCTTCCAGACATCCAAGGTGAAGTCTTGTTTAATGAGAATTTTTATGCATTAGTACCAATTTCGCATCCCGCTGCGACAAAAGGTGTCATTGATTTACCGACACTAAAAGACGAGTCGTTCGTATTATTCCCAAAAGGATATGTTTTACACCAGCTCGTTATCGATGGCTGTAAAAGTGCAGGTTTCGATCCAATCGCTACGTCACAGGGAGAAGATTTGGATGCAATTAAAGGGTTGGTCGCTGCAGGTATCGGAATTACCTTACTGCCAGAGAGTGCATTTAACGATTTGAATCCATTTTACAGTGCTAAAGTAGCCATAAAAAATCCCGAATTAACAAGAACAGTCGGTGTTATAATTCCGAAAAAAAGAAAACTCGCTCCATCTGAACAAGTCTTTTACGAATTTATTATCGAATTCTTCTCGCTTATGCAAAAAATGCAATAACACTTAAAAGCCGAACACAACACGGAATCCCCATAGCAGGATTCATGTTATGTTCGGCTTTTTCTCTTACGCTGTATCTATATACTGCGAAGTAAGTTCTAAAACAGATCTAGAAAAAGCGTGATTATCTATTACAAAATGATCTCATCACTAAAGTGTCATTACTTCGCAGTTTGCTTCAATTCTTACAGTAACTATTATTTGTTTGATTAGTCGTGTTCTAAGTTACACTCTTTTGTTATAACCCATGCTATTTTCAGTAACGCTGTCCCTTATGAAGATTCTTGTAATTTATCTAACCAGCGACCAGGATTTTTGAATTCCAGTTCTGTTTGTAAATAGCTGTGAATCGTACTAAGATCTTTATTAAATAGAGCCTCTTCCATTGAGAAAGTAAGTGGAACCTCGGTATGAATGGCTGCCAGTTTACGTGAAATCGTAAGGTCTTCTGCATACTGTTCCAGCTTCTTCTGCATGCCTTTAGTCAAATTCTCTTTATCTGCTAACATATTATCGATTGTTTCATATTGTTGCAGCAGTTTCATTGCTGTTTTTTCGCCTACCCCCTTGATCCCTGGATAATTATCGGACGAATCGCCCATTAACCCTTTTAAATCTATAATTTGATGTGGAGTCAATGATTTCTTTTCATAAAAATTATCTGCAGTAAATACATCGTAGTTACCTTGTCCTTTTTTCATGATCGCAATATTTATGTTCTCATCTACCAGTTGCAGTAAGTCCTGGTCACCGGTAACAACTGTTACTTCGTGTTCCTTGTGTAGTTGTTTGGCGAGTGTACCAATACAATCATCTGCCTCAAATCCGGTCACTCCGATATTCGGGACTTGAAAAGCAGTCACTATCTCTTTTGCTAAATCAAATTGTGGGATCAGTTCTTCAGGTGGCGCATCACGATTTGATTTGTAACCGTCGTATAATTCGTTACGAAACGTTTTACTTCCCATATCCCAACAACAAACAACATGTGTAGGTTGAAAAGTTTCCATCGAATTCGTGAAATAATTCAAGAAACCAAATAAACCATTTCTCGGTACCCCTTTGCTATTGTGCATAAAATTACCTGTAAATGATGTTGCAAAAAAACCTCTAAACAATAATGCCATGCCGTCTACGACAAGAATATGATCTTTATCAGACATCTATTTCACCCTTTGAGTTTTATTCGTTTACTTCTACTAACATAACTTGTATATTAAATGCTACAGAGTGATTTTGCAATATGAAGGAGTAATTTTAATGGAGAAAAAATTTAACAAAGCAACATTTGCAGGGGGATGCTTCTGGTGCATGGTCAAGCCGTTTGATCAATGGGATGGTGTCGAAAGTGTCATTTCCGGATACACTGGCGGACATGTTGAAAACCCCCGCTATGAAGACGTTAAAACAGGAAATACTGGTCACTATGAAGCCGTCCAGATTACATATGAACCAGATAAGATATCTTATCAGCAAATATTAGATTTATACTGGCCACAAATTGATCCGACAGATGATCAAGGGCAATTCCAAGACCGTGGCCCTCAATACCGAACAGCAATCTTCTATCATGATCAGGAGCAGCATCAATTAGCAGAAGCTTCTAAACAAGGATTACAAGCATCTAATCGCTTTAAAAAAGACATCGTAACTGAAGTACTGCCTGCATCAGCTTTTTATCCTGCTGAAGCGTATCATCAGGATTTTTATCTAACAAATAAACAGGAATACGATGAAGACCGGGCAAAATCCGGCAGAGATGAATTTATCAAAGAAAATTGGGATTAAACAGAAAAACAGGCACTTATGCAGCTGCCTGTTTTTCTAATACAATTACCACTTCTTTATCTCAGATCGATCCCCTTTGCTATTCCCTTTCTTTGCAAAGCGATTCGTTAACTCTTGTTTCACATCTTGCAAGGAGACGCCTTGATTTGCCAGCATAACCAACGTATGATACAACAAATCGCTGACTTCGTTGGTGATTTCCTGTTTGTCATCATTTTTAGCTGCGATCACGACTTCTCCCGCCTCTTCAATCAGTTTTTTGCCGATCTTGTCTACGCCTTTATCAAACAAATAATTGGTATACGAATTTTCTACTGATTCTGATTTCCGTTGTTCCACTTCAGTCATTACGTGCTCTATAATGGCATTATTCACCATATCTTCTTTCTCCGCTACCCGGTTAAAAAAGCATGTGCGTTCACCGGTATGACAAGCCGGTCCTGCTGGAATTACCTGAATCAGTAATGTATCCTGGTCGCAATCAAGGTCCATTGACTGTACTTCTTGCGTGTTTCCTGATGTTGCACCTTTATTCCACAATTCTTCACGAGAACGAGAATAAAACCAAGTTTGCCTTGTTTCGAGCGTTTTCTCATACGCTTCCTCGTTCATGTATGCTACCATTAATACTTCCTTCGTATGATGATCTGTTATTACTGCTGGAATTAATCCCTTTGAAAAATCAGGCCTCACGAATGTTCACTCCTTGTTGTTTACATACGTCTTTTACTTGTTCAATTGTAAAAGTATTCTCATGAAAAATAGAAGCAGCTAATCCTGCCGAAACATTCGTTTGATTAAATACTTCAGGGAAGTGCTCCGGTTTACCAACTCCGCCGGATGCAATGACGGGAATACGAATTGCTTGCACTACTGCTTCCGTTAACGCAAGATCAAAACCGTCTTTCACCCCGTCGGTGTCTACACTCGTTAATAAAATCTCTCCTGCGCCTCTTTTTTCTGCTTCCTTAACCCATTCAAGGGCGTCGATTCCTGTATCCTTTGATCCGCCGTGTGTCATCACATGCCATTTATCACCGACACGTTTCGCATCAATTGCTACAACGGTACATTGCGCACCAAAGCGATCGGATGATTCTGTGATCAGTTGAGGATTGGCAACTGCAGCTGAATTCATGCCTACTTTATCAGCACCTGCTTTCAAAAGACGGTTGACATCTTCAATTGTCCGGACACCACCACCTACCGTAAATGGCACAAATACTTGTTCTGCTGTACGTCTGACAATATCGACCATTGTTTGACGGCCTTCATTTGTGGCAGATATGTCTAAAAATATGATTTCATCTGCACCAGCCTTTGAGTAACTGGAAGCCATGGCGACAGGATCTCCAAGTTCTCGTAAGCCGACAAAGTTTGTTCCTTTGACCACTTTCCCTTCCTTCACATCTAGACAGGGAATAATACGCTTGGCTATCATGATCGAACACCCCCATCCATCGTCGTTTCCTGCATGAACAGCTTTAACAATTCTACACCTGCTTCACCACTTTTTTCAGGATGGAATTGCATACCGTATACGAGTCCATTTTGCACAATGGCAGGTATCTTCGCACCATAATCTGTGGTAGCAACAAGATAATTTTGTTCCGTTTGTGCTTGGAAGGAATGAACAAAATAGACATGCTTCCCTTCAAGTGGCGCAAATGTTTGATTTTGATTTTCAATTTGCAGTTGATTCCAACCGATATGTGGCAAAATATATTCCGTTTCTATAACATTTACATTGCCCGGAATTAATCCGAGCCCATCTGATATACCATTTTCATAACCTGTTTCAAATAACAACTGCATACCAAGACAAATTCCCAGAAAAGGTTTTTCTTTTGCCAATCGGATCAACGGTTCCTTTAATTGGCGTTGGTTAATTTCTTCTGCTGCTGCCTGAAAAGAACCGACTCCCGGTAAGATAATGTGGCTTGCTTGCTCCAGCTGTTCGATCGAATCTGTAATCATCACTTGATAACCTAAACGTTCGAAAGCGGTTTTGACACTTGCGACATTGCCCATGCCGTAATCTACAATTGCAATCATTCGATTAACCCCTTTGTGGAATTTACTCCTTTAATAGCTGGATTGATTCGAATTGCCTCTCCTAACGCTCTTCCCAAAGCTTTAAACACTGCTTCGACCTTATGATGTGAGTTCTCTCCGTATAAAACTTTCGCATGCAAGGTAATAGCAGATTGAAAAGCAAATGCTTGTAAAAACTCCTGCACCAGCTCTGTATCAAAATTACCTAATCGCTGATTGTTAAACTGTGCATCAAAAACAAGATAAGGTCTTCCGCTGATGTCAAGTGCTACAAATCCTAACGCTTCATCCATTGGTACGTAGGCACTGCCAAAACGATTAATGGATTGTTTGTCACCTAATGCTTCTTTGATCAATTGACCAAGAACGATCCCAACATCTTCAACAGTGTGATGACTGTCTATGTGTAAATCACCTTCTGCTTTAATCACCAGACCGATTCGGCCGTGACGAGCAAATGCTTCGAGCATATGATCAAAGAAACCAACACCTGTTTCGATGGATACTTCTGTTGGATCATCCAGGTTAACAGAGATGTCAATTGATGTTTCCAATGTTTTACGCTGTTTAGTCGCTGTTCTCATTATTCTTCCTCCAAACGTTTTCTCACTGCATATCCATGTCCTTCTAGTTCTTCCTGATTGGCAATCGCTACAATATCGTTGCCAGCCTGCTTCAAAGCTTGTTGTGAATAATACAAATAAGTTGTTTTCTTAATAAAATCATCGACTGATAAGCCGGATGAAAATCTTGCGGTACCGGAAGTAGGTAATACATGGTTTGGACCGGCATAATAATCTCCCAATGCTTCTGGTGTATATTCCCCTAAGAAAACAGATCCAGCATGACGTACATTTCCTAAACAAGCCAAAGGGTCTGCTACTTGTATTTCCAGGTGCTCTGGTGCAATTTGATTGGAAATTTGGAAAGCTTCCTCTAAGGTATCCACAATAACACATGCCCCTCTTTGCATTAATGATTCAGATGCAATGGCCTTACGTGGCAGTTGACTGCATTGTTTTTCTAATTCAGCTTGTACGTTTGTTACAAGTGGTTCCGATGTTGTTATCAGAAAAGCACGAGCATTTACATCATGTTCAGCCTGTGCAATTAAATCCGCGGCAATGTAAGCAGGGTTAGCTGTTTGATCGGCAATGATCGCTACTTCACTCGGGCCTGCAATCATATCAATACCAACATCCCCATATACCAATTTTTTTGCCGCTGCAACATAAGCATTTCCTGGTCCAACTATTTTATCAACTTTTGGAATCGACTCTGTTCCGTAAGCAAGTGCCGCAATCGCCTGCACACCACCTACTCGATAAATATGGTTAACTCCTGCAATATCAGCTGCAACTGCCAGAATAGGTGCTAATTCTTCTCCGTCTTTTACAGGTGTTACCATATTCACTTCACCGACTCCTGCTAATACAGCTGGAATAGCATTCATTAGAACTGACGAAGGATAAACAGCTGTTCCACCCGGCACGTAGATACCTACTCGGTCAATCGGCCGGTACAGTTGACCTGCCATGATATCACTATCTGCTTGCATAACGCGGGAATTCATTACTTGTTTACTGTGAAAATCACGGATATTATCAGCAGCTCGCTGCAAGGATCGGATAACGCGGTTATCGACTTTATCCCATGCTGCCTGACGTTCTTCTTCTGTTACTAGAAATTGTTTTGGCGGTGTACCATCAAACTTCTCAATGTAAGAGCGGACAGCTTTGTCTCCATCCTGTTGTACATCGGCAATGATAGCAGCTGCTGCTTGTAAATATTGCTGCTGATCCTGACTGTTCGTTCGACCCGGTTGTGCTTTCTCTAAAAAAGCATCTGCTGTTAATACAGGAATCATCGTTGTTTCGCTCCTTCCTTAAACCGTTCGATTACGGGTACTAATTGATTTCGCTTAATTTTCAATGAGGACCTGTTTGCAATCAATCTCGCACTGAAAGATAAAAATTCATCCTGCACTGCAAGCCCATTTTCTTTTAATGTGGTGCCAGTCTCAACGATATCGACGATCGCGTCAGCTAGACCTAAAATCGGTGCCAATTCTACAGATCCTTCTAATCTTATAATATCTACCGACTCACCTTTTTCCTTGAAATATTGTTTGGTAATATTGGTAAAGGTACTGGCAATCCGCTTCTTCTGATCTGGCCATTGATAATCTTCTTTGGTAGCTAACGCCATTCTGCAATGACCGAATGGAAGCGGAAATAAATTATAGACATCCGGCTGATGCTCGATCAGAATATCCCCACCAACAACGCCAATATCGGCTATACCATTCTCCACATATGTGGTAACATCGACACCTTTAGCGAAAAATATTTCAAATTCTTCGGTTTCGATTTGCAGCTTTCTACCCTTTTCCTTCAATGGCTCCACATCGAACCCTACATTCTCAAAAAACTCTAAAAATTGCTTTTCTAAGCGACCTTTTGTTAATGCAATAACTGGTTTCATCGTTCAACCACCTTATATTCATTGTCCTCTTCTACCACTTGATACGTACGGTGGTACCTTATGCCCTCTTTCAACTCATATTGGATATCCACTACCTGTTCATCCAGTTCCATTCGGAATTGTTCAGCGATCGCATGTGTCTTGGGAGAAGCAAGAATACAAATTTTTTCCGGCTCTGCTTCAGCCTTCATATGCTTCGCTAACACATCCACATAAAAAGCAAGGCCTACTGCAGATGTTTTTTGTTCAAATTGTTCATACAGACGATCGTATCTGCCACCTGAAAAACAAGTTGATCCATCGTTAGTCAGAAAACCACGAAACATAATGCCATCATAATATGGCAAATTCTTAACACGACCAAGGTCTACTATGACTTCTGTAACACCGGAAGCTTCCAATAAATCTATTAATCTTTCTATATGTGCCAATATCGCGGTTAGTTCATCATGACCTGCCCAACGTTTGCGATAGTCATTAATAACTTCTTTGGAACCGTAAGCGTCTATTAAAGCAAGCAATGCATCTGCTAGCTGTTGATGACCTGCCTGTGTCACAATCTCTTCGACTACATCAGCCCGTTTATCATGCATCGCTTGTAACAACTTTTCAATCTCTTTATCTGAAAAAGAATAACCTGCTATTAATGTTTCAAAAATGCCAGTATGGCCAAGCTCAATCACATACGAATCGATGGCTAAATTTTTTAAATAAGCGACAGCTGTCAGAAGACTTTCTGCTTCCCCGAAGAAACGATCAGCATGCACAATCTCTATACCAGCTTGACGACTTTCTGTTTCTTCTGTATCAAACCGAAAAACACTGCCTTGATACGACCATTTTTGTTCCGATGGATGTTGGCCAGCAATCGCCCGTGCAACAGCTGCAGTCCAGTCCGGTCTCAATACTTCGATCTCACCTTCCCCATTAAACCATTTCAGCATGGAATGAAGGTCCATACCTGCAACCTCGTTAGTGAAGGTATCTGCATATTCTACAACCGGTGTAGAAATTGATTTGAAATTGCGTTTTTTGGTTACAAGCCGAAAGATCTCTGAAGCGCGTAACCGATTTGATATTTGATTTCCTGTTTCGTCCTGGCTACCTGCTGGTAAAAACATGTAAGTTCACATCCTATTACGCTTTATCGTTTTACCACTCTACCGCAGTAAAGTGTTTGGTTGATTATACATTACCATAAGCTTTGTTGTTTTGTCAATAAATGCTTTTCATTTTTGATTAAACCGTATACAATAGAAAGAACATTTGAAACAAAAGGAGGTATATAATGAATATAAATGGTGATTACCATGTACATACCGCATTTTGTCCGCACGGTTCTAACGACAAAATCGAAGCTTATATTGAACAAGCCATTACTAAAGGCTTAACGGAATTGAGTTTTACTGAGCATGCACCTCTTCCAAAATCTTTCTCTGATCCTACACCAGATAAGGACAGTGCCATGAAGTGGGCTGATCTCGACCAATATATACAAACTATCGAAAAAGTAAAAAAAGATTATCAATCTCAGCTAAAGATAAATTTAGGCTTTGAGTTAGATTATATCGAAGGTTATGAATCAGCAATAACCAGCTTTTTGAATGATTATGGATCTGTGATCGATGACTCGATCCTTTCCGTTCATATGCTAAAAACAAATATGGACGATTATGTATGTGTAGACTTTAGTGTTGAAGAATTCGCTCGGATCATTCAATTATTTGGCAGTGTTGAAGCAGTATATGACAGGTATTATCAGACTTTGGAAAAAGCGATAGTTGCTGATCTGGGCCCTTACAAACCCAATCGAATCGGGCATTTAACTTTAATTCACAAATATCAGCGTAAATATGCAGTCGATCAAGGGTACCAATTCACGATTGAACGATTGTTAGACATAATGAAAAAAAATAAATTAGAGCTTGATGTGAACACTGCCGGCTTGTACAAAGAGGAATGTTTGGAACTGTATCCCCCTCAAGCTATCGTTGATCTCGCTTCACAAAAAGGTATTCCTCTTAAACCAGGATCAGATAGCCATACAGCTAAAACGATCGCTAGAGGATTTAACAAGCTCTCACTGCTGACAAACAATTAAGAACCTAGCATTATCCAAAGTGACTAGTTTACATAATAAATATTATGTAAACTAGTGGTGAGAATATGTACTTCAACTAAATTTACACGTCTAAGGCATAAAAACTACGGCACTCGCTAAAAAACAACGCGAATGCCGTTTTTTCCACTATTTCTTCTTTCATTTAAGAAAAACCGGGCATAAACCACCCGATCCTAATTGACTTAATCAATAAACCACTTCCTATAATATGGATTATGTCAACTAGGGCTGTATACCAAAATACTCATTTTGATATACATTATCTGCTTAGCAAAGCTCCGGAAATAGGCTCGCGTCCTGTGGGGCACGGCTTCAGCTAACTTAGGAAAGAAAATTCTTTTCTTTCCTAAGTGGATCTTCAGCTCGCGCTGATCCCACGGGAGTCTCCGCCTATTTCCTACGCTTATGGGAAGTGCTACAACTTACGGTACAGCTAAAAGCAGTGGTTCTAGGCATTATGTTATTCAAAAGCTGTTATTTATGGTGCAATCAATATGCTAGCAATTCCAAAAGTTGTAGAGCAAACATCCTAGCGTAGGCCAACCACGTAGACTCCCGCGGGACAGGCAGGTGCTGAAGATCCACAACGTCTGCACCTGTGTCTACTAGTAATGCTTCGAAGTAGGCTTCCTCGGTGCAAGGCAGCAATGAAGTAACGCAAGTAGTAGCCTAGCTTCAGCCGTGCCCCGCAGGACGCGGAGTGGTTGGTCGAAGCGGTATTCTAGCACATTAAATATCCAATATGGATGCTTGGCTAGCGATGGCTAGTTAACATAACCCATATTATAGGAAGTCAGCTTCATTTTCCATATGATTACTGCTGTAACTGCACTTTTATACTTTCTTGACTGATTAGAAAAATCGAGCATAACCCGCCCACTCCTAATTGACATAAAGAGTATCAATATAAACTACTTTTAATTACAGTGTTCCGTCTACATAATCCATATTATAATAATCCACATTCATGATCCGCATGATGGCTTCTGTGACTGTACTTATATGCGTTCTGCCTAGAACAAAATGCACTTACATTATATACTTAGATTGAAGAATACTTGAAATCTGTTGTTCAACCACCAGCAATTCTTCTTTATTTTGTTCAGATTGCGCTTGACCATCAATAATTTGCTGATAATATGCATTCATCTCAGTAATATATTCAGCCCAAAGGTCTTGGTCAAACTGCAGCCATTGATCATAATAAAACCTGCTTAATTGATCCTTTTTCTCTTCTGCTGCTACTTTCCATTGTTCCATCAGAACAGGAGTTATTTGTTCCTGTAATTGATCCCTGCCACCTTGCGCAAAGAATGTTTTCGAATCTTTATATTGATTTGCCCATTGTTCAATGGAACGCTGGTCTAGCTGAATCCCCTTTTCCTCTATTTTTGGCTGTACTAGATCCACGTTTTCAAGTTGCGAGAAGGAAAACACTGGATCTACTTGTTTTGCTTCTTTTTGTACATCTACATGTAATTGTTGTAAGGATTGCTGAAAAACTTGTTCCAGTCGAATTACAATCGCTTGGAATTCATGTAAAAACCTCTGATTTAATTCTTTCATTAAGTAATCCAGGCCCTTTTCCAGTTCTTTTTTTCCTTTTCGTCCATTGGATTGAATAACTCCGGGATGAATATGATTCTTAAATACATCCGTAAATTGGATCGATAGTCGTTGAATTACATAAAAGATTTGTTTCTGCAGCTTCTGGTCAATCTGTTCGTAATAGGCTTCGCTATTACGATTTGTGATAATCGTGTTAATATCAGTCTGATGTTGAGTATGCTGCGCAATGAAACGTTCTTTTTCCTTCTGGTCACCATTAATAAAGGTTAGCCAATTCGAAACCAGACCATGAGCTCGTTGCATATCTGTATAGATGGAACGCATGTTCATTTGTGCTAAATCTTCTTTGACAAAGCGATAAAAGCGTTGCTCGAATTGCGGAAATCCAGTTATTTCGTCCTTGTGTTCGATTGCCGACTTACTAGATACAGCAAACATTCTTGGGTTCTTTAACTGAAATTGTTGTAATTGCTTTCGGACGTAATTCATTACCAGCTGTTGTTCCGTCTCATCTTTAGCAAGATCAATCGCATTAATGATGAAGAACATTTTATCTAATTCAAATGCATCCTTGACACTTCCTAATCGCTCGAGGAATTGTTGATCAGGCTTTGAGAATGGGTGGTTATAATACGTAACAAACAAAATGGCATCTGCATTTTTAATGTAAGAAAAAGCTAAATCTGTATGACGTGCATTAACAGAATCAGCACCTGGTGTATCAACCAACGAGATATTCTGTCTAGTTAGCGCACAATCATAAAAAAGCTCCATCTCTTTAACAAAACAAGCAATTGATTCCTCTCTTACATATCGTTGAAAATCATCATAGCCGATCGTATAAGCTGAACCGATATGACCTTCCATGTCAGGGTATCCTTGATGAATAGCTTGCAGGAATGACTGGTGTTGATCAGCAATATCTAATGCAGCAAGCTTCGTTTTGTTAATCCATTTATAAGCTTCTCGCAATGTTCGAAAATCCTGGTCTGTTATTGCCTTGACATCCTGAAGTAATTCATCCTCCTGCTTCATTACTACCAGTACTTCTTTATGCTTATACTGCTCTCTCGTCGGACTAATTTTGTTGATTGCAGCAGTGGTCGGATTAGGAGAAACTGGTAAGACTTTCTCTCCTATCAGTGCATTGGCAAACGATGATTTACCAGCGCTGAATGCTCCGAATAACGCAATGGTAAATAAACGATTTTCGAGACGATCCTTTTTTCTTAATAAGTCATTACGTAATGAGTCCAAGCCATCCACTGTAGCTAAAAGTGAAGCTGCTTCGTTGACATCTTTAACAGTATCATTGTGCGAGAGAAGCGTTATGGACTCTTCGTTTACTTCAGTTTCTTCGTTTGAATCCGTTTTTGCATTTTTCGTTGTTGCATCAGCTAATTCCTGGACTCGATAGGATTGACTTTCTTGAAGTGCCTCCTCGATTTTTTTACAATTTGCAAGATCCTCTTTACTTTCATTCGTTAACAATGACTCTAGTTTTGTCTTATATTGTTGGAATTGCTGTTCTAAGTAATCACGTTCTTGCTGTAATTTTTGATAGGAATCAACCTGTTGCATGTTTGTCTCTAATTCTGTAAGCTCTTCATTAATCGGTTCAAAAATGTCTGCAGATAATTGTTGCCATTTCTGCTTATAATGTTGTCGGTACATTTTCTTGATCGACGCCGACACCTGATCACAGTATACAAGCAAGTAATCATTATTTACTGTTGCACCTTCATTGATCAGCTTCAGCAAAGATTCCGGCTGAAATTGCTCTTGAAAAATAGCTTCTGAAAAAGTAACAGATACATAAGGCTTTAAGAATTCCGATAGTTTGTCTCGTAATTTCCACTCTAAGCCGACTTCGGTTTTCTCTTGCAACACCTGATAAAAAAGGGTTAATCGCTCTCTTCTTTCTGCTTCAATTTTTTTACGATTTTTAAAAAGGCCGACTTTGAATTTTGGGTCGTGTGCAGCTAGCAGCGCCTCCGCCTTCTCACGAATTTCGTATGGGATTAATTGTGCGTTTTTCGTCGTTTGTTCCAACTCATGCAAGAAATCGTTCTCCAAACGACCATTTTCATTTTTTAGTTCCTTGTAACGTTCTTCCAATTGTTGATACGATTTCTCTGGCAATTCCAGTTCATCCATCTGCTCATCCAGCTGTTGCAGTTCTGTATCAAGTACTTGTTGCTCATTATCAACACTGGTTTGAACGGTATGACTAATTCCGTGAGACAAAGTCTCCTCTAACAATTCATGATGATTTTTCGTCATCAGCTGCTGCAACGCAGCTTTTACCTGATCAAATTGATTAATAGAATCGACACGATCCTGCATGGAAGTATAATATACTGCTGTTGGTTCGATGTCCCAATGACTAAACACCTTTGATAAACTTTGTTGAAAGTCTGTAAAGCTTATTTCTGATTCATCATGTTTATCCATTTGATTGATGATCACGAAATACGGTTTATGCATATCATCCAGTTGTTTTAGGAAAGATGCATTCACTTCTGATTGCACGTGGTTATAATCCATCACATAAAAAACGGTATCTACCTGATGAAGCGCAGACTCTGTCATCAAACGATCTGCGTCATTAGCTGCATCTATCCCAGGTGTGTCCATTAAGGTAATTCCAGCAGGCAAATCCTTCATCGTTTTATATATTTCAATTTTTTTAACCTCATCACCATTCGTACAAAGCTGGTGTAATACATCCATTGGCGGTAGTGCTTTCATTTCGATTGGTGCCTGTTCTTTGAAATGGACAATGACCGCCTCTTCACCATGTTTGATTTCCACAATATTCGCACTTGTTGGAATCGGACTTTGGGGCAGCAAGCTTTCACTCATTAAATGATTGATTAAGGTGGATTTTCCTGCTGAAAAATGTCCGCTGAAACAAATATGCACCATTTGCTGATCCCATTTCGAGAAATAATCAAGTATTTGCTCCTGGTAGACCTTTTTTCCATTCACTTTGTAAAAATGATAAAGATCAGCTAGTTTTTGTTTATCTGCAAGTGGCTTACTAGTTGTCAACATATTCTAAACTCCTTGAAATTTCATTCTTTTTTCATTATACTGATTTTTTCCATATAACGCTAATGCTTTTCTTAAAATCCAATGAAAATCCAGCATCCTTTATGTAGATTGAATATTAAGTGGTTCCTATAATATGGATTATGTAATTAAAAGCTGATATTTATGGTGCTCATAATATGCTAGCAATTCCAATAGTTGTAGAGCTCCCATCCTAGTGTAGGCCAACCACATAGACTCCCGCGGGACAGGCAGGCGCTGAAGATCCACAACGTCTGCACCTGTGTCTACTGGTAATGCTTCGAAGTAGGCTTCCTCGGTGCAAGGCAGCAGAACTGTAATTGTTTTTTCTTATACAGTAAATAGACACCCAAGATATCAATCAGGGTGTCTATTTTTTGTTTATTCTTTCTCGCTATCAAATGGTTTTTTCAGTTCTCGCTGATTTTTCACCATGGTTACCTCACCTGTGATATCACTATCCAATACATAGGAACCATTGCTATAGCGATCGCTCAGCGGTAATTCCATCGGTTTGACTTGGTGTGTTTCACCTTTAGCCGTAAACAATTGAACATAATCTTCATTGTCTACCAGTTCAAAACCGACAACTCGATGTGGCTTTGTTTTCAGTTCACGAAGCATTACTAACCCTTTTTTCGCTCTAGAAGATTTTTCAAAACGATCGAGTGACATACGTTTGCATGCCCCGCGTTGAGTTGTTAAAAACAGCTTACGTTTCTCTTGTAGTTCATTTAGCAAGACAGCATTGACAACATATTCGTCCTCTTTCAGCTGGATTGCTTTCACTCCAGCTGCACGCTGACCAATGACAGATATTTCTGATTCATGATACCACAGACCATAGCCTTTATTCGTTGCAATAAACACATCTCGATTTCCATCCGTTAAGTAGACATTGATTAATTCATCACCTTTTTTTAGGTTAAGGGCAATCAATGGCCGTGAGTATCGTTGTGAGAAATAGAGATCTAATGTACTTTTCTTGACCATGCCATTTTGGGTAAAGAAAGTTAAGTATTTGTCTTTTGAAAACTCTCTGATTGGAATTACTTTAACAATTGTCTCCTCTTTATCGATGGAAGCAATATTTGATAAATGCTGCCCTAGCTCTTTCCAGCGGATATCCGGCAGCTGATGGACTGGCAATGGAATATAGCGTCCTTTATTCGTAAACAGCAGCAAATGATCTGTTGTATTTAATTCTAATAATGAAATTAAATAATCGTCTTCTTTCATCGAAAAGTCTTCGTCACTAGAGGCAGTGTAGGATCTAATACTGGTGCGCTTAACATATCCATGTTCTGTTACGGAAGTGATCACATCTTCACTTGCAACGGTAACTTCCACATTGAATTTTAATTCTTCGATTTTTTCTTCAATTTTAGTTCGGCGATCTTCTGCATATTGTTTCTTCATTTGACGCAAATCCTTCTTGATAACTGAAATTAATTTCTTATCATCAGAAAGGATTGAACGATATTCGGCAATAGCTGATTGTAATTCAGTTGCTTCTTTCTCTAATGCAGTAATGTCAGTATTCGTCAGACGGTAAAGCTGTAGGTTCACAATCGCTTCAGCCTGTGGCTCCGTAAAACCATACGCTTCCATGATCCGCTTCTTCGCATCCTGTTTATCATTCGATGCACGAATGGTTTGAATTAATTCATCCAAAATAGAAACGGCTTTGATTAAACCTTCTACGATATGAGCACGTTTCTCAGCTTTATTCAAGTCAAATTGTGTTTGTCTTGTCACAACTTCTCGCTGGTGTGCAATATACGCATCTATAATCTCAATCAAGCCTAATAATTTTGGCGTCTTATCCTTGATTGCTACCATATTAAAATTATAGGTGATTTGCAGATCCGTGTTTTTATATAAATAGTTTAATACACCTTGGCTATCCGCATTCTTTTTTAACTCAATCACGATTCTGAGACCAGTACGATCTGTTTCATCTCGAACTTCTGCAATGCCTTCAACCTTACGATCTAGTCGCAATTCATCCATTCGTTTAACAAGTGATGCTTTGTTTACTTCGTAAGGAATCTCATCTATCACGATCTGTTCGCGATTTCCTTTCATTGGTTCAATGTCTGCTTTTCCTCGAACAACAATTTTTCCTTTACCAGTCTGATAAGCTTTCTTCAATCCTTCATACCCTTGAATAATTCCGCCAGTAGGGAAATCTGGCCCTTTCACTATTTCCAATAATTCTTCTACCGTTATGGTCGGTTTATCAAGGCGTCTCATGATTGCCTCGATAACTTCCCCTAAATTGTGTGGCGGAATTTCTGTTGCATAACCGGCAGAAATCCCTGTTGAACCGTTCACTAGTAAATTAGGAATTCTTGCTGGTAGCACCACTGGTTCGTTGATTGTGTCATCAAAATTGGGAATGTAGTCGACGGTTTCTTTATCAATGTCCCGAATTAATTCTGATGAAATCGCAGACAAACGTGCTTCGGTATAACGCATTGCTGCAGGGGGATCACCATCTACACTACCGTTATTTCCGTGCATTTCAACTAGTACATTACGTACTTTCCAAGTTTGACTTAAGCGGACCATAGCCTCATAAACCGATGAATCACCATGCGGATGATAATTACCAATTACCGTACCGACTGTTTTAGCCGATTTACGGTATGCTTTATCATGCGTGTTCTTCTCTTCATGCATCGCAAACAGAATACGACGTTGTACCGGTTTTAAACCATCACGTACATCAGGTAACGCACGATCCTGAATAATATATTTACTATATCGCCCAAATCGATCTCCCATTACATCTTCTAGCGGGAGATCTAAATACTTCTCTTCCACTGCCAACGGTATTCCTCCTAAACAACCCTATATTTGAATATTTTCATTATCAATAATATTTTCGTCTTCTTCAAGACTGAATTGTACATGTGACTCAATCCATTTTCTTCGGGGTTCTACTTTATCCCCCATTAACGTGGACACACGGCGCTCTGCTCTCGCTAAATCATCGATTGTAACACGGATAAGCGTTCGTGTATCTGGATTCATCGTTGTTTCCCATAACTGGTCTGCATTCATTTCGCCTAAACCTTTGTACCGTTGAATTTGATAACCATTTTTGAATTTTTTTGTGATTTTTGCCAGCTCTTCTTCTGTCCAGCAATACTCACTTTGTGCTTTAGCACCTTTTCCTTTCGAAACCAAATATAGCGGAGGTAATGCGATAAATACCTTTCCAGCTTCAATTAACGGACGCATGTAACGATAGAAAAATGTTAATAATAATACCTGAATATGTGCACCATCTGTATCGGCATCTGTCATGATAACAACTTTGTTATATTGCACATCATCAATTGAAAAGTCTCCTCCAACACCGGCACCTATTGTATGAATAATCGTAGATATCTCTTCATTTTTTAAGATATCAACAAGTTTAGCCTTCTCCGTATTAACGACCTTACCTCTTAGTGGAAGCACGGCCTGAAATTTACGGTCTCTCCCTTGTTTAGCAGAACCACCAGCAGAGTCACCCTCTACAAGGTATAATTCATTTTTTTCTGCATTCCGTGATTGGGCAGGAGTTAGTTTACCGCTTAACAGTGCATCTTTACGACGTTTTTTCTTACCGCTTCTCGCTTCTTCTCTAGCTTTTCTTGCAGCAAGTCTGGCATCTTTAGCTCGAATCGCTTTTTTTATGAGCATTGAGGCGATATCCGGATTTTCTTCTAAGAAATATTGCATCTGTTCGGCCACGATCGCATCTACAATAGATCGCGCCTCAGCTGTTCCTAGCTTACCTTTTGTCTGTCCTTCAAACTGTAATTTTTCTTCTGGGACTTTCAATGACACGACAGACGTAAACCCTTCTCGAATATCATTACCTTCAAGATTTTTGTCTTTTTCTTTTAACAGGTTCACCTTACGTGCATATTCATTGAATGCTCTCGTGATAGCTGTTTTTGCACCAGATTCATGTGTGCCCCCATCTTTGGTACGCACATTATTAACAAACGATAAAATATTTTCAGCATATCCATCATTAAATTGAAAGGCGAAATCTAAATCCATACCTTGTAGCTCGCCATCGAATGCCACTACTTCATGCAAAGCATCTTTCTCTTCATTTAAATAAGTGACAAATTCTTTTAAGCCATCTGGGTAATGATACGTTTCTTTCACCAATTCTTTTCGTTCATCCTTCAGATCAATAGTAATTCCCTTCAAAAGAAATGCCGCTTCTCTTAACCGTTCTGCTAATATGTCAAACTGAAACGCATCCGTTGAAAAGATTGATCGATCTGGCTTGAACGATATCGATGTACCCGACTTTTTCGTTTTACCCTTCTTTTCAAGTGTAGTAACTGGTTTTCCACCATTTTCAAAACGTTGATAGAACACGCCACCATCACGATGAATGGTTACTTCTAACCATTCTGACAAGGCATTCACTACTGACGCCCCTACACCATGAAGACCACCACTTGTTTTGTATCCGCCTTGACCGAATTTACCACCTGCATGTAAAACCGTTAAAATGACTTCAGGTGTTGGTCTGCCTGTTTGATGCATACCTGTAGGCATTCCTCGTCCATTGTCGGCAACAGTAATACTGTGGTCCTTATGGATGGTCACTTCAATTCTTTCGCCAAAGCCTGATAAAGCTTCGTCTACGGAATTATCTACAATTTCAAACACGAGATGGTGCAAACCTCTTGCATCTGTACTCCCAATATACATACCAGGTCTTTTTCTTACTGCTTCTAATCCTTCTAATACTTGAATAGATTCATCATTATATGTTGGCTTATTACTCATTACTTCCTCGATACTCCTTCCCAACAATCACTTCAAATGCCTATCGTCTTCATACACTTACTTATGAAATATAGAACATTCGTTCTAATTTGTAAAGTTATTTCATTAAGACAGCATGCGCTACCTTAATACATCTATCCATAATTACTTTTTTATTATGCTTTACTAATATATCATATGCAACTGGATCAGTGACGCCTTGCTGCATCCAAACAAATTCTGCATCTGTTTTGACAATTTCTTCAGCAAGAGCTTTGACAAATGCTGACCTTCTGAACACATTTACTAATTCGTACTTTTCAGTAATATCTGACAAACTCTTATATGCCTTCTCCCCCAAAACTTCCTCTATGTTAGGGTTGACCGGTATGATGCGATACCCTTCCTTCTGCATTGCTTTAGCAATCTGATACGAAGTTCTATAGGGTTTATCTGACAAACCGACAACAGCAATTGTTTTCGTTTTTTCTAGTATTTCTTGCATTGTATGCTGTTCATTTTCTTTATTCATCGTTACACCTCATTTTTATTGATTAAACCATTTAATGCAAATTGACGCAAGTCTACTGACAAAAAAATATACCAATAGAAAGGTATTTATTGTTAAACAAACCATTACTATCTATTACAATAACAAAATTTACATCAACCGTGTACTTTTTTACAAATTACATGCTAAAATAGAGACATCAATGAAGTCTATCAGAGATTGAGGAGTTTGATAATGGAATATTTTATTTTTATCTTAATTGCGTACATACTAGGCTCCATTCCTACGGGATTAATTGTAGGTAAAGTAGGCTATAAGAAAGACATACGTGATCATGGCAGCGGTAATTTAGGTGCTACCAACACATTCCGCGTACTTGGGCTAAAAGCCGGTATTATTGTGATCACTGTCGATATTCTGAAAGGGACACTCGCAGCTGCATTACCAGTATTTTTAAACGCAGATGTCTATCCACTGCTAATAGGTATCTTTGCTGCTATCGGCCATATGTATCCACTGTTTGCTAATTTTAAAGGTGGTAAAGCCGTTGCAACATCTGCTGGAGTTATTCTAGGTGTTAATCCATTGGTTTTTGTAATAATGATTCTAAGTTTTCTTATTATTTTGTACTTATCAAAGTATGTATCTTTAGCTTCGATGTTGACTGGTATCATTACGATAATAGTTACTCTAATTATGCGGGAAACCGGTCTAACCATTGTCACAGCTATTCTGACGATATTTGTCATATACAGACATAAGGCAAATATTAAACGGATCATAAACAAAACCGAACCAAAAATTAAATGGATGTAACAGGGTCTAATGAATCATTAGGTCCTGTTTTTTGAGATTTTTAAATTGAATATTGGCTAATGTTTAAGTATACTTTGAAATAGTTGATGACGAAAGGGGTCTAATCATGAAAGATATTAACACCAACCAACTGCCAAATAAAGCAGATCGACATAAATTGTTCGGATCAGTTGAACCAGGTGAAAAGACAAAACCTACTGAGAAAGAAAAAATGCCTGATTTACAAAATACAAAGAAAGACTTTTTGTTTGATATAGACCATGTCGGGATTGCCAATGTTAAGCACCCCGTTCAAGTAGAGAGTCAAATTAGCTCGGCAAGCCAGACTACGATCGGGACATTCGAAATGACATCTTCTATTAAGAAAAACCATAAAGGGACTAATATGAGCAGGTTTACGGAAATGATCCAAGAGTCCAGTAATAACAGCCCTTTTCCACTTACTATTAGCTCATTAAAAGCATTCACAAAAAAAATGGCTGAACGTTTAGAACAGGATGATAACCAAATCACCATCCATTTTCCTTGGTTTTTTGAACGCCGAGGGCCTGCATCTGATATGCCGGGTATGAACCATGCAGAAGCATCGATAAAAATAAACTTCGATCGTCACGCTGGCTATCAAATAACTGTATCGCTAGAGGGAACTGTCACTACTCTTTGTCCTTGTTCTAAAGAAATTAGTGAATACAGCGCCCATAACCAAAGAGGAATTGTCAAAATAACTGCAGAACTTGCTGGTAATTTTGACGAAGAGGTCATTGACTGGAAGCAAGCATTGTTAGAGGCTGCCGAAAGTAATGCGAGCGCCCGTGTTCATCCTGTATTAAAACGACCGGATGAAAAAATGGTGACCGAACAAGCATATGAAAATCCACGATTTGTAGAGGATATGGTTCGATTAGTAGCTGCAGATTTATATGAAATGCCATTTGTCAATAAATTCACAGTGACGTGTCAAAATGAAGAATCGATTCATCTTCATGACGCAATCGCATCGATTACCTATGATAAAGCATTGGACCATTGAGGTGAATGTTTGTGAAAAAATTGATCATGCTATTGATCCGATTTTATCAACAATTTATCAGTCCAATGTTCCCACCGAGCTGTCGCTTCCAACCGACCTGCTCACAATATAGCCTGGAATGCTTTCAACGCTTCCATGTGTTGAAGGCTTCCTATCTATCAGTCAAACGGATTCTAAAATGCCATCCCTTTCATCCTGGTGGCTTCGACCCTGTCCCTGATAAAAAGCCAAAACACTGACTTGTTTGACCAAAGAAAGAGGCATGAAGATCCATGCCTCTTTCTTTTTGCTATAGATTGAATTTGTTAATGTGTTGCCATTGTTTCTCTTGTTGCAATATTGCTTTTTGCCGTTCACCGAACAAGTCAAAATGAGGATAATCCGGATCCCGATGTATCCATTCTTCTTTTAATCCGTATTGTTCACCCCATGCAATCAATTTACTATAATCGTTGCAGCCTACTTTCGTTACAGTCGTACAGCCTGGAAAACGGTCATCCAACCAATAATGAGTTAAGAAAGCGATATTTCCGTGCAACACATCCTGCTTCCATTGCCATAAAGTAGCACGATCCAACCCGAACGCCATTATACATCCTCTTTCTGTAAAGCACGTTGATATGCTTCATGCCAATTAGGAAAATGTCTTTTCAAAGATAGTGGACGAAAGTTGTCCTTCTTGACAATTACGTGCTGCGTTTCTCCTGTAACCGCTACTTCTCCATTCTGATCAGTGATTCGATAACCGTACGTCGTTCTTATTCCATTATATTTAACGAGCCATGTTTCCACAAATGCATCGTGTCCATATCTAATTGGCTGCTTAAACTGAATGTTTGCATCTATAACAGGAGAGACGACTCCTTCCGACTCCATCTCATGATATTTGAAACCCAATTCTTCAACAAAAGCAGTTCTGCCAATTTCAAACCAAATTAAATAATTGGCATGATATACTACCCCCATCTGGTCTGTCTCTTGATATCTAACTTTTATTGGTGTAGTTACTTTCATGATTCATTTGTCCTCCTCATCGAATTCCAAGCTAATGCAAAGTCTTTTTCTGTTAACCATTCAAACGACTCAACCGTGTCTGTTTCTAAATCGAGCCGAAGTGCCTGGTATTGAATCGCTTCGTTGATTAGATTGACAATAAATCGTCCGTTTCCTGTAATTTTTGTATGGTCAAACCGCTCTAACAAATATGGAATTACTGCTTCTACCAATTTATATTGATATTCATGAGCGTGGAATTTTGTCATCTCCATTAATTGCTCTCTCGTATAATCTTGGAAATGGAAATATTTTTTAAATCGGGATTCCAACCCAGGGTTACTGGCAATGAAAGATTCCATCTCACGCTGATATCCAGCCAAAATAATCACCAAATTCTCATTGTGTCGCGTCATTTCATCCACGAGAGTATCAATGGCTTCTTTGCCAAAATCTTTTTGGCCACGATTAAGGGCATAGGCTTCATCGATAAACAATACGCCTCCAAGTGCTTCTCGTACTTTATTTTTGGTTTTCATCGCTGTTTGCCCAACGTAGCCAGCAACAAGGTCACTACGGGAAGCAACTACTAAGTGCCCACGTTTTAATAAACCGCATTGTTTTAATATTTGTGCATATAATTTGGCTACTGTAGTCTTCCCTGTACCTGGGTTTCCCGAAAACACTGCATGCAATTGAATCGGTACTTTCGGAAGCTGTAATGACTTCCGTTTCTGTTGAACCTGTACAAATGCTGATAATTTTTTTACTTCTTCTTTGACATTATCAAGTCCTATTAACTGATCCAGCTGCTTCATTGGTTCGTTTACCGTATCCTGTTGATCATCTAAGTCGGCTACATCCTGCTCTGTAATCCGCATATGCGCCAGCCAGTTTTCTTTTAATGGTAATGGATGTTGGGCGCCAATATGAAATATAACCTTTAATACTAAATCTTTTACTGTTCTGGCATTACCAAAGGATTCATCAACACGTGATTTCTCGATTAATGAAACAAACTGACTTATTGCCTTCTCAGTAAAAAAGTAATCATTCTGTAATGCTGTGTCTTCCGCGATTCGCGCAAGTTCTGTATTTGTAAAATCAGGAAGATGGATGAAATTCCCGTCTGGAAAACGGCTTCTTAACCCTTGATTCGACCAGAGAAAATGTTCCATTTCTTCAGGATAACCCGCCATAATAACTGCAAACTGATTCGCATACTCTGAACTTGTCATACTGGAAACCAATGTATCAATGACAGCTTGCCCATAATCATTACCTGCCTGATCTTCACGTTTTAAGTTGTACGCTTCATCAATAAACAGCACGCCACCAACAGCCTTTTTGACATAGTTTAATGTATTCTCTTCACTCTGACCCATAAAGGAGCCAACAAGCTGGGAACGGTTTACTTCCACCACATGATTATTTTTCAATAATCCAAGCCTGTAATAGATATTTGCAAGTAACCGGGCTATCGTTGTTTTTCCCGTACCTGGATTCCCTGTAATCACCATGTTTAAGCCTTGTTCATCAACCATTTGAAATCCAGCTTCCTTGCGGCGTTGCTGGTACTTTAAATAATGGTAATATTGATTAATATACTGTTTGACATCCTGAAGTCCAACCATGTGATGTAATGCATCTAACGGATCTTCACCAGAATCGTCTTTCATAAAGGCAGGTAGTCTGTCATAAAACAGCGTGATATAATGACCCAGTTTCTCGATAGCATCATTATAGGGCTGGATTTCTTTTGTCGATTTCCGTTGTTCCAGCGCAAAGACCAGCCCCTCTGCCAGGTCCTCTAATTCTTCCATTTGAATAAATAGTTGATCATATACTTTCTTTAAATTACTCGTACTTCCCGTCCGATTTACTTGCAAATTAGCGAGATCATTTAATTCAGACAATAAAGCCTTTGCTTTTTTTAGTTTAACTGGATCAAAGTCTGTTTCTCGCATTTGATACTGGGCCAAATCCACATATGCCAACTCTTGATACACCGATAAATAATGTTTCAGTGATTGGACCTCTGCAACCATCGGATGTTCACTATCCTGTTTTAGCTGTTCTAGATGTTGATTCAAATGATCGTCTGTTACATTTCGCTTCAATCGAAAAAAAGTAAGCATACTGTATAATAGTGACTCCGTATCTTTTGATAACGAATAAGACGATTGCTCGACTTCCTCGAGCAATCGCAGTATTTCAATTTCATTGAATGGAGGAATGTCGTCAAGCGAATTCCAACTTTGAATTTTTTGTTCTATCTCTGTCCACTGTTGCATCGTCACGTAACTGCTCCTTCCCCCGTCATTTAACTACTCTGAACATCTTCTAAATGCTCCTGCATTTGTTCAAGTGACATAGAACCATTGATTCTCTTCAAGATTTTACGGTCACTGGTTCTGATTAAAAAAGAAGTGGGCATATTGATAACCGAGTAGCCGTCATAGACGATGTCTTTCTCGTCAAAAAGGATGGTGTATTCATATGTACCCTCATCAAGAAAATCATAGACCACTTCTTCCGATGTTTCGGTATTTGTTACATTTACTGCTACTACTTGAATCTGATCAGCATTTTGTTGCTGGAACTCATGTAACGCTGGCATTTCTTTGACACATGGCGGACACCAGGTCGCCCAGAAATTTACCAGTGTATATGGCTTGTCATGGTTAAAGGCTTGTTGCTCTTCACCACTGCGATTCTTTAAAGTGAATGCCGGCGCCTCTTCCCCTTCCTTTAGCTGATAAGCATCCGGTGCGCTTATCGAGCCACCTTCTACCGACGTATCTCCGGTTACATCAATAATATTAGTTTTTTGTTCATCTTGGCCGATATTTGTAAAATTGGTTACAATAAATATGCCAACCAACAATATAATAATCGAAATGGAAATAATGTTTTTCCGCATAGCACTTCATCCTTTACCTTTACACTACATACATTATATCGGATTATTGTGACAGCGTCTAATTATCAAATTATGTAGACAAACTGAAAACTTCTACGCATTTCTAGTTAACATAATATAGATTATGTCAACTAAGAATATATTGCAAAACGGTCATTTTGAAATATTTTAACTGCGTTGCAAAGCTCCGGAAATAGGCTCCGCGTCCTGTGGGCACGGCTTCAGCTAATTTATGAAAGAAAATTCTTTTCTTTCATAAATGGATCTTCAGCTCGCGCTGATTCCACGGGAGTCTCCGCCTATTTCCTACGCTTAAGGGAAGTGCTACAACATATGGAACAGCTAAAAGCAGTGGTTCTAGGCATTATGTTATTATTTATAAAGTTCCTGTTATATATAGTGATGAGTGATCAATATGCTATCTCTTACAAACATTGTGGAGTACCAATCCTAGCGTAGGCCAACCACGTAGACTCCCGCGGGACAGGCAGGCGCTGAAGATCCACTTTGTGAAGCGATTTTTCTTCACAAAGTTAGCTTCAGCCGTGCCCCGCAGGACGCGGAGTGGTTGGACGGAGCGGTAGCCCAGCACATGAATCATTTCAAAATTACCACTAAGCATAAAGCGGCTAGTTGACATAATCTATATTATAGGATCTAAAATTCATGTTCAATGTGATTACTTCTGTGACTGCACTTTTATACTTTTTTGACTGCTGATAAAAAAAGATAGCCTGTTGTTACAGGCTATCTTTTGAATATATTATGCTAATTTGTTACGTAATACCATTTGAAGGATACCGCCGTGACGATAGTAGTCTACTTCTACGTCACTGTCGAAGCGAGCAATCACTTCGAATGAAGTTTGTTTGCCATCTTCGTCAGTAGCTGTAACTTTTACTAGATCACGAGGTTTTACTGTTTCATCAATTTGCACTTCAAATGTTTCTTTACCAGTTAGGCCTAGAGAATCTGCGCCATCGCCTTCTTGGAACTGTAAAGGTAACACACCCATCATTACAAGGTTAGAACGGTGAATACGCTCAAAGCTTTGCGCGATAACCGTTTTGATTCCTAATAGATTAGTACCTTTGGCAGCCCAGTCACGAGAGCTTCCCATTCCGTAGTCATTGCCTGCTAATACAACAAGTCCTGCACCATCTTCTTGGTATTTCATCGCTGCATCATAAATCGGCATAACATCCTCGGTTGGCCAGTAAGTAGTAAATCCACCTTCTGTGCCTGGTGCAAGCTGGTTTTTAATACGAATATTTGCAAACGTACCACGCATCATAATTTCGTGATTACCACGGCGAGAACCGTATGAGTTGAAGTTACGTGGAGACACATTCTTACCTTGCAAATACTTACCTGCAGGCATGTCTTTTGCGATCGCACCTGCTGGTGAAATGTGGTCCGTAGTAACAGAATCTGCAAACTTACCAATTGCACGCATACCAGACAATGCTTCTACCTTACCTGCATTCTTGGAAAGTCCTTCAAAGAACGGCGGGTTCTGAATATAAGTAGAGTCATCATTCCAGGAATACAATGGTTCGTCAGTCGTTTCAATAGCATTCCATTTTTCATTAGACTCAAATACATTCTCATATTCTTTACGGAAAATTTCTGGTGTTACTACTTTATTCACTTGGTCACGAACATCATCCATAGATGGCCAAATGTCATTAAAGAATACATCATTGCCATCTTTATCTTGACCGATAGCATCGTTTTTCAGATCAATGTCAACCGTTCCTGCTAGTGCATATGCTACTACTAAAGGAGGTGAAGCTAAGTAGTTAGCTTTCACTAATGGATGAATACGACCTTCGAAGTTACGGTTTCCTGATAATACGGAAGAAACTGTTAAGTCACTGTCTGCAATGGCTTTCTCAATTTCTTCACGCAATGGACCAGAGTTACCGATACAAGTTGTACAACCATAACCAACCAAGTTAAACCCTAATTGATCAAGATATGGCATCAAACCAGAATCTTCTAGATAACCAGTTACAACTTTTGACCCTGGAGCTAGTGATGTCTTCACATATTCAGGAACTTCGAGTCCTTTTTCGACAGCATTTTTCGCAAGTAACCCTGCACCTAACATAACGTAAGGGTTAGAAGTATTCGTACATGAAGTAATGGCTGCAATGGCAACAGCACCTGTTTTCATAACAGATTTGCGACCGTTTGGATGATCGATTTCTACTTCTTTATCAAATTCAGAAGCATCCAGACCGAATCCTTGATTACCTGCTGGAGCTGTAATTGCTTTATTAAATGATTGCTGCATATCAGATAATGGAATTAAATCTTGAGGACGTTTCGGTCCTGACAAGTTCGGTTCCAGTTCAGAAAGGTCAATTTCTACAAGTTCAGTGAAATCCGCATCTGGCTGATCGGAAGAATACCATAAACTATTCTCTTTACAATATTTCTCAACCAATGCGATTTGCTCTTCGTTTCTACCTGTTAAACGAAGGTAGTTCAATGCCTCTGCGTCAACTGGGAAGAAACCACAAGTTGCACCGTATTCCGGAGCCATATTGGAAATAGTGGCACGGTCTGCTAACGGCATATCTTCAAGCCCAGGTCCGAAGAATTCAACAAATTTACCAACTACTTTTTTCTCACGAAGCACTTGCGTTACTTTTAATGCTAAATCTGTCGCTGTTGTTCCATTAGGGAAGCTTCCAGTAAATTTGACACCAATTACTTCTGGTGCTGGGAAATAAGAAGGTTGTCCTAGCATTCCAGCTTCCGCTTCGATACCGCCGACACCCCAGCCTAAAACACCAAGACCATTGATCATGGTTGTATGAGAATCTGTACCGACTAATGTATCTGGAAATGCGTCTAGCTCACCTTGTCCATTATCAATAGCGTGCACAACATTTGCGATGTACTCCAAGTTTACCTGGTGTACGATACCAGTTGCAGGTGGAACAGCACGATAATTATTGAATGCTTTCTGAGCCCAATTTAAAAATTCATAACGTTCTGCATTACGTTCAAATTCTAACTCCATATTTGCCTGCAACGCATTTTTCGTACCATATTCATCAACTTGTACGGAGTGGTCAATTACTAGATCCACTGGTACTTCCGGATTAATCTTATCAGGTGAACCACCCATATCTACCATTGCTTTACGTAAAGAAGCAAGGTCTACAACTGCAGGTACACCGGTAAAATCCTGTAAAATAACTCGTGAAGGTTTAAAAGGTACATCTTCCCCTTTTTCTTTCCCCCAGTTTGCTAAACTCTTTACATGCTCATCCTTAATAACATGTCCATCATGCTGACGAATTAACGATTCTAGTAAAACACGAATCGAAAAAGGTAAGCGATCGATATTACCAATCCCTGCTTCTTCTAATGCTTTTAGCTGGTAATAATTATACGTTTTCCCGTTCAGATCAAATTGCTTTTTTGCTTGAAATGGATTCTGATTAGTCATTCCTAGCGTTACCCCCTTCAAAAATGTTAGACCGAAATACAATCTCTCATATCTCTAAAATACTATGTAACATAGTACGCACCATACTATTTTAAATGAAATCGGTTTATAAGTAAAATGTTTCACAACAAAAAAATGAAATAATAGCAATAAATCAATAAGGACTTTTATTAGACATTTTTACTTTTCATCTGTAGGTAAGAAAATTTTAAATGTGCTTCCATGTCCTTTTTCTGATTCAATTTCTAATCGACCATGATGGTTATCAATAATTTGATTAGAGATCATTAAGCCCAGACCAGTCCCGTTTTTCTTCGTTGTAAAAAACGGCTCTTTTAGTTTATGGATCAAGTGCTTCGGTATGCCAGGTCCTTGATCTTTAATCGCGATCATGCATTCTTTTTCTCGGAGTTCTACTAAGACATGGATCATCCCACCATCTGTCATTTCTTCAATTGCATTCTTAATCAGATTAATAAAGACCTGCTTGATTTGTGAACGGTCACAAAGAACCAAGCAATCACGCTCTGCTTCTAATACTAGATCGATATCGTATAAATTTGCTTGTGTACGAAGCAATGTCATGACATCATGCAACAGTTCATTCACATTCTCATTATTTTTATCGTCAGTCATTGGTTTGGAGATAAATAATAATTCAGAAGTAATGGCATTTATTTTGTCTATTTCTTCAATCATTATCTTATAATATTCCTCTTTACTCGTGATACCACCTTGTAACAGCTGGACAAAGCCTTTCAAAGAAGTTAGAGGGTTTCTGATTTCATGAGCGATACCTGCTGCTAATTGGCCAGCAATCGACATCTTCTCAGATCTTATTAACATCTCTTCCGCTTGCTTTTTGTCAGAAATATCTTTCGCTAAAGCTAGAATTTTCTTTTCTCCATGCCACTCCATCATTTGTAATTCCATTTCAAATATGATAAATCTGCCAATCTGATTTCGAATATGTATGAAAAATTTTTGTTCTTGTGAGGTGGTTATATCTAAATAGGTTCGTAAATATTTTTGATCTTCTCTCATAATATAACGAAATACTGATTTCCCCATTAATTGCGATTTTTGAAAACCTAACACCTTTTCAATCGAACTTGTAATATAATTTATTTTCCCAGCGTAATCACTAATACAGATAAAATCAAATCCGGTTGTTTCTAATTTATTAAGAATTGGCTTAGGCAAGTCTGCAAGCATGATCGTTTGCTCCGTTTCATCACTTACACTCCTACCATCCGGCTGGTCAGCGAAATTAAGCAAGGTTCTCCCCCCTAACAATTTCAAAATCGTTTTCTAAAAAAGTCTAAACATGCTATAATATCAACGATCTAGTAAATTATATGAGAAATTTAGATAATCATGACTGAATATACGATTCAATGTTATATTACTATATTTTCAAAAAAATTAAAATGTCATTCTTAAGATCAAGAATAAAAAATGGTAGGTGAGGACAAGTTGTCTTTTGAATTCATGTCGTTTATCGTATTATGGACCTTTGTTTTGCTAGGCTTAATTGCCATAGGCGGTTATTTTATGTTTCGTAAGTTTTTAAAGAGTTTACCTAAAGATGATGGAAAATCAGATCTGGATTGGCAACAACATTATATTGACCAATCTATTCATTTATGGAAAGATCCCGAAAAGAAATTTCTCGAGGAATTAGTAGCTCCAGTACCGGAATTGTTCCGCGATGTCGCGAGACAAAAAATTGCTGGCAAGATTGGTCAGATTGCTTTGGAAAAAAAGGAGCATGCAATTACGCAGGAAACCCTTATACAAGGGTATATCATGGCAACACCAAAAAGAGACCATAAATTTTTACGAAAAAAACTGAAAGAAAAAGAAATTGACGTCACCCCATACGAGCAGTTTTTTCAATACTCCCCTGAAGATTACCAAAACAAAAAATACGCAGCAAAGACACGTTAATCACCTGATTACGTGTCTTTGCTGCGTAAAAATTAACGATCACTTGATATTGTCAGTACAATGGTCATAGCAACCCCAATTACCGTCAAATACACTCCCAAATCAAAAAAGAGAGCAGTGGCTAATTCCATTTCACCGAAAATCGGGAAGTGGAAATACCCAAATGTTTGACTTAAAAAAGGCTCTCCAAATAAGAAGGAACCGACAGCTGTTGCAATTGCTATTATTAAGCCGATTGCTAACACCGTACGATAATTAAAAGGCAACACTTTATTAACCGCACGCTCACCATATGCCATGTACATCAGCACAATAGCAGCAGAAGTCATTAACCCACCAAGGAAACCTCCGCCTGGCGCATTATGTCCTGCCAAAAATAAATTGACTGCAAATCCAAATAAGATAAATGAAATTAACACAGTCATTGTTCTAAAAATCAAATCATTTTTCTCTGCCATACTACACCTCCAGCTGAACGCATAATACTAAAAGCCTTGAAAACCGAAAAACCCGGACAGAAAGGATGTTAATTTTGTCATAAGATCAAAGAACAAAAAGAATCCCATGAATATCATCACAGATCCACCTATTTTTACAAGCTTCGGGCCATTTTGGCGTATCCATTTCATTTTACCAATAAAGAAGGCAAGAATAAAGAATGGAATTGCAAAACCGAGTGAATAAGCGGACATTAAGATCATCCCTAATTCTGTATCAGTTGCTGCGAGTGAAATCACTGCCATTAAAATTGGACCAGTACAAGGTGTCCACCCTAACGAGAATGCCATCCCGATAATATAGGAACCGAAAAATCCTGCAGGTCTGTTTTTAAAATGAAATTTTCTCTCTTTCATTAAGAAATCAAAATTTAATGCGCCAACAATTACCAGCCCAAAGAATACAATTAAAATGGCACCAACCTGTCGAATCAGATCATCCCATCTTGTCAGAAATTCCCCGACGAAACTTGTCGTGAAACCGAGCAGGATAAATACACTTGAAAAGCCAATTAAAAAGAATAAAGTATGTAAAACGCTTTTATAATTGAACATAGCTTTTTCTTCTTTAATATCATTTACACTCATGCCAGTAATATAAGATAAAAATGCTGGATAAAGTGGTAATACACAGGGTGAAATAAAAGATAAAAACCCTGCTCCAAAGGCAATAAAAATATTTACTTCACTCAATCTCTCCCCCCAATCCTCTATCTCCCTATAAATATAATAAAACCCTTGCTTAAATGAAGCAAGGATTCTAATTCGACAATTATGTTACAATGCGTGTTTATTTATTATCCATCTGATTGTTCATTGAACGCATCATTTGTTTAATTTTCTTTTGTGACGGTTTTTGTCCCATCTGCATCATCATTGTACGCAACATTTGTTCGTTAATAGGTGGGTTTTTCTTTAAATAGTTCATCATGTATTTTCTTGCGATAAAAAAGCCTAACGCTACCCCAGCAATCAGACAAGCAATCGCAATCAATACGACCCAGATTGTACTCATTCGCTAGTTTCCTCCTTCAACATATCTCTTATACAGTATAGTAAAAACTATCTAATAATACAAGCACTTGTTTCACGTTTATGTAAACATTGGTTCAATCAATTGTTATGCTATATTTCCGGGACTTACTATTAAAAAAACATCAAGTGCCTAAAAGCTACCTGATAAAAAATGGGACGAGGATCAGCTCCATCGTCCCATTTCGCTTCAATAATTAGAATAATTCGTTCACGTGATTGACAACATTCTCTACAGTGAAGCCATATTCTTCAATAATTTTATTTCCATTTGCAGACGCACCAAAGCGATCGATTGAAATAATCTTACCTTCGATACCTACATAACGCTCCCAGCCTAATGATGAAGCCATTTCGACTGCAACACGTTTCGATACTGCACTTGGTAATACAGATTCTTTGTAAGTAGCATCCTGCTTATCAAAGCGATCCCATGAAGGAATGCTGACAACACTTACGTCTTTTCCTTCTTCTTTCAATTGTTTTTGTGCTTTTACAGCTAGCTGAACTTCAGAACCTGTCGCTACAAGAATGGCATCCGGTGTTTCTTTAGAAGCTGGACTTACAACATATCCACCTTTTTTCACACCTTCGTATGCTTTTTCAGCAGTACCATCTAGTGTTGGCAAGTTTTGACGAGTTAAGACTAATGCGGTCGGCTGGGATGTTGATTCAATCGCTAGTCTCCATGCAGCCTGCACTTCGTTTCCGTCTGCTGGACGGATAACGGAAAGATTTGGCATCGCACGGAAAGCGGCTAATTGTTCAACCGGTTCGTGAGTTGGTCCATCTTCTCCGACAGCAATGGAATCGTGTGTTAATACATACGTTACAGGTAGGTTTTGGATGGCTGATAAACGAACAGCCGGACGCAGGTAGTCACTAAATACAAAGAATGTACCACCGAACACTTTTAATCCGCCATGTAGCGCCATACCATTTAACGCTGCCGCCATCGCGAATTCGCGTACACCGAACCAAATATTACGGTTTTCTGGTGTTGCCGCAGAGAAATCTCCAGCATCTTTCAAGTTTGTTTTGTTAGAGCCTGCTAAATCGGCACTACCACCGAATAAAGTTGGAACTGATTTGGCAATAGCATTTAACACTTCACCTGATGTAGCACGTGTTGCCGCTTCATCTTTTCCAGCTTCATATACTGGTAATTCTTTTTCCCAACCTTCAGGTAATCTCTTATTGATCGCGTCATCTAATTCTGTAGCTAATTCAGGATGCGCATTTTTATAAGCGTCGAATAGTTCGTTCCATTTCTGCTCTTTCTCTTTACCATTGTCAACAATTTTTGTTTGGAAATCTTGGTAAACTTCTTCTGGTACATGGAATGCTTCGTGTTCCCAGCTATAGAATTCTTTTGTTAAGGCAACTTCTTCCGCACCTAGTGCTGCACCGTGTGAAGCTGCAGATCCTGATTTGTTTGGAGAACCATAGCCAATTACGGTCTTCACTTCGATTAAAGTCGGCTGATCTGTATTTTGTTTTGCTTCAGCAATCGCATTAGAGATCGCTTTCGTATCATTACCATCTTCCACACGAATTACTTGCCAGCCGTATGCTTTGAAACGATCTTCGACATTTTCCGAGAATGATTTATTCAATTCACCATCTAAAGAAATATCGTTTGAATCGTATAATGCAATAAGTTTGCCAAGCTTCAGATGACCTGCTAATGATGCAGTCTCATGAGAAACACCTTCCATTAAATCACCGTCACTAACAATTGCATAAGTGTGATGATCTACCATGTTATAGTTATCTTTGTTGTATTTAGCTGATAGATGTTTCTCGGCCATTGCCATACCAACACTCATAGCAATACCTTGTCCTAATGGTCCGGTCGTTGCTTCTACACCATCTGTATGATGAACTTCCGGGTGTCCTGGAGTTCTTGAATCCCATTGGCGGAATCCTTTAAGGTCTTCGATCGTTACATCATAACCAGATAAATGAAGTAAGCTATAAAGTAACATCGAACCGTGACCTGCAGAAAGAACGAAACGGTCTCTGTTAAACCATTTAGAACTTTTTGGGTTATGGTTCATATGCTCGGTCCAAAGTGTGTATGCCATTGGAGCAGCACCCATTGGTAAGCCCGGGTGTCCGGAATTTGCTTGTTCAATTGCGTCTATCGACAATGTTCTAATTGAATTAATAGACAATTGTTCAGTTTGGTTTGACATGATTTTTCCCCTTTCAATATCCAAAAAATATGTACGCACATCTATAATCCTATAACGAAATACGCTATATGACAAGTATATTAAAGTTAAAACACTTTAATTTTCGTTAGAATTATCAGTTTTTTTTAATGAAATTCAACTTGTATGGTCACTATTTTACAAGTAGTTAAAGAAGAAGTTACCGTTACTTCTTCTTTAACTGCTTTAATTTTTCTGGAGTAACGTCATCACCATTCGGATCAACTACCGTCATTCCTTTTAGTTGGTTTTTAAAAGATTTTCTTACATTTTTTAAATATGCCTCTCGTAAATCCTTTTGTTCTTTTTTTTCTTCTTCTGTTAAACCTTCTGATTTAGATTTTTTCGACAACTCATTTATACGAGCTATTTTATCTTGGGAAAGCATACTATTTACACCTCGATTTCTTTTCCATCATTTTTATTCAAACATGCATGCATGTATTTTACCACGAAAAAAGAGTATACATAACTTGTATACCCTCTCTCTATTTTAATCTTCCTTGATAGACTTTTCAAGTGATTGATATTCCTGATAACGCCGATGGACCGTTGCTTTCGACACATTGTATCCCATTCCTCGCAGGATAGATGCAATTTCTTGAAAGGTCAGATTATTTCGCTTCAGCCGTTTCACTTCTTCGATCGGAAATTGTTTGCGTTCTCTTCCTTTCGCAAGGTGTTGATTGGACAGGTTCTCCGCTGGATTAAATCCGTTATCAACAGCTTTTCTCATGCCCCGTTTTATTTTGGCGTTATGTAATTTGCGTTGGTATTCTTCCACAATCGAGACGATTTGCAACACCATTGAATCCCCTTCTGACAGTTGTAATTCACCATTCTGCGCTAAACAATAAATGGACACATCTAACCGTTGAAGCTGGTGCAGTAAGGCGATCTTCGTATTCCCTCGCCCTAATCTCGTTTCATCCTGAATGAGTAACGTATCTGCTGAGCTGCTTTGAAAGGCCTCCAGCATAGCAAAAATGCCTTCTCTTTCGATTTCATACCCACTCTGCTTCTCTTCTATTACTTGTACGATCTCCATCTCATATCGGGATGCAAAATATCGCAACTCTTCCTGTTGCCGTTTCAGTGAGGTTTCTTGTGAGTCTTTATTTGTACTTACCCGACAATAAATAATGGCTTTGGACATAATACGTACACCTACAATTCTACAAGTTTGTTACTGCTGAAAAATAAAAAAATGCAATTCCTAGTATAAATGCTACCAAATAAAAAATGTCAACTTTCGATATATTTTTTAACAACTTGCATCCCTCCCAGAACCTTTGTTCGTACCTTCATTATACACGAACAGGTGTTCATGTCAACTCTTTTTTTCGAACGAATGTTTGTAATGCTATATCATATATGCTATACTTTGATTAATAAATACTACGTGTTAGGAGATTGAAATATGACAAATCTATCAAAGCGACAAGAGGAGATTTTAGCTTATATTAAAGAACAAGTAGAGTTAAAAGGATATCCACCCTCTGTTCGCGAGATTGGAGAGGCAGTCGGTCTAGCATCAAGCTCAACGGTACATGGACATCTAGCGCGATTAGAGAAGAAAGGATACATTCGCCGAGACCCTACGAAACCAAGAGCAATAGAAGTATTGCCACAAGATGGCGATTTAGAAATTCCTAAGACAGAAGCTACCTTTGCTCCCGTAATCGGTAAGGTAACAGCAGGACTTCCGATTACAGCAGTAGAAAATATTGAAGAATACATCCCTATTCCACATAACGAAATGCACGCAAGCGAACAGTTGTTTGTATTGATTATTGAAGGGGACAGTATGATTGAAGCAGGTATTCTCAATGGAGACAAAGTCATTGTCAAACAGCAGAATACAGCTGAAAACGGCGATATCGTTGTAGCCATGACAGATGAAAGTGAAGCAACGGTAAAACGTTTCTTCAAGGAAAAGGATCATATTCGACTGCAGCCTGAGAACGCGACAATGGATGCGTTAATCTACGATAATGTCAGCATTCTTGGTAGAGTAGTTGGCTTGTACCGCAGCTTATAATAGATTCAAAAAAGCCTTTGGTGAAAATGCCGAGGGCTTTCCTACTCAAAATAATCCTTCTACTCTTTTTTGTTAAAATTTATATTTTTTTCTTTTATTGGTTTGAAGCCTAGTGAAATAGGTAATATAAGTAGCAAAACCTTCTTTCAATTCCAGACATTGGATGCCGACACATCAACTATTTCCACATCACAGCTTACTTACTCCATTTATGACAACTATCTTAATTTCAGTAAATCTAGTAAACTTTTTCAACCTAATCACATACTGTATAGAGAGAGGGTAAACTTTAGAGGAGTGAATAAAATATGGTACAAAACAAGGTTCACTTAATTCCTTATACGATTCAATCGATTGAGGATTCCAAAAATGAGACCCCTGAAGGCGTTCAACTAGTACAGGCTCCCGCCTTATGGGAGAAAGGTTTTGAAGGAGAAGATATCGTCGTTGCGGTGATAGACACCGGAATTGAATCGGATCATCCAGACTTTAAGGAGCAAATTATTGGCGGACGAAATTTCACAAGTGACTATAGTGGAGACCAAGACAACTTTGAAGACAATAACGGGCATGGAACACACGTATCCGGAACTATTGCAGCAAGCCTTAATGGCAATGGGGTTGTAGGCGTTGCGCCAAAAGCTAAAATATTAAGTCTAAAGGCTTTATCGGGCGAAGGTTCAGGGGAATACGAATGGATTATTAACGCAATTAACTATGCAGTTGATTGGCGTGGACCAAATAATGAACGTGCAAGGGTCATCTCCATGTCTTTAGGTGGACCGAATGATATCCCTGAGATGCATGAAGCCATTCAAAACGCAATAAATCATGATGTATCTGTCGTTGTCGCTTCAGGTAATGAAGGGGATGGAAATCAGGAAACTCCAGAATATGCTTATCCAGGAGCTTATAACGAAGTCATTAGTGTAGGTGCTGTTAACTTAGACTTAGAGCTTGCTCCCTTTTCGAATACGAATAACGAGGTAGATCTTATAGCGCCAGGAGTAGATATATTATCTACTTATTTAGATAGTAAATTTGCTAAATTATCAGGAACGTCTATGGCCGCTCCACATGTAGCAGGTGCACTCGCATTAATCATTAATTTAAGCGAAAAAGAATTCCAAAGATCTGTTATTGAATCAGAGGTATATGCTCAACTTATCAGACGTACCCTTCCACTTGCATTTCAAAAAAGTGCCGAGGGTAATGGCTTTCTTATGCTGAATCTAGTTGACCAATTAGATAGAATCAATGCTCCCCATGTAAAGGAAACAAATAGAACTTCAAAGAATTAAACAATCATTTTCCAAGCAACAATGGTAACATCAGTTCCGGTAGGATGCTAGCACCTACCTTTCTATCCATTTCTTATGTCATAAAGAAAGGGGAAAATCATGAACAAATTGGAAAGTGAAAAATTAAGTCACACGCTAATGAAATTAAAGGTTAATCAAAACAAAAATAAAAATACAAACGAATACTATGACAAAGAAGAAGATTTACGTCTTATCAAGGCATATTACCAGCACATTAACTTTGATAAAAAAAACTCCCCCAACTTATATGAGCAACTAAACCATTTAACGACAAGCACACATGAAAACCAACTACCCTATAATTCCGAAACACGCGACTACCTTTATTCAACAGTCGACCTTCATTTGGATGGCAACCTGAAAAGTATCTATTCAGGAAACCACAAAGATCCTGAACAAACCATAAAAGAAGATCATGAAGCAGTACAAATTAGAAAACAAGCGTTTCAAAATTTGGCAAGCAATAAAACGAAAGATGATAATACTTGGATAAAAACAGTAGCTAAAATTGAACGCCAAAACATGTTTAATTGTGAACATGTTGTTCCTCAGTCATGGTTTGATGAAGATAATCCAATGAGAGGTGATCTGCATCATCTTTTCACATGCGATAAAACATGTAACTCGACCAGATCTAATTACCCTTATGTAGATTTCGAGGACTACACACCAGAGATGAATATTGAAACAATAAAAACACAATGCGGAAAATACGATGAAGAAAAGTTTGAACCTGAAAGCGGAAAAGGTGTGGTTGCCAGAGCGACATTATACTTCTTAATTAGATATCCTGGGATAGTTAGTCAATACAACGATAAGGATATTGACACCCTGCTAAACTGGCATCAAACTTTCGAAGTATCCATTTACGAAAAACACCGTAACAAAGAAATCTACCATATTCAGAAGAATAGAAATCCACTTATTGATTTTCCAGAATACGCGGACAAAATTAATTTTAAGCTAGGTAGAGATTGTCCTTAACACACGTTAAAAGCCTTCTCGCTTTCTCTACATTTTTAACATGTAATAAGATCGTTCTCGTAGGAGAACGATCCTATTTTGCGTTAACAAAGGCAGTATGGCAAAATGGTAATTTTGATATAGATTATCTGCTTAGCAAAGCTCCGGAAATAGGCTCCGCGTCCTGCGGGCACGGAGTGGTTGGCCGAAGCGGTATTCCAGCACATGAATCATTTCAAAATTATCACTAAGCAGCTAACATAAACCATATTATAAGTACTCATTTTCTTGTTCGGCATGATTACTTCTATGACTGTACTTATAGACTTTAAGCTTATAAAACAAGAATGCTAAGTTTTTCAAATATGGATAGATAAATCATTTTATGGTAAAAGATTAAGATATATAAATAGAAAAACCCCGACACCAACAGTGCCAAGGGTTTCTGCTTATTAATAAGACTGGATATATTGTTCTCTTTCCCAAGGGTGTACTTGCGTACGGACTACATTTTAATAGGAAGAAACTCGGTATATTTATATTAAATGCTTGATAAATTAGCATTTTAAATTATTGATTAAATCAAATAATGTCACCTTTTTTCAAAATTCGTGGGTGGCTCGTGGGTGTTTCGTGGGTGTAAAAATAGCGACAAATTTACGTATCCGTACAGGTTTATACTTTTACAATTAGCACCTACCGAATAGTAGGTGCTAAGCTTTTATTCAAAATTAATGTCATAGTCTAGTTTTTCGGCTATTGTTTCATAAGTGTCCATTTCCTCAACATAGGAAAACACAACCCTTAGATTTTTAATATCAGAATCTTTTAATATATAACCCTGTACATATTCTTTTTTTACATTACCTAGATATTCACCATCAACGAAATTCCCTAAAAACTCTTCACTAGCCGCCTCTATTTGTTGCTTATTGTCTGTAACAATACTATCTATCCCGTAAAAAATTATGTCCTTATCGCTAGTATTTTCTACAATCATTCGAATTTGAAGAAAATCAAATTCATCATCTGTGACATCTCCAAAACGAGATGCTTGATTCACTATATTACTTGGAATATCAGACCATTTTAAAATTTTTGCATTTACAAAGTTTATTTCTAAAGGACCATGCTCTATCGTTTCATTGATATTGGCTATTTTAAGTAATTCAACTTTACCGTGTTGATCTTCAGAAATATCTCCTACTTCTGTCAGTCTCCCTTCTTGTTCAATATCTTCTTGGGTTCTGGCGTTTTCAGTTTCTTTATTCTCGTCTTCTTCCTCATTACCAGTATCGTTTGCTTCTTCTCCTGTTTCGACTTCTTCACTTTGACTTTGATCATCAGCTTCAACCTCACCACTCGTATTATCACTAGAACAAGCTACAACAAATAACAGTAATAAAATCAATATGTACTTCTTCAATTTGATCTCCCCCTAGTCTTTTATAAACATTCTAGCATTATTTTCCTATATGTAAAGATGACTAAATATTATAAAAGGCACCTGCATTTTAAGTAGGTGCCTTTTAGTTTAACTTCTTCTAAGTATATTTGGAAAATCACGTTTTGCAGAAGGTTCAAATTCATCTACATGAAATTTCCCAGCTTTTATATCATACATATTATCTAGAATATAGTTTCGTAGTCCATCATCTCTCAAATGCTCTACATCCTCTTCAAAACAGAAGAAGTTTTTCTTCAATTGATGATCATATACCTTTATTAATATTGAATAATCTTCAACATCTACCGTTGTCTTTATTTCTAATTTAATTTTTACATCTACCATATGTTTACTCTCCTTTTCCAACACGACATATTTACTATTTCGACAAAAATTAGAATTTCCCTTCCATAAAATTCAATTTGCGTCTTTTTTGTTATCAGGTATATAATAAGAACAAACGTTCTTGTGATGAGGTGAAAAAAAGATGAGGAATATAAGTGAAGAAGAATATAAAATTGGATCACGTTATTTATTTTTATCTATGGCCATACAAGTAATACAGAAGGATTTAGAAAAATTACGCAGCCAAACTATCTTCAAGATCAACGAACCGTATATAAGATTGCTTGAAACAATCGAGAAAAAAGCCATTGAGGAAAGACGTAAGTTAAAGATAAGAATTAGCCAGGAAAAAATCGCTGTGCTGGAAACTAATCAGACAGATACATTTACAGAATACACCTTTTATTGTAAAGGCAAAGAAGAAAAACGAAATTATTTTAAGCCAGCTATTCGTAAGAAAGTGTTAGTTATTTTAGAGGAGTATTTTGAGAAGGCTGAAATGAAGGAATAGTCCTTACCATTCAAAACTATATTGGACAGTAAGGACTTAATCTTAAAGATAATTAATTCATTATAAATTTTCTGGATGCTGCTTCATGGCTTTCTCATCCCATTCCGAAGTTTTTAATCCTGTACCATACATTACCATTTTTCTAATAGAATTTATATAAAACGAAATTAAGATAAATCCAAGCAACGTCTGCAAATTAGCAAACTGCAGAAAAAGCTGAGCATACTTAGGGGATTCCTCGGCTAACTGAGTTATCGGCATACCCTGCCCCAAAGCTAAAAAGTAGTTCATGCCTATTTGCACAACTGATACAACTAAAAAAAGGCCTAATAAACTTATTAATACTATTGCTTTAGAAATAGGAGAATAATCAATACCTGGCAACCTGAATCTTTTACCAATTGAGTAAATACACTCAGTTAATGCTAAGAATATAAGTAATATTACAATAATCCAAAAAGGAATACTAAAAACAGCAGTAACAATATTTCCTATTATTGCCCAAAACGACAAATGCTTTATGTCTTTAAACATGTCATTTTCAATTTGTTCTTTTGCAAGAAGAGTAGATTCTTTAAAAAAAGGTTGAGAAAGAAACATGGTAGCAACCACCTTACTATAGGGCTTTTTACTAACTTTATGCTCCCTTACATTGTTTATATTCCCTTTTTCTGCTTTTTTACTCCCGATTCCATCTGAAAAATCAAACTCATTAATTATCTCTATGTATTCTACTTTCGAGGTTATCATTTCTGACATTGCCGAAGGGGATATCCTTTTAATCTTTGAGCTTCTTTTTTTATTTTTATGCAAACGTCTAGGATGAATAGTTTGTAGTTTACCATCGTTCTCTACAGTAAATCGTTCTTTATAATCCACTGCCACCTCACTCAAACTAATCCCCCTCCTCCATGTCTTGTATATAAATTAAATTACTTCCTATAACTTCATCATTGTACTCAATATAAAACTCATAAAACCCTTCTGTCTCTACAGGGAAGTTCTTGAATTTAAATTGACCTTCTATAAAAGTCTTTTTCTTTTCACTTGGAGCAAATTGTTGTTTAATTTTATCTCCTATTTTTTTACCTTTAGGACTTTTAAAGTGGAAATAAAAATGTCTATTATCCCTTTCTTGTAAATTATACTCTAATCCTACAATAACTAAGAATTCCAATTTTTTAGGAAAACTGTCAAATGTTAAAACGTCAAAAACATTATGATATGTATTGGTTCCATCATCATGCATGGTTATATCTTTGCAAAATGTAATGTTGTTTACTTTAGCATACCCCATTAGATCACTTCCATAATTTATGTATTATTAATAGAATAATGGAAAAAGCATCCGCTTGTCTAGTCATAAACAAAAAAAATAGTCATAAAGTTTCATTACTAATCCCCCAAAAAGCACATGATGTTGCTTTGATGTTACTCTCAACTTTGATCAAAAGATCAATAACGCCAAGACCAGATTGCCATGAAATATAAGTTTGTTTGGTGATTTATGGGATCATACAATGATGAGTCTTAATAAGAATCTTCCATATTTGAAATGATGTCGATGCTGTTCGTAAAGGTAAGGTCGGTAACGTGTTGAGCTGGTAAAGCTTCAAGTAGCTTAATGAGGAAATTGTTTGAATAAATTGGAATAAGGACTTATCCTAATTCTAGAAATAACAGGATAAAAACCAGAATACGAGATGGGAGTTTTTTCTCCCTCTCCGTTTTTTATAGCACTAACAAAAAATCCCACCACTAATATGTGATGGGTGTTGGAGAGTGTGGTCATAGTTCTTCTCTAGCTTTTTTAATATTCTCTTTACAATTAAATTAATCCAGAAGATAATAGCCACAGAAAGAAAACTGTAAGAAATCCAGCATTCACCCGAAGTGAAAAATACTTACTTTCAAAATACATCCTTATTCCACCTTTCTCCATTTATTAGACATAAAAAAGAGAAGGTTTAATAATTGTTGCAAAATCCACAACATTTATTGTATTATAATATCAAATGATATTATAAAAAATGAGTTGGCAATTAACATTGATACCTGGGGAGGTCCTGTTAATTAAAGCCTTCTCTTTTTTTATGTATATATAGATTTTAAATGATAAAATTATTTTTGACAATAAAAAAATCACCTTGTTGCGTTATTCGCAACTTTTGTGCTTATCCATCACATTTTTATTTATTGCAGGAATTTTGTTGAGTGGTGTAGAAGAAACTAAATACACTTTAAATTAAGGATTGTTGATAAATGGAAAAAGAGTTTATATCTTTTATAAGTGCCGTAATAAGCGCTGGTATTGCAGGACTAGTTACATTAGTAGTTCTTTTTATTAACCAATTAATGCAACATAAACGTTGGAGAGAAAATATGCAAAGAAAAGGAGAAGATAAATACCTCGAAAAAAAATTAGATACTTTACATGAAGCAAATATAGAACTATTTAAATTGGCAAATGAAACTCTTAGTCTCGCCAGAGATGCTGACAGTAAAGGCATTAATGATAAATTTGATAATTTAAATAACAAAGTACGCTTAGCAATTGAATTATCCTCGCCATATTTAAATTCGGGTAATGAACGTGAAATTGATGAAGATCTTGGGCTAATAGTTGAAATTAGCGAAGTTTTTGAATTATTAGCATTAATTCGTGGAATGTTACAAAAAGAAATTGATACTACAGATAAAGAAATTGAAACTCATTTACTTTGGCTCAATGAGGCCATTTGGGGTTTACGTGATCATCTATCTTTTGAAATGAAAAATTTTGATTTTAATAACGTAGTAAAGCCTACTAGTAATAAAATATTAAAATGGACTTTATTATCTTTATCTATAAATATTTTTTATACAATATATATAATTTTTATACTAATCTAAAAAAAATCAAGGAGCAGTTTTCCACGCTGCTCCTTTTTACATAAACAACTTATTAATAGTATCAAACAAACGTAATACTTAATTGAATGGTGTCTTAGAATGTTCCATTGTTTAAACGGCGTTGCAACTCTTTGACTACAAGTGATGGACGACTTAATTTCTTATCACAAGTTGTTCCCAGGTACTTCTGTAGTTTGCCGATTGTTTCCGGCCCTAACAGACCATCAACTTTGGCACCCATTTTCTTCTGTAATGCTTTAATAACCAAGCTACCATTTTTACCATTTCCGAAATCGATTGTGTCGCCATAAAATGCTTCAGTGATAACATTGCGGATTTGATCGCTGATTTCACCATCAACAACAGTTCCAAGACACTCTTGCAATCCTCTTGTTGTCTTTTCTGCCCATTTTCCATCTACAGTAAGGTTGGTACCGAAGTTCTTATCAAGGTAATCAAGTGGATCTACTTTATCAGTTTTATCAATATTCCATCTTCCTTTATGCAATTCGAAATGTAGATGCTGACCCGTAGAGTGACCGGTATTACCCATGATACCAATTTGATGACCTTGCTTTACTTTGTTCCCCACGAATACAGTTCTGGATCTACCTTTCATGTGTGCATATACAGACTCCCACGTTTGTCCATTTACAGTGTGCTTAATCATAATGCACTCACCATAGCTATCAGATGTGTAAGATCGTGTTACGACACCATCAGCGACAGCATAAATTGGATGATAACCACCTTCAGCTATATCTATACCATTGTGATCTGTTCCCCATCTTTCACCCATTTTACTTGTTACCCGTCTCGTGTCAGTTGGCCATATAAAAGATCTCATCATTTTTCCTCCTTGTCATTAAATTCTGATCTGATTTCTTCAGTAATACTCTGACTGTTATCTTTGTCAATTGCTCTTAATTTTTCAGCTAATCCGGCTGGTACCAATACGCCAACCTCAGCAAGATTCTCTACAATACTTAAGCCTTCATTAGCAATGTAAAAAAGCACAGTCGCATAAGTGACTGCACCATTTAGACTTAATATTTGATCTACCACATTGGCAAGAATAATCACAACTAAAATAAGCAACTTACGTGCATATCCAAATAATGATTTTCGCGACCACAATTTTCCATTTTTTATTGCTTTTGAGACACCTGTTACAATATCCAATGCCATCAATAACAACAACAGATGTAAAAATTTCACATCACCAAATAAATATAATCGTGCAGCTTCTAAATGCTCCAAGTTAACAGCTCCCATCTCTTCATCTCCTTAGTTTTCATTATAAGTAAGTCCCCCTCTTATCTATTTTTTGGGTATAAAAAAAGCACCTCGGTTGGAGATGCTTTAAAACGACTCTTTTTTATATTTTTCTATTTCCTCATATGCCAATATTTTGTAACTTGAACCTATTTCAAGCAAAGTGAAATATGGAGTTGAAACAATTGACTGCAGGTTCACCCATACACAAAGTAATAACACCCTAGTCTTCTTAGAAAAACTAATGGCTTTTGAAAAATACTGCAAGTCTTTTTTGTACTCTTTAAGAATATCATTACTTAAACTATCGTAGATTTTCTTATACTCTTCTTTGTTAAATTCGTAATTCAATCCATGACTTATACTATTTCTAATAGTATTAATTTTGTCAATTGGATCATATATTTCCTTATCAATTACTCCAACACCATATAATAAGTCCAACCTGCTTTTGAAATTTAAACCTTTGAACTTCTGAGGATGCTTCAAAAAAATTTCTGTTAGTCGGATCATTTCTTTTTCAATATATAAATGCACCCTCAAGATTACCATTTGTATTTCCTCATGTTCCGTTTTATTTAAAAAATCTTGTTTCTCTTTTAGAAATTCATCAAGCCCTGCTTCCAGATAATCCGATTCGATTTTTGACAACTCCACAACATCCCCTCCTCCTTATCATAATTCGACAAAAAGGAGGAAATTCCTGCATAAAAAATACGCCTTATTCGGCGTTTGGCTCTCCTGTGATCTGGTTGGCTACTTCCTGCTTTACAATGCCTTCCAACTGGGTAAAAGCTTCATTACCTTGATACTGAGCTGCTGTTAATGGAATATATCCATTAATGTTAATATTGCCGTCTTCTGCTGTCATTTTAAAACGGACACGGACACTTTCTAAAGAGCCTTCTTGATAACGGGAATCAATACCTAAGATCTGTACAATCATGCTGTTTCACCTCCTTCAAATTGATCACAAAGATAATCATATATTACGGCATCTGTGCCCCTAAATACTTCTTCACAGTTCAGTAATACATTTCGTAAGGTCTTCAGCATTTCTTCATTGTCACCGCCATCAATGACAAGCTGTTCTTCGTATAATTCCTTCAGGTCCTTCTGAAAGGCATTTTCATCTTCAATGTCATAACGTTTACCATCTTCTATCATGATCGGTTCGCCTTCTTCATCTTTCTTGGCATGTTCTTTCGCAAGCTCGACACGCTGCTGATCCACTTCTTTTAATCGCTCACTCAGTTTGTTAATAAATTTCGTTCTGTGACGTGACTGCTTCCCTTTTAATGACAATTCAAAAAGCAGGCTAACCGCCTGCCCTAGTTTTCCATTTTCAATTGTTACTTGCATATTAAGCAACTCCTTCTAATTGTTTTACTTTTTGTTCTAATACTTGGACCTTCATTTGCAATATATTAACGTCATTTTCAATCTCCGTGCTGATACCGTATAACTGTTTAATGGCATCCCAAGAAAGAGCAATCATCGATAAGTGATCGGTGCGTGTTCCAGTATGATCTAAGACCTCTACCGGTGTTTCTCGACCTATGACTAACCCATATCGGTAACCATCGTAGCCATTTTCGATACCATTATTATATTGCCACTGGTATGCTTTAGAATTAACAATCTTATCTAAAGAATCAAACGGCATATCTGCAATGTTTTCCTTTATACTTTCTAAAGATGGACTCCCAACACTATCTGCAGCACCGGCTCGTAATTTATACCATACATTATTGGATTTATAGGCTATATAATAGCTTCCAGAAGTATTCAAGCCAGGATAAGAACCATGAAAAGCACCGCCTTCAAAATATCCTTCTGAATTACCATTTGCGTCCCATCGATGAAAGTCACTAAGATTGCCCCAAAAACCATCTTGATTCACCCGAATTCTACCTGTGCCAGAATTGTAATAAATACTTCCAGGTTGACCATTTCCGCTGTCATTACCCAATCTAATACCTGCATAGAAACGAACAGATCCATTAGCATCAAATACCAAATCATTTCCTTCAGCATATATTCTGGCTGTGGAAGCACCATCATACCAATCGCCGAACCCTATAGCACTCGGTCCAATGTAGGCACCTCCGCTAAATGTATTATTGTTATAGTGTTCTATAGCTAAGCCAAACTGGCTAATCTGCGCTTGTCCATATGTTGAAAATGAAGTATTTCCGGATTGCATAGTAATTAATCCGTCATTAACGTCAAATACACCTTTTTGATTGGCGTGTGCCCAATCGCTGTAGTAAATGCCTTCTGAGTGGATATGATTGTTCTCAATAGTTGTATAATTGTTAGAATCAAGAATGGAATTAAAAGAAGAACCGTTGATATCTACACCATTAATCGTACCGGCTGTAATGGTTCCCAGGCTATCCGCGATATCCGATAAAACCGTAACGGCTCCTTGTAATTCTATATTCGCTGCTAGAATCCGAGCTGTTTCACTACTTAAGTTAATCGCAGCTATAACTCCATCCTCATTTACTTTAAGAGCGATTTGATTACTATGTTGCGAAATGGTGGATTCTGCCGTGTCCACTCTATTTTCCAAACTATCAAAAGTGCTCTCTTCTACTTTAGTAGTGATCGATCCTTCTAAAGCACTGATAGATTGTTCTGCCGTTGTTGTTCTTGTTTCTAAATTGGTTACAGTGGATGCCTCTGCCTTAGTATTTACTTCTCCCGCAATTTGTGTAATGTCAGATTCGGCCATTTCTAATCGTGCATCTATTGGATTAATGGTTTCGTCTACTTTCTCATTTATAGCACCTTCCACGAACGTTGCATCTACCTTACTTGATATCTGCCCGGCCTGAATATCTACTTGAGTAGTTAAATCGCTAATATCCGTTGTATGACCATCCACTGTAGATTGAACGCTACTAACATCAGCACTTATACCATTGACATTAACCTGTAATGTAGAGACTTGATTACTTACGCTGGTTACATCCCCTTCTATATCTTCCAAAGCACTTTGACCAGCCTTTAATGCAATAGCAGAGGAGTTAGCACTTATATCCGTTTGTTGTTGTTGAACGGTGCCATCAAGTGTACTTAAATCGGTTATGACAATCGATAACTCGCCTTCTACTTCGTCGATATCATTTTCAACAATAACAATCCTACCTTCTTGCGCTAATAACGCATCTTCATTATCATTTACTGCCGTCTGTAGATTACTTACTGTGTCGTTAATCGTTTGTACCGTACTGCTTTCGGCTTTAAAAGCCAGTTGACCATCCACATAAGTAACGTCTGCTTTATCCAGTAACTCTTGATCTACAGCTTGCTTTATTTGATCTGTATAACTATTAGCGTTCGTCTCAGCATCACTGGCAACGTTGTCCGCATGCTCTTCTGCATTGGTTTGTGCTTGTTCCGCTTTTTGAGATGCATCTGCGGCAGCATTACTTTCCACCGTATCGTCTTTGGTGTCTATTTGTGTTTTGGTGTATGTCACTTCTTCGAGATCACTCATGGCTATTTTATTCTTTATTTGTTGCTGTAGTGACTTCCAGATGGCGTTGACTTCTTCTTCGGTATACTCCGTATAATCACCGAGTCGCACCTGTTTTTGTGCATGATCTTTAATATCGCGATCTTGGAAAAAGATACGAGCTTCTAAATATAAGATAGGTTGGTAACTTGTATCTTTAATCTGGATGGTGTCGCCAAATCGTATTTTTTTATTTTCGAGTCCTGGCACATTTTCGAGATCAGCAATGGTGCCTTCGTAAGAGACACTAGCATTTATACGCTTGGCTAGTTCATTTTCTCCAAGTTTTCTTAATCTTGCTTCTGTTACATTCTCATCAAGCGAAAAAGAAGGCTTGTAGTCTTTCGTAATATGCCGGCCATTTCTGCCCCAGCGCTGTAAAGCCTCTTTATCTTCGACAAATACCGCTAATCTGCTTCCATCCTCTGCTTCAGGACCAATAACATTTAAGGCAGTAACAATATTTTCAGTATTTTCGATACGTTTTAGACCGATTAAGTCTCTACCAAACTCAACTCTACGACCTCGCCATTGACCGACTTTTTCGACCATATCAATATACCTGGCAGTGATCTTGCCGTCTTCATGCTCAATCCGGAAACGTAATTCTAATCCAAAGACTGATGCAATACGTTTTAAATATTTATATGGATTAGTATCTTCATCAAAAGTTAGGGTCCTGGTACCGTTAAATACCACATTGCCCATTTGCCATCCGGTGTCAGCTAATGCATTTTTGCCATGAGCCTCAGCTGACAGTGCTGGTGTGACATGTGGTGCAATCGTTTTGGCTGTTGTTAACTCTGCATAGCTGGCATAACTATATATTTCTAGCTGTCGGTTAATCCGATTTTCTTGCACCTCATAAATGATAAATTCTAAAAAATCACCATCCTCACTCGGGATGATGACTCGATTGTTTCCAGTTATAAACTCTGAATAGCTATGATCGGCATGTGTGGAAAAATCAAATGTCTCACTACCATCTTCTAGCGATTTCTTGTGACTATTAGAGATAACATTTCGATACCGTATATGACCTAATGCTTGGTTATTGCTACCGTCAGATATAAATAATTGACTCACAATCTCACCTCTTTTCTTGCTATGACATTCTGTTTATAAATACCGCTCTCGATAACTACCACTTGTTTTTAGGCTACCGGGCATAACTAATAGGTTGTTATCACCTTTTTTCAGGGTAAAATAATCAGCGCCTAAAATGCTATCCTCGTAAGGCTCACCATTAATATAAACTTGTCCATTATTAGTGTGGTCAAATGTGATAATGTCGCCTACATCCGCAATGTAGGGAACCCCGTTATTACCAAGACTATTTATTTTAGACACCGATAGATGATGCACAAATGTTCTTACTTCATCAGCAGCGCCCCATCTTGCAATATGGATACCTACTTGAGCTAATTGCTTGTCTGTAAATAAACCTTCATTATCTTTAAAAGATGTAAATTTTCTAGTATGGTGTTTTCTGTTTTCGTCTAATTCCGCAATGTAGGCTTCCCAATAATCCCCTTTTCTCAGTATTCGTAATATACCGTAGAAGCTGTTCCAGTACGCATTATTTTCATCAATCATGTAATTATTAACGGTTTGATCACCAATTCTAATAATTCCGTTTGTCATACTTCTATGCGCCCAGGCGTCTTGCATCGCTAATTTAGCTATGACATTTTCCAATTCATCATATAAGTACAGTTCAACTTTTCCGACTTGTCCGGGGCTATTACCGTTATCAAATGTAACTAACATATCTACCATAAAATCAGATAATACTTCGCTAACACTTGTTTTAACAGCAGGTCCGTAAAATTCACTCGATCGTTCTACCCCAAAATCAGTAGCTATCATTGCCCCATTCGCGTCCATCACGCCCTGTATATAACTATTTTCAACGCGAGTTGCCGTTGTGAATCCAGTCACACTGTTCATAGGGTTATAGATCAATCTTTCGTATTCTTGTACTGGCTCTTGTTTTGTTAAATCTATAGGTTTGCCAACCATGTTGTATTCGCCAAGTTGATTTTGGATCATTAAAAACGTAATAGGTGCTGTGACTTCAAATTCAAAAACTGGTTCTGCTTCTGCGGTACCTTCATTTTTGATATTAAAGTAATCGGATGTGGCACTAAATGGCTTTTCAGGACCATAGGCATACGGATCCGGACATATAAATTGAATGGTGCCTCTTCTTAATACAGCCATTTTTTCGAAATCATCAAGAGTATTTTGGACTACAGCATAATAGATGCGACCAGGTTCGTCGTCAAATTTTAATGGGACAGGTTTATCCGTTAACAGCCATTCCGCTAGTTCATCTTTTTTGGTCAAAGCATCCGCATCATCTTTAATACGAAAACCTACAGGCTGACTAATTGGTAATGGATCAATGTCCGTAGATGCCAGGTAACCACCTGGATAGCCGGGCACCGTTAAGAGATTTCGTTTCCTAGCAGCAAAGGGAGGTTTGCTTCGGCCACGCTCAATATATAGCCAATCTTTTCTTATACCGTTAAATGTTATCGATTCATACGCCAAATTTCTCCCTCACCTTCTGTTTACGAGTCTGAGTTTCAGTAATGACAGGTTCCAATCCTTTTCCTAGTGATCTAACATCTATGATAGGATTTGTATCCTTAGCTAACAACTGCATAAGGATTTCATTTTGCTGCAGTGTGGCGTTTAATAGATCTTTCGTGTAGTCTGTAGCTGAATTATTAGTTCTTGATGGTTGAGTTTGGGTATTGCTTTGTTTACCTAGTAATGCAAGTAATTTATTAAAAGGATTGTTTCTTAAGCTATGAATAATCCTATCGGCTTCACCTGCAGGACTAATACCTGAAGCGAAACCTGGAATAGGACTAATCATTTTCGTGGTCTCCTTATTCGTAAAAACCTGTGCACCCTTTGGCACGTCATATAAACCAAGACTAGCCATGGCCCATTTGTTGTTGTGTTTAACTAGCTCCGGTCCTTCTTCACCTAACCAAGAAACTCCGCCTGGGTGTGAATCGGTTCCTTTTGCAAAGCCTAATGCTCCACCAATTAAATTAATTCCGACATTTACAGAACTAGGGATTAAATCCCAAATACTGTTCCGTCTAGCTAGACTAACGTCTACATTTTTATTACCTTTTTTCGTTGCCTCGTCATGAACTTTATCAGCAGTGCCATTGTCATCAACGTCAACATTTTTATTGATGTCTTTTCCTAATAAACTATTAATATCATTCGCACTATTTTTGACATCGCCTAACTCTTTATCTTCCCTTTGAATATCAGAAATCCTACCCGAATAAACATCAGTTTTAGCTAATTCATTAATAGTTTGTAATTCACCTTTAGCATCACGTAATTTATCAATTTCATTTTGTGCTTCTTGAACACGCCTAGTATATTCTTGAGTTGTTAATTCTCCATCTTCTTTTTGTTGTCTCAAACCATTTCTTATTTCTAATTGTTTTGCAATCTCAGAGTCTAGCGCTTCAAGACCTTTTCCTCTTTCAGCATTGACATCTACTTGCGCAAGAATGAGTTGTTCATACTCAGCCACAAGTCCTTCCGTTTGCTTCAATTGCTCCCTTTTAGATTCTAAGTTATTTTGATTTTCAGAATATTCTTCCGTCTTACCATCTATTAGTTTTCGAACTCCATCATACTCAGCTTGTACTAAAGAAACTGCTATTTCCTGTTGCCTTACTTCTTCTTTCTTTTGCTGCCATTTTTCACCCCCGATGTTATAGGAATCTTCTTCTAGTTCTTTTAATTCTCTGTTCAAACCATTTAATTTACTTTGCTCTGATGATAATTCTTGTTGTAATTTAGGGCGTTTTTCACTTAAACGATTTAATTCTTGTTCAAGTGCAATATTATCTTGAACAAGTGCATTCTTTTCTTCTATTAATGTTTTTTCGTTTTCAAGTGCTTTTGATAATTCATTTCTTGCAGCTATCTGTTGTTCACGTAATTTTTCTTCTGTTAACTGTTTAATTGCTTCCGTAGTTTCAACATAAGCTTCTCCTTCACTGCTTATAGCTTGTGCAGTCCCAGGTGCCTTTTCGATAATATCATCATTTAAATCTATAAATGTTTGCATTTCTTTATTTGTAAAACCTGACTTCTCAAGTAACTCTTCTTGTCTAGTTTTTAATTCTTTTACTTTGTCAGGCGCACTTGTTTGCTCTAATAAAGCTAATGTATCCATATACTCAAGCATTTCATCTTTAGTTAGTTTATTAACTTCTTTCATTTCGTCAAATTTGGTTGTTACGTTTTCTAAAGTTGTTATTTCTTCTTCCATTTGCTTAACTACATCAAAATTAACTTCTTTTAAATCTTCTGTGTTACTTGTTAAAGCGTAGATACCAACTCCTAGCGCTCCTACTCCTGCTATTGCTAAACCAACAGGACCACCAGTAACACCCATGAGACCTATCCTGCCAAGTAATCCTTTACCTCCAACTTTACCAAGACCTTTAGATAAACCACCAGTTACTTTCATCAATCCACCAATACCTGTACTTAAACCACCAACTACAGATAATACAGGACCGGCAGCTGCAGCAATGCCACCTAACATGACAATGTTCTTTTTACCTTCGTCATCTAGTTCTTCAAACCAGTCTGTTACATCTTCTATGCCATCTTTAACATCTGGTAGGACATCACGTGTAAAATCAAGAAGCGTATCACCAACCGGTAATAAGACTTCTTTTGCTTCACGCCACGTTGCCTTCCATTGTTTCAAAATGGATTGTTCTGCATTTTTGGTCATATCGTCCATGGTGCCATCTACGTCTTCGATACCTTCTCCAATTTCACTCATCGAATACATGGCAGTTGATTCTAGATCTTCCCACTTGGTACCGAAAAGCTCGACACCGATTTGATTAGCTGCTACTTGATCGTCCATACCTTCCAATTCTTTCAATACGGCGTTGGACATGTCTTTTACCGTTTTATCACCATCCTCAAATTGCTCCCATACTTCCTGAGTAGATTCAGATAGTTCACCCATAGCATCAGTAGTTGTTTTACTGCCATCCTTGATCCGGATCTGAAATTCCTTCATTACGTCGTTAATATAATCTAAGTTATAAACGCCGGCATCGGTTCCTTTTTGCAGTAACTCAAAATACTCCTCTGCAGAATAACCCATATTAGCAAATAAAGTGGAATACTCGCTCAGGTTATCAAACATTTCATTAGAGAAGTTAAGACCGTTCTGCGCTCCTCTGGCCATCAAATCAAAGGCTTCGTCTGCTTCAATACCAAAACCCTTCATGACATTGTTTCCAGCTCGTGTGACCTCGTTTACGTCTGACTCAAAGGTATCAGCTAATAAGAATGCTTTTTCGGTTATTCGTTCCAAATCTTCGTTATTTAAATCTCGTATGTTTTGCTTGGTTTGTAATAATGCGTGATCGATCTCCTCAGCACTTTCACCAAAACCATTCTTATAAATATTACGAGATATATCCGTTAATTCTTTAGCTTCTTCTGCAGTTAGACCTAAAGAATTTTGTATCTTGACAGCAGAATCTTCGTAACTGGAAGCAACGACTCCCATGGCAGCACCCGCACCTAAAACAGCAGGTGTCAAAGTCGTAGACATCACATTCCCAACTCCAGAAACTCGATCACCAAAGGCTTGCATTTTATTGCCGGCACTGTCTAATTTGTTTCCCATCTTGGTCCAATTGCTATTAGAGATACGTTGTTCTTCTTTTAGCTTCGCAAGATCATCTTCGACTCGTCCGACATAACGACTTAGATTATTTAAAGAAGCAACCTGGTTGTTATATTCTTTTGCTGCCTTTTGTGCTTCTTTGGATCCTTCCCCATGCTCTTTAACCATCTTTTCATAGGTTTTACGAGCGCTTTCTGTCACAGACTGTTGGACTTCTAGTTTTCGGTTTAAGCCTCTTAATCGTGTTTCATATTTTTCAATCGATTTATCGCTACGGTCAAAGGCAGACATGTTAGCTTTCATTTCACTATTTACGACCGTCAACTGAGATTTTAAATCTTTCAAACCGGAATTGACCTTCATTGAATCAAGATCAAGCTCAATGGACAGACCTTCTATTCTTTCAGGCATGTACTTTCCCCTCCTTTCCTAGCCACCAAAAGCCGCAATAAGTGAATCTTTTTTCTGTGGTTTGTTTTTATCTTGCATCAGCTGCACAACATAATGAATAGGCATTTCTAGTATCTCGTTGATATCTTTCCCGCTGTTCATTAATTTGAGGATGAGCTTATCTAAGTATTCAGCCTGTTTAGCGATAGAAAAGTCCTCATCCGTTAACTTTTCTTCGCCAGGAAGTTTTTTGTGTCATCTGACTGTTGTCCTTGTGCCACAAAAATAAGTTGTTGTTTTAAAACGTCTTGACCTCCTGGAGCGTGCAGACGATTGTAAATATCATCCGTAGTAATCTTGCCGGCGAATACCTCGTTAGCAACGAAATCGGCAATTTTATCAAATCGGTCTGCTTCGGACATGGTTCGATCTGTTTCTACTTCATGCCATACTTCAATTGCATTGCGAGCTACACGTAATGGAATAAATGCTGGTGTCCATACTTTTTCAATTTCTGGTTCGTCGCCTTTTAAGACGCCTTCTGGATTTTTCACAAGTTCTAACATGTTTCGTTTTAAATTAGCCATGATGATTATTCCTCCTAAAATAGAAAGAGCAAGGTTTTAACCCTGCTCTTCGATCTTTTTAATTAATGGTCTACCTGCTTTGTTATTAGATGATGCCAATTCGTCTAATCGTTCTTGAATTATTTTTTTATTAGCTGGTCTCGGAAAAGGCTTATCCTTTTCATAGTCCTTGTCCTCTTCTAAGTCTTTAAAACTCTCTAGTACGATATATTTTGCTTTAGCCAATGGTCGCACCTCCTTAATTGCTTCAACGTATTTTATCGATGCTTTCTCCTGGTTAACATGTGATAGGTCATCCTCAAACGGAGTATGGTCTACATATTTCCCTTTAAAAAATAAAGATTGATGATCATCCACTACACCGGCATTATGGAAAATTTTTGTCTCATAATATTTCTGTACTGGATCTGTTGGCCAAGAAAAATTCATTTCTTCAGGCACTTTAACATCTATGCCAAAATGATACACATTCCATAGTTGCGCCCACATCTCCGCTGTCCATTTTTGAATATCCGTGTTGGTTTGGTCTAGCAGTTTATAAAGTGTAATCGAATCTTGATATACCTTTTTCCAATATGCATAAGAAGGATTTTTAATCGCCCATTGTGCACCACCAACTGGATCTTTTTTTCTAATGAATGGATGATCTATTCCAATCGCCCTACACATATCTTCTAGCAAACGTTCTCCCTTGCTATCGATATATTGATTACCAATGTAGCCTCTACAATCCGATGCATACCACATTTTTTTGGTCGGTCTCACTTTTGGAATTTCCCTCAACAACACATCGCTGTCTAAATAAAAATAAGATCCATTTTCTCTAGATGAATCTTCTTCTAGATACATCATCCATAAATAGGGTTTGATGGACGGAATATAGGACTTATCTGCTCGATTATCTTGATAAACATGCACTTCACAACCCAAAAACTTGAAATATTTAGGAATATCATCATCCCCTTGCGTAAACAAGAGGATAATGTCTTGTATCCCTAATTTTTGCAACCTAGTAATGCACACTTCTAGTTCCCATTTGAAACGTAATATAGCAGGCTGACAAAGTATATACTTCATCCTCTATTATGCTCCGACTGTGGTTGACGTCGTAGTGCTAGAAGTAGTAGTTGTCGTTGTTGGATATGCTTGGCCAAACACCTTTTGAAATAAAGCATCACGATTAGTGGTGTCTCCTTTAGCATCTCGTGCAAATATAACCGATTTTTCTTCTGAGAAACCTGTTACTTGTCGATCCATAAATTGCGCTGTGATTTCTTCACTCGAAAACTCCGTGCTTCCACCTTTGGTATTACCGTTAATTGATGGTCTTGTGAAAATACCTTTCGGTAAACCTACGTATTCTGTCGAACCATCTTCATAAGTTTTCGCAAATACGCATGCGACATATGGTGGATTGTCATTACTACCTGCTGCCGTTAATCCCTCAACAGATTCCCATCCTAACAGATTCTGTTTGTCTTCAATAGGGATTTTATGAAAGCCAGATGTAACACTAACATCACCACTAGAAACAGCTAATTCTGCAGTAGTGTTATCGCCGTAAGCTGGCACAATTTCTTGCGGCATTTCCACTGTGATATTTTGCAAAAACTTCACTCGTTCAATAGAAGCTGCAATTAATTCATCTCCTACAATGCCATAGTGAAATTCATCCACGCCTGTGGATGATCTATAGTTCTTTTCTTCTCCTGCCATTTTTTCATCACTCCTATAAATTATTTAAATCTTCTCTATACAAAGAACCGCGATACCTCCTAGCATCACGAAAAACACCTTGATCATATTCTTTTGGCCCTGCTCGCTGAGCGAATCGGAATGTCTTCCATATGACATCTCGAATCTTATCAGAGATCTCTTCAGTTAATTTCCTATCTCGACTCCAAACGTCAATCTGTAGTAAAAAATCTAGCTTTGTCCATTGATCATCTGCATATTGACTAGGTGTCGGTGTATCAATAGGATCAATCACGATATATGGATTATCGACATCCCCTGTTTCAGGATATTCATAAAACTTAATACGTCCAAAAGCTTGGTCATAAATATAGGCATCAGCAATTAATGCTTTATAAACCATGTCTAAGATGTCCATTACACACCACCTTTCAACGCTTTCTTGACCGCATTTCGATAAGCTTTCTCACTATTTTTCAACGCTCTTGCAATTGCACCTTTACCATCTGGATTCGGATTATTAATGGTACCCCACTCATTTAAGTGAATGATGCGATATCGATCATGTGGTCCACGCCAGTGAACTTTCATAATCCTTGATCCATTTTCCCATACAGGTCCTTTTACTGTGATTTCCTCAATGCTTGCGCCTGTGTCCTTAAATGTCTCAAACTCTCTTTTTAGTTCTTTGACAAATTCGTCTGTTGCTTCGACTAAGGCCTTATCACTAATGTGTTGCATGGCTTGTTTACCTAACTTGTTTTCCAAGTCCGACAGTAGATTATTTAGGCCTTTGATTTTCACACTCATGTGACCAACTCCGCTATCACATTAATAAAACGATTGTTTTGTGGATCCGGCTGAACATGTTTAACGTTGTATCGATTATTTTTGTACTGTGGATGCTCAATCGAAATATAATGCTTATCAGTCGGTACATACTCCTGTAATGGATCACGTATGGTGATCGTAATGTCTGATAACGTGCCGTTTGATTTGGCTAATTCCACGTCTTTCAACCACACTTCATCAATCTTGGCCATGCATTCATACAAAGTGCGCTTTTCTTGTTCGCCAGGTTCAGGACCTTGATTGGGTTCATATTCATAGAAAGTGGTAGGTGTTCTCAATTGACCACTGTGCAAGCGAGGTGGTTTATATTCAAATTTTCGCATACTAACCACCTCCAGATGTAGTAGTTGTTGTTGTATCTGGTAGCATATCTATACCTAAGCTAGTGATTTCACTCAGAAAATTATCTTCGAAATATTCAACAGCATCATTGTAGGCATATCTTGTTCGTTCCAGAACTAATTCCGTCGCTCTAATATCAATGGAGGTTTCACCTTCAAGATCAAAAGTACCACATTTACTTTCCACATAGGCATAAGAAAAGGATAACAACCGCTTCAGATTGTCATCCTCTCCATTATGTGAGATGTGCACTCTGCTCTTGAATTCATTTACAATTTTCGGTGTGATTTCCAATTAAATCACCTCTTACGCGCTAGTTGTCGTAGTAGTTGTAGAGCTAGTTGTCGTGGTGGTTACTCCATCAATATTCAAGTCATACACTTGCGAAGCGTTGTTATCTTTCGGCTTACCAGTAGCGTATTGTTTTGCGATGAATACATCTGCATCTTCAAGTGCTAAGGTTTCTTTGTATCGATTGACTTCTACACCACCACCAACTGCAGCGATATATTCGCCTTTTACAAAGAAAAGCACTTTTCCTTGTGGCACAAATACGGATTCTGTTTGAATTGGATTGAATGGCAAGTTTGTCACATAAGCACCATTAGCATTTTGTGTTGTTGCATTTGCTTTGATATCGAAAGTGTCAAAAGGATTTGTCACCATAACGATTTTACTTTCCACTTTACGTGGGTGATCCGCTACGGTACCATCTGGCTTTAACTTCTCAGCTAATTTTTTCACCACACCTCTTAATTCATTGATGGTTTTGCGACCAGGATCGAAAGTTAAAGTTCCTGCAGCTGTTTTATCTGTTACTGCACCCGTTTCTTTATCTACGTGTTTCAATAAACCGATTGGTTCGCTTTGTGCAGAACCACGGCCAGCCACATATCCGCGTTCTAAACCTGCTCGCATTGCTTCCCGAATGATAGTACGCACATAACGCTCAATCCATGCAGGCCCTAGCTTTAACATATCTTTTGCAATAGGTACAAAAGCAGTAAGTTTCAATTGCGTGATTTTTTCTTTGCGGAACGTAGCGTTTAATTGACCTTGAATTTCTCCGAATAGATCTCCCCAAACAGCTTGACCGGTTGGATCATTGGAATAAATAAATTCAGTTACTGCGCCTAAGTTTTGAATACCAATTTCCCCTAAAAGTGGGTGATCCTTAACGATTTCTTCAAAAATGCGCTCCTGAGTTGTTTCTGGTAACGTATCTTTTTCTTTAAACCCACCATCTTCTATTACAGCATTAAAGAATTTTGTTTCTTCACTAGTTAGCACGTTTTGTCCACGTGACTGTAACGCAAGGTTATCGCCCATATTCGCATTTACTTCACTTAAAATATCGCCACGAACATCATTCGCAAGTGCTTCAAGCATATTGGATAGCGCTTGTGATTGTTCCTCTTCTGTTCCGTTTTGCGTCGCTGTTGCAAAAGCTTGTTTCTTTTCTTCGAAATTGTTAAATTTGATTGGCATGTTCATTCTCCTTTTATTTTAAATTTAAAAAAAGCTTACTCATGTTCTGCTTAGATTCAGCAGGAGTAGGCTCTTGATTTTGTAGTTCGTTATTTTGTTGCATTTCATTTTTGATTTCAGATTTGAATTCTTCGAACATCTGCTTGATAGTTTCTTCATTCAAATCTGTTGTGTTGGTCGGCTTTTTAAAACCACCTTGATTTCTAACTTTATCAATAACCTGTTTGGGGAGTACTACAGAATCAACAGCTGCTACCGCTTGATAACTTTCATCAAACATAATTTCATCAATCATATTGTGCTCTATTGCTTGTTGAGCTGTCATCCAAGTTTCATCATCCATCATAGATTGTAATTCTTCATCACTTTTTCCAGTTTTAATCTTATAAGCGTTTATAATAGATTGATTTACATTCTTCAGAAAACCTGAATTACGGTCCATATCCCGATAATCACCTGCAGCTCTATTCATGGCATTGTGTATCATCATTTGTGCTGTCGGTGACATCAGAACTTTTTTTCCAGCCATCGCAATTACGGAGGCTGCACTCGCCGCAATACCTACAATTTTAACCGTTGAATCTCCTGAATAATCTTTAATGGTAGAGTAAATTTCAGAACCATCGAATACAGATCCCCCGGGCTATTAATTAAGATTTCTAAATCATCACCATTAGCATTATCAAGGGCTTTTTCTACCATGCTTGGTGAAGTATGATCAATATCAAACAGTTCATAGATCCAAGATATGTCATCAGATACAATAGTACCTTTGATTTTTAATTTATACGGCATCAATTCTCACCTCCTTCAACGGTCTCTGAATAGTTTTTCGTGATAACGTATTTATCGTGGATCGGATCATCGGACTCCTCCATTCCTAGTTCATCTCTTAATTCATGGCCATTCGCGACACCAGATGAACGTAATTTATCTACTGCAGTAGCTACATCAAACATATTGCGATATGTTACACGCCTTATGTCCATACGCTGACCAGATAGGTACTCCTGTTTTGAAAAGAATTTACCGTCAAACTCATCTTTAATTTTCTTAAGCAAGGAATCTATACAAAAAGTCATAAAATTACGTGTATGTTTTTCGACATCAGCCATCTCGCCATGTACTAACGATGGCGGAATGCCAAGTGCTTTTGATACTTGATCGAGATAACCGTTTGTAATCTTATTAATATCATCGATAGTGTTTCCAGAATTATTTGTCTTTGCATGTTCTTCATATTTGAACCCTTTTTGCTGCGGAACAATAGCAAAGACTTTGGAACGAATCGATGCATACATATCGTTTATGAATTTTTGCATTTTTGCACGCTTTTTCGGATCCTTACTATGGACATCTTCGGTATCAACAGTAGATCGTACTTGATAATTTAATTTTTGATATTCTATCAACCTACCGAATAATTCTCCGTAATCACTGTACAGAGAACTTAGTAGTTTGGATAAATTTTCATTGTCATACTCGAGATAAATGACATCGCTCATTCTAAAGGTTCGACTGTAAGTAAAATTCTTGATTGTGACTGATTTAAAAATATCTTCAACCAAACCATATTCGTCTCGATAAAAATCATCAGCTATTAGTAGGTCATCACTGTCTGATTTAATAATTAAACATTCATTATCGTGAATTAACTTATAAATGACTGTTTGCCAAAATTGAGACGCTGACATATTTTTGTTTGGTCTAACGTTCAATCTATAGTACAACTCGGTTTTAATCAGTTTTTCTCCGTCTTTTACGCGGAACTCCGATTGACTAATTGTACGACCAATTAAGTTTACGCAAATCTGTATAGCTAATTTTTTCATATGAATTCGTTCTGAAATATCCTCTATTAACCCCTGATCATGCATTTGCTCTAATTCGCTATGTCCCTTGAATAAGTCTAATAACCCCAATGCCTCACCTCCTTAAAAGCTAATTTCATCTAGATAGAATTCCTCTTCTTCTTCCAAGTAATTATCCGCCTGCCACATAGCATAAACAAATGCAGTAAAACCATCAGTTTTTCTTCTGACTTCATCTTTCTTTAGAAAATCTTTATTACCGTCTCCTTTTACTTTCACAGCAATATTGTTGGTGTTCCATCTCATTAAAGGGTTGTCTCCAAATATAACTCTATGTTGAGCAAAGAGAAGCTCAACTCTTGGTGCAAGTCTTGCATAAATAGCATGTGGATTACGAATATACAAGACATGAAAACCTTCCGCTTCTAATGCTGTCTTAACAATGTCTAAACGGAAGGTGTCACCAACTATTGTGTTTAACCCATATTTTTCACGCATTTCACAAAAATAATTAACCATATACTGTATATTTATTGCTGGTTCATCTAGTAGGGTTAATAAGCCTTCTTCTTCCCACTCTTCAATTGGCGGTTTAAGATTTGCTTCCTTTACAAAATCTCTTCTAGCAAACTGGTGACTATCCCAAATATAATTTTCACCATCTTTGAATAACACACCACAGGCGGTAAAATCTTTTATGAATGAAAAGTCAATTGCTCCTACACATGTTTGATGTTGCAGTTTTTCATAAGGTATGGGCCTGTTCGTTGCCATAATGTCATCCCAAGATGCAATACGTGTTGTATTATCCTCCTGTGGTAGGTTCATTCTTTTGGCCATAAATTCTGGTCGCCCGGATGAATCATCTTCTAAATCTAAATATTCGTCCATAACTGTATCAAATAGTTCTTCAGCATAAGGACTCAATGGCTTACTAAACATTGGGTTAGCTTTCTCCCATAAGTCCGGATTTTCCACTTCATCTTTATTATCCATCTTGCAAATAAAGACAAATCGGTTTTTTCGTTTACTTCCACCTTTCAATACTTCAAGACATTGCTCTATAAACTTATCAAAAAAACCACCACGGACATGACCGTTGGTGGATATAAATATTCGCCTTCTATGTTTTACTTTTCCTAAACCTGAGCTTAATGTATTAATAAGTTTCATCTCTTCGTAAATATGCCACTCATCAAAGATTAAGCAACCAGGTCGGCCGCCATCTTTCGTGTCCGCATTTGATGTTTTGAATGCAAATTCAGATAAAGTTTTCTTTCCGGTGATTTTTGTTCTTGTCCACCGAAAAAAATCTCTCATAAGATTTTTATTTTTCTCTTTCATGTTGAAAACTTCTTTTACTGATGTTTCAGCTTGGTCTTCACTATTTGCAACCACATCAACGTTGTAACCCTCAATCCCATGACCAGGACTGATAAAGTAATCCGAAAGTCCAGAGATTAAACCATTTTTACCATTACCGCGAGCAATCACAATTACAATATCTTTAAAGTAAAGTTTGTCTCGCTTTATATATTTTAAAAAGATGAATGCAATAATAAACTTTTGGAATAATTCAAGTTTGAAATACCATTTTTCAATATAATTGATACATTGCTCGATTTGATCTTCATCGAAATATATATCATCGCGAACAAGCACCTCTGTTTCCAGTTGCTTTACCAAATCTATTCTTTCCTGATTAAAAATAATCTTACCCGATCGCCAGGCTTGAATATATTCCTGTACATATTTTTGGTAGATCAATACAAATCACTGACTTTAGGTTCGTCATTATCCTTTTTCTCATCATTAAGCTCTGGGGGGTTAATCAATTCAAATTTAATAGATTTTTCAAGCGAAATTAACGTTTTTGTGAGCTTATTCAATTCATTTATTGCAGGATTTGTTTTCATAAATTCCTGGCTTCCGTTAACGGTCGTGGTTAAAACACCATTCTTATTTATTTCCGTTTGGAGCCTGCGAATCTGCTTCACAATAGCGATATATCGCTTTACTTTATCAACTTCTACTAAATCATTTGTATCGATTCTTAGCATTAATTGTTTTTCCAAATCGGTAATTTTTACAACTCCGCTCACAAAAACCCCCCCTTCTTTTTTTATCCCCCCCTAATATAAGTGTGGAATTTTGAATTTTTTTGGACAGCAGACTCCCCCTTCACCGGTGCCCCCGGCTGTTAAAATCGCAAAAATAATTAGGTGGGGGGTCTAGATTGTTCGGAAGCTGACAGCTTTACTTTCTTTTTGTGCTATAGTCCTTTCTATTGAACGAACATCTATAGTGATTTCATACTCATCTCTTTTTATGTCACTGTAATCTCGTTTAGCATATCGGTAAATGCTTTCCTCTTTTAACCTCTCTAGATCTCTCTTCATTCGTTCATACTCATCGATTGGCATTGTTACTGTTATCATCTTCTCACCACCATTCATCATCCCACTTAGGTTTCTTCCTCCACAAAGAAAAGTCAACGTACCTTCCGTGCTTGTAGTTATGACAATTAACGCATTTGGTTTCCAAGTTATCTTCATCAAGTGCAAGCTCCGGATGATCTTCTATCTCTTTGATATGGTCCACAACCAGCATGATTTTCTTGCGCTTAGCTGATTCACTGTACTCATTTGTATCAATGGTTACTCTACCTTGCCGTTTACATTCCTGGCATTCGTAATTGTCTCGCTCTTTAACCTTAACTCTTAGCAGCTTCCATGCTTTACCGTCATAGAACTTACGCTTCTGTTCTCTTGTTTTGTATTCAGGCATTTAATTATCGCCTTCAAATTCATACTTGCCTCTTTCCAACCTGTAACCTCTTCTGGTTGGGAAACCATGTCCAGTAACATAGTGTTCAATATTATATCTTGTCCCACCAAACTCATCAGTTTCAGTTTCCCAGTCAAAAGAAACTCTTATCTTTTTTGTTATTTTTTCACCTTCATAAAATACTTTAGGCACTGATTCTTCGTTTACCAATTCGATTGTGAGTAATGGATTTCCATTCCTTTCATTCATGTGCTCGTAAGCATACTTTAAAGCATCAACTGCATCTATATTTTTTTCTGGTACGTAATATAAGATGTCTAATTTATCAGAGAAAGTTATTTCATTATCAATACCAAGAGCATTTGAAATTTCCGTCGGTATCAGTAGCGCGTGCCTTGACTCGATAATTTGGGTATTATTAACTGATTTGTTTATAGGTTTTAATTCAAACATACTTAGTAATCCATTGAACATCGCTTCCGTTACATGTGGATACATTGATTGCAAATACTTTATAGCTTCTTTAGAGAAAAAGGCGTTCTTCAATATACTCATCTCCCTTTATGCATAATAAAAAGACACCTCATTTGAGATGTCTTTACTGATTTAATGACTCCAAATATTAGCTGCTATTTGCAATGACAATAGTGATCCACCAATAATTGCAACTATTGCTAAGATCCTGACTATTTCTCTTAAAATTCCTCTTGGTATTAAATTAATGATAATCATAAATACAATTCCTAGAACCACAGCAGTAATTCCCATTATGATAAATGGACCTGCTACATCCCATAAGCTATTCCAATTAAATAAATTCACTTCTAAATTATCCAATATAATCCCTCCCTATTGATTTATCGTCAAATAACGAAGGATATTAAGATAAAAGGCACTCACCGTTTAGCAGTGAATGCTTTTTGTGCAGTAAAAAGACACCTCATTGAGATGTCTTAATTTATCTTTTATTTTGTAATAAATTCCTGGCATTGCATTATCTTCAATTAATTCTATTCTGTTACTCCCTATGCATGATTATCTAAATGGAATTATATCAATAGTTGGATAATTTTACTATACTAAATCGCCACACACACGATTACCTTTTTTCACGCAATAGAAAAAGCACCCACATTTGATGCTTTTTAGATTAACTTAAGGTCTCTTCAAACGATACTATTAAAGTACTTATAAACGAATGGCTCCAGAACCTTAACCAAGCGATGGTTTCCATATCAAATATGATTTCCCTTCCATCTATTAAGTGAGAATTTAATACTGATGCTTCTTCAGGAATTTTTTTTTCTATTTTGTCAATATTATAGTATTGCTTATCAGACAACTTCCCATCCGTATGAACTAAAGAGTGTCTCATTTGCCTCAGTATATTGTAAGTATTAAAGTAATCTTGAAATTTAAATTTACTTTTTGATGGTTTTTTCAATTTTAATTCCCTTTGAAAATAATCCGGTAAATTTTTATAATACCAAGCACTGCTTACTTTTTCCTCGACAATTTCTCTGTCATATAACTCTCTTTCTTCCAATAATATTTTGTATATTTCTTGTAACAGAATATCAAAACTGGATACAATTGTTATTAAATAAAATTCAGCTATATTCTTTGGAATAGAAGTTTGATATTCATTTATTAATCTCTCTCTTCCTAATTGATGATCCATTTCGATATTAAATCTATAATGATTAGGAATCCCACCGATTAATGATAACGCAGTAATATGCTCTGAATTAATATATCTCTCTTGTGCAACAACCGATGAATTTACTAACAGAGCAACCGCCTTATACTTTTCTATCAATTTAATATCAGCATCAATTAATAGGTTGTTAACTTTCTCTTTATAATTCATATATTTGTTCCTCCCTTCATCATATTACTTTCAACAAAAGAAGAGAAATTCCTGCAATATTTTATTTTTTAAAGAAAAAGAAATCATTTGCTACTAGTTTTCTTTAATGTTTTCTTTAATGTTTTCTTTAGCAAAATCGCTTTAATGAAGAAACTCGTTTAGGGGTCCGCTAATTAGATGACACCACTGTCAACTACGTAGGTGACACCACTGTCATCTATATAGGTGACAGCAAAAGGTGTCCGCTAATTAGAGTACAAACAAACATTCGCTATAGGTTCATAATAAAAACCGACCAAGCATTTGCCTGACCGGTTACTTAATTTTCTATACTATTACTATAATTCATTTTTTCAATGGTTTCTATTCATGGTATTGAGGGAAAGAAAAGTGTGAATTAATTTCGTGAGCGAATTTGATGGATTTCATTATCTCTGCATGCTTTTTGTAAATGTGACTGGTACTGTATGTCAATTCCTCCGCGATGCTTTCCAATGTCATTCCCTCTACGTACTTTAAATATAGTATTTGGTTGTCCAAACCTTTAAACATACTAATAAGTGTCTTGGCATCACGCATGTCATTCATTTTATGGGCTAACTCATGTTCAGTGGTTCTTATTATTTCTTCCAAATTAGCTGCTTTAGATTTTTCTGTTAACTTTACGTCGCTAAGATCACCACGAGACCATCTCCCCAATTCTTTTTTGTACCTTTGTAACTCAAATTCTAAGTAATCTATCTCCTGCATAAGCCTTTGGTAATCTCTCAACCACTCATACAAAGCACTCACCTGCCTTAGCTCTAGCTTGTAAAAAGCCCTGCGCTAAAGACAGGGCTATAAATATCACTCTTGTAGTTCATCATCATCAAAGTTTACATCATTAGGCTCACCAGTTGGAATGTCTTCTGTGCTTAATTGACCTTCTGGTACTGCTGCGGTTCCATCAGGATTAACTTTGTATTCCAAACCTTCGTGAGCTTCTTCGAATTCTTCAATACTCATTTGAGATGGTTCTAGTAAAAGAACAACACTTCTGCCTGCATATTCATATAGCTTTAATACTTTACCCTGGCTATCGCCTTTCACATTGAATTTAAGTACCGTTTTCTTGCTGTCACGTTGAATGGACTTGAATTCAGCTGGTAGATCATCTACCTCGCTATTTTCAACACCGATCACTGCAATGTTGCCAGCCATGTTCACAAGCTCGTCTGAATGCTCTAATTCATCCCCCTGAACGTGAAATTCCAACACTTCTTTTTTATCGTCCTTCTGGATCTTTTTAAACAACACGTTCAAATCTACTTTTGACATTTTAGTCAACCTCCTAAATTTAATGCTTATTTCAATTCACATAACGTTCTATAAGTGTGATTCGACTCTTTGTGCCTATCAAACTGAATAACTCTCAGATCGTCTTATTTTAAACATTTAAGCTATGCTAGTTTTACTTTGGTTAAAACATCTGCTTGGTACGAATGTTGAACTGTACCTTTTTTAGCTGCTAAAGCAATATGAGCCATGATATAAGCATCAACCACGTTATCACTTGGATGTTCAAATCCATAGTGCTCCTGCACCGCCTTCATTACTGCTCTTTTTTTAGCTGCACCTTTTAAACGTTTCTTATTACCTGGTTCGCCTGTCCATCCCGTTTCATTCACAAATTTCTTAACAGCATTTGGAGCAACCTCATAATATTTCAACCCTCTACGAAACAATTCATTTCTAATGCCATGATGTAAACCACCGGCAAACATTGCTTTTTGTGTTTGGAATGGAAAGCCTTCGATGCAGATAATGTCATCTGATTGAATATGCTGCATGATGTCATAAATGAGAGTGGTCATTCGCTTCGGATCCTTATCACCAATACCAGTTAATTCTTTTGCTCTTAATACTTGTCCTTGTTCATCCAGTGCTACAAATCCAGTTTTGGATGCTGGGTCAATTCCTATGAATCTCATTTCATATCAGCCTCATTCTCATTTGTTTAATAAAGTTAATAATGCTATTATGTTCCTAAAGTATAGGAGGTGAATTTGATTGTCGACTACAACTACTTCATTTAATATTTTGGGTATTTTCATTACTCTGATTCCATTAATTTTGTCAGTAGCTGCTATTATTTTTATTATTTGGTTTGCTTTAACTTTGATTAAAATGTTGCAAGAAAAGAATAGAATCCTTGCTGAAATATCAACAGAAGTCAAGAAATTCAATCAAAAGAACACCGATACATTTTAAAGACTGCTTTGGCGGTCTTTTTCATTTTCGTCTCAATAAGCCTTATTCCCATGTTTGTACGATCTACCTTTATTCCGCTCCATCTTGGTCAAAATAGCATCTTCAAGATCGATGTTACTGGAGCCACAAATATCAAAGATTCTAATGCAAACATCTGCAAGTTCTACTTCAAATCCTTCCTGATTTCCTTTGCGATCAGCTTCTAGTGCTTCTGATACTTCGCTATGAACTAAAGCTAACAAAGTACCCGTTTCCCTTGGTTCATCATGCCAGCCTTTTGATTTGGCAGTTTCATATGCTTCACTACATAGTTGATTAATAGATTTAGCCATTTCTAAACTCATCCTTTCAATTTAATTCCTCGAATTTCTGCTTCCACCCTCTAAATAAGAGGCGAAACTCATTAATACCAGTATCGCGACCTTTTGCTATAAACTGTTGGATTACTTTACCCTGCTGTTCAGTATCGTTCGGATCATGCCAAAGAAATTCGACGAAATCAGCATCCTGTTCAATAGAGCCGGACTCCTTCAAGTGAGACAATTGAGGCTTTTTAACGTTTTCGCTTTCTCGAGTCATTTGGCTCAGCATCATGAAAGAACAATTTAATTCCCTTGCCATTTGTTTCGCGGTACTTGTTACATTACCAACAGCTTGCGCCCTGGTTTCTTGTTTCTTTTGTGAAATACTCATAATCTGCAAATAATCTACGGCCACCATTGCAACATCGCCATACTTCCGTTTAAATCTTTTGGCTGTTGCTCTTACTTCATCTATGGTTACCCCTGCTGCATCTTGAATGAATATCGGTAGATCTTGCAATGCATTGTATGCATCTTCTACATCAGCATATTGGTGCGGATTCAATTCTTTGTTTTTGATTCTATTATATGGAATACCTGTATAGTTAGATATCATTCGATCCAGCAACTCATCATCATCCATTTCTTGTGAATAAATTAGAACTGGACCATGATTAGCCACACCCATCACCCTTTGAAGCAACATTGCCGTTTTACCTACGGATGGACGACCAGCTGAAACAAACAATCGACCTCGCCATAAACCATTACACCAGCCATCGAATTTTGGAAAATGAGTTGGCACATAACCAATCTCTTTAGAAACCAGGTAGTCGAAATATTCATACCTAATTTCTTTCAAACTCTTCATGCGACCATTTTCTTTCGGTCTTAAATCTGCTATCTTTGCTTCGACAGCTGCATAATAATCCTCATCTGTATCAAAATCCTCACGAGAAAGCTCCGTTATTTCGTGGCCAAGATCAGCACCTCTCCGCCTCACAGCTCTGGACCTAACTATATTCGCATGATGCTCCACGTTTGCTGTAGTCGGACACGATTCTGCAAGTTTGGTAAGATATGAAATACTCAATTGGTCTTGCTTTTGGTGCTGCAGGTATAAATCAGTGACTGTTACAATGTCGATTGGTTTATTGTGCCTGTCCAGGTACTTCATTACTCTGTATATTTCCTGATGTTTAGGATCGAGAAAATCTCTATCTTCTAAAAATGAAATATCATCTAAAACGTTAGGATCTAAGAACACCGCTCCAAGTACTGATTGCTCTGCAGATAGATTTTCAATCGTTCCAGTTGAACTCATCCGGATTACCTCCTTCTTGTATAAATTTTTGGAATGCTATCTCTTTATCTCGACCATCTTTAGGTTGCGGTTTTTGTTTAGTTATTGGATTTGATTCAGCATTCATTTTTATTGCAAGTTCCATGAATTTCAGTCGTAACTTTTTAGCAGACAATATATTGGTTCGCCAAAATGGATCTGTAGTAACCCAGTCCATTACTTCTTTAGCCTTTCTCTTTTCTACCTGGTCGATTTCAATAAGCTTTCGCATATCATCAGCCCAAGTTTGCATATTCGCCTTTTTAGTTAGATGAGCAATCCCTGCATCTTCGGCAACTTTCTGGACTCGTTTATAAAAGTAAGTGGCCATCTTATAGTATGTGCTTTCGTCGTCGTATTTCGGTTTGACGTTAGACGGATTCTTTTTAGGTTCTGGAACCGGATTAGATTCCTGCTCCTGTTTATTCCATTGCTCGTAGTTCTTATTAAAGCGCAATTTTCTTGCTCCTTTCTTTCCAGCATCACTAACTTTAATGATATTTTTCGATAGCAAAACTCTTAACTCTCGGTCTACCTGGCTACGATTAGCATTTATTTTCGATGCTAAAAACCGAATAGAAAGCTCTTTATCTTTTGTCTGGAATCCGTAAGTATATCGCCAAACAGCCATGATTAAACGAAACTGAGTGCCGTTAAGATTGACTTTCATGATTTCGTTTAGGATTTCATTGGCAACTCCTGTGTACCCCTCTTCTTTTTGTGGATTTGCCATGATCAATCATCCGTTCATGTTTGTTTTTGAAGATGTCCAATAATGCTATTCACGAGCATTTTCACATCTTCTCGTTCATTATCTTGATAATAAGGTTCATTAAGCCATTCTGTTATCATTGCAGTTAATTCATCTTCAATGTCAATTCGTGCTTCGTATCCTTGCAGAATGGCTTGTAAATATTGAGTAGGGTCATTGCTTGCAAACCTTTTAAGAACTTCAGCTGGTCCATGTACAATAGAAAATGGAACGGCCATTAATACAAAATGCACAGTCTTCTTTGGCATGGTTTCTAATTGTTTTTCATAGAAGGCAAACGCCTCAGCAACTTCTTTTGGTACTTTCACTTTATTCATGTAATCACCTCTAATCGATAATGTTTGTTTCGGATAAAACCTTTCTTCGCCAGTGCTCGTACTGTTGTCATTTCAGCTAAAGCAGGCATGTTATTGTTGCTTGATAAGTGCGATAAATATATTTTCTCACCTTTGCCCTGGACTAATTCAGACAATGCAGCTGCAGTTTGCACATTACTTAGATGGCCTACATCAGATAACACCCTTGCTTTTACGCTATTTGGATAGTCTGAATGTTCCACCATGGCCGGAGCATGGTTTGATTCAATGATGTAAGTGTCTGAGTCACTCATGTGTATAAGCATGCTCTCATCAACTTTTCCAGTATCTAAGCAGATAGAAGTTTGTTCTCCATGCATCATTACTGAATACCCAACCGGTTCATATGAATCGTGGTGAACACCAAAAGGCGTGACACTTATTTCTCCCATGTCAAATATTAAGGGTTCATACATAATGTCATTCTTAGGTAAGATTATTCCGTGCTCTACATTTTCAATAAGCTTCCATTCCTCTTCACCTGCAAAAACGGGTATATTATATTTATTAGCTAAAGGTAATCCTTTTGTATGGTCCTTATGTGCATGAGTGATAAATATAGACTCAATGTTGTTTGGTGTAATGCCAACCTCAAGCAATGCTTTTTCAATCTTTGTCTTGGCCACACCAGCATCAACTAGAAAAGTAGATTCACCTGAAGTAAGTGCGATGCAATTCCCTTTGGACCCGGAAGCTAGAATATCTACTTTCATTTACTTGTCCTCCAATTCTTCACAACACCGAATGCATATCCTTCTATCTCGGTAATAATATTCAGTGTGAGGATTTAGCTCATCCCCACACAATTTGCAATCTTCCTGTCGTTCGTAAACAATTATGTCCGGCAAGTGTTTATTCTGGTAGCTCATCGTCAGAAGCCTCTTCCGCTTCCTTCATGTCCAAGTGCATATCTAACAGATCAATTAGGCCTGCCAATTCCGATTCAGTCGCAGGATCACTAAACTTAATGTTGTTATCTTCGATGTATTTATTAATGCCTGCTTTAGTGGTAATTCCTAATTCTTTGAATCTCTTTTTCATTTCTTTTCTAAGTGCAGCAACCTTGTCTTGTTGCTGTGGTTGTTCTTGTTGATTTTCTCCTGGATCAATAACTTCCTGGTTAGGCGTAATGTCAGTGCGCTCACGTTTGTATTCAGGAATCTCGCTTCCACCTTCAATAGGCTGATCTTCATCAAAATTAAGATCAAATGCTGCCTTTAACGCTCTTCGTGCCATATGTTTTTTGAACATATCATTAAAGTAATTGGTCCACATGGTTTTCTGCATCCCAATATTAGAACGCTTGAAATGTTCAACCTCTTCCACTTCCATAATGACTGAAAATGGATTGAACCCTTCACGATAAGCAAGAGCGTAACCACCGATTACTTTACCTCTAGGGAAGCCCCATGAATGTTCATCTATTACGGCATAATAACGGCCGTCCTTTGATTGTTCCTGGTGCATTTTAAATTCATCATTCTCATGTACTAGCTGCACATCATAACCTTGGTACCCTTCGCTTTCTTTTGACTTTCGAACATAGAAGTCAACTCCAAATTGGACTGTTAGTTGACCACCGCGAACTGCAGGATAAACTTCATTCATCACTGGATTAGCACCAGAAGCCTTTGCGATAGACATAAATAGTTTGAATTGTGATTCGTTGCAATCTTTACCGATCGTTTCACGAATAGTTGTAACATCTTGTGGTGTAAGCTCACCGAACGCTAACCCCTGATGTACTGCTAATTGATTATTGTTTGCCATGATTGAATTCCTCCTATAAATCTATAATTTTGATATTACCAGTTTCTTTGTGCACAACCTCTAATCGATCATCAAGATTCTTAACGATCAACCAATTCTTCGGATTGAGGTTTTCGGCTACTAAGACTTCTTTATGCTTGCGTGTTGGACGACGGCCGTGCTTCATGATTCAGCACGTTCCTTAAAAGCAACCCTTTTATCGATCTCAGCATTAATTTCATCCAGGGTTTCTTTCATTTCTGCTAGGATCAGGTACTTAATTTTGTTGAAGAAACGCTCTTTATTTGCCCATCGATCATTTGGACCAAAGAAACGATAATCATCACGTAATCTGATATCTGTCGTTGATATACTGCAGATGTCCTTAGCTGTGCCACTTTCTATCCGATCAATGTTCTGCTGCACTCTTTCTTTAGCTTTCACTAACTCTGCAACCTCGCTTAAAACTTTTCGTTGATCCATTATTTATCCTCCTCAATTTTCAGTTCTTCTCCAGCAATAACTTTAGCCATGATGAGTTGGCCACTTGGTTCTTTAAACTTGGTGATCGACTCAGCATTATCAACAAATACAGGAGCAACAATATCGCTTTGGTCTGATAACACTTCTCTTAATTCCAAGCCCGCTCTGATAGATTCAGATAGTGACAGCTTGCTATAATCCTTGCCGTCCATTTGTATTTCAAATGTTGGCTTATCGTCACCATTCTTCTGCTTTTTAAATAACTTGATCGATAGATTATCAAAGAGTGATTGTACTTTTTTAGCCTGCAGTTCCGCTTCCTTGGCATAAAAGTCCTTTATGCTATCGAGAATGAAAATGGATTCATTCAGGTCATCACGAGTCTGCTTTTCAGTTTGCTCTGCTTGTTCGATCTGTTCCTGGAATGCTTCAAGCTGTTTGTACTTATTCAATTCCGCTTCGATAGGATTGATCTTATCTTGCAATGCTCGTGATTTTTCCAGTTCTTCGGCTACATCAATGTATTCCAGTTCCTCAAGATCCTTTTTTAACGCATTTCGTTTGTTAACAATGTCGCTATGCTCTGCCTTATAAGTAGCGACACGTTTTTCTTTATCTTCTTCAACTGCAGCAACGGATTTTTCATCTAAAGGTTGCTTACATGTCCTGCAGGTGCGTTCTATCTTTTCATCACGAATAGATGGCCATCTGTTTTTAGACATTTCGATTTGATCATTAAGTGAATTAATTTGTGATTGAATGTTATTAAACTCGCTGTTTGTTGTTAATGCTTCATCCGTGACTTTCTCAATCTCATTTCTTTGTTTCGTTAGTTGAGAAAGTTCCGCTTGCAAAGATTCCTGTGGTACTTTTGGTGCCTGGTCCTCGAATTGTTCCTTCAATGTCTTTGTACGGCTTTGTGCTGCAATGTATTGCTTGTCCAATTTATTTTTCTTATCACAATGGATTTTCTCAAGGTCCGCTAACGATTGTTTCTTAACAAGTTCAGCAAGTTTGTTGCTTTGTGCTTCAGGCAGTTCTTTTAATACTTCTTTGTTCGCGGGAGCCGTTACATAATCAAGGATCATTTCACGTTGTTTTTCCCAATGCATCGTAAAGAAATAATTCGGGTTAAACAGTGACAAGAACATATTTTTATCAAATAGTTGATCAAGTATTTCGTTGAATTCAGTAGCTTTACTAGGCACTTCGTTGATTAAGTATTTTGTTTTGCCCTTCTTTAGTTCGCGGCCTAGAAGCAAATCTTTGCCATCTACATCTAATAAGAGTGAAACCATTGTTTCATCTGCTTCGTATGTTACTGGTGCCGGATCCGTCTTGCTTCCAAGCGTATCTATGCCGTATAATAGCCAAGAGATAGCTTCCAATACGGAAGACTTTCCTTTTGCATTGTCACCAGTGATCTTCGTTACCTCGCCAAAGTTAACTTGTAGATCCTGGTGGCTTTTGAAATTGTTTAGCTTTAGTTCTTTGAATTTTATTTGCAATTTAATTCCCCTTCCGATAAATAATTAATGCGTCTGTTGCCCAATCTTCGTGAGTGGCACTAGCAGCAAACTTAATATCAATTACTTCAGTATCTGCATTCTCTTCTAGCCATTGATTAACTCTTCCTTCAATAAACTCTCCGGATATTTGCTTGGTTCTTATGCTTGCAGCTACTCCTAAATCCAATAAATTCACCCCTTTCTAATCTGTAAAACTTCAGGAAATACTTTTCCGCTGAATTCGGTTGGATTACTGCGTGACGAATATGGATATTCCTTATCCAGTTGCCTTAGAACAGCAGCACGATTTTCACCTTGTGCATATATCTTTCCAGTAATTAACCCTTTAGCCACTAGCATGCTTTCACCTCTTTCAACTGCTTATTACTGTGATACGTTAAGACGCGTTCTTTCTGACTTGGCGACATCATCTGCCATAGCTTTGCCTTCACTCTCAATAGCCTCACCTCCTTTCAAAATCTATAATATCTGCCGTTGTAGCTTGATTAGGATTCTTTCTGGACGCTAACCTTCGTTTTCCTGTTGGTGTCACCATATAATGAATATAATCAGCCGTTACTTCCAATTCTTTTGCACACTCTCCAGCAGTACCAGTAACCAACATTTTTTCGCCTTTGTAAACTGCATAGATAGCATTGTTTTTATAAGATAATCCAGCAGGCTTCTCCAATACTTAAACCTCCTTTCAGTACCAGTTATATCTCTCTTTCAATGCGTGATCACTTAACTGATAATTAGCACCATCAACTGTGGTTTTTTCTAAATTCATTCGACGTAATTCTGCGAATAAATCGATAGCATGATCAAAATATTGCTTGGACTTGTCCAATTCGAATTTATCTAAACAAACTAATGAAGCTTTAAAGTAGTCTCCTATTTCTTTTCGATAATGATGAGCTCTCTGCTTGTCCTTTTTTAGAAAGTGATCAGAGAATGGCATATCATTCACCCCAGTCTCTTACTTGCATATCTGCATATTCACTTTGTATCTTGCCAATTAAAAAATTACACCCGGCTGCTAAAGCTGTAATAACAACGGCACAAATAATATAAGTCATCCAAAACACCTCGCTTGACTCACTTCTTTATATAGCTTCATGACACCAGGAAACGACTGTTTAAATGCTGCTATTCGTAATGGGCCTACCATTGGAAATTCATAAGCACTTTCCATGTCTGTCATTAGTGCTGCTAGACGAATGCTTTTAATGTTGTCATCCTCAATGCCTTGAATTTCTTTGAAACGTTCTTGGAATCCTATTAAACTTTTATGGCTGTTAATTGCCATTTGTCTCACGCTCCTTCCATTCTTTCTAGATAATTGAGCAAAAAATTGGTTGTTTTAGCAGCAGGAAAGTACCACTTACCGCCTAACTTTACCTTTGGAAAATCTCTTTCATAGAAAAACGTTCTTTGAATACTTGACCAACTCATACATGTTCTTCTAACCAATTCATTCTTATCCCACATCACCATGTCGAATTCAGCTTTATCTAGCCGCTTTTCTATCTCTTCTCGACAGATGCTTTCAACTAGCGATTGATCGACTTTCACTTCGATCATTTTACTTTCCTCCTTTAGATCCCTAATATTATTTTGATACGCTTCACATGCTCTTGTGCTTTCTTACCAGTACGTTTACCGCTCAGAATGTCAGAGAGATAAGCGCCGGAGATCCCAAGCTCTTTAGCAAGCTCGCTATGCTTCATATCTCTTTTGTATAGTTCATTGCGGATTTTAATACTTAAATCCATTGGCATGGTTTTCACTCCTTTATGATAGTGTCATTTGACTGTTAGATTGATCAATTTCTATTTGTAGTGATGTAGATGGTCGCCACAATTCAATGAATCGTATAGCATCATCAAACTTAACTTTTGGAATGTCACCATAACGCGGTACTCCAAAGTGTTTCTTAAACTCTCGCCAAAATGCTGAAAATACTTTTTTGCTTGATCCTTCATATGCAACAGAGTGAATCCCACCTAATGCTTGTACCACTGAATATTTGGCAGCCTGTTGTATCTCTTGTTGTTGCAAGGAATCAATTCGCATATTGCCCTTCAGATATCTAACATCTGATTTGATAGTTTTAATTTCTCTTTCATGTTCTAATGCCGCTTGAAGTGCTATTTCTAATGATTGAGGTTGAGCTTGCTCTTTTACGTTGTAGTAGTCATCAACTAACATTTCATAAACGTTCCAGGCTTGATTAGTATTTAGTGATTTCGCATGTAGCCATGCTCCTTTTTCTGTCCAAAGATAGAGTACCTGGGCATTTCTTGAACCATCGTCAATTTGGTGACGGTTGATAAAATCATGCTTTTCTTGACCTTTTAAAGGAATAAAATGCTTACCCTCTGTATACCTATCTTGATTCCTAGTAAAGTTCTTGCTGATTACCTTGCTACTTGTTCCATAACTTTCTGCCAACTGACTTGTTGTCAAAACCCGTTGACCGTCGTAATTAATAATTGTTAAATCTGTCATGTGATCCTTCCTTTCTTTTGGTATAATCTCCCTATGAGGGAGGTGAATTTTATTACTACATTTCTAGTTATTTTGTTAATTATTTTTTTGTATCTTAGAAAATCTATAAAATTGATTTGGAAAAACTCACGAATAAATTATTTGCTCAATCTCTATAATTCTTATAAACAAGCATCCAGTCGTGAAGATAAAATGCAATCTTTTGATGCAATTGCTAGAAATAAACCATTGAGTGATGATTTACTAGGCAATATATTTCGGATCTCCCCTTCATATAAAGACTTTGAAGACGAAAGGACAATTCATCATGCTTTCATAAAGCTTCACGAAGCTTTTAATAACAATTCTTATATGGCTAAAAAATACCTTAACCCGAAATATTTCATAAAAGATTTGTTTTTTATACCTGCTAATGTGTTTGGTTTTTTAGTTAGCTATGAGTTTAAAAAGTTCCCTTCTTTCTTATTTAGTTGTATCGCATGGCTAGCTACAATTTTAATTTCTGCTTATGCTCAAGAAATCCGGACTTTTATTGATGGGATATTCCAAGCTTTAAATTAATTAAATCAATATAATGAAAAACTCCACTATGAGAAATATCACAACCATTTTCATACCAAATAAAACTCTGTCTAATTTTCTATCTAATGCGTTAAACATTATTTCTAAGATAGTTATTGGTGTTTGTGGAGTCTCATTTGTTTTTACTTCTCCCTCGCCTGATACGCCAATATCATGTGGGGGTTCTTTTTTCTCCACTATTCAACCCTCCTTTATCCACTCACACCCAAGAACCAACATTTGAAGTCTTTGCGTGACCTATTGGCGTCGCTCGCTATCTTACTGATAGGTTCTGGCGTACTCCGCTCGTTCGAATGATGGTGCTCAGGTGTGAGTGTTTTAAATTAAGCTATAAAATTAGCTAAAAGTATTGACTTAATCTATCCATTAGGATAGAATACAAACATAGCTAAATAAGACTTTAAAAAGCCTGTAATAATGCATTTATCAGCTCCCCAGCGTCAAAAATTGCATTTAGATAGGTCGTATTTTTTATTGTCTTTCTTGCTAATCAAATAGCTTACCTAGAGTATATTAGACAATTAGATAGATGTCAACACGATTCTATCCAATTAGACAATATATTTTGTTGTAAGTAGCTAGGATGGTTGATATGACAGTATTTGAAAGAGTAAAAAAACTTTGCGATGAGCAAGGAATGTCTATTGTTGAATTAGAAGAAAAGATAGGATTCGGAAGAAACTCACTTTATAAATGGAAGAAACAAAACCCAAAAACAGAAACGTTAGAGAAAGTAGCTGACTACTTCGACGTAAGTACTGATTACTTATTAGGACGTACAGACAAAAAGCGTTACTATGATCTTACTGAAAAGGACGAACAAGCTATCCAAAGAGAGCTCAAAAAAATAATTGATGGTGAAGATGTTGATAGTGCCTTCGCAGCATTTGATGGTAGAGTGTTAGAAGAATTAAATGAGGAGGATAGAGAGTTACTAATCCAATCTTGGGCAAATACATTACGTCTTACGAAACGAATGGCTAAACAGAAATTCACTAGAAAAGACTACCGAAAATAAAGCGTGGTGAAACCTCTATGTTTATTAAAGAAAGAGTGGATCAATTAGTTAAAAAACATAATACTAATAACCCTTTTAAAATTGCAGAAGAATTAGGTATACAAATTGTATATGAGCAATTAGGGAGTATATTAGGTTACTATAGCAAGACTCATCGTTGTAAAGTTATCCACATCAATGAAAGTTCACCACGAGAACAACAAATATTTACTTGCTGTCATGAATTAGGACATGCTCTTCAACATCCTGAACATAATACAGCTTTTTTGAAAGCAAATACATTTTACTCAACAGACAAAATAGAACAAGAGGCAAATGAATTTGCAATTGAATTGTTATTTAACCAAGGTGGTGATCAAATTGTGACTCTACGGGAAGCTACTGAGACATACGGCATCTCTGAGCAACTGGTTTATAAAAATTTTTGCGATTAAAACAGAACAAACATTCTTATTATAAGGAGGTGAGAAAAAAGATTGCCTTTTACCACTATTAGAAGGGAGAAATTTGCATGGGAATAAGCTACAGAAAGCATAATGGTTCTTGGGAATACAGAATTAAGTACCAAGATCCAATTACTAAAAAGTATAAAGAAAAATCAAAAAGAGGATTTAAGACAAAACCGGAAGCTAGATTCGAGGCTCAGGAAGTTGAGGACCAGCTATTAAATAACTTTGAGTTAGCTAGTCAAAATATTACTCTTAAAGAATTTCTTAATAACTGGTTGGAAGAATATAAAAATGGTGTAGTTCGAAAAAATACGTTTGATCTACACAAGAGAAATATTGAAAAACAAATTATCCCTTATTTTAAAAGCATCGATATGAAGTCGTTGAAACCTACAATGTATCAACAATTCTTAAATTCATTGCACGATAAAGAATACAGTAAAAGAACTATCGAAATAGTACACGGCACAATGCGAAATGCTATGGAAAAAGCTTTGCAACTAAACATGATTGACCATAATCCGACAATTGGTGCTGTCATTAAGGGTAAAGAAAAAGAGCGACAAATTAAATTTATTGACTCGACAGAGATACCTACATTCTTAAAAACCTCTTTTCAATACGGTTATACATTTTGGTTTTACTTTTCATTCATGATAGACACCGGCATGAGAAAAGGAGAAGTTGCAGCATTACAATGGTCTGACATTAACTTCAAGGAAAAGACTATATCGGTAAACAAGACTTTAGATTTTCAAGCCGAATCGGATGAGGAATTGTTTGGAGATCCTAAAACATTCCGTTCTAAGAGAACCATCTCAATAACAAATAATACCATTAACCAGTTAAAGGATCATTTAAAATGGCAAAATAAAAACAAACAGAATTTAAATGATATATATCGCCACGACCTAAATTTAGTTTTTTGCCGTGATGATGGATATATAATGCCTAAATCTAGTTTGTTTAATGCCTTTAGGAGAATTCTCAAGCAAGCAGGTATTTCTAACTTGCCGATCCATTCCTTAAGACATACACATGCCGTATTGCTATTAGAATCAGGAACTGATATGAAATTTATCCAGGAAAGATTAGGGCACGGAAGCTATCAAGTAACAGCTGATGTGTATTCACATATTTCTAAGCGTCTCGACGAAAAATCAATGGCTAAATATGAATATTATTTTAATCAAATCACATTTTCGAATGATGATTAATTTTTGTGGGTGTTTCGTGGGTGTGGTTGTGGGTGACTTAAAATTAACTACTTTCAATAGTAAAAGAAAAACCCCCGACACCAACAGTGCCAAGGGTTTCTGCTTATTAATAAGACTGGATATATTGTTCTCTTTCCCAAGGGTGTACTTGCGTACGGAACATATCCCACTCAATTTCTTTAGATTCAATAAAGTGCTCGAATAAGTGCTCTCCAAGCGCTTCAATGATTGTTTCATCTGTTTTTAATAGATCTAAGGCGTCAGCTAGTGTTGCTGGTAAATCTTGAACACCATTAGCTTCACGCTCTTCTTTATCCATTACATAGATATTGCGGTCCACTGCTTTAGGTGCTTCTAATTGATTTTCGATACCATCTAAACCAGAAGCTAATAACACAGATAGTGCTAAGTATGGATTCGCAGATGGGTCAACACTACGTACCTCAACACGAGTACTTAAGCCACGAGAAGCTGGTACACGAATTAATGGACTACGGTTAGATCCAGACCATGCTACGTAACAAGGTGCTTCGTATCCTGGTACTAAACGTTTGTAAGAGTTTACGGTAGGATTCGTTACAGCCGTGAAAGAAAGCGCGTGTTTAATAATACCAGCAATGAACTGATACGCTGTTTCACTTAATTGTAATGGACCATTTTCATCTAAGAAAGTATTTGTTTTCCCTTTGAATAATGACATATTACAGTGCATACCCGAACCGTTCACACCGAATAATGGTTTAGGCATAAAGGTAGCGTGTAAACCGTGTTTACGTGCAATAGTTTTTACTACAAGTTTAAATGTTTGAATATCATCTGCATGCTTTACTGCACCAGAATATTTGAAATCAATCTCATGCTGACCAGGTGCCACTTCGTGGTGAGATGCTTCAATTTCAAAGCCCATCTCTTCTAACTCTAATACGATATCACGACGGCAGTTTTCACCAAGGTCAGTTGGTGCAAGGTCAAAGTATCCACCTTTATCATTCAATTCTAAAGTTGGCTCTCCTTGCTCGTCTAATTTAAATAAGAAGAATTCTGGTTCTGTACCGATATTAAACGCGGTAAATCCTAAATCTTCTGCTCTTTTTAAGTTTCTTTTCAGGTTATAGCGTGGGCAACCTTCAAAAGGTGTACCATCTGTATTATAGATATCACAGATAAAACGTGCTACTTTTCCTTTTTCAGAAGTCCATGGGAACACAACGAATGTATCAATATCTGGATGAAGTTTCATATCTGATTCTTCGATACGAACGAAACCTTCGATAGATGAGCCATCAAACACCATTTGGTTATCTAATGCTTTATCCAATTGGCTTAATGGAATCTCAACATTTTTGATTGTTCCTAGTAAATCTGTGAATTGTAGACGGATAAATTTTACATTTTCCTCTTTGATTCTTTGCTTTACTTCTTCTTTAGTTAATCCCATTGCTATTTCTCTCTCCTTTTTATTTTAATGGAAGAATCGTGATAATTCTCCCTGTCTTAACGAGGTTTTACCAAGTCGGCCAGCATCCATTAATTCTTTATGTAGGATCTTCCGTAATTCTTTTTCAGATATTTCGGAATTCTTTTCCTCTGGTATGCTTTCGCCAGTTTTTGGCATCTTTTTCATTTCCAACACTTGCTTAATACCTGCCAGATTCAGACCTTTTTCAATCAATTCTTTAATTTCTAACAAACGATCGACATCATTAAATGAAAAAAGTCGTTGATTTCCCTCCGTTCTGGACGGATGTATTAACTGATGCTGTTCATAATAACGAATTTGTCTCGCGGATAAATCAGTTAGAGATTTGACAATGCCGATAGAAAACAAGGGCATAGAACGTCTATCTATTTCGCTCACAACCTTCACCCCTTCCTTTCGTTTTCTATAATACTATTATACATCATGCACATTTGGTGTCAAGCAATGTTAAGTAAGTTGACATAGAGATTTTAGTTTTCATCTCGCAATGCCTTGGCAGCATTGCTGACTGCAATCTTTACATGATTATACGTTAACCCCCTTGAACAAATGCTGTGTATGGCGCTCGTATAGGACCGTCTGCCGTTAATTCCAAGCTTGCACCTTGAATAAATGTACCCGCAGCCATAATAACTTCATCATCATAGCCCGGCATTGGTGCTGGATATGGAACAACATGAGAATTAACAGGTGATTGCCGCTGTATTTCCTGACAAAATGCAACCATTTGCTCAGCGGTCTGGAAAGTTACGGATTGAATCAAATCAGTACGCAATTCATCATAACCAGGTGTGGTCATATAGCCGAGCTCTTTTAAATAACAAGAGGTAAATACCGCACCACGTAATGCTTCGCTGACAGTATGTGGTGCTAAGAATAGCCCTTGATACATTTCCTGTAACATACCAATGCTTGCTCCCACTTCCTTGCCAATTCCAGGTGCTGTCAAACGATGTGCAGCCATTTCGACGTATTCATTTTTTCCAACGATATAACCGCCCATTCTGGCAATTCCACCACCTGGATTTTTTATTAAAGATCCTGCAATGAGGTCTGCGCCAATTTCGGTTGGTTCTTTACATTCTACAAATTCTCCATAGCAGTTATCGACGAAAATAATGACATCTTCTTTTATTTCTCTTACTTGTTTAATGATTTCCTCCATTTCATCGATTGTTATGGATGGCCTATCATCATACCCTTTGGATCGTTGCAAAGCGACAACCTTTGTCCGATCTGATATTTGGTCCCGAACATGTTCCATATCAACATGCCCATCTTTCAAATCTGCATGTTGATATTGGATATGGAAATCTGTTAATGAACCTGGGACATGCTGACTGTGACCAATTACTTTTTGTAAAGTATCATAAGGACTTCCTGTGATATAAAGCAATTGATCGCCAGGTCGCAATACTCCGAATAAAGCAGTGCTGATCGCATGAGTGCCAGAAGTGATCTGGGGTCTGACCAGCCCAGCTTCAGCCTTAAACACACTCGCATAAACAGCTTCTAATTTATCTCTTCCGAAATCATCATAGCCATAACCTGTGGTTGGATTAAAATCACTGTCACTCACTTGGTGAGCCTGAAAAGCTGCCAACACTTTGCCCTGATTATAGTTCTCCCGCTCCTCTATCTTTTCCAATACGGGGTTAATTTTATTCTCGACTTCCCTGATTAAAGTATCTTTCATTCTTGGTGAAACTCCTTTATCTCTTTCATTACCGGATGCTGTGGGTCCACATAGCCACTCACATCATATCCCTCTTTGGTTTCGTGGTATTCTTCTTTCTCCAAAATGGTATGCTGCCGGATTTTAGCTAAACTTTTTGCATTCTCTTCCGGAATAAATCCACGATAATACTGCCATTGCTCTTTCATTATTTTTTCTGTTTCTTGTTTGATTGTGTGGATACTGGCATCTTCCAGCGCACTGATGAGTACATAAGGAAAAGATGATGGTACAAAGTGTTCCTCATCTATTAAATCTTTCTTATTATAAACAGTCAGCATCGGTATATCATCAGCTGCAAGCTCTTGAAGCAGATGATATACCGTTCGTTCATGATCATCACGGTTAGAAGCTGCGGCATCTATTACATGCAAGATGAGATCTGCTTCACGCACTTCTTCCAAAGTCGAGCGAAATGCAGCGATCAATGCGGTAGGTAAATCCTGAATAAAACCAACCGTATCGGTTAACAGTACTTCAAAATGGGAAGGTAGCTTCATTTTTCTTGATAATGGATCCAATGTCGCAAACAGCTGATCTTCCTGGAAAGAATCGCTTTTGGATAAATTATTAAATAACGTTGATTTTCCTGCGTTGGTATAACCGACAACAGCTACCTGGAAAAGCTGTTGCTTGCGGCGGTTTTCCCGATATTGTTCACGTTGATTGACCACTTGCTTTAATCGACGTTTTATATCATCCATTCTGTTCCTTATATGGCGACGATCCGATTCTAGCTTCGTTTCACCTGGACCTCTAGTTCCAATACCACCACCAAGTCTTGATAGCGCTGCACCTTGACCGTGTAACCTAGGTAACATATATGTATACTGCGCAAGTTCTACTTGCAGTTTCCCTTCCTTCGTGCGTGCCCTTGCAGCAAAAATGTCCAGTATTAGCTGACTGCGATCAATCACACGAACGTCTAACTCTTCATGCAGATTTCTCGCTTGTCCACCGGATAATTCCTCATTCGCAATCACCAGTTCAATCTCTTTCTCTTCAATGATTGTTTTCATCTCTTCTAGTTTCCCTTCCCCAACGTAATATCTTCGGTGAGGGGATGGACGTTTTTGGACAACTTTATCAACTACCGCTCCCTGTGCTGTTTTCACAAGAGCTTCAAGTTCTTGTAACGAATCATAAAATTTCTCTTCTTTATCTTGTTGATGCATGATTGCCATCAATAACACTTTCTCGATGTCGATCACCTACTGTTTTTGTATTTAGTATTGCTTCAATGAAAAGATTGATGCATATGAAATATGATCCTGTTTCCTGTCACATCCCATATCATAAGAACTCATCTTTATGTTTTACCCATAAAAAAGGCGCTACCTTCATAATAGCGCCATCAATTTCATTTATTCCTTGTCTAGATTAACATTTTTGGATGGTGCAAAGGTAGAAATCGCATGCTTGAAAATAAGCTGTTGTTTACCTTCTGTTTCAAGCAGTACGGTAAAATTATCAAACGCTTTAACTACACCGCGTAACTGAAATCCGTTTGTTAGAAACACGGTAACAGGCAAACGTTCTTTTCTTAATTGATTTAAATACTGATCCTGAATATTGACAGATTGTGACATGGTCGTACCTCCTCTAATTTCTCTATAGTTTAATATTCTATCTTTTTGCAAAGAATCCTTCTAAATCTGATAAAATATTTTGAAAAACCTTATGTTTGGTTTCTGGTCTGATGGAATACCAGTCTACTGGCATCTTATTTTTGAACCAGGTAAACTGCCGCTTTGCAAATCTTCGCGAATTTCTCTTTAATAATTCTGTCGCTTCCTCTAATGACTGCTCTCCTTTTAAGTAAGGGATGATTTCCTTGTAACCTATTCCCCTCATTGATTGACAGTCTTCCAACCCCGCTCGGTACAACTGTTCAACCTCCGCTATTAAGCCTTGTTCAATCATCATATCTACACGCTGGTTAATGCGCTCATATAATAATTGTCTGTCCATTTCCAACCCAATAATGCGAAAATCATATGCGGAGTCCTGTTGCTGACTATTCTGGTATGCAGTCATAGTCATTCCGGTTCGGTCATATACTTCCAACGCCCTGATTAATCTTCGTTGATTATTAGGATGGATTTTTTTTGCTTGTACAGGATCTACTCGTTCTAATCGTTTAAAAACGTTGTCAATGCCTTCCCGTTCAATTTCTTCTTCTATAATTTTCTGATAACCCTCTGATCGTTGGTTTTCAGAAAATTGATAACCATATAAGACAGACTGAATATAAAGACCCGTACCACCAGCGATAATTGGAAGCTTATTCTGGTGATAAAGGGCTTGAATGTTTTGATCAACTGCTTGCTGGAAATCAGCGACAGAAAAAGTTTGATCGGGTTCAACGATATCAATCATGTGATGTGGCACACCATTTTTTTCTGTCTCTGTAACCTTTGCAGTTCCAATGTCTAATCCGCGATAAATCTGCATCGAGTCTCCACTAATGACTTCACCACCGAACTTTTTTGCAACTTCGATGGAAAGTGCTGTTTTTCCTACCGCTGTTGGTCCAACTATAACAACTAATTTCTGTTTCAACTAAATCACTTCCTGATGCTTACAATGCTTTCTTACAGTATACATTAGTTCTATTGATACTTCATCTATTACATTATTCGTTTGAACATTTTTTCCATTTCATAAGTGGTATATTGAATGATGATCGGTCTGCCATGAGGACACGTAAACGGCTCTTCGCACGTTCTTAACTGATCCAGTAAATGTTGCATATCTTCTAGATTCAAGTAATGATTTGCTTTGATTGATCGTTTACAAGACATTAATATCGCGGCCTCTTCCCTCAACTTATGCAAATCCACCCGTTTATCCTGGATTAATTGATCGACCATATCACGGATAACAGATTCCTCTTCACCTCGCGGAAACCAATTTGGGTGAGATCTTACGATATAGGCATTTTGGCCAAATAGTTCAAAAAATAAACCAACCTTCTGAAGTTCTTCCTGATATTGTTCAATAAACAAAATTTCCTGCTGTGTAAATTCGAAGGTCAAAGGCACTAACAAATCTTGTAAATGACTTTCTACGTTCCCAATTTTGTCACGAAAGTATTCGTATTTGATCCGTTCTTGTGCAGCATGCTGATCAATAATAAATAGCGCATTTTCGTTCTGAGCTAAAATATAAGTGCCGTGATGCTGCCCAATAGGATACATGACGGGCACTCTTGGCTGATCCTTTTCCCCTTGGGTTTCATCCTGTATGTCTGCTACAGTTTCCTCTTCTTCAAGTTCAGGGGGCTCAATCTCCTCTTCCACATGTGAATAATCTACTGTGTCTTGAATTGGAGTTGATTCACGTACAACGTCCTCCAAAGCTTGTTTGTTTTGCTCTGGTACTGATGGAGAAGGAGATGGAGGCTGCTGCCTGTCTTCTTTTGTTGCAACCTGCTGTTCGTCAAAAGAAAATTGAGGTTGTTCTGTTTTTTCTTTGTTAATGATCTTTTTAGTCTGACCTGCTGGAATTAACCGTTGCTGATGCAGTGCGTCTTTAATCATTTTCTCCACTGCTTGAAATAATTCTTTTTCTTTACTAAAACGAACTTCTAATTTTGTTGGATGCACATTGACATCAATTAGGTATGGATCCATCGTAATTGCTAAGATTACAACTGGCTGACGGCCAATGGGAAGAAAAGTATGAAAACCATTCGTGATTGCCTTTGCCAGACCAATACTTCTAATATAACGACCGTTCACGATAGTAGAGATATAGTTTCTGCCTGCCCGGTTTACCTCGGGCTTGGCAATAAAACCTTTTATCTGATAATCCAGTGTGTTGATTTCTACTGGAATCATCTGTTTGGCAACTGCCATTCCATAGACGGAAGCAGCAATTTGACGGATGTCCCCTTTTCCTGTTGTTTGAAAAATTTGTTTGCCATTATGGGTTAATTCAAATCGAATATGCGGATGTGAAAATGCCATACGATTCATAATATCAGTAATATGGCCTAATTCCGTATGCACCGTCTTTAAATATTTTAATCTTGCTGGCGTATTAAAGAAGATATCCTGCACCGTGATTTCTGTTCCCTGTCGTGCATCACTTCGTCCATCTTCTTTAATATGGCCACCTTCTAGTACCATCTTTGTACCTGCTTCTTCTCCAGTTGAAGTCTTTATTACCAGGCGACTAACTGCAGCAATACTGGCAAGTGCCTCCCCGCGAAATCCTAACGTGTGGACATGAAACAGATCCGTTTCATTCTGTATTTTGCTCGTTGCGTGTCGTAAGAAGGCTTTCTTACATTGATCATGCGGGATTCCTGAACCATTATCAGACACTTTTATTTCTTGCAATCCCGCTTCTGAAATATCTACTTTAATCCACGAACTATTAGCATCAACACTGTTTTCGACTAACTCTTTGACAACAGAGGCCGGACGTTCTACTACTTCTCCTGCAGCAATTTGATTGGCTAGATAATCCGGCAATTGGTTGATTTGCATTTAGTTTCGCCCCTTTAATTCTTCTGCTTTCTTCTGAAGTTGATAAAGTTGATTCATCGCATCCATCGGTGTCATTTCCAACAAATTGATTTTATTCAAACGTTCGATTATTTCATGGTTTTTTTTCGATGGTTGTTGTTTAACTGGTTCTTCTGACGCAAAAAACGCCATTTGTCCCATTGAGTAAACATTTGTTTCATTTGATTTCTGTTCAGGAACTGGCTGCACGGACTGTTCCGTCCCTTCTAACTGGGACAGAATTGTATTTGCACGCTGTATCAGTGTATCTGGTAAACCTGCCAGCTGAGCAACATGAATGCCATAACTTTCGTCAGCCGCTCCTTCATGAATCTGGTGAAGGAATACAACTTTACCTTCAATTTCTTCTGCACGGACATGGATATTCTTCAGTGCAGTCAGGCTCTCCTCGAGACTTGTTAACTCATGATAGTGAGTAGAGAACAACGTTTTAGCATGAATATGATTATGAATATATTCAATGATAGCTTGGGCTAGCGCCATTCCATCATAAGTGCTTGTCCCTCTTCCGATTTCATCCAATAAAATTAAGCTGTTCTCTGTCGCATGCTGTATGGCATGATTCGCCTCAAGCATCTCAACCATAAACGTACTCTGACCAGATACGAGGTCATCCGCTGCACCGATTCTAGTGAAAATCTGATCTACAATTGCCAATTCCGCCTGGGTTGCAGGTACATAACAACCGACTTGTGCCATGATGACGGTCAAAGCCAGTTGCCGCATATATGTACTCTTACCAGACATATTCGGTCCTGTAATCAGTAACAAATGTTTATCATCAGCAAGATTAATAGAGTTAGGTACAAATTGCTCATTTTTCATCACTTTTTCGATTACTGGATGTCTACTCTCTTCCAAATTAATGCGACGCTCAGCTGAAAAAGTTGGTCTTACAAAATTATTTTCCTCACTAACCGTTGCAAAACTTTGCAGCACGTCTACCTCACTGATGATATCAGCCAGACGCTGCAATGCTGGAATAAATTGTTTAACCTTTTCTCTAATTTCCAGAAACAATTGATATTCTAATGCTACACTTTGCTCCTCCGCCTCTAGAATCAGTGTTTCTTTTTCTTTCAGCTCCTCTGTAATGAAACGTTCTGCATTCGTTAACGTTTGTTTCCGTTGATAACGGCCTTCTGGAATCATCGGCAAATTTGGTCGTGTTACTTCAATGTAATAACCAAATACTTTATTAAAGCCGATCTTCAACGATTTAATGGATGTTTCCTGTTTTTCTTTCTGTTCCAATTCAGCTATCCAGTGCTTACCATTTCTTGATGCATCTCGGTATTGATCCAATTCAGCGTGATAACCATCTTTCAAAATATTACCATCCGTAATAGAGATCGGTGCATCTTCTGAAATACTTGTTTCTAACAAGGTGTACAGTTCTGGTAATGGATCCAAATCACGAGCTAATTCATGGAGTGCAGGGTCATCAAATTGTTGCAGCTGTTCTTTAATCATCGGCACTTTTGATAAGGAACGTTTCAATTGAATTAAATCTCGTGCATTCACGTTACCGAATGAAACTCGACCAGACAGCCTTTCCAAGTCATAAATAGATTGCAATGCCTCTCTTATTTCTTCGCGCTCAAAAAACTGCTGATAAAAACCAGTAACTAGATCTAAACGACGCTCAATCAACGACTTGGTTAGTAAAGGCCGTTCAAGCCATTTTTTTAATTTCCTTGCGCCCATTGCTGTTACAGTTCGATCAATGACCCATAACAAACTGCCAAATTTCTCTTTTCGCATCAATGAATTTGTAATCTCCAGATTGCGCTGTGAATACATATCCAGTGTCATATACTCAGCTAATTCAATTACTTGGGCTTTCTTAAGATGGTCAATAGCCCGTTTTTGTGTATGGTATAAATACTGATAAAGCAAAATACAAGTATTTCGTAAGTTAGTGTCGCTAATTTCTTCTACCAGCAGATCCATACTGTTATCTTTAGTAGATCGTTTCGCAATAGATACTGGAAACTGCAGTTTTTCTCTTAAGTTCTCTGCATAGAGCTGGCTGAAATCCTCTTCCACTACAATTTCTTTAATTGGACGGTTAACCAGTTCACTAAGGACTGCATTCCAACCATTGTCGATCGCCATGACAAATGTCTCACCGGTAGACATGTCCGTATATGCTAAAGAGAAGTGATCTTCTTCATTTTCGGTCACAACGGCAAGGTAATTATTCTCTTCATCATCAAGCATGGCACCTTCCATTACCGTACCCGGTGTGATTAACTGTACCACTTCCCGCTTTACCACACCTTTAGCCGATTTCGGATCTTCGACCTGTTCACAAATCGCGACTTTATAACCTTTTTCAACTAACGACTTAATATAATTCTCTGCAGAATGAAAAGGAACACCACACATCGGTATCCTTTCCTCCCCACCACCATCACGACTCGTTAATGTTATTTCAAGTTCCTGGGCTGCCCTTTTGGCATCCTCAAAGAACATTTCGTAAAAATCACCTAATCGAAAAAATAAAAAGCAGTCTTGATACTCTGCTTTAATTTTTAAATATTGCTGTATCATTGGCGTAAAACCCATTATTGTATCCTCCAACATTCTTTCATTCTCGTCATATTATAGCATAGAAAAAGACGAAGGATAAAGTAAGACTTCAATCAGTGGGTGTTCACTGATTGCTAACGAAACTTAACAGGAAGTATTCGTCCGTTTCCCACCCACTTAGCTTCTTATTTACTTGAAGTGAGGGTATTGCGGACGGATTAGCCCTGTGATAAAGTAGGAGTTCTGTCATTAGATTTTTTGAGATAAGCTATTAAGAATGTTTATTTACATTGGCTGAATCATCTCCACACGATTGCCAAACGGATCACGAAATTCAAATCGGTCGAAACCCGGAATAGGAACTGCTTCAACAATTTCTATTTGTTGTTTTTCTAAAAGTTTTTTCCAATAGGCTAGATCATCTACCTGATACGCAATATGTCCCTTTGTAGAATAGCGGTCAAAACCTGATTCCGTTCCTACATGAACATCTCGATCTCCAACCTCCAGCCAAAAACCACCACGTCCTCGCAAAGCTTCCGGTTTAGTTTTTTCTGGTAACGCTAATAAACCGCAGTAGAATTGCTTGCCTTCTTCTTCTGCCCCTTTTGGAATGGTTATTTGCACATGATGAACACCTTTAATCATCCAAAATCCTCCTCCTTTTACATCTAACTTCATTTTACCAAAGGATGTGAATAATGGTAATTCTAAATAAGAAAAAGACAATTTTGTCAGTTAGAGCAGATCATTTATAATTAACAAGCCTACAAAACCTTCTGTTATCAATATTAGGGCTTTTTTTTCTTCTGATTTATTTCACACGTACACATTTCTAGGCTTTTGCATAGGATATTGTAGGTTCTATAGCCAGACATTTTTATGAAGAATGGTTGCACTATAGACGAATGTCTCGCATATGATGGAATTGAAATTAGAGGGAGGTTATAATTCGATGTCTTATTTAGACCAACAATACCGAGAAATTATAACAAAAGCGGTTATTGGCAAAGGTAGAAAGTTCAAACAGGATACAAATACAATCACACCAGCTCATCGTCCGTCAAGTATCTTAGGTTGCTGGATCATTAACCATATCTATCAAGCAAAGTTAACAAAAAAAGATACAGTTGAAATTCGCGGAAGCTATGATGTGAATATCTGGTATGCATATAACGACAATACCAGAACGGAAGTAGTGACTGAAAAAGTCGAGTATTGTGACTATGTACCACTTTCCATTCGTGACAAACACCATATCGGAGATGACTGTGAGGTTATCGCGAAAGTGATTCAACAGCCAAATTGCTTAGAATGCAGTATCGAAACACACGGAAACAAAATCGTAGTCGATGTAGAGCGAGAATTTATTGTAGAAGTAATCGGCGAAACAAAAATTTGTGTAAAAGTAGATCCAAATGGAAAAGTACATGATGATGATGAGTGGGATTTTGACGTGTCCGATGATGAACTAGACGAAATCGATCCAGACTTTTTAGATGATTACGAAGAAGAATAATGATTACAGTGTGGGGCATGCTCACACTGTATTTTTTTATTTATCTAAAAGTAACTTTTTCAATACTTTGCACAACTTTCGGGATCTAGGTTAACTGGCAAGTTGCAGCATAAAATTTCTTGCATTAAAAGCTTTCACTACGTCTAGCTTCTTCAATGCCAGAATTTCATGCTTTCGTACGTAAATAAAGCGGGATAGTACATCCGGTTTTAACTAACAAACTAATATACAACTATCTATAATATGGATTTTGTTAACTAGCTGCTTAGTGGTGATTTTGAAATGTTTCATGTGCTGGAATGCCGCTCCGGTCAACCACTGATGTATGTATAGGAAATCAACTTCATGTTCAATTTGATAAGTGCTGCGGCTGCACTTATATACTTTCTTGAACGAACACAAAAAATGACCAACACATGTGCTGGTCATTTTAACGTTTAGCAGGAGTGACTGCTGTTTTTTCTTTTGGAGCCTGTTTCACCAGATAACAAATCGCCGTCTGTGGAGCGAATCACTTCATTCGTTATTTCTCTAGCGATCGTGTTGGTTACCAGCTGCAACAGGTCATTGATCACTACTTGAGAATCTTTGAATTCTTGCACAACCGGAATTTCATCAATTTCTTGTTGAAGTCGATCAATTTCTTCCTCTACTCGCTTTAATGCTTCTTGTTTTCCATAAGCCTGGAAGTTAACTGCTTGTTTTTGCAATGCTTTGATTTTTTTGATCGAGCTTTGTATTTTATTGTTTTCATTCAATTTTGCTTCTAATTGTTTGAAGCGATCAATTTCTTCAATGTTAGCCATTTTTTCTGCAAGACCGCGTGCTTCTTGCAGTACTTCTGCTCTTGTATACTTCGCCATTTAATTCACCTCAACTGCTGATTCGACTAATTCTCCATCCAGTGTCCACGTTTTTGTGTTAGTAATTTTCACTTCCACAATTTCACCGATAATGGATTTTGGTCCTCTGAAATTAACTAATTTATTACGTTCCGTATAGCCAGACAAGACATCAGGGTCTTTTTTACTTTCTCCTTCGACTAATACTTTAACTGTTTCGCCTTGGTATGTTTCCATAGCCTCTGCTGATTGTTTATTAACAATTGCATTCAAGCGTTGCAGACGTTCTTTTTTCACTTCCATTGGAATATTGTCTTCCCAACGCGCAGCAGGTGTACCTTCTCTTGGTGAATAAATAAATGTGTAGGCACTCTCAAATCCTACTTCTTCCATTAACGATAACGTCTCTTCAAATTGTTCATCTGATTCATTTGGAAAACCAACAATAATATCTGTTGTTAATGTTGCATTTGGCATCGCTTTTCTAATTTTACGGACGAGTTCCAGGTAGTCTTCTCTTGTATAACGACGAGCCATCACTCGTAAAACATCAGAGCTTCCGGATTGTACAGGTAAGTGAATATGGTCTAACAGATTACCACCCTGTGCCAACACTTCAATGAGACGATCATCAAAGTCTCTTGGATGAGATGTCGTAAATCGGACTCTAGGAATATCAATTTTGCTGATTTCTTCCATTAATTCTCCTAAACCATATTCAAATTCCAAGTCTTTCCCGTATGCGTTTACGTTCTGTCCTAATAATGTAATTTCCTTATAACCTTGAGCAGCAAGATGTCGAACCTCCTGAATGATGTCTTCAGGCATACGGCTACGTTCTTTTCCTCGTGTATACGGAACAATACAATAGGTACAGAATTTATCACACCCATACATAATGTTTACCCACGCTTTGATTTTGCCTCTGCGTGCCTTCGGAAGGTTTTCAATGATGTCCCCTTCTTTTGACCAAACCTCGACAACCATTTCTTTACCGAACATTGCTTCATTAACTAACTGCGGTAATCGGTGAATGTTGTGGGTTCCGAAAATCAGATCGACAAACGGGTGCTTCTTTAAAATACGGTTAACTACGGACTCTTCCTGAGACATACAACCGCAAACTCCGAGAATTAAATCAGGCTTTTCCAATTTCAGCGGTTTCAAGTGTCCTAATTCACCAAACACTTTGTTTTCGGCATTCTCTCGAATCGCACACGTATTCAGCAGAATGATGTCCGCTTCGTGTGTATCATCAGTTGATGTATACCCCATTTGCGTCAGAATCCCTGCCATTATTTCCGTGTCATGTTCATTCATTTGGCAACCATATGTGCGGATCATGAATTTTTTCCCTTTACCTACCGCTTTCATTTCAAGTGGAATATCAAAGTCATAATGAATATCTACATCTTTTTTTAAACGTTTTTTAGCCTTACGCATATTCGGTGGTTCATATGTTGTCTGAAAATATTTAGAAATCAAGTCATCACTTGACATGCTCTTTAAACGATCTAAATTGTCATTCGTATCGGATTTTACGTCCGGCGAATCTGACTGTTTAATTTGTTGATTTTCTAATCGTTGTTTTTCATTCATGTTTTTATCTCCTTCCTTACCCCATTATCCAATCCAACAAAAGATAAAACTACTTCATCTATTATAGGGGATAAAACAATGAAATACAAAGCGTATTTCTCGAATTTTTGTATTTAGTTAGGGAAATGAGCTAGAAAGTTCTGAAATTGTATTTTTTTGTTGATCCCATTAGGGAAAGCTTGTGTCATTTTCTCTTGTAGAAAGCGATAATCTTCAATAGAGTTTACCCGGTCAATTAATTGATCTGTGCCATCAAAATCAGAACCGAAGACGAGATGGTTCTCACAACCTAATTGCAAAAAATAACGGATATGCTTAAAGAGATCATCTATATTTACATCAAATTTATTTGCAACAAAATATCTTACAAATGTCAGACCAATCAACCCATCTTTAGCAACAATCGCTTTTATTTGCTGGTCCGTTAAATTACGTTGGTGCGGCATAATCGACCTACTATTGCCATGAGACACAATAACGTGATTTGCTAGTTCGACCGCTTCATCAAATCCATGTTCTGATATATGCGCAAGATCTACCCAAGTGTTTGTTTGGTTGGCAAGTTCAATAACTTCCCTGCCGAAATCGGTTAGTCCACAACCACGCGGTTCACCAATCCCATCTACAGCCAAATTAGGATTATTCCAGGACATTCCGACCATTTTCACACCCAGCCGTATCAAGGTTCGAAGTTTATACAATTCATAACCGATGCAATCTAAGCCTTCTAGCGTGAGTAATGCACCTTTTTCGTGTGGCAGCAAAGATTCAACATCTGTCACCGACTGTATCAAGTGAATATTTCGGTAAGGCTTAATAATTCTCTCATAAAATATATCAATCATATGTATAGCAACCGTGAATTTAGCCTCTGTAGGCACATGTTCTGGAATATAAATAGCGAAACATTGCACTTGTGCCGGACTGTTCATCCATTTCTGGTAATTGACATGTAAACGCTGATCCAGAAAATCGGTATCGTGTAACCACATTTTCATTAACGCATCACAATGGCAATCTATGAGCATCTTCTACACCTCTGTTAGTAGAATACATAAAAACCTGTTTGTTAAAAAACAAACAGGTTACTATATTACTTATTACCTTGGTTCAACAATCAGTTTAATAGCTGTTCTTTCTTCATTATCAATGATAATATCCGTAAAAGCTGGAATACAAATGAGATCGACTCCACTCGGAGCAACAAAGCCACGTGCGATCGCAACTGCCTTCACTGCTTGATTAAGTGCACCAGCACCTATTGCCTGGATTTCCGCTGAACCACGTTCTCGTAATACATTTGCAAGTGCGCCTGCTACAGAATTCGGATTCGATTTTGCTGAAACTTTTAATATATCCATTCCTGGTACCTCCTTCAAATGCTATTGTTATCCCACTTTTACTATATTCATGATAATGAAAGATATTCCATTTTATTATGAAGGATAATGGACAAAATTTCAAATTATTCGGTAGTATCAAGGCTTAAGAAAAGAATGGATGATCATCATTTATCAAGATACGGTCGATTTGTTTTGCTTTGCCTGTCGTGGTATCAACATCAATCAAAACACCACTTAATTGAGAGCGTCCCGTTTTAGGCACTTCGAACCGAACAGGTAATCCTGTTAGAAATTTTTTGATAACAGCTTCTCTTTCCATACCTAATATTTCATCATATGGTCCTGTCATACCAACATCTGTGATATATGCTGTACCACCTGGTAGTATTCGGTTATCGGCCGTTTGAACATGAGTATGCGTACCTACGACAACGCTCGCCTTTCCATCGGCATACCAGCCAAATGCCTGCTTCTCACTAGTAGCTTCGGCATGAAAATCAACAAATATAAGGTTTGTACGTTTTTTTGCTTCCTGAATCAATTGATCCAATTTGCGGAAAGGATCGTCAACGGGTTGCATAAATGTTCGGCCTAATAAATTAATGACTGCAATTTCTTTGCCATTCGATTTAATATAGACAATCTCTTTACCTGGTGTATCTGGAGGTAAATTTCCTGGACGAACCATATAAGTGGCATCATCAATAAAATTAAAAATTTCTCGTTTATCCCATGTATGGTTTCCCATTGTTAACGCTTGTGCTCCAGTTTCCAACAAACTTTTATAAATTTTTTCCGTTATACCTTTTCCAGCTGCAGCATTTTCACCATTGATAATCGTGACATGCGGCTGGTATTTCGCTTTTAGTTTAGGTAAGTATTCTTGTACCATCGTTCTTCCTGGTGAGCCTACAACATCACCTATAAATAAAATCTTCATGAAGTGTTCTACCTTTCTATTATAGTACCCATAGTCTTGCATACAATGTTTCAAAAGTCAAAAATTGCATATGCGACGTATGTGTGCAACATCCTATCATATGGATTATGTATAGTGGATCTGTTGTCTGACTTGGTGGTGATTTTGATAGATTTCATCTGCGTAACAAAGCTCCGGAAATAAGCTCACGCTCATTTCCACGGGAGTCTCCACCTGTTTCCTACGCTTTAGGGAAATTCTCTCTGCTATTTCTTACAACAAAAAATAGAGAGACTAGGACCTAGTCTCTCTATTTTGCATATTCAACTGAACGAGTTTCTCGAATAACGGTTACTTTGATATGTCCTGGATAATCCAGTTCATCTTCTATACGTTTTCGAATATCGCGTGCGATTTTGGTTGATTCTGCATCATCAATTTCATCTGGCTTCACGATAATGCGGATTTCTCTACCAGCTTGAATAGCAAAAGATTTCTCAACGCCAGCGTATGACTCAGAGATCTCTTCCAGCTTTTCTAATCGCTTAATATAGTTTTCAAGTGTCTCACTTCTCGCTCCAGGTCTTGCAGCAGATAATGCATCCGCGGCAGCGACAATTACTGAAATAACAGATGTCGCTTCTTCATCACCATGGTGAGAAGCAATGGCATTGATTACTACATCGTTTTCCTTGTATTTCGTCGCTAGCTCTTTACCGATTTCAACGTGACTACCTTCCACTTCATGGTCGATAGCCTTACCAATATCGTGTAATAAACCGGCACGTCTAGCAAGTGTTTGATCTTCTCCGAGCTCAGCAGCTAATAGACCGGATAAGTAAGCCACTTCTGTAGAGTGTTTTAATACATTCTGTCCATAGCTTGTTCGATATCTTAATCGTCCTAATATCTTCACTAAATCAGGATGAAGACCATGAACGCCTATTTCAAATGTTGTCTGCTCTCCAAATTCACGAATATATTCATCGACCTCACGTCTCGATTTGTCCACCATTTCTTCAATTCTTGCTGGGTGAATTCGCCCATCCTGCACAAGTTTCTCAAGCGCAATTCGAGCAATTTCCCGACGAATTGGATCGAAACCAGATAAGATAACTGCTTCTGGTGTATCATCAATGATTAAATCAATACCTGTCAGTGTTTCTAAAGTTCGAATATTTCGACCTTCTCGACCAATTATTCGACCTTTCATCTCATCATTCGGAAGATTGACAACGGAAACAGTCGTTTCAGCGACGTGATCAGCGGCACAACGTTGCAAAGCAAGCGATAAAATATTTTTAGCTTTCTTATCAGCTTCCTCTTTTGCACGATTTTCAGCCTCTTTTATGATCATTGCTGATTCATGTGTGACTTCTTCTTCGACACGCTGTAAGATAATTTGTTTTGCTTGTTCTGTTGTGTATCCTGAAATCCGTTCTAATTCTGCTTCTTGCTCGCTTAACATTTCTCCAACTTTGCTTTCCATTTCTTCAATTTGTTGTTGTTTTTCTGTCAGCGAACCTTCTTTTTTCTCTAGCAATAGCTCACGCTTGTCCAGTGTCTGGTCTTTACGATTAAGATTTTCTTCCTTTTGCATGAGACGACTTTCAAGCTTTTGAATCTCTGCCCGACGTTCTCTGAGCTCTTCATCAGCTTGTTGACGAATTTTGTGGTTTTCGTCTTTTGCTTCCAGTAATGCTTCTTTCTTTGCAACCTCAGCGTTTTTATAGCCCTCTTCTACAATTTGTTTTGCTAATTCTTCTGCACTCGAAATCTTCTTCTCAGCAATTTGTTTTCGAATCAGATAACCAACAACAATACCGACAAATGTAAGCAAAATGGAGATGACAATGTTATAGTCCATACTTTCACCTCCTCTTGCTATAAACTTGTACAACTGTTTTAAGTCGGCATGTACAATAATACGCATAAAAATAAATAACTGTATAATAGTATGTTTTAATTATACATGTTAATTTTAATCTTCTATGACAAGGATGTCAAGGATTGTAAAGATTTTGCATTCTATTTGTGAGAACATACAAAAAGATGATCAAGTATGGGATCCGTCCTTATGTACGCGGTTGCAGTTTTATCAGCAAAAAACCGCAGCCGATAAACGACTGCGGTTTTTTTATTATTCCTCTAGCAAGCTATCTTGCAGTTCTTTATTCTCATCCGCTTCCTCATTTGCATCGCCGATATCGTAATGTACACGAATCGCCTGATAGATTTCGTTTAATACTTCAGGACGTTCTTTCAGGAATTGCTTCGCATTTTCCCGTCCTTGACCAAGTCTTTCATCATTATACGAATACCAAGCACCACTTTTGACGACAATGTCCAAGTCCGAACCAATATCTAATATCTCACCTGGACGTGAAATACCTTCGCCATACATGATATCTACTTCTGCTTGTTTGAAAGGTGGTGCCACTTTATTTTTGACAACTTTAATTCTTGTTCTGTTTCCGACCATTTCATTACCTACTTTTAGGGTTTCGGCACGTCTAACTTCCAGACGAACAGACGAATAGAATTTAAGAGCTCTACCACCTGGCGTTGTTTCAGGGTTACCGAACATTACACCGACTTTTTCACGAATTTGGTTAATGAAAATCGCAGTGGTTTTGGATTTATTAATAGCACCAGACAATTTACGTAATGCCTGAGACATTAAACGGGCTTGAAGTCCGACGTGCGCATCACCCATTTCCCCTTCAATTTCTGCTTTAGGTACTAACGCTGCTACCGAGTCAATAACAAGCATATCAACCGCACCACTTCGAACAAGTGCTTCAGCAATTTCCAAAGCCTGTTCTCCCGTATCCGGCTGAGATAGTAGTAGTTCATCAACATTAACGCCTAGTCTTCTTGCATAAACCGGATCAAGCGCATGTTCTGCATCGATAAAAGCAGCCTGTCCACCTGCACGTTGCGCTTCGGCAATGGCATGTAAAGAAACCGTTGTTTTACCAGAAGATTCCGGACCATATATTTCAACAATTCGGCCCCGCGGGTAACCGCCAACTCCTAAAGCAACATCGACAGCAATTGAACCACTAGAAGAGGTTGCAATCTTTTGTTCCGCTTGCTCACCAAGCTTCATAATTGAACCTTTACCGAACTGTTTTTCAATTTGTTTTAACGCCATATCCAAGGCCTGTTTTCTATCACTCACAATTATTCCTCCTTCATATTGCTAACTCTATCTTACAATCTTTTATCGTTTTTCACAAGTAAAAAACGAATAAATGTTCCCGTTTTTTTCAAAATTAATTGACCGAAATTCTGATTTTTGACGGAGAAAAAGCATTCTTCCACTTATAATTGATAGGAAAAATGCTTTTTCTTAGCTACAAAAAAGTTTGTTTCATGTTTGCAGATGGTAAAAGAGCAGTTCATATCCTTTTTTTACAGCACGACTTCGTATCGTTTGCCGGTTTCCTTTAAATTGAAAACGTTCTGTAAGAAATTGATTGTTCTTATCACAAATCGATATATAAACAGTTCCGACCGGCTGGCCCTCTAATTCATCAGGACCAGCTACTCCAGTAAAGCTAATCCCTATATCCGATTGATAGAGAAATTTGACCTTCTCAGCCATCGCTTCCGCACACTGTCTACTCACAGTACCATGTACTGCTAACAAGTTATGGTCAATGTTTAATGTTGCTTCTTTCGTTAATGATTGATAGACGACTGCAGCACCATTAAAAACAGCTGATGCACCACTCTCTTCAACAATACTGGAAGCAAACGCACCACCTGTCAGACTTTCTGCACTAGCAATATTCAAGTTCTGTTGTTTCAGCTGTAAAAATACTTGCTGGGCAATGTTAACTTCATCATATCCATACAAATATTGTCCCACTCTTTTGGAAATATGTGATTCCACTTCGTCAATCAATTGCTCAGCTTCAGCATTACTGCTTGCTCTTGCTGTAAGTCTTAAAGCTACTTCCCCTTCAGAAGCTAATGGAGCAATTGTCGGATTGGTTTGCGCTGAAATGAGATCACGCAGTTCATGTTCCAATTGTGACTCTCCTATACCGATAAAGCGAAGCATTCTTGAGAAGATTACCGTATTTAACTGTAGTTTATCTTGTAAGTAAGGTAATACTTCTTCTCCCATAATCGCCTTCATTTCTCTCGGCACACCAGGCATGAACACCCAATTAGTCCGCTCGTGTTCGACAATGATACCCGGGGCGATTCCGACCGAATTACGCAAAACCTTTGCCCCTTCAAAAACATGAGCCTGCTTACGATTATTCGGTGTCATCACCCGATTGTTTTTCGTGAAAAATGCTTCCATTTTGTCTATCGTGGACTGATCCTCGACAATTTCCAGCCCTGTGAGATTATGAAAGGCTTCTCTGGTCATATCATCCTCAGTCGGACCAAGTCCACCAGTGATTAAAATAAGATCTGATCGCTTCTCTGCTTCTTTAAGTACATTAGTCAGCCTGGATAAATTATCCCCGACAACCGTGTGATAATAGACGGAGATTCCTTTATCCGCCAGCTGTTCAGATAACCAGGCAGCATTCGTATTAACAATTTGCCCTAACAATAACTCTGTACCTACAGATATCAATTCTGCCTTTACTTCTGTCATTATTTCGAATCCCCCATCACATGCCAGTTTTTCACAAAATATTCCACGCCAGAAACAATAGTAAAGATTAGCGCAACGTACAATAAAATCATATCAATTGGCATGTCAACAGCAGAAAACGGGACATTATGCAGTAATAATACGATTATAGCTAATATCTGAAAGACTGTCTTTAATTTACCAAGCTGCCCTGCTGCTAATACTACACCCTCGCCAGCTGCGACTAATCGTAAACCGGTAACAGCGAATTCACGACTGATAATAATAATCACGATCCAGGCAGGTGCAATTCCCAGTTCTACTAAGAGAATAAATGCAGCAGAAACTAATAATTTATCCGCCATAGGATCAAGGAACTTCCCTAAGTTCGTTACGAGTTGATATTTCCTTGCATAATAACCATCTAACCAGTCGGTAGCTGAAGCAATGGCAAAAATGATAACTGCTACGAGGTGCGAAATCGGAATTGACTGATCTGCGACTTCCCAAATCCCCCATTCAAATGGATAAGATAATAGCAATATAAAAATAGGGATTAATAAAATTCGTGATAGTGTAATTTTGTTAGGTATATTCATTTTCTTCACTCCTTATGTGTAAAAGCAAACCCTCTTTATTAAGAGAAAAAGAGGGTTGATCATGTTGTTATTGTTTTTCAATCGTAAACCATGCTTCTTGCACACCAGCTTGAATATCTTCGGATAACGAAATCTGTTTGCCATTGATACTAATATTAATAGCTTCAGGTGCACCAAATCGCAAATAAAGCTCCTCGAAATCTGATATATCTACTTCCACAGGTCCAGCATCTTCAGTTAATGTACTAGTATAATAACTCTCACCACTTTGATCCTCAATCTCTAACCAGTTTCTATTATTTGAAGTGATTTCCAGAGTAAGCTCCTCTTCTGAAGTTGTGATCGTATAGTTACTTTCATTATTTTCATAATTGTCTAAAACAATATCAGTTGACGGCTCATCAGCTTCCGTTTCATCACCTTGATTGTCTTCCTGGCTTGTATCCTCTTCACTATTGCTTTGGTCTTGGTTTTCACCATTGTTCCCTTCGTTGCCTTCCTGAGTCGGAGGAAGCTCTACCTCTTCACCTGCATTATTATCATTATTATCTGCAGGAGTACTGTTATTATCATCCTCTCCCCCAAAAATGCCCTGTCTAAACAGCCATACCATCAGGACAATACCGATAATTAACAATACCACAATCACACTCGGCAAAAACGAAAAAACAGCTGGGGTTTTCACTGAAGTACTGTTCTTTTTACTGCTATTTACACGTGAAAGGACAACTTGTTCTTCTTGATCAAAAGGTAAATCACTTTTATATTCTTCCATTAACTCATCTGGATTTAATCCTAATATCGTTGCGTATTCTTTGATAAAGGCCCGTACATAAAAAGAACCAGGCATAACGTTAAACCGTTCCTGTTCAATTGCATCTAAATACCGTACTTGAATTTTCGTCATGGTTTGGACATCTTGTAATGTCATCTTCTGCCGTTCTCGTTCCTCTTTTAATCTTTCTCCAATACCCATATGTAACACCATCCATAAAATCATTTGTCAAAATTAAGCTAAGTAAGTTTCTTTCGATTCTTCTACCATATATATGACGTATCGTATATTCCATTTGTTTCAAAATTAAAACAATATATTCTTATCATATCTTAAAATATTCCAATTGAAAAGTGATATTATATCGAAAAGGAAATTTAAATAAGGCACACTTATCCATTAAGTAAAAAACCCTATAAACCATTAACATAAATGATTTATAGGGCCAACCGCTAAATTATTTTGAACCTTCGTTTTGAACAAGCTTTACCATAATGTTAGCAATGGCATGCTGTTCTTTTTGATCCGCCGCATTCCATAGGTCACGCAGCATTTTTTCCTGATCGTTTTTCGCTTGCACTTCTGTTGATAAATAGCTCCCAATATCATAGGCAAGTTCTGAAATAGCAGCATTACTGATACCATTATTTTGTGCATCATGCAAACGATCACCTAGAAAGTCTTTCCATGAATCAAAATTATCAATAACAGACATGTTCATTCCTCCTTTATCAGCATACATGATTAGCATTCGATTTTAGCTCGAAAATTATGCACACGATTAGAGACAAAATGATAAAGAAGAAACTAACTAAATGCACCGTTCACACCTATTACTTCTCCTTGAATATAAGAAGATTGATCACTGCATAAGAAGCTGACTGCTCCGGCAACATCTTCCGGCAGACCAGCTCTCTGCAGCGGTATATCCTCGACAAGTTGTTGTTTTTCGGTGTCTGTTAAATGATGATTCATTCTTGTGTCAATAAAGCCAGGACTGACACCATTCACGTAAATTTGACTTGGTCCCAATTCTTTTGCCAAAGCTTTAATAAAGGTATTCTGTGCGCCTTTCACCGAAGAATAGGCCACTTCACAGCTGGCACCTTGTTGTCCCCAAATGGAGGTTATCAGTATAATGTTACCACACTTCCGTCGAATCATTTCTGGTATGATCGCACGCGTAATCTTCCAAGGTGAAGTAACATGGAGATGGAGCATAGCATCCATTTCCTCATCCTTCATATCCTGGAATAATCCGTAATAAGCTGCACCACTTGTCATGACCAGGTGAGTAATCTCATTTGGTATCTGTTCCAGAAAATTGCGTAAGCCGTCACCGCTTGATAAATCAGCCTGGATGACACCCTTTATACAGTCCTCTGGTAACTGCTGAGACAATTCTTCGATAGCTGCATTATTCTGGTTGTAATGAAGGAACAGCTGGTGACCCTCACTAGCTAGCTTCATTGCAATAGCTGCGCCTATTTCCCCGCTGGCACCCGTGATCATTGTTTGTTTCTCCATGGTCGAACTCTATTCGTTCGGTTTCACAAAGCAAGTGGAAAGTTGTGCGTCATCAATCCAATTTTTTGTGAATTCGACCGTTTCTTCATAGGTTAATTGTTCCAGCCATTCGACACTTTCAAAAAAGTCGATCCCTAACAATTGATAATGGGAGTATTGATTAGCAATAAATTCCAAAGAATTCATTGCCCGTAATAATTGACCGATCTTTTTCTTTTTAATCCGTTCAAAACCTTGCTGGTCAATGGGATTGCTTGACAACTGCAGCAATTCATCTTTTATGAACTCTGCCAATTTATCCGGGTTCTTCGAATTTCCACCGATGATGCTAAATCCAAAATTACGCTCCAAATGCGATTCACTGCTGAATGATTGGTCAATTAAACCTTCATTGTATAATCGCTCATATGCTGTTCCACTTCTAGAAAATAAATAATCCATCACGATATCCATCATCCACTCTTTTTTCATAAAGGCTTTAGGCTCTTTCGGAATAATGGCCTCTTTAATTCCGACTAGAGCTTTCGGAACGGCTACTGGCATATGAATCGTTTGTTCTTTCTCCGCAACCGCAACAGGCTCATCAGGAAATTTTCTCGTAATCGGGCTTGGCGCAGCAAACGTCTTTTGGTCCTGGTTGTTTTTAATCAAGGTCATGGTCTCTTCTGCATCCACATTACCCGCTACGAATAACACCATGTTACTCGGGTGATAAAATGTATGGTAACAAGTATACAAATCATCTTTTGTTATGTCTGCAATCGATTCAATTGTACCTGCGATGTCAATTTGAACAGGATGTTTATGATACAAGCTTTTGATTGTACCGAAGAAGGCACGCCAGTCTGGCTGGTCATCATACATATTAATTTCCTGTCCGATAATGCCTTTTTCCTTCTCAACCGACTGTTCAGAAAAATAAGGATCTTGAACAAAGTCAATTAATGTTGTTAAATTTTCCTTTATCTTTGAAGTAGCGGAAAATAAATAAGCCGTTTTCGTAAAAGAAGTAAATGCATTAGCCGATGCACCGAGCTTTGAAAAGTCTTGAAACACATCGCGGTCTTCTTTTTCAAATAATTTATGCTCCAGAAAGTGTGCGATTCCGTCAGGTACTGTTTGAATATCCTGTTGATTCAACGGTACGAAGCTTTGATCTATAGAGCCATAATCGGTCGTAAAGATTGCGAAAGTCTTTGCCATTTCCTTCTTTGGCAAGATAAAAACACGCAATCCATTCGGTAAAGTTTCTTGATAAATGGATTCGGCAATTTGCTGATACTGTTTATGCTTCATTTTGTTCTGCCTCCTTGCTTGTTAACAAGTAAATCATATCTAATTCAATCTTTTGTGCAACCTGCACTACTTGCTCTCTCGTCACAGCCTTCACGTCGTTCAATAATTGTTCCGGAGAGAGTTTAGATTGTGCTAATACACGTTGATAGTGCAGTTCAATCATCCCTTGAGGGTTATCAAGTGTTTCACGCAATTGATTGATAGTCATTTCTTTCGTTTCAGCCAGTTGATTGTCTGTAAAATCTCCTGCTCTCATGTCTTCCATTTGTTCGAGAATAATGTCTTTAGCCTTTTGATATTGATCCGGAGCAATTCCGCTAAACACAAACATCAAGCCCTTATGACTTTCTATTCTAGATGCTGCATAATAGGCCAGACTGTGCTTTTCCCGAACATTCATAAACAATTTAGAGCTCGGGAATCCGCCAAATAAACCATTGAATACATGTAAGGACGCATATGCCGGATCGCTGTAGGTAATACCAGTACGATAACCAAAATGTAATTTTGCCTGCTGAATATCATCCGATTCTACAAGTGTCTGATCATTTACCGTCGTCAAAACAGGACTATCTTCGATCTTGCATTGCTTTCGATCTGTAATCAATGAGGACATTCGATCTTCAATCTGTAAATCATTGATATCGCCGACAACAAATACATCCAAATGATCCTGGTTTAAAATGTCCTGATAGTATGCAAAAAGGTCTTCCGCAGTAATCTGATCCAGATCTTCTTCATAACCATGCACCCGCAGATGATACGCTTCCTCTTTGCACATTTCTTCGATCATTCGTGTGTTTGCATAACTCATTTTATCTTCTTTCAAAGCCTCGATTTTACTTAATAAGGTTTGTTTTTCTCTTGCAACGATGTTCGAGTCAAAAGCTTGTGCATCTGCCTTAGGGTGGTAGATGACTTCCTTAAGAAAAGCAATTGCTTCTTCAAGTAAATTCTCTGATCCAGCGATATATTGTTCATTTGGCAACTCTAAACGGATCGTAAGGATGTGGTGTTCTCCCTTTTTACTGCTGTCAATAGACAATACGGTGCCATACAACTCGTCTAAGTGCTGTCTCAGCTGGATAGCTGTAGGATAGCGACTTGTTCCTTGCTGGAGTACATAAGGTAACAGTGCTCTTTTGGTTACATGTTCTCTCGTTAATTTGGAAGTGAACTTTAGTGATACGTGAATAGTCTTGAACTTCTTTGTATGTAGTAAATGTAAATCATAACCATCTTTCGGGATAATCTTTTCGATTGTATCTGTCATAACTAAACCCCTTTGTCATTATAGTCTCTTGTATATTCTATCAAAAATACTAAGTATTATGCTAATTGACAAGCCTGTCGTGTTTAATATTTCGCGCAGACTCGGACAACGGACTAACCGTAAGAGATGAACCAGTTAACAAAGATACATAATCTATCTGCATGTTCAGCATGATTACTTCTATGATCGTACTTATAGATTAAGAAAAACTCGACATAACCGGCCCTGTCCTAATTCAACTTCCTATAATATGGATTATGTTAACTAGCCATTGCTAGCTGAGCATCCATATTGAGCTATTTAATGTGCTAGGATACCGCTTCAGCCAACCACTTCGCGTCCTGCGGGGCACGGCTGAAGCTAGGTTACTACTCGAGTTACTTCTTTGCTGCCTTGCATCGAGGAAGCCTACTTCGAAGCATTACTGGTAGACACAGGTGCAGACGTTGTGGATCTCCAGCACCTGCCAGTCCCGCGGGAGTCTACGTGGTTGGCCTACGCTTGGATGGGGGCTCTACAACTTTTGGAATTGCTAGCATATTGACCGCATTCATATATAACAGGAATTGAATGAATAACGCAATGCCTAGAACCACTGCTTTTAGCTGTTCCATACGTTGTAGCACTTCCCTTAAGCGTAGGAAATAGGCGGAGACTCCTCATGCCTCAGCGCGAGCTGAAGATCCACTTCATTTGTGCCTGTGTCTGCAAGCATTGCTTCGAAGTGGGCTTCCTCGGCACAAGGCAGCAAAGATGCTGTTCAAGTAGTAGCCTAGCTGAAACCGTGCCCACAGCACGCGGAGCTTATTTCTGGAGCTTTGCTGAGCAGATAAAATATTTGAAAAATGACCATTTAGTAATACAGTTCCATTTGACTTAATCCATATTATAAGATCCTCATCTTCTTATTCAATATTGATTACTTCTATGTCAGTACTTTTATACTTGTTAAAAAAACCGACCAAAATTGGCTCGGTTTTTTGTTATCCTTGTGCAGGCTACATTCTTTTTCGTAAAACATAAAAACTAAATACATCCGCTCTAAAGAAGTTAGCAGAATATAAAACAGGTTCATTATCCTTTGTGTAATGCATCTGTCTCAAAAGTAACAGCGCTTGATCTGGTTCGCAGTTTAGTATTGGTGAGATTCGTTCATGGTAACCAATAGGCTCAATATAAGCGATGGCATAATCAATTTCTTTCTTTGCACATGTCTTTAGTGCCTGAAAGATAGATTCCTCCCGCTGAATTTGTTCTAATGGTAAAATTTGATGGTCTATCCTGTCGATACAATAGACCACAGGCTCCCCGTCAGCCGTCCTGACTCGTTCCAGTTGAGCAAATTTTTCAATTTCTACAGGATCGAATCGTCGCTTATCCTCATCTGTCGGCTCGGTAAGCTCAGCAGATATATACTGTACACCAGGCTTTTTACCAGATTGTTTAATCATTTCTGTCACACTGCCCAGCTGTTCAATCCCGGAGGAAAGAATTGGCTGAGCATGAACAAACACACCGACTCCCGGCCGGCGAATAAGAATATTTTCTTCTTCTAATATCGCTACAGCCTTCTGTATTTCTTTTCTTGGTACACCTAAATCTTTTGCTAATTCATACTCTGTTGGTAATTTTTCTTTCTCTTTGTAGTAACCATCTTCAATCAGCTTCTTAATATGCTGTACGACAGTAATTGCTGAACCGGAATTTAAATTAGATATCATAGCGTCCCCCAACCCATTCTATATCCAATGTAATTTTGTATTACAAATAAATATAACACTTTTAATTCAAAATAGAAAGAATATTTCTGACTTTGATTAATTGGATGAAACTATTTTTTTATGTCGAATGGGTTGGCTGATCTTCTGCTGGCTGACTTTGTAAGACTGTTCTTGGTTTAGAACCTTCATACGGCCCAACGATTCCTCTGTCTTCCATGGCATCAATCAGGCGTGCTGCCCTGGTATATCCGATGCGGAAACGACGTTGCAGCATGGATACACTGGCGCTCTGCATTTCTAATACCAATTGAACAGCATCATCATAGACATCATCATCTACTTCTTGCATAACTTCTGTCTCTTCTTCAGGAATCATCTCGTCCTGATATTGCGCTTTTTGCTGTTCGACACAATGATCAACCACTCGTTCTACTTCATCATCTGACAGAAAGGCACCTTGGATACGGACCGGTTTGGATAAGCCAACCGGTATGAAGAGCATGTCTCCTCGTCCTAATAATTTCTCGGCACCACCCGAATCCAATATCGTTCGTGAATCCGTTTGGGAAGATACACTAAAAGCGATTCGAGATGGTATATTGGCTTTGATAACACCTGTAATGACATCTACCGATGGACGCTGGGTAGCAATGATTAAGTGAATACCAGCCGCACGTGCCATTTGCGCTAATCGGGTAATAGCATCCTCTACTTCGTTTGATGCAACCATCATCAAGTCAGCAAGCTCATCAACAATGACGACAATATACGGCAGTTGAGGCTGCTGCTCTTCCTGCTCAGCATTATATCGTTTAACATACTCATTATAACCTTCAATATTTCGGGTACCTGTTTCGGAAAATAAGTCATACCTTCTTTCCATTTCCGAAACAACTTTCTTTAATGCACGAGACGCTTTTTTAGGGTCTGTTACGACTGGCGTCAGCAAGTGTGGAATTCCGTTATAAACATTCAACTCCACTTTTTTCGGATCAATCATCATCATTTTTACTTCATGGGGCTTGGCCCTCATTAAAATACTAGTAATAATACCATTAATACAAACACTCTTACCACTTCCTGTTGCACCTGCAACGAGTATATGCGGCATTTTATTTAACTCAGCTATAACAGCATCACCGGCTATATCCTTTCCTAAGGCAAAGCCAAGTTTGTTCTGCACCTGATTTTTCTTCGATTCCAGTACTTCTCTCAACGTAACCATGGCAGTTTCTTCGTTTGGCACTTCAATACCTACAGCTGATTTGCCTGGAATTGGTGCTTCGATTCGAATATCTTTGGCAGCTAGAGCTAATGCTAAGTCATCGTGAAGGTTAACAATCTTACTTACTTTCACTCCTGCCTCCGGATAGACTTCATACTTTGTTACAGATGGTCCGACATGTACTTTTGTTACGCGTGCTTTAACTCCGAAACTTTGGAATGTTTTTTCTAGTTTGCGGACAACTCGTTGGATATAGGTTTTATCTTGTTGTTTTCCAAAGTTTTTCGGAAGCTCCAATATATTCATAGTCGGTAACTGATAATCCTGATTCTCAAATTCCGTTGTTGGTAAATCCTCCGATGTCGAGGATGTGCTCCACTGTTCTTCATGTGCATCTACATTCTGTTTGTTATTATTGTCTTGATCCGGTTCAGAATCTGGGACGCTAGGCGGTTCCGGTTCGATTACTTCCAGTTCATCTTGCGCATAGGCGATGGCTGGCATATCTTCTTCTGTGTGCTGTTGTTGTTCATCTTCTTTCGGAGATTCCTGATCTTTCTTTTCAAGTTTTTGCTGTTTCTGTTTACTTGACCAATCAGAAAGTCGTTCTTTGTTGTTTACCAAGCTGACTCGTAATCTTTGAAAACCCTTTGCAAAAACATCGCCCAAAGAGAGGTTAGAGAAAATAACGACACCGATAATCATGGAGAAAAACGCTAATATATATGCGCCAGCTTTAGCAAACAAGAAATAACTGATTGCAAATAAAACAGCAGCATACATTCCTCCACCTAAATATGCCTCACTTCTCTGTCCCTGCAAATATTCCGTGTAATACGTAAAGGACGTACCGATGATCGATGAATTATTCTCAGGGAATACTGTTGAAGTATGTGTCCAAAGTAACAGACCTGTCAGTATTAGAAATGTTCCCACCCATTTCCTCGTTTTAAGCTCGGGCCATATTCGTTTAATCATCACATATAAACCTAAAAATAAGAAAAACAGCGGTACTATAAAATACCAGGTTCCAAAGAAAAAACGAAAGGTGTTTTCTAATAAAGAGGAAACGGCCCCTTCATCAATCAGCGATGCACCACTGCCTAATATAGCTAGGAAAATAAATAAGAGACCGATCAACTCTTTTTTTATATTAGCTTTTAACGATTGCTTTTTTTTCCTTTTTTTTCGTTTAGCCATCTCATACACTCCCCAAATTTCAAACCTAACCAACAAGTGTCATTATGTATCAAACACCCTTGCTTGTTTGACTCAGCAAGGGTGCTCTCTTTTCTATCACCATTACCATTATAGCATAGTTTTGGTAATAGAACGAATATTCTATTTGTCCTATTTTAGCTTGTTGAAATTATTTTACCTGGTTGGAATTGTTCATGCAGATAATCGCTGGGATCGGTAGATAATAATTGGATAAGTCGAAGATCTCCGTTTTCCAATCGTTCTGCATAGCATGGCCGCATCTGATAAGTAACAAGTTCATACTGTTGATAATCAGCCTCTGTCAGATGTATATCTTCATAGGAAAGTGGTGTGTATAGAATCACTGGATCATCTCCTGTGACTGTTTATTTTGCTCAATTAATTCATTTAATTTGGACATTGCACCGCTAATACCACCGACTTCGTTTATTAATCCATATTCCACGGCATCTGCTCCAACGACATTTGTACCAATATCTCTGGTTAAATTACCTTTATCGAACATGAGATCCTTAAATTTTTCCTCTTTAATATTAGAGTGACTTGTAACAAATTGGATAACACGTTCCTGCATTTTATCAATGTATTCAAATGTTTGCGGCACACCAATTACCAGCCCCGTTAAACGGATCGGATGAATGGTCATCGTTGCAGATGGTGCGATAAAAGAATAATCCGTCGCCACTGCAATTGGAACACCGATGGAATGCCCTCCACCTAACACGACTGAGACAGTTGGCTTAGATATGGATGCAATCATTTCCGATAAGGCTAAGCCTGCTTCCACATCGCCACCTACTGTATTAAGAATGACTACTAATCCTTCAATTTTGGGATTTTGTTCAATCGCAACGATTTGAGGGATTAGATGCTCATATTTAGTTGTTTTGTTTTGCGGTGGTAATTGCACATGTCCTTCGACTTGACCGATGATGGATAATACATGAATATTCGAGTCCGGCGCATTGGGAACCGAAGATTGACCAAGCTGCTGGATTTTTTCCACAAGTGAGGAGGATGTTGATTCTTTTTCATTCGGTGATTGTTTTTCGTTCATAACTAATTACCCCTTTTCTCGATATTACTATGTAGTATGAACGAGCTGTCCGATTTCATTCTGTTCCATCGAAAAAGGAGCATGAATGATGCAAAACAAACATATACTGATACACAGGATATAACAAAACCGGGCATAAACCGGCCGATCCCAATTGTCTTAATTAATAATTACTTCCTATAATATGGATTGTGTTAACTAGCTTTAAAGTCGTCATTTTGAAATGTTTTGTGTGCTGGCATACCGCTCCGGCCAACCACTTCGCGTCCTGCGGGCACAGCTGAAGATCCACTTAGCTTGTACCTGCGTCTGCCAGTAACGACCGAAATAAGCTTCCTCGGCACAAAGCAGCACAGATGATTTTCAAGCAGCAGCCTAGCTGAAGCCGTGCCCACAGGACGTGGAGCCTATTGTCGAAGCTTTGCTAAGCAAATAATCTATATCAATATTACATTTTAATACAGTTCCACTTAACATAACCCATATTATAAGAACCCAACTTCATGTTCAACGAGATTACCTTTTTGATTGTATCTTATAAAAAAAAGAGCAATCTAATTAAAAGGTCCTGTTGCAAGGAACACTTTAACTGAGAAAGCTCTTTTTTATTTTATATGAAGTTGTGGTACACCAGCTTTATTGTACAGAGTCAAGAACCCTGAACAAATTCTGCTCCTCGAATGGCGAAAGAGGAACTAACGGCAAACGAACAGAACCTACATCAATATCTTTATATTTCAAAGCCGATTTGACTGGTGAAGGAGATGGTGCCATGAACAATGCACGCATAATCGGTAACAATTGACGGTGAAGCTGAGCGGCTTCTTTTACGTTGCCTTGCTCATATAACGTAATCATCTCTTTCATTTCTTTCCCAATTATGTGAGAAGAAACAGATACGATTCCTGTTCCACCGATTGATTGAATTGGCAGTGTTAACGAATCATCGCCACTGTAGACAGTAAAGTCTTCATCTACTTGATTGAGAATAGACGCGATACTGTCTAGATCACCTGTCGAATCCTTTACAGAAACAATATTATCTATTTGAGAAAGCGCAACGACCGTCTCCACGTTCAGTCGCACAACCGCTCGTGAAGGAATGTTATAAAGCATAATTGGCAGCTTGGTTTGATCGGCAATCGCTGCAAAATGCTGATACAATCCTTCCTGATTTGGTTTGTTATAGTAAGGTGTTACTATTAACGCTCCGTTTACTCCTAATTGCTCTGCCTCTTTCGTTAATTCAATCGAGGCCTGTGTATTATTGCTCCCGGTACCTGCAATAATCGGTACACGACCATCCACGACCTTAATGACATGTTTAAACAAGTCTATTTTTTCCTGGTGGCTTAATGTTGGGGATTCCCCTGTAGTTCCGGCGACAACAAGACCATCCGTACCAGACGCAATTAAATGTTCCACTAATTGTGTCGTTATATTAAAATCAATTTGATTATGCTTATCAAAAGGGGTCACCATTGCGGTTAACATTCTTCCGAAATCCATAATGTCACCATCTCCTTTCCAATCTCCTTCACCTAATTTTACAAATACTAACGATTCAAAGCAGATATATTACTGTATCGTTTGCTGTATGTTAGGACTAAATGGCTTCTTTATATATAAATGGCGATGATAATTATGCCATGAATTAACGAATTCATCAATAGATTTTCGTAATTAATTTTCTAAATCAAATGCCACATGCAATGCATTTAAGGCGTTTTCCAAATGTTTACTTTGGATGAGCACCCAAATAGTCCGATGACTATCGGCTGATTGCAAAATTGGAATATCTTTATTTGTCAACGTTTGAACAATTTTTGACGTGACACCAGGTACACCTGACATCCCTGCACCTACCAGAGATACTTTGGCACAGTCTTTATTGAACTCCGGCTGTAAACCGAGAGACTCCAGAACTTTTTTGGCAAGTATTTCGTCCCGTTCAAAAATCGTATAAATTACACCATTTGGTGAAATATTGATAAAGTCAACCGATATACCAGCTTCAGCCATTGCTTTAAAAACTTTGACATGAATTTGTTGTGGTTCTTTTAATTCTTTTATCTTAATCTGCGTAATATGATTAACATAGGCAATACCCGTAACAAGCCGATCCTGTACACTACCAGGATATTCGGAATCTGACAGGTTTGTAATTAATGTTCCTTTATCTCTAAGCATGGTGGAACGAACCCGGATTGGCACATTCGCTTGCATCGCAATTTCGACAGCACGCGGATGAATTACTTTAGCACCTTGATATGCCAGGTTGCAAATTTCTGTATAGGAAATAGCATCTAATCTTTTTGCGTTTGTAACTACACGCGGATCAGCTGTCATAATCCCATTTACATCGGTAAAAATATCAACATACTCCGCATCAAGTGCTGCCCCCAATGCAGTGGCAGAGGTATCACTACCTCCCCTGCCAATGGTTGTCACTTCATGGTTCTCTGTTCTTCCCTGAAAACCGGCTACGACAACTACCTGATGATCAGTCAACAATTGAAAGAGATGATTGGATTCGACCGTTTTAATTTGGGCATTTGTAAAAGTGTCTGTCGTGATGATTCCAGCTTCACCACCAGTAATACCTACTGCATTAATGTTTCGTTTTAATAGTTCATGCGAGAATACCGTGGCAGAGATGGTCTCCCCACAAGACAAAAGTAAATCCTTTTCTTTATTGCTTAACGAAGTGTCATTTCCATCAATTAAGGATAATAATGAATCAGTCGCATATGGGTCTGGAAAACGTCCCATTGCTGACACAACAACTACGACTTTAAAGCCTTCTCGTAATGCGTCCTCAATATGATGTACGGCATGTTCCCGCATTGTTTTATCTTTTACTGATGTTCCACCGAATTTTTGAACCAATACCCGCATTTTTACACCTCTTTTACTTACTTAGCCAGTTATTTTTAATTAGAGACTCAGCGATTTGTACAGAATTCCAGGCAGCACCCTTTAATAAGTTATCAGATACAACCCATAAATGGAATCCTTTCTCATTATCTAAGTCTTTACGGATACGGCCAACAAATACATCACTTTTACCTGCTGCCTCCAATGGCGTAGGATAAACTTGATTTTCCGGATCATCTTCTAGTACGATGCCATCTGCATTCTTAATTGCTTCTTTTAATTGTTCTGCTGTCACACCTTCATTGTTCACTTCTACATAGACACTTTCTGCATGTGAAGTAAAAAATGGTAAACGTACACAGGTAGCAGCCACTTGAATGCCGTCATCATGCATGATCTTTTTCGTTTCATTGATCATTTTCATTTCTTCGAAAGTATAGCCGTTCTCTTGAAAAACATCAATCTGTGGTAAAGCGTTAAACGCAATCGGATAATGTTTCTTTTCACCAGATACTGGTAACAGATCCGCTTGCATTTCTTCGCCCTCTAAGAAAGATTTTGCCTGATTACGAAGTTCATCAACTGCTTCGTTCCCAGCACCAGATACAGCCTGATAAGTGGAAACAATCACTCTGGATAAACCAAATTGTTCTTGAACTGGTTTTAATGCTGCCACCATCTGGATTGTTGAACAATTCGGATTGGCAATAATTCCATTATGCTGTTGGATATCACCTTCGTTGACTTCCGGTACTACTAATGGTACTTCAGGATCCATACGGTAAGCACTCGTATTATCTACTACTACTGCTCCACGTTTTACCGCTTCCGGTGCTAGTTTCTTAGATACGGATCCCCCAGCAGAAAATAGTGCAATATCTACACCTTCAAAGCTTTCAGGTGTTGCTTCCTGCACTGTATACGTATTCCCTTTATATTCTACCTGTTTTCCAGCAGAACGTTTGGAGGATAATAAAAGTAATTCTTTAATAGGAAAGTTCTTTTGCTCCAATGTTTCTAACATTTTTACACCTACTGCACCGGTAGCTCCAACCACCGCTACATTATATTGTTGTTCTGTTGTCATGTTATTAGTCCCCTTCCATTGCGTTACTGTTTATTTGATTGACTAGTTAATCATAACATATATTGCGTTTTTCTTTAATTATTTCACTATATTACTTTTTGTTTCGCTCAATAATTACTGGCTGCAACTGCTTGAATTCCAAGGCTTCTTTTACTGTCTCCGGTATTAATGTCATATCCGACACCATAGAATTTGGCTTCTTAACGGGATCATCCTGACCGAAAGGAACAAAATACATAAGCTTAGTAGCCATCAATCTCATTAAGTTGACGCCATTCAGTCCAAGAGCATCATTCGTTGATACACCGATCACAACAGGATTGCCATTTCTGATAGTTGCTTTGGTTGCCATCAGAACGGCACCATCTGTTATAGCGTTTGCTAATCTGCTCATGGAATTACCTGTTAATGGAGCTAATACCATCAAATCGAGAGGTTCTATCGGTCCTAGCGGCTCTGCATCAACTATGGTAGCAATTGGTTCTCTACCTGTAATTTCACGAATCCGATCCATATGATCTGCCGCTTTACCGAATTTACTATCCGTTTCTTTAAATGTATTCGAAACTACTGGTACAATTTCCGCCCCTAATTCGATTAATTTTTCCATTTGTGGAAAGACGGCTGCATAAGTACAATGAGATCCTGTTAAACCAAAACCAATTTTTTTCCCTTTTAAATCCACCTGAATACCTCCTATACTGATTTAAATATACTAAAATCATCAGCAAAAACATGGGCTTACGATATATGCCCAGTATATGCCCAGAAGGTTTAGGTGTTACTGTCAGGAAGCAAATAGTAATTTAGCGATGGTATTAGCGAGTATTTCACCAGCGGTTTTCGGAGCTACCATTCCTGGTAAGCCTAGTGCATGGATAGCATCAATTCCCCTAGTTTTGGCAAAATCAAAATCAATACCTCCTGGTTTAGAAGCCAAATCAATGATAATTGCTTGATTGTTCATTTTCTCCAACAATTTCTTATCGACGATTTTTGCTGGAATAGTATTGATTAATATCTGACAATCATCCATATGATCCTCTACTTGCTCCAAGTGATATGGTTGCCATCCTTTTTCGTAAATCCTTGCCAGTTCTGATTCATCTTTAGATATAACGGACACATTCGCTCCAAGTCCTGCAAAACTGCTTGCAGTAGTCTGACCTACTCGACCAAATCCAAAGACAAATACATCGGCATGATGAATTGTGAAATCAGTATGTTTAATAGCGAGCATAATCGCTCCTTCTGCTGTGGGAATCGAGTTGTAGATCGCGACGTCATCTCTATCCATTAGTGTTTCAAGGGAAAGGTTATAGTTATTAATATAGCTATCGAGTTTCGAAGTGGTGATTCCGGTGAATATTTTACAGTGGGATGGTAATGATTTAAACCATTCTTCCGTCAATTGAATCTTCTCACCAGAAAACATTGTTTCTACAAAGCCATTTTCATCGATACCGGTTATCGGTAATATAATACCATCTAATTGTGATGTTACTAGATTATCTATTGTCGATTGCATGACACCCGTATAACTTTGCTCCACCTGATCAAAACCTAGTATCTGAATTCTAAATTCATCTATCTTATTAAGCGCATGAATTAAAGGCAAATAGCGCGCATCGCCCCCAATAATTGCAATGTTTTTTTTCTTTTGCATGTTGTCACCTCACCATTATCTATACAATTCCAATCCTAACTTATCATATGTAAACACGGTACAGAAGTGAAGGGGCATATATCACAGGTTTTGAAGAGAAATTACGATCTTACAGTTACATGTTATTCATTCACTTCCAACTGGCTTTCATCACGCCACTCGATAAGAAGGCTATCTTCTATCCAAAACCAGGTTTTCGCTTACTGTTTTTAACTGAAGTTTATTTAAAGCTTCCTTTTCAGCCTGATTACTACTATAACTGTACTTATATACTTTCTTTGCTTACATAAGAAAAACCGGCCATAAACCACCCGGTCCTAGTTGACTTCATTAATAAACAACTTCCTATAATATGGATTATGTTAACTAGCCGCTTTATGCTTAGTAGTAATTTTGAAAGGATTCATGTGCTGGGATACCGCTCCGTCCAACCACTCCGCGTCCTGCGGGGCACGGCTGAAGCTAAGCTACTACTCGAAATACTTCTTTGCTGCCTTGCACCGAGGAAGCCTACTTCGAAGCGTTACTAGAAGACACAGGTGCAGACGTTGTGGATCTTCAGCGCCTGCATAATCCCGCGGGAGTCTCCGTGGTTGGCCTACGCTAGGATATGGACTCTACAACTTTTGTAAGAGGTAGCATATTGATCAATGTAAACATAACAGGGATGGAATGAATAACATAATGCCTAGATCCACTGCTTTTAGCTGTTCCATATGATGTAGCACTTCCCTAAAGCGTAGGAAATAGGCGGAGACTCCCGTGGAATCAGCGCGAGCTGAAGATCCACTTAGGAAAGAAAAGAATTTTCTTTCCTAAGTTAGCTGAAGCCGTGCCCACAGGACGCGGAGCCTATTTCCGGAGCTTTGCAACGCAGATAAAATATTTCAAAATGACCGTTTTGCCATATAGCCTTAGTTAACATAATCCATATTATAGGAACCTATCTTCCATCTTCCTATTCAGCATGATTACTTCTACGACTGTACTTATATACCTTCTTTGCTTAATAAAAAAACGAAGCTGTGATGGCTTCGTTTTACACTTCATCTGTTTGAACGATGATCATATCATCCCCGACTTTTTTGATTTGTTTCCATTTAATTCGGGAATACGATTCAGATTTTCTTAAACCAAACATACTGTACTGCGGAATGGTGAAAGATAGTATTTGGCCTGTTTTTTCATCTATCTCTAAATCTGTCTGACCTAATACTCCTAATCTTGAACCTGTAGTTAGATCAATTAATTCCTTACTGCCCAAATCATTAAAACGCATCTACTTTACCTCCAATCTAGAAATCAGGAGAAATAACTGCGATAGCCGATTGATCAGCTTGCAAACCGTTAAGAATTGCCTCTACGTCTTCTAACTGTATACGATCTATTTGCTTCATCACTTGTTCTAAGGACGGATGATCCTCTAACAACAACTCATTTCTTGCATTTCTGCTCATTTTACTATTTGTACTTTCTAAACTTAGCATATATAAACCTTTCAGCTGTTCCTTACTGATTTCCCATTCCTTTTCGGTCAGGCCATTAGTTCTAAGCTGATCTGTTACAGAAAAAATTTTATCCTGCACTTGTTGCAACTGATGTTTAGATGTTCCTGCATAAATCGTTAACAGACCACTGTCGATAAAAGCACTGTGATAGGAAAAAATTGAGTACGCCATTCCATCTTTTTCACGGATTTCCTGGAACAATCTGGAACTCATACTACCGCCTAATACGTTGTTGACGATCATCATTGCATGTATTGACTTATCTGTCACATCTACTCCGTTAAAGCCGATACAAAGGTGTGCTTGTTCCGTCTCTTTTTGAAACTTTGCATTACCAGTATGAAAAACTGGCGAAATAAGCATCTCTTTATTTCTGGTCAACGGATTTGTTTCAAATTGCAAATATTCCTCTACGGTATTCATATAATCTTGGTCCGTGTTACCAGCAATCGAAACGACTATATTCTCTGGACGGTAGTGCTCCTGCATATAACAGGATAATTGCTGCTTGGTTAATTGCTCCACTGTTGCTTTCGAACCGAGAATCGGTTTAGCAAGCATATGATCTTGATAAATCATTTCGTGTAGTTTGTCATGGATGATGTCGTCTGGTGTATCTTCTGTCATATTGATTTCTTCTAAGATCACTTTCTTTTCCCTATCCATTTCGATTGAATCCAAATTCGAATGAAGAATCATGTCTGCTAGAATCTCGATTGCCATATTTTGATGGGTATCAAGTACTTTGGCATAATAACATGTATATTCTTTGGACGTGAATGCATTGATTTCTCCACCTATTCCGTCAAACGCCTCAGCAATTTCCTGTGGAGTACGATTTTTCGTTCCTTTAAACAACATATGCTCAATAAAATGAGATATGCCATTCAACCTTTCCGTTTCGTTACGTGAACCTGTTTTCACCCATATACCGATCGTAATAGACCGAACTGTTGTAATTTGCTCCAATACGATCCGCAAACCATTCTTGCATTCCTTTCTATGTAACAAATGAAATCCTCCTATATCATTAGTGTTTCTATAGTTCCTTTATTACCATTTCAAGCATATATATACTTTTTAGTTAACATAATACAGATTATGTTAAGTACAAATGGTATGACAATGTGATCATATAAATAGCGTAGGCCAATCACGTAGACTCCCGCAGTACAGTACGAGCTGAAGATCGACTTTGTGAAGTGCCTTTTCTTCACAAAGTTAGCAGACCGCAGTATGCGAAGTGGTACCCCACGTAACGCAGACATACTCTACATGATAACCAACCATACTAATACTTCGTCCATTCTCAACGTGTAAAAAAAAGAAACTGGTTAGCCAGCTTCTTTTTTGTTTAATCGTTTTGTTTTTGTTCTTTTTCTTTTTCGTCAATAAGAACTGCTTTTCTGGATAGATTTACACGGCCTTGACGATCGATTTCTTTTACTTTCACCATTATCTGGTCACCGATCTTCACAACATCTTCGACTTTGCCAATGCGTTCTTCTGCCAATTCAGAAATGTGCACAAGACCTTCTTTTCCTTTAAACAATTCAACAAAAGCCCCGAACTTCTCGACACGTTTTACAGTACCTAAGTACATCTGGCCAACTTCTACTTCTCGTACGATATCTTCTATTAACTGTTTTGCTTTGTTGTTCATCGTCATATCTGTAGAGGAAATAAATACATGTCCATCTTGTTCAATATCGATTTTGACACCTGTTTCTTCAATGATCTTGTTAATCTGTTTACCGCTTGGTCCGATGACATCACGGATTTTATCAGGATTAATTTCCATCGTAAGAATTTTTGGTGCATAATCAGAAAGTTGCTCTTTTGGTTCGTTAATCGTTTCTAACATGTGAGAAAGAATATGCTTACGACCTTTTTTCGCTTGTGTAAGAGCTTCTTCTAAAATTTCACGAGATAAACCATCAATTTTAATATCCATCTGCAGAGCAGTAACACCCTGTTCTGTACCTGCTACTTTAAAGTCCATATCGCCTAGGAAATCTTCCATCCCCTGGATATCACTTAAAATCGTGTAGTCCTCACCAGATTTGACAAGTCCCATCGCAATACCTGCTACAGGTGCTTTAATTGGCACACCGGCATCCATCATTGCTAATGTACTTGCACAGATACTTGCTTGCGATGTAGAACCATTAGATTCTAATACTTCTGAAACAAGACGAATAGTGTATGGGAATTCTTTTTCGTCAGGAACGACTTTTTCCAATGCTCGTTCCCCTAATGCACCGTGTCCAATTTCACGACGACCAGGACCACGAATCGGGCCAGTTTCACCAACACTAAAGGATGGGAAATTATAATGATGCATAAATCGTTTGGACTCTTCTGCATCTAATCCGTCTAGAATTTGCACATCACCCAGTGCACCTAGTGTACAAATGCTTAATGCTTGCGTTTGGCCACGAGTGAACAAGCCGGATCCGTGAGTACGAGGTAACACACTGATTCTTGAAGAAAGCGGTCGGATTTCGTCAATCTTTCTCCCATCAGGACGAACCTTTTCTTTTGTGATCAATCGACGCACTTCTTCTTTGACGATTTTATCAAGTACAGCAGACACCTGTTTCAGTTTATCCTCTGCACCATTGTCTTCTTGTTCTTCATATTCTGCTTTAATGTCAGTTTTCACAGCATCAATTGCTTCTTCACGAGCATGTTTTTCCTGTACCTGGATTGCTTCGACAAGACGTTGCTTCGCTTTTGCTTCTACTTCCTCCACAATTGCTGCATCAAGATCAAACAATTTAATTTCCATCTTCTCAACTTGTAATGCTGCAATAATTTCTTCTTGAAAAGCAATCAAACGTTTAATTTCTTCATGACCAAACATAATTGCTTCTAACATGATTTCTTCCGGCACTTCATTAGCACCAGCTTCCACCATATTAATCGCATCTTTCGTACCCGCTACTGTTAAGTCGATATCGCTTTTTTCACGTTCTTCAAGTGTCGGGTTAATAATAAACTGGCCATCTACTCGGCCTACAACAACGCCCGCAATAGGACCACCGAACGGAATATCAGAAACACTTAACGCGATGGAAGAACCGATCATTGCCGCAATTTCTGTCGGTAAATTCTGATCCACACTCATCACTGTGCTGATAACTTGTACTTCATTTCGGAATCCATCTGGAAATAAAGGACGAATCGGACGGTCAATCAAACGGGAAGTCAAGACAGCCTTTTCGCTAGGTCGACCTTCACGCTTAATAAAACCACCAGGAATTTTACCTACCGCATATAAACGTTCTTCATAGTTAACGGTTAACGGGAAAAAAGGTAAGTCCTTTGGTTCCTTAGATGCAGTTGCTGTTGCCAAAACTGCTGTATCACCATAGTGCACCATACATGCACCATTTGCCTGTTTCGCCAATTCTCCAATTTCCACACGGAATGGTTGGCCGGCAATTTCAGTTGAAAATACTTTCTTTTCCTCTGCCATTATAGAACTCCTCTCAAAACAACTATGCTTATAGCCACTAATTGCTATTTTAGCATGTTGTTGGTACATATGTAACTAGTAGCATTTATTAAATTCAATCCAGTATGTCTATAGTATTTTCTAAATTCCTTAGGATTAATCAAATAAACTTATTTTTGCATACAGAAAAAGCGGGATGACTCCCGCTTTCCTTGACTTATCGACGTAAGCCTAATTTTTGAATTAGAGTACGATAACGCGCAACATCTTTATTACGTAGGTAATTTAATAAGTTACGACGTTTACCAACCATCTTTAAAAGACCACGACGAGAATGGTGATCTTTCTTATGAATACGTAAGTGATTATTCAAATTATTGATTTCCTCTGTAAGGACAGCAATTTGAACTTCTGGAGATCCAGTATCGTTCTCATGTGTTTTGTATTCACCGATGATTTCGTTTTTACGATCTTGAGTGATAGCCATCCTATTCACCTCCTGTACTAATTTCTTGAAACCCCAATCCCCTAGCAGTCGTCGGAGACTCGAATAGCCAAGCGGATGGTTCCATATTAAAGATTACAACTTTTCAGGACAAATTGCAAGTAGTTTCAATGATTTATTGCAAAAAATTCTCTGCTGACGTACTCATCTACTTTTAATTTGTCCACTAATTCTTCAACACCTGTAAATTTCTCTTCATCACGGATATATTTTCTCCAATAAATAGTCACATTATCTCCGTATATGTTTTCATTAAAATCAAAAATGTGCACTTCCAATTTTGTATTTTCCCTGTCATCAGTGAAAGTTGGATTATAGCCAAGATTAGCCATACCGTAATAAAATGATTCATTAATCTTAACTTCTACAGCATATACCCCAATTTTTGGTAAAAAATAGTTATCAGCTATTTTCAAATTCGCTGTGGGGAAACCAATAGTTCGACCGCGTTTATCTCCGTGGACAACTTCTCCGGTCAATGCATAAGGTCTTCCCAGTAATACCTCTGCTTTTTCCATCTCACCAAGCTGCAAGGCTTCACGAATTCTGGTAGAACTGATTTTGTCCTCTTGATGATCAAATCTGGATACTTTCGTTACATCCAGTTCATTTGCTGTAAAACTGTGAATATTATCCATATTACCGGCCCCTTTATGACCGAAAGTAAAGTCAAAGCCTGCCACCAAATGAGAAATGTTCAAACCTGAAATAAAATGTTCAATAAATGCTTGTGGCGAAAGTTGAGCTAATTGCTGATCAAAGCGAATAATATAAAGGTTATCCACTCCGAGCGTATCCATTCTTTTTATTTTGTCTTCTATCGGAGTAATATATTTCACTTGTTCTTTTTTCTGCTGTAAGACAACAGATGGATGTGGATCAAAAGTTATCACCGCTGCATGTTTATGTTGATCTTCGGCAATCTGCTTGGCTTTGTTTATAACCTTTTGATGGCCTTTGTGAACACCATCAAAAAATCCAATTGCAGCCACAGCAGCTGGCAGCTGGTTTGTTTGTAAGGAATGTGGATAGTAAAGGGATGTTACTTCCATCTGTCTCACCTACTTTCTTTCGTTGAATCTAAATACCCTAGCCGGTTTAATCTGGTGCTGATCATTCAGAGTCTGATAAATCGCAATCGTATGTTGCTGATACACCATTCTAAAAAATGGTGTGCGTGGTACAGGTTCCGGCATCGGCAGTTTCTGTCCATGTAACACCTTGACTTTCGTACTTTCAGAAATCTCGATTTTATCCATATGAGCTAAAGCTCGATCAATAGTTAACAAAGGGATTACGCGTTCCTCTTCTTTCATTAACTGCAATTGAGCTAAAGTCAATGTTTGATCTTGCGCAATATGTCCTGTTGCAGTACGGACAAGGTGTGCCATATGCGCTGGATACCCTAGTGCTTTTCCTATATCAACACATAACGTACGAATGTATGTACCCTTTGAACAGGTAACCTCAAACTCTATTGTTTGTGTCTTTTCTACTTTATCATACGTCGTATCTAAAAAACGAATATTGTGAACTGTAATACTGCGAATAGGCCGTTCGACCGGTTCGTTCGCACGTGCATACTCATATAACTTCTTACCGTTTACTTTTACCGCAGAATATAATGGTACCTGTTGCTGCGTTTCGCCTGCAAATCCCTCTAAAACAGCTATAATAGCATCGTTTTCTAACGGCTTATCTACAGCGGCTTGTTGCATTACGGTACCTGTTTGATCTTCGGTATCCGTCGAAAAACCAATTTTTGCAACAGCGCGGTATGTTTTTGTTGTATCTGTTAGGTACGGAACAATTTTGGTAGCTTCTCCGATACAGATTGGTAAAACACCTTCTACTTCTGGATCTAGAGTTCCTGTATGTCCTACTTTTTTGGTCCGAAGCAATTTTCTCACTTTAAATACACAATCATGAGATGTCATGCCTTTTGTTTTCCACAATGGTAAAATCCCGTCCATATGTCACCTCTTTTAAGCGTTAATACGCTTTGTTGAATTAGACAGTGAGAAAACCCTTGTAATGACAAGGGTTTTCTACATGTTAGTCTTCTTCGTTTGTATCGTTCAATTCACGCAGGATATGTTCTATTCGATTACCACGTTCAATCGTATCATCAAAGTCGAACATTAATTCTGGTGTTTTTCTTAATCGAATTCGCTTGCCAATTTCTGATCGGATGAATCCTTTCGCTTTTGCAAGTCCGATTAAGGTTTCCTGACGCTTATTTTCGTCACCTAATACAGATATAAAAACTTTCGCTTGCTGCAAATCACCGGTCACTTCTACATCCGTGATGGTTACAAAACCAACGCGCGGGTCTTTGATTTTTCGAGAGATTATATCACCAAGCTCTTTTTTCATTTGTTCGGCGACTCGATTAGAGCGTAATTCCCCCATCCGTATCACCTCTTTCTATAATCCATTAGTTATTTGATTTCTACATTTGTAATGGTTCGTTCAATTTCTGTGAAGGAATCAATGATTTTGCATGCTTGCTGCATCATTTGTTCTCCCAATTCGACCGTAGTCGTGACCGTAACGATGGCGAATTTCGATCGTTGCCATAAGTCTTGATAATCGATCTCCGCAATCGCTACATTTAATTGTTTCGTTAACCGATTTTGTATCCTCTTTAGTACAGAACGCTTATCTTTCAATGAATGACATTCATAAAGAATAAACTCAACCTCGGCATAGGTAATCATTAGATTTGCACTTCTTCCATTACATATGCTTCGATTACATCGCCTTCTTTAATGTCATTGTAGTTCTTGATCGTGATACCACACTCATAGTTTTGAGCTACTTCTTTCACATCGTCTTTAAAACGTTTGAGCGTATCGATTTCACCTTCAAACACAACTACCCCGTCACGGATTAAGCGTATTCCGGAGTCTCTTGTTACTTTACCATCCGTTACATATGCACCGGCAATGGTACCAATTTTAGAAACCTTAAAGATTTCTCTAACTTCTACTTGCCCAATTACTTTTTCTTCAAATTCTGGATCCAGCATACCTTTCATCGCTGCTTCCACTTCTTCAATTGCTTTGTAAATAACACGGTGTAAACGAATATCTACTTTTTCTGATTCAGCCGCTTTCTTCGCATTGTTATCAGGGCGAACATTAAAGCCGATGACAATTGCGTTTGATGCGGATGCCAAGATAATATCAGATTCTTTAATTGCACCTACGCCTGTATGGATAATGTTAACTTTTACCCCTTCTACATCGATCTTTTGCAGCGATGCTGCCAAAGCTTCCACCGATCCTTGCACATCTGCTTTTAAAATAACATTGATGTCTTTAATATCACCTTGTTTAATTTGTTCGAATAGATCATCAAGGCTTACACGAGATTGCGAACCACGTTTTTCTTCCAATTGGATTTCCTGACGCATTTCACCAATCTGGCGTGCTTGCTTTTCATCTTTGAATACAACAAAGCGATCGCCAGCCAACGGCACATCATTTAATCCTGTGATTTCTACAGGCGTCGAAGGTCCAGCTGATTTAATACGTTTGCCAAGGTCATTTACCATTGCACGAACACGGCCAAATGTATTACCAACTACAATTGGATCTCCTACTTTTAGTGTACCATTTTGCACTAATAATGATGCAACAGAACCGCGACCTTTATCTAATTGTGCTTCAATTACGGTACCATCTGCTAAACGGTCAGCATTTGCCTTCAATTCTTCTACTTCCGATACAAGAAGAATCATTTCTAATAAATCATCAATGCCTTCTCCTTTTAGTGCAGATAAGTTTACAAAGATGGTGTCTCCACCCCAGTCCTCTGGGATTAACTGATATTCTGTTAATTCTTGCATTACGCGGTCAGGATTAGCACCCTCTTTATCCATTTTGTTCACTGCAACAATAATAGGTACTTCTGCTGCTTTGGCATGATTGATCGCTTCAACCGTTTGTGGCATAACACCATCATCAGCTGCAACAACTAAAATCGCAATATCTGTAATTTGAGCACCTCTGGAACGCATGCTGGTAAAGGCAGCGTGACCAGGTGTATCCAGAAATGTAACTTTTTTATCATTTTCGCTTATTTGATAAGCACCAATATGTTGCGTAATTCCACCAGCTTCGCCTTCTGTCACCTTCGTATTACGGATCGAATCCAATAAGGTTGTTTTACCATGATCAACGTGCCCCATGATAGTTACTACCGGCGGACGCTCTTCTAGTTTTTCCGGATCTTCTTCAGCGATATAATTTGCTAAATCCGATTTATCCACTTCCACTTCTTCCTCTACTTCTACACCGTACTCACCACAGATTAATTCTAAGGCATCTTCGTCAAGATCCTGATTTTTCGTTGCCATTACTCCTAAAAACATGAGTTTTTTAATGATTTCGTTAGTTTCTTTGTTTAACTTCTCGGCAAGTTCACCTACTGTAATGGAACCAATGTAAGTAATCTTTTCTGGTTGTTTTGGCTGTGTATTTGCCTTTTTCGATTCCTGTTTTGGCGCTTCTTTTTTATGATTATCCTGTTTTTTCTGTTTCTTTTGATTTTTATTGGACGGCTTATTTGAATGTTGTCCAGAGCCTTTTTTGTGATCATTCTTATTGTTTTCTTGTTGTTTTGGCTGTTCTTTCGTTGATGCTTTGAATGTTTGATCTAACTTTGTGATTGTTTCGTCTGAAATTGTAGCCATGTGATTGGAGACTGGTGTATTCAGCTCACTTAATTTATTAATAATATCTTTGCTTGTTTTATTTACTTGCTTTGCGTATTCATATACTCGTATTTTTGACATACGTTCACCCCCGAAAATTTTCATCAAGCAGTGCAATCAATTTCTTCGCAAATCCTTGCTCATGAATCGAAACAGCTACACGACCTGATTTACCTACCGCTTGTGAAAGTGTATCTCGATCGTCAATAAAGAAAAAAGGGATGTGATAATACGTACATTTATCCGTTAATTTCTTTTTTGTCTGATCTCCGATATCACTTGCGATAAGAACTATTCTTGCTTTCTTTGACTGAATTTCCTTTACGATTAGCTCTTCACCAAACGTACATTTCCCTGCACGATTGGCTAAGCCGATAATATTTAAATATGCCTTATTCACCTTATTCGCCTTCAATCTCATGACGCAGGTGCTGGTACACCTCGTCCGGGATTTTTATCTCCAAATGTTTGTCGAGTGCACCATTTTTTTGCGCCTGATCGATTACTTGCAAGTCCTTGGAAACATAGGCACCACGGCCGTTTTTCTTACCAGTGGGATCGACAAATACTTCGCCTTCTTTGGTTTTGACCACTCGAATTAACGATTGTTTCGGCTTCATTTCTTGTGTAATTACACATTTTCTAAGCGGAAGTTTGCGCTTCTTAGCCATTAGAATCACTCCTTACTTAAATAGATCTTCATCCATATTTTCGTAAGATTCTTCAAAGTCCAGGCTATCGTCCTCATATTCTAACCCTTCAAGGCTTTCATCCGCTTGTTCTTCTGAAATCATACCTTCTTCTATTGCTTCCGATTCACTCTTAATATCGATTTTCCATCCTGTTAATTTAGCAGCAAGTCTTGCATTCTGCCCACGTTTACCAATTGCAAGTGACAATTGATAGTCCGGCACGATGACTGTTGTAGCCTTCTCTTCCTCATCGACAAGGACTTTGACCACTTTTGATGGACTAAGTGCATTAGATACATAGACAACAGGGTCTTCAGACCATTCCACGATATCTATTTTTTCACCTTTTAATTCATCAACGATTGTTTGTACCCGTTGCCCTTTTTGTCCGACGCATGAACCGACCGGATCGATCTCAGGATCTTCTGCATGTACCGAGATCTTCGAACGATCACCCGCTTCTCGTGCCACAGACTTCACTTCGACTGTACCATCAAAGATTTCAGGGACTTCCATTTCGAATAACCTTTTTAGTAATCCTGGATGAGTTCTCGAAACAAAAATATTAGGACCTTTATTGGAATTTTCAACTTTGGTCACATAAACCTTAATTCTATCATGTACCTGATATGTTTCGGTAGGCATACACTCGGATTCCGGTAATTTTGCTTCTACTTTACCCAAGTTGACATAGATGAAACGACCGTCCATTCGCTGAATCGTACCATTCATAATATCATCTTCACGATCGATATATTCATTAAATATAATACCACGCTCTGCTTCACGCACTCTTTGTGTAACTACTTGTTTCGCAGCCTGAGCAGCGATTCGTCCGAAATCTCTCGGCGTTACTTCTACCTCTACTACATCGCCTACTTCATAGGAAGGATTAATGTGGTGCGCTTCTTCTAGCGACATTTGCTGTTGATGATCCTCTACTTCTTCCACAATCTCTTTCTGAGCAAATACGCCCATGGAACCAGCTTCTTCATTTATATCAACTCGCACATTTGTTGCGGACTTAAAGTTTTTCTTGTATGCCGATATTAATGCTGCTTCTAAGGCTTCCATTAAAATATCTTTGTTTATTCCTTTTTCCTTTTCTAAATAATTCATTGCATCGAACAATTCTCTGTTCAACCTAATTTCCCCCTTTAATCAAAAGTAACAGCTAAGCGCGCTTTAGCAATTTTGTCAAATGGAATTTCCACTTCTTTCTTTTTGGTTTTTTCCTTATATTGAATTGTTGCATAGCCATTCTTAAAGTCAATAAGATCACCTGTGAATGCTTTTTCACCAGCAATCGGCTCATACAGCTTCACAAAGACATGATGCCCGATATGCTTTTCGAAATCTTCACTTTTTTTGAGTGGTCGTTCTACTCCAGGAGAAGAAACTTCCAGGAAATACGCTTCTTTGATTGGATCTGCTTCATCCAGTTTTGCACTTAATTTTTCAGAAACAAGTCCACATTCTTCAATATCTACGCCACCATCTTTATCAATATAAACTCGTAAAAACCAATTAGGACCTTCTTTCTCATATACGATATCTACCAGTTCTAAAGAAAGTTCTTCTAAAATAGGTGTTACAAATTCTTCTGTCTGTTGTGCAATATTGAGTGCCAATTTCATTACCTCCTCTGCTGCATTTTGTTCTTTAGAATATATTTCCCATAATTGAGAAACGATACACACCGTTATTAGTGTGATAGTTGAAAAGGGAATGATAAATCCCTTGCCATAATTGGCAAGGGATTTGCATCAATCCATATCCTTACTTCGCATGACAGCTAAGAAGAAAGAGTGGGTTCACCCACTCTTTCTTCTGTCCGCATCAAATGAAATCTGTTTAAAATATAGCATGAATCGGTATACAATGCAAGGAATATGATATATTTATCCAATAAAACAGTGTAATCTGCACTTTTCAGCAAATTGTGGATAAGCAATTTAGAGTGCTGGTCATTTAGAATAGTGACAGTTGATTTTTGTCAGCCATCCCTTCTAGACATCCATGCTGATCTAAATATTCCAGTACTGTTTTCGATATTCTGCTTCGTTCACGCAAATCTTCTTTTGATAAGAACTCACCATCTTCACGTGCTTTTTCGATGTTAATGGCAGCATTCGTTCCTAAACCATCTACTGCATTAAATGGCGGAATTAAACTGTTTTCCTCAACAAGAAATTCCGTTGCTGATGAACGATAAAGATCTACTTTCTGGAAGTGGTAGCCCCTCTCATTCATTTCCAACGCCAATTCCAATACTGTGAGTAAACTTTTCTCTTTAGGCGGCGCATCATTACCTTTTTCTAAAATTTCTTTCACCCGTTTGCGAATTGCTTCTGATCCTTTAACCATTGTATCTAATTCAAAATCATCTGCTCTTACTGTGAAATAGGCTGCATAGAATAAAATAGGATGATGCACTTTAAAGTAAGCGATACGAATCGCCATTAACACATATGCGGCAGCGTGTGCCTTCGGGAACATATACTTTATTTTCTTACAGGAATCGATGTACCAATCGGGCACATCATGCTTTTTCATTTCCTCAATCCACTCTGGGTCAAGTCCTTTACCTTTACGAACAAATTCCATGATTTTAAACGCAAGCGATGCATCTAAGCCTTTGTGCATCAGGTAGACCATAATATCATCACGACAACCAATAACATCTGGCAAGCCGCAAATACCGTTATTAATTAATTCCTGTGCATTTCCTAACCATACATCTGTACCGTGACTTAGTCCTGATATAATAACAAGCTCGGCAAATGTCTTTGGCTTTGTATCCTCCAGCATTTGACGGACGAATCGAGTACCAAACTCAGGTACGCCCAATGTACCAGTTTTACACATAATTTGGTCAGATGTCACACCTAACACTTCCGGCCCGGAGAAAATTTTCATTACTTCCTCATCATCGGTCGGTACAGTTTGCGGATCTATTCCGCTTAAATCCTGTAACATTCTGATAACGGTTGGATCATCGTGTCCAAGTATATCTAGTTTTAACAAATTATCATGAATAGAATGGAAGTCAAAGTGTGTCGTTCTCCATTCCGAGTTACGGTCATCCGCAGGAAACTGTATGGGTGTAAAATCATAGATTTCTTTATCATCTGGTACTACTATAATACCACCTGGGTGCTGACCGGTCGTTCGTTTAGCACCAGTACAACCTTTCACAAGCCGATCAACCTCAGCTTGTTTCAGGGTCATCTCCTTATCGCTAGCATATCCTTTAACATATCCATATGCCGTCTTCTCCGCAACTGTACCAATTGTTCCAGCGCGATAGACATTATCTTCACCAAACAATACTTTCGTGTAGTTATGTGCCCGTGGTTGATATTCACCAGAAAAGTTCAAGTCAATATCGGGGACCTTATCCCCTTTAAAGCCTAAGAATGTCTCAAAGGGAATGTCCTGGCCGTCCTTCTTGAGTGGTACGTCACACTTGGAACAATTTTTGTCAGGTAAATCGAACCCGCTCCCGACAGATCCATCATCGAAGAACTGACTTTCCTTACATTCTGGACAAACATAATGAGGCGGCAAGGGATTTACTTCTGTAATTTCAGTGAATGTCGCAATTAAAGATGAACCAACGGAACCCCTTGAACCAACCAGGTATCCGTCATCCAATGACTTTTTCACCAGTTTTTGTGAAATTAAGTAAATAACTGCGAATCCATGTCCTATTATACTTTTTAATTCTTTCTCTATTCTTTTTTCAACGAGTTCTGGCAACTCATCACCATATACAGACCGGGCAAAATTGTAACTTAAATCTCTAATCTCTTGTTCTGCACCTTCGATATTTGGTGTGTACAAATCTTCTTTAACAGGTTTAATATCTTCTAACTGATCTACAAGTGCATTGGGATTATCGATAACAATTTGTTTTGCTGTCTCTTCGCCTAAAAAGGAGAAAGCCTCCATCATCTCAGTGGTTGTTCTGAAATAGGCATTTGGCAATGTTTGACGACTTAAAGGATTACCACTTTGTGATGAAATCAGGATTTGACGGTATATGCGATCATTTTCATTAATGTGGTGAACATTCCCTGTCGCCACACATGGTTTGTTAAGGTCACTAGCTAATTGCACGATATTACGGATAATATCGTATAACTGCGCTTCATTCTGTACTAACTCTCTGTCATATAAATGAACAAAATTGGCAGGTGGCTGAACTTCAATATAATCATAAAATTTCGCTACTTTTTCAGCCTGTTCCTTCGATTTTTGCATCATCGTTTCAAAGACTTCCCCCTGATCACAAGCAGTTCCAACTAATATCCCTTCTCGATACTGCTGCAGCTTGGATCTCGGAATTCTTGGTACACGATAAAAATAATTGATATGTGCCATCGATACCAGTTTATAAATATTCTTTAAGCCTTCCTGAGTAACGGCAAGCAACGTCGCATGGAAAGGTCTCGAACGCTGATATGCATTACCTTCCCCCATATGCTGATTATATTGATTGTGATTAGTAATGCCTCGTTCTATCGATAGTTTCACAAATTTCCACAACAAATAACCTGTTGCTTCAGCATCGTAAATCGCCCGGTGGTGCTGGGTTAATTCAATATCAAGCTTTTTACAAAGTGTATTGAGACGGTGATTCTTTAATTCAGGGAAAAGTAATCTAGCCAACTCCAGTGTATCGATAACAGGATTACTTGCCTCATCATAACCAATCCGCTTAAACCCTGTATTCAAAAAGCCCATATCAAAGTCAGCGTTATGAGCAACCAAAATCGCATCGCCCATCCAAGCATGGAATTCCTTCAAGACATCTTCTACTTCCGGGGCATCTTTGACCATGTCATCTGTTATCCCAGTTAAATTCGTTGTCGTTTCGGACAGTGGATGATGAGGGTTAGCAAACGATTCATATCGATCCACGATCTCACCGTTTGTAATTTTTACAGCTGCAAGCTCAATAATCGTATCGTAAATTGCAGATAAACCAGTTGTTTCGACGTCAAATACCACATAGGTATCCTCAGCCAAATTCCGATCTGCTTCATTATAGGCAATCGGCACACCGTCATCGACAATATTCGCTTCGACACCGTAGACAACCTTCACTCCGTGCTTTTGCCCAGCTGCATATGCCTCTGGATAAGCTTGCGCAACAGCATGGTCAGTAATAGCAATTGCTTTATGCCCCCATTTACCAGCTTGCTCGACTAATTTAGACGCTGACACTACTGCATCCATCTGGCTCATCAATGTGTGGGCATGCAGTTCTACACGCTTCTCCCCATCCAGACCTGGATCGTCTCTTGTGATAGTAGGGACTTGTTGAATGTCTTTAGCCATCATCGTTAATTCATTCGAGAAATTATCAGTCTGAATCATACCTTTAGCCTTAATCCAGAGTCCTTCTTTTAACTGCTTAAACTTTTCAACGTCTTGATCACCTTTAGAAAACATTTTTATCTGGAAGGAATCGGTATAATCTGTCACCTTCAGGATAAGCAAATGTCTTCCTGATCGTAATTCACGGATGTCAGCATCAAATAGATAACCTTGAAAGACAATGCTTTTCTCTTCTTCGAAAATGTCTCTCATCGGAACAGGTACTTCTTTAATCGGATAGCCGAGTTGAACAGGTCCCATATCCGTTTCCTGTTTTGATTCCTGTGCGCGTTTTTCTTGTTGTTTAAAAGCTTCTTCGACTTTTTTACGGTCTTCCATTGCTTTTTCCTGTTGGAATTTCTCTAACTCCTCTTGTTGATCGGCTACTTCCATTTTGATAATTTGCTTGGCTAGACCAGCTTTTGTACAAAATTGATCAAGATGCCCTTGAATATTTTTCCCCCACTGTGCTTCGATCTGGTTACTTACAGTTAACATAATAGTATTATCATTAAATAATGGCTTTTTATTTTCTATTGCTCGATATTTTGGGGATTCATTCACTAATTCTGATAGAAAAATCTGCCAATAATCAAAACGTTCCTTCTCGCTGAGCTGATCTTGCTGTACTTGTATTGACCAGGTAACCTTGGCAATCGAAGAAAATGCTTCTGTCAGTTTCAATATGAACAGCTGATAAATATCAGCAGGAACCGATTCAGCAAGCTGAAAATGAAAATGCCAGCGCTGATCAGCACGAAATACTTCGAGCTTTTCAATACTTCCTTCTTGGAAATACTTATTTTTCATGTCGTCCGTTATACCAATTTGATCCACTAAAAGTCGGAATTTTTCATGATTAGAGATGCTCATGCCTGATCTCCTTTACTTGTTAATCTTTCCAGTATAGCTTACATAAAGATAATTCCCTTGTCTGTGTTAAGGAGACAAGGGAATTGTATTAGTTAAACATTGCATGTAATTTCGGAAGCAAATCTGATAGGTGAAGATCTTCTTGTTCCCCATTCTCTCTCAACTTGCATTCGACATAGCCGTCTGCAGCTTTCTTACCAACTGTCACACGAACAGGCAATCCAATTAAATCACTGTCTGCAAATTTCACACCTGGACGTTCTTTACGGTCGTCATATAAAACAGATATGTTATTTGCTTCTAATTGTTGATAGATTTCTTCAGCCAGTTCCGATTGTTCATCATTCTTAGGGTTCACTGCAATCAAATGAACTTGATAAGGAGTTATTTCTTTTGGCCACTTTATCCCGTTCTCATCATTATATTGCTCTACAATAGCTGCAATAGTACGGGAGACACCTACTCCGTAACACCCCATTGTCATGGTTTCTTGTTTGCCTTGTTCATTTAAATAAGAAGCACCTAGTTTCTCTGCATAGAACGTACCTAATTTAAAGACCTGTCCAACTTCAATACCTTTTGCAAATTGGATGGTTCCCTGTCCATCTGGAGAGGGATCACCTTCCTTGATGAATCGAAGATCATGGAAAGAAGATATGTTAAAATCGCGATCAGGATTAGCATTTTTATAATGCTTATCATTTTCATTAGTACCGCAGTATGCATTTTTCATAACTGCAACGGCATGATCGGCAATGACTTCTATCTCATCCGGTACAGATACAGGCCCAATCGAACCAACTTCTGCCCCAAATAATTGACTTGCTTCTTCCTGGGATGCTAATTCAACGTCGAATGCCTCGAGAGCATGCTTTAATTTAATATCATTTATTTCATGGTCTCCACGTGACAACACCAGGACAAACCGTTCGTCCACTTTAAATAACAGTGATTTGATACCTTTTTCCAATGGTTCATGTAAAAATTGTGATACTTGCTCCATTGTCTTATAGCCAGGTGTATCTACTATTTCTAATTCCTGCATTGCTTCTGTATTCTCCGGATAGTCCAAATGGACAGACGCCATCTCAATATTCGCTGCAAAGTCAGACGAATCTGAGTAGGCAATTGTATCTTCTCCAACTTCGGACAACGCCATAAATTCATGGGTATCCTTTCCGCCCATGGCGCCGGAATCTGCTATAACCGCTCGGAAATTCAATCCACAGCGAGAAAAAATATTCTGGTAAGCTGTGTAAAATTTTTGGTATGCTTCGTCAAGACTTTCCTGCGATGTATGGAAAGAATAGGCATCCTTCATAACAAATTCACGTCCACGTAACAAACCAAAACGAGGTCTTTTTTCGTCGCGATACTTTGTTTGGATCTGATATACACTAAGTGGAAGTTTCTTATAACTTTTCACTTCATCTGCAATGAGACTTGTGGTTACTTCTTCATGTGTTGCTCCTAAGGCAAATTCACGGTCGTGGCGGTCATTTAGTCGCATTAATTCTCGACCGTAGCTATTCCATCTGCCCGTTTCCTTCCAGAGCTCAGAAGGTTGCAGAGCAGGCATCAGCATCTCCACTGCTCCTATTTTTTCCATTTCTTCATGAACTATTTTTTCAACGTTTTTTAGAACTTTATTCCCTAATGGTAATAAGCTGTAAATACCTGATGCAGTCTGACGGATATATCCAGCACGAACTAATAGTTGGTGACTTCTGATTTCCGCATCTGCTGGTACTTCTTTTAAAGTTGGGATAAGTGTTTTACTATGTCTCATTTGCAAATATCACCTCAATGATTTCAATAAAAATTAGAAAAGTATGTCATCCATCAAGGGCGTCTTGTCCCATGGATGGGTTAGCAAATTTAATCGGGGTGTTAGCATTCAGCTAATACCCGCTTCGCCGCTTGATGAAAATCTTTTATAAGAATAAGCGTTGGATATCATTCCACGTTACAACAATCATCAGCAGCATTAATAAAGCAAATCCAATAAAGTGCACAATACCCTCTTTTTGAGGATCAATTGGCTTTCCTCTCACTGCTTCTAATCCGACAAATAATAGTCGGCCTCCGTCAAGTGCAGGTAATGGTAATAAATTCATAATACCTAAGTTAACACTCAGCACCGCGGTCCACGTCATAAAATTCATAAAACCAGTTTTCACTACCTGGTCGGTTGCATCATATATACCAACCGGACCTGATAAAACATCAATCGAAAACTGACCGGTAATTAATTTCGTTACATTTGTCAGAATTAAAGTAGACCAGCGATAGGTCTCTTCCAAACTGTATGGAATAGCGCGTAGAAATGATTTCTCTAAGGCCAGTGTCACCCCAACCTGTCCAATTGTATCTTCAGCAGTCTCAACAGCAGCTGGAGTTACCTCTACTGCCAATTGCTCATTATTTCGCAGGACAGTCATTTCTAACGATTCATTGGGACTGGACTGCACGATCTCCTGAAATTCATCCCAGGAACTAATCGATGAACCTTCAATGCCAATTACAGTATCATTAGCCTGTAGTCCAGCTTCTTGCGCAGGACTGTCATCGACAACAGATCCTATTCGTACATCATCGACAGGTACACCTTGAATGTTTGCAAGGACGATAAAAATCACAATCGTTAGGACAAAATTCATTAATGGACCAGCGAATAATTGCAAAGCTCGCTGTCCAAGAGATTTCGATCCGAACTGTCGATTGTAAGGCGCTATTTGCGTGGATCGTTCATCCATAATAAAGTCAGCTTTTTCATTTACACGGAAGGAGTACTTCTTCTCTTCGTCTATTTCATAGCCTTCAATCGTCAAATTATGATCAAGGTCAATATGTTCTACCTCGATAATGAAGGCATCAGGATGCTTTGCCTTATTATTTACGATGATCTGATTTACTTCCCCATCATTATTAAACGTTAATCCGATATGTTGACCTGGTTTAATATCAATTATCTCGGGATCTTCACCGGCAACCCGAACATAGCCCCCATAGGTAATAACCGGATAGTATATAAGGTTTCATTTTTCACAATCGAGAATACTTTAGGGCCGAACCCGATCGCAAATTCCCGAACAAGCATGCCTGTTTTCTTGGCAACATAAAAATGGCCAAATTCATGTACAAATACAAGCAAACCGAACATTAATATAAAGGCAATAATGGTCGTCAATCAAAGCACTCCTTCCCTCACACTCGTAATCAATATTTTTCATAGATTTGCTGTCGAACTTCCTGGTCAATCTTTTGAATAGCACTGATATCAGGCTGATCGATAAATGGATAATGTGCCATTGCATTAGCAATCACTTCTTCGATTTCTAAAAAGGTAATCTTCTCATTTAAAAACAAATCAACTGCTGCCTCATTGGCTGCATTTAACACCGTAGGTAATGAACCACCTTTATTACCTGCCTCATAAGCAAAAGCAAGACATGGAAAGCGTTCAGTGTCCATTCTGTCAAAATGCAAAGTACTGATTTCAACCAAGTCAAGACGCTTAGATGCTGGCAACGCCATGCGATCCGGATAGGTCAAAGCATACTGAATCGGCACGCGCATATCCGGTGTACCCAGTTGTGCAATAACACTGTTATCAACATATTCAACCATAGAGTGGATAATGCTTTCTTTATGCTGAATGACATCGATCTTGTTATAGGCCATATCAAATAGCCAATGTGCTTCAATTACTTCCAAACCTTTGTTCATCATCGTAGCAGAATCGATCGTAATCTTAGCACCCATACTCCAATTTGGATGGTTGAGAGCATCGTGTACGGTTACTCCATGGAGGTCAGAACGCTTTTTATCTCGGAAACTTCCACCTGATGCTGTAAGAATAAGTTTATGTACATCTTTAGCATGTTCCCCATTTAATGCTTGAAAAATGGCTGAGTGCTCACTATCAACCGGAAGCAAGTCCACCCCATATTTTTTTGCTTCTGCCATCACAATATGACCGGCAGTCACTAATGTTTCTTTATTAGCTATGGCAATCTGTTTCTTATGTCTAATTGCTGTAATTGTAGCGCTTAGACCGATACTACCCATTACCGCATTAACTAATACGTCCGTATCAGCATCCGCGCTGATTTCTTCCATACCTTCGTTTCCGAGTAAAATGGTTAATTGATCGTTATGTGCTAACAACTGCTGTCTAATTGATTCCTCTTGCACCACAATCTTTTTGGGATGAAAGGATTCGATAATATCAATTGCCTTATCAACATTTTTACCAAATGCAATAGCAAATAATCGAAATTTATCGTTATGTTCTCGGATAACATCCAATGTCTGCAAACCAATTGATCCGGTTGCACCTAATAATGTGATATTTTTCATAGTAGAACGCTCCAACTTCTATTAGTTTATGAGATGAAATGGATAAAATGTAACAACGGAAATACAAATAACCAGCTATCAAACCGATCGAGAATTCCGCCGTGACCTGGTAACAGTTTACCTGAATCCTTCACATCATAATGTCGTTTAATCGCCGACTCGACTAAATCACCAATTTGAGCAAATATGGATGACAGTATCGTCACGATAATCAATTCAAACAGCGCACCTGGCACGGGAAAGAAGTAATCAAATACTACCGCTACAATACAGGCAAGCAGTATACCACCCAACGCACCTTCTACTGTTTTTTTAGGACTGATTTTCGGCCACAATTTATGTTTACCAAATGCTCTTCCAAAGAAATAGGCACCGGAATCCGTTGATAATATCACAAGAATAACATAAAAAATATAGACTAGTCCATTATCGACCTCTCGCGTTTCAATCACGTAATAGAAGCCTAAACCTACATAAATAGATGCTAAAATCAAAAAGCCAGCATCCTCAAAAGTGAATTTGTTCTTTACCAGGACCGTATAACCTAATAAAATCAGCACAAAAAACATAAGCAGTTCAAGTCCTGAAGAGAAGTATAAGAATTCATCGTACACTAACAACGACCAAAGAAAAGCTACTCCCAAAAAAGTAGGAATAGGAAATCTTGTCATATTTCTCATGTGTAACAATTCCAAAAAACCTATCGTTGTAATGATATACATCACGATTTTAAATGTTAATCCACTTAAAAATATGATGGGGAAAAAAAGTAATATTGCCACGATAGCCGTTATAATTCTAGTTTTCATGATAATCTCACACCTTATATACCGCCATAACGACGTTTTCTTTTTTGATAGTCGCGGATAGCCTCTTCAAATTCTTCTGTATGAAAGTCAGGCCAAAGTGTTTCAGTGAACCACAACTCTGAATAGGCAGCCTGCCAGAGCAGGAAATTACTCAGTCTCAGTTCACCACTTGTACGAATCAATAAATCCGGATCCTCTAACTGTGAAGTATACAAATGATGGCTTAATGTATTTTCTGTAATTTCATCAATCCCATACTTGCCTTCCTGAACTTCTTCACATATTTCTTTAATAGAGCGGATCATTTCAAATCGACTACCATAATTTATCGCAATATTTAAGATTAAACCAGTGTTGTCAGCTGTTTGCTGCTTTGCATTGAGAATGGCTTTTTGAGTGTTGGCTGGTAAATCTTGCGCTTCTCCAATTGTCTGCACACGAACATTCTCTTCTACTAGTTCAGGTAAATAATGCTGCAGGAAATCAATCGGCAATCTCATCAGATATTCTACTTCATTCGAAGGCCGCTTCCAATTCTCCGTTGAAAAAGCGTAAAGTGTTAATACTTCCACTTGAAGCAGATTCGCTGCTTTTACAATCCTTTTGACATTATCCATCCCTTCACGGTGACCAGCAATACGTGGCAACCCACGTTTCTGAGCCCATCTGCCATTACCATCCATGATAATCGCAATATGTTTCGGAATATTTTCTGATAGGTCCGTTGAGATTTCGACGTTTTTCTCTTTTTTATTGTTAAAAGGAAGTTTAAACAAACGCATAAGTATCCTCCATTATGTAAGACCGGTTCTTTTTTATTTATTATACTATATAAAGTGGAAAAACCCTCTTCTTAGCAAGAGGGCTTCTACACTCAACATATATTCTACCTTTTTTTTGCTTATACTTCCATAATTTCTTGTTCTTTTTGTTTAGTTAATTCGTCAATTTTGTTAATTTGTGCATTTGTTTCTGTCTGAACGTCGTCTTGGAAGCCTCTTAAATCGTCTTCCGTAATGTCACCATTTTTCTCGTCTTTCTTTAATTGATCGTTTGCTTCACGGCGAATGTTACGAATTTGTACTTTCGCTTCTTCTGCATACTTACCAACTACTTTGACTAGTTCCTTACGGCGTTCCTCTGTTAATGCAGGAATACTGATACGAATCACATTACCATCATTGGAAGGTGAAAGACCTAAATCTGCTTTTTGAATTGCTTTTTCTATATCAGATACAGATGATTTATCAAATGGTGTTATGACTAATAATCTCGCTTCTGGTACAGAAATAGAAGACAATTGATTTAATGGTGTTAATGCACCATAGTATTCTACTTGAACACTGTCAAGGATTGCTGGATTCGCTCTTCCAGCTCTAACTGTTGCTAAATTTTTTGAGTAAGCTTTCGCCGCTTGACTCATCTTATCTTTTGTTTCGTTAAGTAATTGTTGAGACATGATTAACTCCCCTTTATAATTGTTCCAATATTTTCACCAATTACAGCTTTTTTAATGTTTCCTTCTTCTGAAATCGAAAATACAAGCAGTGGGATATTGTTATCCATACATAAGGAAGATGCAGTGGAATCCATTACACCTAATCCTTCATTTAAAATTTCCAGATAGGATAATTCGTCATACTTCCTGGCATCTTTGTCGAGTTTCGGGTCTGCTGTGTAAACACCATCGACATTATTCTTCGCCATCAATATAACATCTGCTTCAATCTCGGCTGCTCTTAATGCCGCTGTTGTATCTGTTGAGAAATATGGGTTACCAGTACCGGCTGCAAAAATAACAACGCGTTTTTTCTCTAAATGACGGATTGCTTTTCTGCGAATATAAGGTTCTGCCACTTGACGCATCTCAATTGATGTTTGCACGCGTGTCGGAATTCCTACGTTCTCTAAGCTGTCTTGCAGCGCTAGAGAGTTCATTACTGTTGCTAGCATCCCCATATAATCAGCGTTAGCACGATCCATACCCATTTCGCTGCCAACTTTACCACGCCAAATATTGCCACCACCAACAACAATTGCAACCTCTACACCTAGCTCAACAATATCTTTCACTTGTTTTGCGACAGATTGAATGATAGATGGCTCAAGACCAAACCCTTGAACACCACTTAGTGCTTCACCACTTAATTTTAGAACGATTCTTCTGTAGTTAGCAGTAGCCATAATTACCTCCATATATGTAAATATTATAAAGAAAAATTAGTTACTCGCCAAGTAATAGGCAGTAATTTTCACTTATTCTTATCCTAAAGTTCGTACATTAATCGTTGGATGTTTACTTTCAAAGAAAAGGGACACCATGTGCCCCCTCTTCTCTTCCAGCTTATTTTTTATTAACTTGACTCATTACTTCTTCAGCAAAGTTATCTTCACGTTTCTCGATACCTTCACCAACTTCATAACGTACAAATGAGGCAACTGTCGCATTATGGTTTTTAGCAATTTGTTTTACTTTTTGATCAGGATCTTTAACGAAGCTTTGCTCTAAAAGACAAATTTCTTCAAAGAATTTGTTTAAACGGCCTTCTACCATTTTTTCAACAATATGCTCTGGTTTACCTTCGTTTAATGCTTGTGTTTTTAGAACTTCACGTTCTTTTTCTACATCTTCTGCAGAAACTGCATCACGAGATAAGTATTTAGGGTTAACAGCAGCTGCGTGCATTGCAATGTCTTTTGCAACTTGCTCATCAGTAGTGCCTTCAAGTACAGTAACCACACCGATGTTACCACCCATATGGGTGTAAGCACCGAATGCATCGTTATCTGTTTTGCTAATTAATTCAAAGCGACGTAATGATAATTTTTCACCGATTTTTGCAATATTAGCATTAATAAACGCTTCTAACGTTTCTCCGTCACCATTTAATGGCTGTTGTAAAGCTTCTTCCACAGTAGCTGGCTTTTGAGATAAGATATGGTTCGCAAGCTCTTGTGCTAATGTTTTAAACTGGTCATTTTTCGTTACGAAATCTGTTTCACAGTTCAGTTCTAATAATACCGCTTCATTACCAGAAACTTCTACAAACGCAGTACCTTCTGCTGCAATACGATCTGCTTTTTTAGCTGCTTTTGAAATACCTTTTTCACGTAGGTAATCAACCGCTTGTTCGATATTACCATCTGTTTCTTGAAGTGCTTTTTTACAGTCCATCATACCTGCACCAGTTTTTTCACGTAATTCTTTTACCATTTGTGCTGAAATTGCCATTAGAGATTCCTCCTTGAATTCATATATTGCTGAAAAAAAGGTGATAAAAGGTCTCCCTCTTATCACCAAAACCTTTCATTACTCGCTTGCAGATTCCACTGCTTTTTCTTCAGCAGTTTCTGCTTGCTCTGCAGCTTCTTCTGTTACTTCTCCTTGCTTCGCTTCTAAAATAGCATCTGCCATTTTACCAGTAAGAAGTTTCACAGCACGAATTGCGTCATCATTTGCTGGAATTACATAATCAATCTCATCAGGGTCACAGTTAGTATCTACAATCCCTACAATTGGAATGTTTAATTTATGTGCTTCTGCAACAGCAATACGTTCTTTTCTCGGGTCAATAATGAATAAAGCATCAGGAATTTTATTCATTTCTTTAATACCGCCTAAAAATTTCACTAAGCGTTCTTTTTCTTTTAGAAGACCTACAACTTCTTTCTTCGGTAATACTTCAAAAGTTCCGTCTTCTTCCATTTTTTCGATATCTTTCAAACGGTTGATACGTTTGCGAATAGTTTCGAAGTTTGTTAACGTTCCGCCTAACCAACGTTGGTTAACGAAGTACATACCAGAACGGATCGCTTCTTCTTTCACAGATTCTTGTGCTTGTTTTTTCGTACCTACGAATAAAACAGTTCCATCGTTCTCAGCGATTTCTTTAACGAAATTATACGCTTCTTCTACCTTTTTCACTGTTTTCTGTAAGTCGATGATGTAAATGCCGTTACGCTCTGTGAAGATATATTTCTTCATTTTTGGGTTCCAACGGCGTGTTTGATGTCCGAAATGAACACCAGCTTCTAGTAGTTGTTTCATTGAAATAACTGCCATAACTTTTTCCTCCTATAAGATGGTTTTTTTATCCTCCATTTGTTTCATACGATACGAGGACTATATAATAGCACCTCTCGCATCATCCACAAACGTGTGTATTTAACACCAAAAACTAATATACCACAACGTGCAGCGCCAAGCAAGAGAAAATCATTTTTTTTGTTGAAATTTCAAGATTAATTCTACTTCTGTTTTACCTTTATCTAATTTTTTCGCTATTTGGTCAACGGTAAGACCTTGTTGCCGCAGATGCAGTATGGATCCGGCAAGAGAATGTTCCACGACATCTTCTACATGATCGATTGTCGAAACTGGTTGATAATATCCGGAGTGTGTTGCAGGTTCATCTGGTTCTGCCTGCCTCGAATTTTCCGGTTTATTCTTTGCAGTCGATTGCTGGGATTTCGTCATTTCTTGAATGAATTGATCGTTTTCTTCTTTTATTTCGACTAAATACAGCGCTAATGTGTCTTCTATACTTTTAACTTGTGCATCTACCTTTGCCTCGACAGCGTGCATGTTATCTATTTTGTTTTTTAACTGTCTGATAATAATAAATGTAATGATATGAATAATAAAACTAAATAAAATTAAATATTGCATAATCAACCTCTTAACCGTTAATATCGAATTTATTTCCTAAATACGGATGCCTGACCGGAGGATTTTGCACGTCTGATGGATCAGAAGATGCCTGTAGCTGACGATTCTCAGATGTTTGTTTGTTATTTTTGAGATGACTTGTTTCCTGCTGCTTCATTACTTTTGATCGCTTGTGCATTTCTTCCTGCAACAATGTCTGCTGAAGCTGGTTTTGACCAATTCTGCCTTGTTGCTGCATTTGATCCTGGAGTTTCCCTGCATCCTGCACTCTTGGCAACGCAACTTGCATCTCCACCGATTTCCAACTCATCTTCTCAGCCCTCTCGCAAGGATTTGTTACTTTCAGTATAACAAAGAAACCAACATAAAGTGAGACTTCAATCAGTGGGGTGTTGAACACCACTGATTGCTAGCGAAAAACTTATCAGAAAGTTATTGTTCGTGTATTACTTACTCGGAGAAGATTGAATAACGATTTCTTTTTCATCTAAACATGCTTCAAAATGAACATGTTCTTGGTTTAATAAACGTTTGTATTTACCGAAGAACAGTTCTACATTTTCATATGCTCTGCCCCTGACGAAAAGCTTTAGACCGGCAAAGTTACTTATTTCAAATTGCAATTCGCTCAATTCATCGGTAACTTGCTGTAGTTGCTCGGTTGTAATCTCGAACATGTTACGTTGCTTTAGTAACATTATCCGTTCTTTCGCTGGTAATTCTCCTACCGCCTTTTTCTTTTCGATCAACTGATCTCCCAGCATTCGCAATTTTTGCTTATTGTTGTCTAATTCTGTCCGCTTTTTATTAAGTTTATTTACACGATCGATAATCTTTTTACTTACTCCAAAAGAAAGAACTGTTTTTAGATTTGCCATATTTCCAAGATTCTTCACTTCAATGATTTTCCCAGCCGAGCAACTCCCGCCAATAATATTACCATTTGGACAGAATATATTTTCCTGTGCTTCACATTGAGACTGCATAATCGATTTTTTTACTTTTAGATCACGTCCTGCCGTAACCTCTGCCTGATTAATATAGGCCACTTCGATATCTCCGGCCGCATGGATTTTCGCTTTATCCATTCCTGCAATCCCTTCTCTTATGGTAATGTTACCATCTGCAGACAAAAATGACCCTTCAACAATCCCATATACAATAATGTCACCTTTGGCTTTGACTCTGTATCCGCTCGGAACATTACCTTTAATACTAACCGAACCATTAAATTCTATATTACCTGTTTTCAATGACAAATCACCATTCACTTCATATAATGGATGAACTTGAATGACATGGTTGACAATCGATAATTGTCCGGCAGCTAAAGCGAAATACGAGAGCTGATCTTTGTCGAAATTTACATTTTGTCCAGCTGTAATTGGTAATGGTTTCCCCTTTCTTGGACGGAGCGGCTGTTTAAAAACGTCTATTCCTGCTTCCCCTTCCGTTGGTGGGATCACTTGTGCTAACAGGTCATCTACTTCCACCATAGGAATCTTACGAACATCACGAAAAGAAGACTTCTCTTCTTCTCCCAGCTCGTTCTCTGTTGATTGACGAACCAACAATTTGCCATCCTCGCCATTAACAGGTACTTTCCCTTTTGCTATAACAATTCTTTGCTCCTCGGTCAGCTGTGTCTTCCAATCAATTTTGTTTAAATCAAGTATTCCGTATGTAATATTGTTTTCGTTCAACACTTCTTGTATTTCTTCAAAAGTGAGCGTATCAATAAGCTCCGGTTTCTTTAATAGTAAGGTAGCAGATAAGCGATCATGACTTACTTTTATCACGATATTTTCTTTTAATTCACTCATTTCAAGCCCCGCCTACTTATTTATTTTTTGATACAACTGACGAACTTTCACAATGGCTTGTTTATGAATTTGTGATATCCTTGACGTGGTTAATTCCAGGATTTTTCCTATCTCCGTAAAGGTTAACTCTTGATCATAAAATAAGCTGAGTACCATTTGTTCATTCTCATTCAACTGTTGAATACAGGTTGTTAATTCACGATAGTTTTCTTGCTGGATCATGTTGCCTTCTGGTAAAGGTTCGCGATCGTCCGCAATTAAATAGCCGATTCCTTCTTTTGATTCTTCACTTGTTTTATTTTTATCTTCCATTGATAGCAAATTAGAGAAGAAACTATCCTTTATAATTTCTTCGATTTCATCAACCGGTAGTTCTAGGTACTCTGCAACTTCATTTGTGGTAACATTACGTTGCAATTTTTGTTCCAATAGAATGGTAGCCTGATCGACTTTTTTTACTTTATCTCGTGTTGAACGGGGAAGCCAGTCTTCTTTTCTTAATCCATCTATTATCGCACCTTTGACTCGAAAAGAGGCATACGTATCGAATTTCAAATCACGACTATTATCAAATTTCAGAATGGCATCATATAATCCAATTAAGCCCAGACTTCTAATATCTTCTTTGTTCACGTTCTTAGGAAGGTTCACTGCGATTCGTTGGACATGGTAATGTACGAGATACATATAATTTTCGATTAACTCATTGGCATTCTCATCATTTTTATTACGCAACCATTTATTCCATAATTTTTTTTCAACTGATATATCTTTGACCATCGAATCACCTCTCCCTTATATGTTGGCATTAAATTTCTACGACACCACTATTGACTGTCCGTATTTTCAGCATGCTTGTTGCAATGTTAAATTCAATCGTTCTTCCTTTCGATCCGCCCACATCCTGTGCAACTACCGGAATATGGTACTGCTCCAATTTCGCTAAAACTGCTTCAACATTGCGGTCACCAATTTTCAGCATGCTGTTATTGGATTGAAAGGAGAACATATGGGCACCTCCAGCTATTTTAGCTTGCAGATTTGAGTGACGGGCTCCTTCGTGTAACAACTGTTCGACCAATAAGTCAATTGCGGTATCAGCATATTTCATTGGATTGGAAAGTTGTTTTTTAGAAGTAGTAGAGTCAGGCAGCATCACATGTGCTAACCCTGCCAGCTTCCGACCATAAATGACCACACCGACACAGGAACCTAATCCAGATGTCTTTAGTGAATGAGGCACATTCGTAATCTTTAAGTCTGCTATTCCAACTTTCACTATTGGTTCTGTTACGATCATTGGTCCTCTACTCCTAATGAAGAAAAAATCTTATCAAAAGATGTTGGATCAGGCAGCAAGAAAAAGTGCCCTTTAATTGATGAAGACCTTTCCCCTTCCTCTTTAATGGTCGTATCTATCATAATTGCGTAATCACTTTCCATCGAAATTTCGATCAATCCTTGCATCAGAATGGCCGCGGCCATATCGATACTTACATTCGGTACGGTAGGTTGCAAGTTTATCGATGTAAAGTCAGATAGCGCTGACAGGTACGAACCTGAAAGAATATTACCTATCTCTGAAATAGCTGACAACGCTAAATCACTCTCTGTTAAATCATCGGAGGCATTACCGGTAACTTGTTCAACAAGGGAACTAGCTTCATTTGGTGATAATACAAAGAACATACTGCCAGGAGCCTCGCCTTGGATGCGAAGAAAAACACTGACAATCACTTCCTCAGGTCCTCCGACATCTTCCATTAATTCGTTAAATTCAACTATTTTAATAGCGGGTATCTTCATATCTATTTTTTTATTTAACAGAGCTGATAGAGCTGTCGCTGCATTACCTGCTCCGATGTTACCTATTTCCTGCAAAACATCCAGATGGTGTTGAGATAAATTCTCCATATGAACCATCTTTTAGCCCTCTAACTCTGATGATTTAGCTGCTTGATAGGATTCCTGGGATAACACTTTTTCCAAATCCAACATAAGAATTAGCCGTTTATCCACCTTGGCTACTGATTTAATATAATCGGCATCAACTGTACCAATAACTTGTGGTGCTGGTTCGATCGATTCTTCCGGAATATCAAGTACATCATAGGCTGCATCGACGATAAAACCGACATTGTATTGTCCCATATGCACAATAATAATACGCGTACTCTCTGTGTAGTCTTCCGTCTCCATTCCGAATCGTTCTCTTAAATCAATGATCGGAGTAACTACACCTCTAAGATTAATAACTCCTTTGACAAATGAAGCTGTTCTTGGCACTCTCGTTATATGCTGCATCCGTTCAATTGCACCAACAACCTCTACCGGGATAGCATATTCTTCTTTTTGCAATTCAATAATGATAGATTTCTGGTTACTTGTCTCTTCCTTCATTCTGACACCTCCTAATTTATTAAAGAATTAGTATCAATAATAAGGGCAACTTGACCGTCCCCTAAAATGGTCGCACCTGAAATAGCAAATACATCACCTAAGTAATCACCTAAGGATTTCAATACCACTTCTTGCTGACCAATAAAACGATCTACAACCAACCCGGCCATTTTGTCCCCTTTTCGAATGATAACAACGGAATAAAATGTTTCTTCCTCTTCCTCTGCAGGTACTTCAAAGATTTGCTTTAGATTAATTAATGGTACTACCTTCCCACGAAAATCTATCACTTGCTTATTATGCGCATTCAAAATATCGGCTTTGTTAATAATTGCCGTCTCGATAATGGATGAAAGTGGAACTGCATATTTTTCGTTCACTACTTCTACCAAGAGCACTGGAATAATCGATAACGTTAATGGCAACTGAATAGAGAATAATGACCCTTTCCCCTCTTCCGACTCTATCGTGATGGTACCGCCAAGCGATTCAATCGTATTTTTTACAACATCCAAACCAACACCACGGCCTGAAACATCACTGATTTTATCTGCTGTGGAGAAACCACTTGACATAATCAGCTGATAAACCTGTTTGTCCGTTAAATGGCCTGTCTCTTCTTCTGTAATAACTTGATTGCTAATAGCTTTCTTAATTACTTTATCTCGATTAATGCCAGCTCCATCATCTGAAATCTCGATAAAGACATGATTACCACTATGATAGGCTTTTAATAATAAACGTCCTTCTTCATTTTTTCCGTTTTGTTTTCGTATATCTGGTGTTTCTACCCCGTGATCTAGCGCATTTCGAATTAAGTGAACAAGTGGATCTCCTATTTCGTCAATGACAGTTCGATCTAGTTCTGTCTCAGCTCCGATGATCTCGAGATTAATTTGTTTGCCTAAATCTTTTGACAATTGGCGAACCATACGAGGAAAACGATTAAATACTTGTTCAATCGGAACCATACGCATATTGAGGATGATGTTTTGCAAATCGCCCGATATTCGTGTCATTCTCTCAACTGTTTCTTGCAATTCTGCGTGTTTAAGATTGGCCGATATTTGTTCTAATCGACCTCTGTCTATGACTAATTCTTCAAAAAGATTCATCAAACCATCAAGACGATCGATGTTCACACGAATGGTTTTGTTCGATACGCCGTTGGTTTTCTTTTTCTGATTGGCAACTTGTTGTTGTTTGTGATCAGCTGACGGAGATTCGTCTGCTTTTTGTGTATCCTCCGATTCATTCGAAGACGCATCCCCCTGATCTTGTACCTGGACAGACGAAAAGCTTTCCGTAATTACCTCTTCTATTTCAGAAACTTTCAAAATTTTCTGTTTCACCTGCTCGGCAGTATCCTTTGTTACAAGCAGGACGTGGAAAGCTAAGTCGAAATTCTCTTCTTCGAGCTCCTGAACGGTTGGATTTGATTTAATTACTTCGCCAACTTGCTCTAAGACTTCAAACACCATATAAACTCTTGCTGCTTTTAACAGGCAATTTTCATTTAACTTCACAGTAACCTGTATATTCTGATAGCCATTTTCATTTGATTGATCTAAAATTGCTAATTCAAATTGGTCAAGCTGTGCAAATGGATTTGTCTGATTGATTGCTGTTTTAGCAGATACCGCATCTTTCGTCGGTTCTGCCTGTCCAATTTCCTGTTTTTGTTCAATTGCCTGTAAAGTATGGACCAACTCCTTAACATCTGCTGCTCCATCTCCACCATCTGCTATGTCAAAAACCATTCCTTCTAATTGATCGACTGCTTGAAATAGCACATCTATAATTGGTGACGTAATATCTACATGATGATTACGCACCGCATCCAGGACATTCTCCATTTTATGAGTTAAATCAGCAAGGTCTTGATACCCCATCGTTGCTGCCATTCCTTTCAATGTGTGAGCAGAACGAAAAATTTCACCGATCGTATCCATATTCGCTGGTTCACTCTCTAATATTAATAACTGGTCATTAAGTGACTGAATATGCTCTTTGCTCTCTTCAATAAACACTTCAAGATACTCATTGTTCTCCACTGACCCTTCACCTCTTCTTAGGGATTTTTTGTACCAAAACTGTATGTATGTCATCAATATCGTGAACATAATCTATTAAACTTGTTTTTTCTGCTGCTTGTGGCATTCCGTATACAACACAGGTTGCTTCCGATTGTGAAATGGCAATCGTTTTAGGATGGTTTCGTTTTAATTGAATAATGCCTTTTGATCCATCACTTCCCATACCAGTCAGAACGACTGCAATTGGATGACAGCTTTTCAGATTGGCAACGGAATCGAACAGTACATCCACTGATGGCTGATGACCATTTACCGGTTCTTCCCGTGTAACACTTGCAACCATTTGCTGTCCTCTACGGATTATTCTAAAGTGTTTTCCTCCTGGTGCTAAATACACCTTTCCCTTCTCGATCACATCCTGATCTTCAGCCTCTTTGACTGCTAATAGGGACAATTTATCCAGTCGTTCTGCAAGTGACTTTGTAAAACCTTTCGGCATATGCTGAACAATCACGACAGGAGCCTGGAAATCAGCTGGTAATTTCGTAATTACTTGCTGTAATGCTCTTGGCCCACCTGTTGAGGAACCAATAGCTACAATTGGTTTATCACTTTGAATCGGTTTGTAAGAAGCTTGTACACGCTCTGACGTACGCTTTTTTGTTAACTTCACGTTGGCAGTGGCTGCATTCTTAACCTTGCGAATAATTTCTGTTTCGATTTTCTTTATGTCTAATGATATAGAACCCGACGGTTTCGCAATTACGTCGACAGCTCCTAAAGATAAAGCTTCAATCGTTTTATCTGCTCCTGACTTAGTCAGACTGGAAAGCATCACGATCGGCAGCGGATTTTGTTCCATAATCTCTGTCAATGTCTGGATTCCATCCTTGATTGGCATCTCAACGTCCAATGTAATCACATCTGGTTTCCACTTCTCTATTTTCTTCAATGCGTCTTCACCATTTCTGGCAGTGTCGACACATTCCAGAGAGTCAGATGAACGAATAATATCGGAAATCATTTTCCGCATGAATGCTGAATCATCTACCACTAATACACGCTTTCTTATCATTACGTTCTACCTTTCTGTTAAAAGTCTTTTGAGTTTGTTCAGAAAACCTCTGTTATCTTGATTCTTGACGGACTCCCCTACATATTGACCGGCAATTGATTGGACAGCTCTAGATGCTTTCGATTGCCTGTTGTGTAGTACGAAAGGCTGCTGTGCAATGACTGCGTTAGTAACACTCGAATCATCAGGAATAATACCTAGCGGGTGTACATCTTGTTGTAAGAATCGTTTTGCCACATTCGTCATTCGGTTCATCATCTCCATGCCTTGCTTCTGATTTGTTGCCCGATTCATAATTAAGTAAAAAGGTACACGTTGTTGGTGTACTACTTGTTTCATCATGGAATACGCATCAGTCAATGCTGTTGGTTCCGGGGTGGTAACGAGCATACATTCATCCACAGCAAGTATATAATGAATGGTTTCTCGGGTAATACCAGCGCCCATGTCAAAAAGAATGTAATCATATTCTGTCATCAACAATTCCAATTGCTCCAAAAAATACGTTAATTTATCCTGATCCAGATAAAAAATATGATTATGGCCACTGCCACCCGCGATATAATAAAGGGAATTTGGACCTATTTCTATAATATCATAAATCGACAATTTATTCTCAAAAAGATTAAAAATGGAATACTTAGCATTTTTACCTAATAATATATCAATGTTACCCATACCGACATCTAAATCAAACAGTAATACTTTTTTTCCTCTGTCAGCTAATGACAGGGAAAAATTCAGTGCAAAATTAGATTTACCAACACCGCCTTTTCCACTGACTACAGCTATTGTTTTCGCCTGGGGTAACTGATGCATGCCTTTTAATCTTTCTCTTAGCTTCGCTGCTTGATCGACCATTATTTAATCACCAACTATTAATTTCGCCATTTTTTCGATGGACATTTCTTCAATATCATCTGGTACATCCTGACCATTCGTCATATATGCTACCCCGATATTATATTTCAAACACATATTTAGTACCGATCCATATATACTAGTCTCGTCTTTTTTGGTAAAGATAAGTTGTTTGACTGGTATCTTGTCAAATTGCAAATAAGTCGCTTCTAAATCTGTCGTTCTCGTCGTTAATGACATGACCAGATACGTATTCACCTCATGATTCAAGTCTACAATCTTTCCTAATTCCCGAATGTATTTTTCATCTCTGAAGTTTCTTCCAGCAGTATCGACAAAAATATGATCATAGTCTCTGAACTTTTCTTTAGCCATCTGATAATCCTCAACATTATAAGCAATCTCAATCGGTACATCGAGTATCTTTGAGTAGGTCTTTAATTGTTCAATTGCAGCTATTCGATAGGTATCAGTGGTAATAAAAGCAACTTTTTTCCGTTTGTTCAGTACGCAGTGTGCAGCCAGTTTGGCAATCGTGGTTGTCTTACCTACACCTGTAGGACCAACAAGATGAATAATTTGTTTATCAAAAATTTCACCACCAAAACTGCCTTTATTTGCTAACCGGTGCTTGATTTCAAATGCCAATTGTCGCCATAACTCACTTTCTTCCGGAAATTGTCCATCAGATCTGTCCTCTATAGTTTGCAGAAGTGAATGGACAATGTCATGATCGATCTCTTGTCTGATCATTTTTTGATACAAAGGCTGTAAAGGTTCAGGAAGTATCGCTTCGTTAGACTGCGAGACATTTTGTTGCATCCATAATTTCATTTGTCGCAATTCTTGCAAAACCTCGGCATTTGCTTCGTCCTTCTCAGGCTTAGGATAGGGAACTGATTGCACATATGATGGTGCGGATGGTGACGATTTTCTTATGTTTACCTCGTCTACTGCCGCTAACACTTCTAATTTCTTTTTCTGGAAGAGTCCTAGAAATCCGCCTTCATGGACTACCTTCGAATTTAAAATAACAGCATCTGCACCTAACTCTTTGCGAACAACTTGCATCACTTCCGGCATTGTTGATCCTTTAAATTTTTTCACTTTCATGCTACTTTCACCACCCCGATGCTTTGAATTTCAGCAGTTGGCTCAATTTCATTGTAAGAAAGAACGACGACGTGTGGATAGAAACGGTCCAACAGTTGTTTGAAATACATCCGGATCGTCGGCGAACACAGAATGACGGGCATTTCTTCTTGCAAACTCATATTTTCAACATTTTCAGCAACAGAATGGACGACACGTTGTTGTGTATCTGGATCCATTGCTAAATAGCTGCCGTGTTCTGTTTGCTGTATGTGCTCTGCGATTAATTTCTCTACTTCTCCTGATACCGTAATAACTTTAAGCTGTGGTCTTCCCTGAACAATGTCATTGGTTATCTGGGCTGATAATGATTGTCTTACATACTCTGTCAATAAATCAGTATCTGTCGTCATCTTGGCAAAATCAGCCAATGTTTCAAATATAACGGGCAAATTTTTTATAGATATTTGTTCACGTAACAGTTTCGCTAATACTTTCTGAACATCACCGACAGATAAAGGATCTGGTGTTACTTCTTCTACAAGTATTGGATTCGTTTCTTTCAAATGATCGATGAGTTGCTGTGTTTCCTGCCGTCCGATTAGCTGATGTGCATATCGTTTGACTAATTCGGTTATATGAGTCGATACAACTGATGGCGGATCCACCACTGTATAACCAGACATCTCAGCATCATCTTTTGTTTCTTCCGTAATCCACTTCGCTGGAAGACCAAAAGCTGGCTCAACGGTGTCAATACCGTCGAGATCATCTTCATCAATACCAGGACTCATTGCTAAATAATGATCCAGAAGCAATTCTCCTCTAGTTACTTCATTTCCTTTAATTTTCAAACGGTATTCATTTGGATTTAACTGAATATTATCCCTTATTCGAACAACCGGAATGACAAGACCTAATTCAATTGCTAGCTGACGGCGGATCATAACAACCCGGTCTAATAAATCACCGCCTTGATTTGAATCAGCTAATGGAATGAGCCCATAACCGAACTCAAATTCAATCGGATCCATATTGATCAAACCAACGACATTCTCTGGTGAACGCATTTCCTCTGAATCGGACTCATCGATTTGTTCTTGAGTTGGTTCTGCTTCTTCCTGCGATTTCCTTGACAATGTATACGCACTAACTATCAATACAGCAGCTATCACTGTCGTTAACAGAAAGTTTATCGGGGTCAAACCTAATAAAAAGATTGTCCCCCCTGCAATATAAAGTAAGGTTGGATAACGTAATAACTGTTTGCTGACATCTGCACTTAAATTACCATCTGAAGCAACCCTTGTCACGACAATACCTGTCGCAGTAGATATTAAAAGGGCTGGTATTTGACTTACAAGTCCATCCCCTACTGTCAATCGCATATAGACATCAATTGCTTCATTGAAACTTAACCCTAGTTGCGCCACTCCAATAATTAAGCCAAATATAATGTTAATTAACACAATAATAATTCCCGCAATAGCGTCCCCTTTTACAAACTTACTGGCACCGTCCATGGCCCCATAAAAATCAGCTTCATGCTCAATTTTCTCTCTTCGCTCTTTCGCCTGCTGTTCATTAATCATACCTGCATTCAAATCTGCATCAATACTCATTTGTTTCCCTGGCATTGCGTCTAATGTAAAGCGGGCTGCGACTTCAGATACACGTTCACTACCTTTGGTAATAACCAGAAATTGAATGATAATTAAAATAACAAACACTACAAAACCGACAAGCGGATTATTACCAATGACGAACGTCCCGAAAGTTTCCACTACCCCACCTGCATTAGCTTCTGACAAAATCGACCTCGTAGTCGAGACGTTCAAACCAAGCCTAAACAACGTAAGCAGCAGTAATAATGAAGGAAATACGGAAAATTGCAATGGCTCTGTCGTATTCATCGAAACTAGTATCACGATTAATGCTAGAGATATATTGATAAGAATTAAGATACTTAATAACCACCCTGGAAGTGGAATGACTAACATGATAATAATAGAAATAACGCCGAGTAAAACAGAGAAATCTCTAGCCTTCATCTTGACAACTCCTTTTAAGAAAAACTAAAAAAATCCGATCCTTACTTGCTAATTAGATGGACATATACGGATTAAGTCAACTAACTGCTTAGAATAAAACAAAATTAACACATAGTCATAGAGATTTAGTTGACATACTCCGTATTATAAGAAGCCTTACTAACACTTTATTTTGGTGATGCTGTTCATTTATTTTCTGGCTTATAAATAACACGAGCCAATGATTGTTATACTTTTTTCTGGATACGATAGACATAGGCTAAGATTTCGGCTACTGCCTGGAAGAATTCTTCTCCGATTATTTCACCGATCTCGACTTGATCATATAATGCTCTTGCTAAAGGTCGATTTTCTACTGTGACTACATCATGATGCCGCGCGATATCTTTGATTCGTTGGGCGACGAAATCGACTCCTTTCGCAACAACATATGGAGCATCTGCTTTTGCCTCATCATACTTAATAACAATCGCATAATGGGTTGGGTTCGTAATCACAACGTCTGCATTCGGCACTTCGCTCATCATTCTCTGCATCGCCATCTGACGCTGCCTTTCTTTCATTTTCGATTTAATGAGAGGATCCCCTTCGATGTTTTTGTACTCATCTTTGATATCGTTTTTGGACATTTTGTTTTGTTTTTCAAAGTCATATCTCTGATAAGCATAATCAATGACCGAAATGATCAGAAGGCCTATTGCCGCTGCGATCCCCATTTCAATCGTCATTTCACCAAAAAACACTAACGAATTATTAATTTCTTTATCCGCAAGCATCATCATTTCGTCACGATTCATCCAAATGATCGAAAAGGTAATGACACCGACCACTACAATTTTCAATAGTGATTTAACCAATTCAACTAACGCCCTGGCTGAAAAAATCCGTTTTGCACCTTGAATCGGATCAATTTTATTTAATTTCATTTTCAATGGTTCTGTTGTAAACAAAAAGCCAAATTGCAAAAAATTCGATGCTAAGCCAGCCACTATTGCAATTAGCATAATGGGCGCAATTGCCAGACTGATTTCCATTAATACATCTTGCAGCATACTGAATACTTCCACCTCTGTGACTTCATGATGAATGTATTCGTTAAAGAATTTCTCATACATACCAGTCATTGATTCTTTAAGACTGCTTCCTGTAACAAATAGAATAATGAATACAAAAAAGAGTAAAATGGCAGTATTCACATCTTGACTCTTTGCCACCTGCCCTTTTTTTCTTGCATCCTGCCTTTTTTTCGGAGTCGCTTTTTCTGTTTTTTCACCGGCGAAATATTGCAGATCCAACCGTAATTTCATTAATTAAGCACCTCCGAACATCTGTATAAGACTTTGCATGGTTTGTAATGTAAACTGAAATAATTGTTTACAAATTGCAATATAGAAAGGGATAAAAACGAACAGTGCTGCAAAGGACACGAGTATTTTCAGTGGCAGGCCGACAACAAACACATTTAACTGTGGTACGGTTCTCGCAATGATCCCGAGCGCAACATCTACTAAAAACAGACAGCCTACTATCGGCAACGCTAATTGAAAGGCCATAAGAAACATTTTACTAAACGTCTGTAAAATCAATTCAATATTGCCGAACTGCATCATCTGATCCAGTGGTAACTCTTCATAGCTGTACATGAGGCCATTTAATAGTAAATGATGTCCATTCACAGTCAACAAAAATAATATCGCGATTGTATAGAAATATTGACCAATTAGCGGGCTTTGTGCACCAGTTTGCGGATCAACGACATTGGCGATAGCAAATCCCATTTGGAAATCGATAAATCCACCCGCTATCTGAATCGCCGACATAATGATATATGCCAATAATCCCATCAGCAATCCAACAATTGCTTCTTTCATCACCAACAGCAAAAAAACCCCATCAAAGCTTAAGTCAGGAATGTCCAATGTATAAAACATCATCCAGGCAATAAAAAAGCCGATTCCAATTTTGAACTGTGTCGGTATATTCCGGTACGAAAAAATCGGAATTGTTGATAGAAACGTCAAAACTCTTACTAAAATTAAAATAAATGCCGGAAAACGATTAATATCTATTAATTCAAACATAACTTATCCTATAAATTGATTGATATTTTGAAATAAATTTGCTGTATACTCGACCATCGTAGCTAGCATCCATGGACCAAAAACCAGAATCCCAAGCAATACAGCAACAATCTTAGGGATAAAAGCCAAGGTTTGTTCCTGAATTTGCGTGGTTGCCTGGAATATACTTACAAGCAGCCCAACAACAAGGGCCAATATCAGCAGTGGTCCTGTTACCATTAGAATCGTATAAATCCCCTGTTTCGCCAGTGAAATGACAAATTCTCCGCTCATTAAGCCTTTCTCCTCTCTCCTAGGATGGAATATAGCCATCCAATAATGCATGTGTGATCAAGTACCATCCATCCACCAGTACAAACAATAATATTTTAAATGGTAAAGATATCATCACGGGAGGTAACATCATCATCCCCATCGACATCAAAACACTGGCAACGGCCATATCGATCACCAGGAAAGGGACAAATATCATAAATCCCATTTGAAAAGCAGTTTTCAGTTCACTGATCGCAAATGCAGGTACCAACGATGTTAATGGAATGTCCTCAATCGATTCCGGTCTTTCGATTTCCGCATAATTCATAAACAACGCTAAGTCCTTCTCTCTAGTGTACTTTGCCATAAACTCTTTAAATGGCACACTAGCTGTAGTGTATGCCTCTTCCAATGTTATTTCTTCTTCAAATAGTGGCTGCAATGCTTCCTCGTTTACTTCTTGGAACGTCGGTGCCATAATAAAAAACGACATAAACAACGCAAGGCCGATCAACACTTGGTTAGGAGGCATCTGCTGGGTGGCCAGTGATGTCCGCACGAAAGAAAGTACGATTAAAATTCTGGTGAAACAGGTCATTAAAATTAAAATACTCGGAGCTAAAGACAGAACTGTTAACAGCAATAATAATCGTACGGAAGTCGAAATACTTTCGGAATCCGCACCAGAAAAAACATCAATCAGCTGAATCGTCATTATTCTTTTTTCCTTCTTTAAGTTTGTGCAATAATTTCTGTCTGCCTTCTTTCATCGTGTTTAGCTCCTTATGAAACATAGAAGAAAAGGTTTGATCCGTTGACGTTTCCTTCTTTGCTTCTGGTGATTTGTTTCTCCACTTTAATGCCATGCTTTTTAAAGAATCTGTCATCTCGTCTTGCTGTGTTTCTAGTTGTGCAATCGTGGCATCATCGGTAATTTCCATCAACAGCTCGATATTATCTGCTACCCCTATCACATAATAACGATTGCCTATTTTTACCGTTTGGATCGATTTATTGGCTCCTACTGTAATTCCACCATAATTTTCAATTACATTATGTTTCTTTAGAAATCCTTTTTTCTTCTGGATAAATTTTGAGATAAAGATGATTAGTCCAACTACAAGCGCTAAAGCTAACAGCAACTGTACAAAACTTCCAAATAAGCTCGGCGCCTCTACTTCAGAACTTCCACTCTCTTGTGCTTTTTCACTGCTGTTATCTTGCTGTTCTTGCGATTGATCTCCCTGTTGTTCAAACAAGTCATCCACCATCGTATCTGCCTCTATTGATACCGGTAAACTACTAAAAAAGATGCATATACAAAAGATGCTAACGAGCCATTTAAGGTTAATGCCAATCACCCCATTAACCTAGCACTTTAGAAATTGCTTCGATTACTCGATCAGCCTGAAATGGTTTAACGATAAAGTCTTTCGCTCCAGCCTGAATAGCATCAATAACCATTGCTTGCTGTCCCATAGCGGAACACATAATAATTTTTGCATCTTCGTCACTGGCTCTAATTTCTTTAAGCGCTGCAATACCATCCATTTCTGGCATCGTAATGTCCATCGTGACCAGATTTGGCTTTAATTCTTTATATTTCTCTACAGCTTCTTGGCCATCCTGTGCTTCTCCTACTACGTCATAACCGTTTTTCGTTAATATATCTTTAATCATCATTCGCATAAATGCTGCATCATCTACTATTAATACTGAGTGAGCCATTATGTTCATCCTTCCATTTGTCTATTTTAGTTGTTTTAGTCTATCTTTCTTGCTTACAATATCTGTCACACGCACACCAAAGTTTTCATCTATGACAACTACTTCGCCTTTGGCAATCAATTTCTGGTTAACTAAAATATCTACCGGTTCTCCTGCCAATTTATCTAATTCGACGATAGAACCTGAAGATAGTTCAAGTATTTCTTTCACTGTTCGTTTGGTTCTGCCTAGTTCCACCGTTACTTGTAAAGGGATATCCATTAACAGATCCAAATTTCGTTGTTCCGTAGCCTGAAGCGGTGTGTCATCAAAATTAGAAAACGATGCAGATTGCACTTCACTGTGACTGCTAGTTGTTTGTCCGCCTAATTGTCGCGGCTGATGCTGATACTGCTGCGGTTGTTGTTGACGCTCCACCTCATGTTGATTCGGTGCTGATTGCTGGTACTGATTACTTTCTTCTTGTCCAGAGTTCACTTCTGACGGAGCTGATGTCACTGTCTCCGCTTCATTCGGTGTGTTAAATAGTTGATCTACCAAATCTTTCGCAAATGTTACAGGTAATAATTGCATTATTTTAGAATCGATTAAATTTCCTACTTTTAGCTGAAAAGAAACTTTAATGAGAATATCATCATCAGGTGTTAATGATTTCGTTTCTTCTGCAGTAACATCCATAATAGACGTAGTTGGCGGGGAGATATCAATTTTTTTATTAAATACGGTAGACATACTCGTTGCAGCTGTTCCCATCATTTGATTCATTGCTTCCTGGACAGCACTTAAATGAATATCGTTAAGTTCAGTCGTCTCTGGATTTCCTGAACCCCCTAACATAAGATCTGCAATCACTGCAGCATCCTTAGATTCTAAAACAAATAAATTAGCACCAGTAAATCCTTCGGTATATTTCACTTCCACCCCGACGTACGGTCTGGGAAATTCTTCTCTTAAGTCTCCTTTATCAATTACACTGATCGTCGGAGTTGTAATTTCTACTTTTTGATTCAGTATCGTGGATAATGTGGTTGCTGAACTGCCAAACGAAATATTTCCAATTTCACCCAAAGCATCTTCTTCAATTGATGATAAATAGTCACCAGCAGAAGTACTAGTTATTTGGCTTTCCGCCTCTGTATCGTTTGATCCGTTGAGTAATGCATCAATCTCATCTTGAGATAACATGCCATCATTCATCATCCGAATCCCCTCCCTTAATGTCGTCTAAAACTTGTACGGCTAATTTATGCTTTCGTTTACCAGGCTGAACATGGAATTTCGGTTCCTGATCAACGTGTAATTGCAGTGGCTGATCAATAGAATTATTGAGCACAATGGTATCATCGTGATCAAGGAACAAAAACTCTTCCAAAGTAATCGATGTCTCACCTAATACGACCGATAAATCCAAGCTAGTTTGTTTAATATTATGTGAAATAGATTCATATTCTTCTGGCTTACGTTCTTTGGACGTTTCATTTTGCATCCAATAATGAACCGATAATTTCGGAATGATAGGCTCCAGAACAACATGAGGGATACAAATATTAATCATGCCACTGCTGTCACCAATGGTCGTATCCAACGAAACGACAACGACGGTTTCATTAGGTGAAACCAGTTGTAGAAATTGTGGGTTCACCTCGAAATCTTCGAGAATCGGATCAATATCCGCCACACTGCCCCACGCCTCTTGTAAATTGTCTAATGCTTTCTCAAACAATTGTGACATGAGTGTTGTTTCAATCTCTGTTAAACTATCAATTTTGTTAATGCTTCTTCCTCTTCCACCTAGCATTCTGTCTAGCATTGCATAGGCAATATTAGGATTAAATTCAAAAATAATTCTGCCATCCAACGGCTCCACACTGTACACATTTAAAATCGTCTTGGTTGGAATAGATCGAATGAATTCTTCATAGGGAATTTGATCAACAGACGCCACAGCGATATGTACATATGTCCTTAACTGTGCTGAGAAATAAGTAGATAACAACCGTGCAAAATTATCATGAATTCTAGATATACTTCTTATCTGATCTTTCGAAAAACGAAGTGCCCGTTTAAAATCATACACTTTTACTTTTTTGTCTTTTTCTTCTTCTTTTAGCTGATTTGCGTCCATCTCACCCGAAGACAAAGCGGATAATAATGCGTCAATTTCATTTTGTGAAAGAACTTCATCTGCCATAACTTCACCTCCATTTCGGAGTTACGATTACTGAATTACTTTACTAACAATCAATACATCAATGATTTGACCTTGAGTCATTTGATCATTCATTGCATTTTTCATATTATCTTCTAACCCCGTCAAGTTCTCTTTAAAATCATTTGCAGTCAGGTCTACTGACAATTTAATAAATTGATTTTTGATCTGAAATTCTCTTTTTTGGACCTCCTCTAGTGCATCAGAGCTGTTGGTGATAAATTGGAATTGAATAAGAACAAAATTTCCATCATCCAGGTCGGTACGAATCTCTTCCGTTGTATAGGAGTATTTCACCATGTCATCGATTGACATTTCTTCACCTTCTGCGGTAGATTGATTCATCAGAAAGTAAAGAACACCTGCACCGATAACGGTAATGACTACTAGGATGGAGACAAGAATTCTTATTAATCTAGGATTCATTTTGTTGTTCACCTACTTCTCGTTGCAGTTGATATAAACCAATCTGCTTATAAAATTCTGTGATTTTTTGTTTCACCACAATTTCCTGTTCTTTCACAAATAATTTCTTCTGATTAATTAGGGTGATCGTTGTATCAGGAAATGATTCCACTCGTTCGACGAACACCGCATTGACGGTTATCTGATCACCATTTAGTTTTGTTAATGTAATCATAGATGAAGAGAGTTAAGGGTTACATGCTGCCTTAACTCTCAGCCTCCCTTTTTATCGTTTTAGATTTACTAATTCTTGTAATATTTCATCAGAAGTCGTAATAATTCGAGTATTTGCCTGAAAACCACGCTGTGCAGTAATCATTTCAGTAAATTCTTCTGACAAATCCACGTTAGACATTTCCAGCGCACCAGATACGATGGAGGCTGTACCGTCAGATTCCGGTTCAAAAAGGAAATTCCCTTCAGCATCTTCCATTCTTCCAGCGTTCACCGAATTTTGGAACATGTTAGAACCTGATTTATTTAAACCGCCTGGGTTAGAAAACTTTGCAACAAGAATTTGACCAGCCTCTTGTGTCTCACCATTCTCAATGTAGTTGACTACACCGTTACTTTGAATACTGAAGCTCTCTGCCGTATCAGGAATTTTGATTCTGGAGTTACCTTCAATCGGATTACCATCTGCATCTGTTCCATTTTGACCTAGTAAATATTGACCATTTGCATTTACGATGTAACCTTCGTTATCAAGATATAGATTTCCGGCTCTTGAATAACTAATATCCATTTCCTCTGTGTTAGCACCATCCACGTTCTCACCGGTTGCAAAAACGAACATTCCGTCACCTTCAAGCTGTAAATCTAATGGACGGCCCGTTGTCTGGCGGTTACCTTGTGTATGCACATTGTCAATTGACCCTAGCTGCACCCCTGTCCCTACTTGGGATGGGTTGATCCCACCTCTTATATTTGTCGGACCGCTTGCACCTGATACCGATTGACTCATCATATCCTGAAACGTAACACGACCTTTCTTATAACCAGTTGTGTTCACATTCGCGATGTTATTACCGATAACATCCAGTTTTGTTTGGAAACCTTTTAAACCTGAAATGCCTGAATACATTGATCTTAGCATGATAAAACTCCTTTTTAATGTTTAGTTGACGTCACTTCTGTCGGTCCGCGACGATTAAGCCTCTCTTCATTGAGTCCAGCTTATTCCATTATGATCGTGCCGTTTATATTCGTAAAAATCTTGCTTTTCAACTCTGCTTTTTCCATAGCAGTGATCACTGTCTTGTTACTCGCATTGACTACAAAAGCTGCCTCATCCGTGATGACGAGCGATTCTTTTACACCTTTTTGGTTTGCTTCTTGTAACTTACTTTCGATTTTGGTCCATTGTTCATTTGAGACTTCAATATTTCGTGCGTGCATGCGATCACGAGCATGCTTGCTAATTTGCATCGAATGCTGTTGGGACAAAACATCCTTAAATGAAACCGTTGCAGGTGTGGTTGGCGTATTTTTCTTACTTCCAGGTAAAATCGTGGGATGAAATGCATGAATCCTGTTGACCATAGAATCCCTCCCTACACTTCGGTCTGATCAGTATCGGTTTCATCTTCTGTATCAGTATCAGTTTCCGTATCACTGTCATTTTCTGTGCCAGCCTGTGAAATACGTAGAATTTCATCTGTATAAATTTTCTGGCCATTATCAAGCTCTATTACGGCAAAACCTTGTTGTTCTGAAATTGCCACGACTTGACTAGTTACGATTTCTTTCGGCTCTGCTATTTCTCCTGTTTCTTCATCTATACGGTAATACTCCACTTCTTCTCCAATTAAATGGCTATATTGAATCACAGGTGAAACAGATTGATTTATCACCAAAGACTCTATTGCACTAGACATATTCATCATTTGCTCCAACGAAGAAAAAGTAGCCATTTGCGATATAAACTCCTTATCTTCCATTGGATTTAGCGGATCCTGATTTTGCAGCTGTGTCATTAAAATTCTCAAGAATTCATCTTTTCCCAAACTGGAACTCGTGGTTCGTGTTTGTGTCTGGTTAGATAAATAATAATTGGAATCAATATTTGTCATTTTTTCACCTACACTTTCGCATCCATTAATAAATCCTTAAAATTGAGTGAATCTCGTTCATCATTTTCATGGGACTCCTGATTCTGACTGTTAGTATCTTGCTCTTGACCATCTTCATTTGACTGTTCCTGTTCTTGTGACCATGTAGACTCAGTGCTTGATGTCACCGTATCCTGTCGTTCGATGACAACCTGATTAGGTGAAAACATGTGACGCAATTGGTGCAAGTTCCCTTCAAGCAAGTCTTTGGCACTTTGAGACGCTACGATCATTTTGACTACCATTTCACCATTTACTTGTGTGAGTCGAACCGTTACATCCCCCAATGATTCAGGTTGCAGTCTCAGCATCAATTGATTCGTACCATTGGGCAGTTTCATAAAATTACTTTTCTGAATAGCTTGCTGAAATTGATCGAGTAATTGCTTCTGTGCTACTTGCTGATCATCACCTGTTTGCTGCACATGAATGACATATTGCTGTACCTTGGAACTAACCATTGGAGATGAAGCTTGCAAATCCACTCTGGTTGTTGACACTTCTTGTTTCATTGTGCCTTCATACTGCTCGATTGCATTTTGTATCCATTTCGCAAGATCATGCTGTGTCACCTGTTGAACTTGCCCATAATGTTTGTTTATCCCTTGACGATTCTGAAAATTTTTCAACAGTTTGTCCCAAACTTGAACAGACTCGCTCGATTCGTCTTTTTTTAGCATGGCTGTCAGGTTACTTTGGGTCGATTGATCCTGATTTGACCATTGTTTTAACAAATCGCTTAGCTGTCTATAATCTTGACTTGTTAATGATTGTTTTTGTAATTGAGCCAACATTTGTTCGGTAGATTTTACAATACTCTCTAAGCGCGCTTGGTGATCTGGGCTTTGCAGCAACTGAGAAACCGAATATGGTATGGATGTTTCTGCTGTTCCCGTCATTTTCCCTTCAGATGGCATCGATTGAATCAGCTGCTCCATTGTTTGCAAGAGTGCTAGATTTTCTGTTGCAACTTCCCCTTTATCGATTTGTTGCATGAGTTTATTCAACAGTTCTTCCAGCTCAGCCTGATCGAATGTCGACGGATTGTCTACATCATCCAAAAGATTATCTGGTAATACTTCTTGATCGTTTAATTGTTGAAGTAAATCCAGTAATGGTTGATTGAGATTTTGTCCCGTCTCTGACAATGATTCCGAATCATACTGAGCACCGGTTAGTAACTTTCGAAAATCCCCTGATTCCTGCAGCTTGTTTGTGGCGGGGGCTGATACAACAGTTTGTTGCAATGGAGCCTTTAGAATTTGCGAGACATTCAATTTTTCACCTCCCTTCAATTCGATCCGGAGAAATTACTGTGCAAGAAGTTCCGCTGAGTAAGCTGCTGCCGTCTCAGCTTCCATTTCAGAAAGTATTTCCGCTCGAACTTCCGCATCTAGCTGCTCCAATATCGGAATAACAGTTGCTTGCTCCATATTTGCTAAAATGTCAGCTGCATTCTTCGATTTCATTTCCTCAAACGTGACGGACATTTCCTGGAAAGCTTGATTATCATTATCTTCTGTTTCATTTTCATCGCTTGTTTGACTGAGCTGTTCATTTAACGAACTAACGGTTGCTTCTAACTCCTCTATCGTATCCGTCTTTGTCTGGACCTCTGCTTCAAGCCCTTCCATCTGTTCTTCTAACTGGGTGATGGTATCATCTTTAGCCGATAGTTGATTTTGGTGTAGCTCTTCTTGATCTGTAGTTACGGTGTCTTCCATGAAAGGAATTTTATTGACTGTATCTTTCGTGAATTTTGCGACGTTGACATCCATCGCGAACAGAATGACGAAAGTAACGATTACAGCAAAAAGTAAGGATACTACAATGACAATTAACCATTGAAACAGCCCTGGTTTTTTTTCTTTCGTTTTCATTGGATTAGTGGCCATCTTTTCACCTGCCCCTACTTTCTGTATACTGACGGATGGAGATTTCATCCATCATCATTGCTTCCTTGTGCTGTTCGAATTGTTGAAATTCCAATTGCTTATGCTCGATCAAATGATCCATCTTTTTCACTTCCATGTAGCGTACAGTTACTTGCTCCTGCTGTTCATTCATTTCCTTTCTCGCCTTATCCACCTTACGTTGCACCGATAAAATATTAGGAGCTAAAAAGTCCAGGTATTGCTGATAAGATTGTAACTGATCAATTTGAGATCGATCTGAGAGTGATGTTACGTATTGTGCTTCGATTCTTTCTTTCTTCTGTAATAATTCATATAATAGTTCTGCTTGTTTTTCGAAAGCTGCGACCGCTTCTTGTAATTTCTTCTGAGCTTCTTGTTTCTCGTTTTCTCTCAGCATTTTTATCTTTTCGTAACCCACATGTTGTTTCATTAGGAATGGCTCCTTCTGGCAATCTCTTCTAATTGCGTAATAGCAGTCTCATCATCACATTTATCATCCATATCCTGTTTCAATATGTTTAATATGCTAGGTTGTAACTGAATCGCTTGATCGACAACCGGATTCGATCCCCTTTTGTAGGCACCAATCTGAATCAGCTCTTCGTTGTCTTCATACCTGGCAAGAAGTGTGCGAATTTTTTGGACTACATCCAGTCTTTCTTTGGGAATGATTTGCGGCATGACTCTGCTGACAGATTTAAGTACATTGATCGCAGGGAATTGCCCTTTTTCAGCTAGACTTCGATCCAGTATAAAGTGACCGTCTAAAATCCCTCTCGTCGTATCTGCGATTGGTTCATTAAAATCATCTCCGTCTACCAGCACGGTATAAAAAGCTGTAATAGACCCGTTCATACTCGTACCTGTGCGTTCTAATAATGAAGGTAACATAGCAAATACCGAGGGTGTGTATCCTTTTGTGGTAGGCGGTTCACCAATCGCCAGTCCAATCTCTCGTTGAGCCATGGCTACCCTTGTTACCGAATCCATCATTAAATTCACTTCATAGCCTAAATCACGAAAATATTCACTAATAGCAGTTGCCGTATAAGCTCCTTTAATTCGCATTAGTGCCGATTGATCAGAGGTGGCCACAACTACTATCGATTTTTTTAAACCCTCTGGACCTAAATCTCGCTCAATAAATTCTTTCACTTCTCTCCCACGTTCACCGATCAGCGCAATTACATTAATATCTGCACTACTGTTACGGGCAATCATACCGAGCAATGTACTCTTTCCAACGCCACTTCCTGCGAAAATGCCGACCCGTTGTCCTTTGCCGACAGTCAACATGGCATCAATTGCTTTGACCCCAATTTGTAACGGAGATTTGATTCTCGGACGTTGAAGGGGATTGGGCGGCGCTTGTTCCGTCGGGAATAATTTCAACCCTTTGGGCAGATGCGACCCATCTAACATATGACCAGTTGAATCAAGAACTTTGCCAATCAGACCTCTGCCTATTTTAATCTGCAATGCATTTTTCGTTGCTTCTACCAAACAGCCTGCACCAATATTGTGAAGGGATGAATAAGGCATTAGCAAAACCTTCTCATCGTAGAATCCAATAACCTCTGCCTTAATTTTTTCGTCTTTTTTCTTGGTATGGATATAGCATACTTCACCAATTCTTGCTTCTGGACCTTTCGATTCGATAAGGAGTCCAACCACACGATCGACTTTTCCATATCGTTTATACGGATCCAAATGTTGAATTTCATTCAATATCATTTGTGTATTCACGTGTGATCTCCTCCACAACATACGAAAGCTGATTTCTTATTTCTTCCAGTTGGGTATCTACAGAAGCGTCTATTTTGCCGAAAGGTGTCTCAATCATGATTTGTTCACCAGCTAATATAGAAGATGGATAAATCATAAACTCGATATCTTTAATCAAAATAGCATTTAATTCTTCTTTGTATTCTTGTATGACAGGATAATATTGTGCAGAGACAAATAATGTCACAGCAGGATGCTCTTTGACCTGATCCATTAGCGACTTTGCGATTCCAACGAATTTCGCACGGTCTTCTTCCAGAGATTGTTGAATCACTTTCTCTGCTACTGCCAGCGACAAATGCAAAATGGTCTCATCACTTTCTGCAACAATTTTATGATATTCCTTATTAGCAGTCCGCAATACATCTTCCGCCTGATTAATTAGGGACTGAAATTGCGTCGTACTATCCTGTTTTCCTTGCTGAAACCCTTGTTGATACCCTTCTTGTTGCGCCTGTTCTATGTACTGTTGACGTTCTTCTTCCCAGTCGTTTCGGAGTTTGTCGATTTCTTGCTGTGCTGTCAGCTTTAGCCGTTCCGTGTGCTGTAATGTATCATTCAACTGGTGTTTTGCATCTGCTATTTGTTGAGTGATCGTTTCTTTTTCAGTCATAACCTCTTTTTGTTCTGAACGTGCAGCTGGTGACTCGACTTTACGCAGCTGGATTTGTCTCTTCGGCAAAGAATAATTAGACAATAATATCATCTCCTCCACCTCTGGCAATGACAATTTCGCCAACTTCCTCCAGTCGTCTGATCACTGCAACAATTCGTGATTGTGCTTCTTCTACATCACGTAATCGTACAGGTCCCATGAATTCCATCTCTTCTTTAAACGTCTCTACCATTCGAGTGGACATATTATTAAAGACAATTTCTTTCACTTCGTCACTTGCCACTTTAAGCGATAATCGCAGATCATCATTCTCGACTTCCCGGATAACCCGCTGAATCGCTCTGTTATCTAATGTCACGATATCTTCAAATACAAACATCCGTTTCTTAATCTCATCTGCTAACTCAGGATCATCAATTTCCAACGTATCCAGGATTGTTCGTTCAGTACTTCGATCGACACCATTCAGTACTTCCACTACAGATTGAATACCACCAGTCTGTGTATAATCCTGTGATACAGTAGTAGACAGCTTTCGTTCCAATATCTGTTCGACTTCTGCTATAATTTCGGGCGAGGTTGAGTCCATAACTGCAATTCGTTTTGCAATATCTGCCTGCATCTCTTGCGGTAATTCTGATAAAATTTGTGCAGATTGTTCCGAATCCAGATAAGATAAGACAAGCGCAATCGTTTGCGGGTGCTCGTTTTGAATAAAATTAATGATTTGTCCTGGCTCAGCTTTTCTGGCAAAATCAAATGGTTTCACTTGCAAGGAAGAGGTTAATCGCTTAATAATATCATCTGCTTTTTCCTCTCCTAATGCTTTTTCTAAAACAGTCTTTGCGTAACTGATTCCTCCTTGAGAAATATAATCCTGCGCCATTGCGATTTCGTGAAATTGTTCGAGTATTTCTTCCTTTTGATTGCCATCCACTTTCTTTACAGACGAAATTTCCAACGTTAACTTTTCAATTTCTTCCGGCGTCAGATGTTTATATACTTGAGCAGAAACATCAGGACCTAGAGAGATTAATAAAATAGCTGCTTTCTGTTTACCTGTTAATATTTGTCTTTTTGCCATTGTTACTAACCCCCTTTAATCCTCTGAAATCCAACTGCGCAACAGTTTGGCAAATTCTTCAGGTTTATCTGCTGCGTATTTCTCTAATTGCTTCCGTCTTACGGTATTATCGGAATCCTCAGCTTGCATAATTGGCGGGATCTCCTGCTCTTCATAACTCGTCGTTTCCATTTCTTCTATAATATCCTCTTCTGTTCGATTTCTTCGAAGCATCCAAATAAGTACGATAATCGCTAAGATTAACAAACCACCCACTATGTACACCCACATCGGTATTGCTGGCGTAACAGCAGGAGTGGAAATCGTATCCGTTCCCTCAAATGGTTGAAAAACGATAGAGACTTTTTCATTTGGCGTTACTTCACCATAAGATTTATCTATCGAAGTTGCGATAATAGAATCCAATATAGAAGCGACACTTTCTTCAACGTTCGCCTGCTCCTGTGCAGAAAGCAATTCTGTTTCACCATTTTCATTCAGCCTTGAATTATCGATCGCTACTTGAATACCTAGATCTCTAACTTTATAAGGACTTTCAACGATATCTTTCTTAATCCGGTTAAATTCATTATTTACTGATTCCTTCACCAATTCATAATCGCCGACATTTCCTTCTGTATCAGCTGGATAATTGGCAATTTCACCATCTTCTACACCAGCAGCACTGTCTTCAGGCTGTGCACCAGTGAACGATTCCGTAATCGTTTCGACACTGACAGGTAAGGAGTCATTTTCTTCATCAACTGGTTCCACAATTTCTTCTACTCTTTGCTCTTGTGTGAAATCAATATCCGTCGTAACAGATATAGCTACTTTGTTCATTCCGATCATCGATCCGAGCATTTTCTTTACATTACGCTCAATATCCGATTCAATATTTGTTTTGATTTGCTGTTGCGATGTATATGTATTGCTATTATCAAATGAATTTTCATTATTTAAATCAAAATACTCAAAATGTTGGTTCATAATGACGATATTATCATTAGAGAGATTCGGTACTGATTTTGATACTAAATTATATAATGCATTAATCTCACTTGGTTCGAATTGATAGCCAGCAGCTGTCTGTATGACAATAGATGCAGAAGAAGCCTCTTGTTGATCGCTGATAAACACCGGATCTTCCGGAATGTTCAACTTCACTTCTGCCCCATCTATTCCTTCTATCTGTGTGATTAAATTAGCTAATTCCGTTTGCATAGCGTCAAGTTTCATTACTTCGAATTCATTATCCGTCACACCGAACGAACTATTTTCTGCAAAAAATGAATAGTCTATGCTGCCACTATCAGGTATTCCTTGAGCAGCAAGGTCCACTAGCAGTGAATCTGCTGCAGACTCAGGCACTTTCACACCTGTTCCGGATTCTGTAATCTCGTAATTTACACTACGCGCATCCAATTCTTCGGTAATTTGACCGACTTCTTGCAGTGACAAATCACTGTATAACGATACCATGCCATTTTGAGAAGAAGTCCAGAACGTTGCTAATATGACAGCCGCTAACAACAAACCGATTACACCAAAAAGTAGCCCTTTTTGTTTTTTGGATATGGAACTGTAAAAGCTAACCGCTTTTTCCTTGTATTGTTTCAATTTCTCGTTCATTTTTTGCCCCCAAAAATCATTACTTGCATACTACTTCTTGTTACACTTGCATTCTCATCACTTCGTTGTATGCATCGACTACTTTTTTCTGAACTTGCACACCTGTTTGCAACATAATACTTGCTTTTTGTGCTGTAATCATTACATCATGCAAATCATCAATTTCACCACTTGCCAGCGCTTGTGTCTTTTCGTCAGATTCTACCTGTGCCTGATTAATACTTTCGACTGCTTGTTTTAAATTATCTGCAAAATTTTGATGTGACTGACCAACTGTTTGCGTTGACTGTTTTGATGTTTGAATAGCGTTAGATTGGATATTTTCTAATGAATAGATATTCAAGCGATTTCACTCCTACACGATATTATTTACCTATTTCCAGTGCCTTCATCAGCATCGTTTTGGATGCATTAAGTGCTGTGACATTAGCTTCATAGGACCTGGTTGCACTCATCATATCAACCATTTCCTGCAAAGGATCCACATTAGGCACTTCAACGTAGCCATCATCATTCGCATCAGGATGATTCGGATTATACACTAGCTGAAAAGGCTCATCATCTTCTTCAATGTCTGATACTTTCACCCCACTACCCGTGTTACTCGAACCTGCCGTAGCCTGGTTGAGGACAGAAGAAAAGCTTTGCCCTTTGGAACTAAAGACCGTCATCTTTCTTCGATATGGTTCATATTCACCATTCTCATTTACGGTAGCTCGTGTTGTATCTGCGTTAGCAATATTAGAGGAAATCGTGTCCATTCGAAGACGTTGGGCTGTTAAACCACTGCCACTTGTATTAATCGCATTAAAAATTGACATCGTTAATTTCCTCCTCTAATAACACTTTGTAAACTGGAAAATTTTCCATTAATCCGATCAACTAGTGCCTGATAGTAAATTTGATTCTTAGCCAAGTCTGTCATCTCTTTATCTACATCAACATTGTTGCCATTGTGGTTATATGTGGAACCCGTATTTGTTGTGACACGAACAGCTGATGATTCTGTCGAAAAATCAAGGTGTCTCGCATCCGTCCTGGTCGTTTTAAACCCTTTAGACAACTCTTCGTTAAGTACATTGTTGAATTGTACACTTTTAGCTTTATAGTTTGGAGTATCGACGTTAGCGATATTATTGGCTATCGTCTGGTTTTTGACTGAAGCATATTGCAACGAATTCTCTAATGATTGGATAGTTCCTCCAAATAAAGACATAAAAAAATCCTCCACTTTTTTAATATAAACCGTCATAAAAATGAATTTCCTATCGAATATTGTAAAATAATTTAGGTGAAGTGTCTATGACTTATCGTCATATTCTGACTAAAGTAGTGTAATATTTTTTCAAAAATAGTTCAAAAGAATCACTTTTATTTTGATTCCACAGTATAATAATCACCAATCGTGACTATCGAATTATTGGTTATTAGTAATAAAATAACAGAAAATTCACATAAAAAAAGTTCCTCACAATCAAATGTGAGGAACTTTTTACTTATTAATTTACATAGAATTAACATAGATCTCCTAAATTGATTACAAAAGAACTACATCTTCTTACATTTATCACCAATAATGGATTTAGCTTAGATATGATAATGCTTTAACTCACGTAAGAATTTATCATTCAATACCTTAATATAAGTACCCTTCATCCCTAACGATCTTGATTCAATTACACCAGCACTCTCCAGCTTCCGAAGTGCGTTGACAATAACAGATCGTGTAATACCGACTCTGTCCGCGATCTTACTAGCCACAAGTAGTCCTTCGATACCATTTAACTCTTCAAAGATATGCTCAATTGCTTCTAATTCACTATATGAAAGCGAGCTGATTGCCATTTGTACGACAGCTTTACTACGGGCCTCTTCTTCAATTTCTTCTGTTTTTTCATGAAGGATTTCCATGCCGACTACCGTTGCACCATATTCTGCTAAAATCAAATCATCATCATTGAAACTATCTGACAAGCGACTTAGGATCAATGTACCTAAACGTTGTCCGCCACCGATGATTGGCACAATCGTTGTTAAACCACTCTGAAATAACTCATAGTTCTCTACTGGAAATGCGGTGTATTCACTTTCGATATCCAGATTTGTAGTTGTAGCGGTGATATTAAATAAATTATCGGTATATGTTTCCGGAAATTGCCGTTCTTCCAGCATTTTCTTCATTCGTTCATTTTCGATTTGCTGATTAATCGCAAATCCTAATAATTTCCCTTTTCTGCTGACAATAAAAATATTGGCTCCGATCACGTCACGTAATGTTTTGGACATGTCAGTAAAGTCAACGGATTTCCCCTTTGTCTTTTGGAGCATGGCATTAATTTTTCTTGTTTTATCTAATAGTTCCATCTTTATTTCACCATCCATTTGTTATAGAATAAATTGACTTAAGTCTTTGTTCGTCGCAATCGATTTTAATTTCTCATTTACATAGTTTTCTGTAATTTCTACATTTCCTATTCCTATGTCTGAGGCTTCGTAGGATAATTCCTCTAATAGCTTCTCTAAAATAGTGTGTAATCTCCTCGCACCGATATTATCCGTTTCCTGATTAACCTGATAAGCTATTTCTGCTAACCGGTTGATTGCTTCCTCTGTGAAGGTAATCGAAATGCCTTCTGTCTCGAGCAATGCTTTATATTGCTTGATTAAAGCATTGGACGGTTCTTCCAATATTCGTTTGAAATCTGCTACAGTCAATTTATCGAATTCAACCCGAATGGGGAAACGTCCCTGTAACTCCGGAATCAAATCAGAAGGCTTTGCCATGTGAAAAGCACCTGCTGCAATGAAAAGCATATGATCAGTTTTGACCGGACCGTACTTGGTCACAATCGATGAACCTTCTACGATTGGCAGAATGTCACGTTGTACCCCTTCGCGTGAGACATTGGCTGATTGCTCTTGCTTCACTGCAATCTTGTCCATTTCATCGATGAATATAATACCAGTTTGTTCCGCTCGTTCGACTGCTTGCTGTGTGACGTAATCCATATCTATTAATTTCTGTGCTTCTTGTTGTGTTAGTACTTTTCTAGCATCTTTTACTGCCAATGTACGTTTCTTCTTCTTTTTCGGAAATAGCTGTCCAAAAGCATCTTGCATGTTCATGCCCATTTGTTCCATTCCTGAACCTTGAAGCATATCAAACATATTAGCCGATTGTTCTTCGACTTCAATGGTTACCATGCGATCTTCTAATTCTCCTAATTCCAGCATTTTTTTCGTTTGTTGCCGTTGTTGCCTAATACTGTCGGATTCCGAGTAGCTATCACTTGCTTCTTGTTGCTCTTCATTTTGATTCGCATTCATAAAGAAGTCAAATGGATTTTTTGAATTATTTGATTTCTTTTTCGACGGAACCAGCAATTCTACTATTCGTTTATTAGCTTGTTTTTCCGCTTTATCCTGCACCTCTGCCATTGCTTCTTCCTTTACCATTCGAACAGCCGTTTCAACAAGATCCCGTACCATTGATTCGACATCACGACCAACGTAACCGACCTCTGTATATTTCGTAGCTTCAATTTTAATAAAAGGGGCACCAACTAATTTAGCTAACCTCCTGGCAACCTCTGTCTTCCCAACTCCAGTTGGACCAATCATCAAAATATTTTTCGGTACAATTTCATGACGTAATGCCTCCGGAAGCTGCATTCGTCGATATCGATTCCGCAAAGCGACTGCTACTGCTTTTTTGGCATCTGTCTGACCAATTATGTATTCATTTAATTTTTCTACAATTTGTTTTGGTGTAAAGTCGATAGACATGTCCTTCACCCTTCCTTATACAAGTTCTTCGAGAATTAACTGATCGTTGGTAAACACACAAATCTCACCTGCAATTTCCAAAGATGCTCTTGCAATATCTTTCGCTTCCATTTCTGAGGCATGGCGTTTCAAAGCTCTTCCGGCACTAAGTGCATAATGTCCGCCCGAACCAATCGCAAGGATTCCATCGTCAGGTTCGATGACTTCACCTGTACCTGATACTAGTAATAATTCATCCTTATTCATTACTATCAGCATCGCTTCTAACTTCCGTAAGTATTTATCATTTCGCCAGTCTTTCGCCAATTCTACGGCTGCTCTTGATAAATTTCCATCATGTGTTTCTAATTTGGTCTCGAAGCTCTCAAAAAGCGTAAATGCGTCAGCAACTGATCCAGCAAAACCTGCTAATACCTGGTCACGATATAACCGTCTTACTTTCTTTGCTGTGTGCTTCATAACTACCTGATTGCCGAATGTCACCTGACCGTCACCACACATCGCAGACTTACCATTGTGCTGTATAGCAAATATCGTTGTTGCATGAAAAGTACTCATTCTCATTCCTCCTATCGTTTTGCTCGTGGATGGGTACCCCTGTATACGTGATTTAAGCGGTCCTTTGAGACGTGTGTATAGATTTGCGTAGAAGATAGGTGAGCATGTCCTAACAGCTCTTGTACCGCCCTTAAATCCGCTCCATTATCAAGTAAATGAGTAGCGAAGCTATGTCTCAACTTATGGGGGTGAATATGTAACGTCATGGCGGAGTCTTCCACCAGGCTATTTATAATCATCCGGATACCTCTTGTTGTTAACGGATTACCACGCGCATTTAGAAAAAGATAATTTCCCGACTGACTCTTTTGTGATATAAGTTGATGTCGACTTTCTAATAAGTAGGTTTGAATAGCTCGTATCGCGAAACCTCCTAAAGGAACATATCTTTCCTTATTCCCTTTTCCTTGTACAAAAATCGTCTGTAATTCAAAATCAATATCTTCTACCCTAATCTTTACACATTCACTGACTCGGATACCTGTACCGTATAGCAATTCCAGGATCGCCATATTCCGTTGTCCTAACGCAGTCGATGTATCGATCGATTCAAACAAAACATCGATTTCTTCGAGATACATAAACTCAGGAATAGTATAGTCACCTTTAGGTAATTGTAAATGTACAAATGGATTCTCCTTAACGATATGCTCTCTTACTAAAAATTTATAAAAGGAGCGCAAGGAAGAAATATACCTGTTAACTGACCTTTTTGATAAATCACGTGAGTATAATGTAGTTAAAAAAGTACGAATCACACCATAATCTACATCAAGCAAAGAACTAAGACTTTGTTCTTTTAAAAATGTAAAAAAGACGGATATATCCTGTTCATAAGCTTCTATCGTTAATTTTGTTGCATTTTTTTCGATTTTTAAATAATCAACATACAATAACCAGCTTTTATAAAAATTCATAGATCACCTCTAAATGCGTTAAAATATTAACACAATAGCATAGAGTCTGCAATTATGTTTGCAAAATTGTCACTACTTTCTTCAATATTACATTGTTTCCCTTGTTGACAGTGCTTTAAACCATCCCATAGTGACCCTTTCTTTCATCTTAACATTAATTGCTTCCTTATAGAAAAGAAAAAGTGAAGCCTACTGTGTTTCAAGCAAGCTCCACTCCTGTCAGCCTTGTTCTTCTTCTTTATAATCACATGATGAACATTGGACCTGAACCTTTTTCTTCGATCTCTTCTCGACTAGCATTTGATCACATTTTGGACAACTTCTGCCTACTGGCTTATCCCAAGAAAGAAAGTCACAATCGGGATAGTTATCACAGCCATAGAAGATTCTTCTTTTCTTTGATTTTCTTTCAACGATGTTTCCATCTTTACATTTCGGACAATTAACACCAATTTCTTTTAAGATTGGCTTCGTATTACGGCAGTCAGGAAAGTTCGAGCAAGCAAGGAATTTTCCGTATCTTCCCATTTTATAAACCATTTCATGACCACATTTCTCGCAATCAATTCCCGCTGGTTCATCACGAATCTCGACTTTTTCCATTTCTTCATCCGCTGTTTCAAGGCGTTTTTTAAAGCCTTGATAAAATTGATCGATGATGTTTACCCATTTAGTTTTTCCATCTTCGATCGCATCCAAATCGCCTTCCATCTTCACCGTAAATGCTACATCAATAATCTCAGGGAAGAACTCTTCCATAATCGTATTGACCATCTCACCAAGTTCAGTCGGAACAAAGCGTCGGCTATCCAAAGCTACATAACCGCGTCGTTGTATCGTATCCAATGTCGGGGCATAAGTTGATGGACGACCAATACCTTCCTCTTCCATTGTTTTGACCAATCTTGCTTCTGTATAACGGGGTGGCGGCTGGGTAAAATGCTGTTGCGGCTTCATTTCTTCAGAATTAACTGTTTCGCCTTCTTTTAATTCGGGCAGCCATTTATCCTTTTGCTTATTAGGATCATCAGAGCTCTCCGTATATACTTTCATAAACCCTTTAAATTTTATTTTTGAGCCATTTGCTCTGAACTCCACTCCCTGGTTGGTTAAATGGACAGTCATGGTATCCATTACAGCAGGTGCCATTTGGCTTGCTATAAATCGTTCCCAGATTAATTTATAGAGCTTAAATTGATCCCTTGACAGAATGGTTTTCAAGGATTCCGGATCACGCATTGCATTGGTTGGGCGAATTGCTTCATGGGCATCCTGTGCTCCTTCTGCATTTTTAGATTTAGCGCTGTATCCATTAAATTCCTTCCCATAATTACTGGTAATAAAATCCTTGGCCTGGGCTTTTGCCGTATCCGAAATTCGCGTCGAATCTGTACGCATATAGGTAATTAAACCGGTAATACCGCCTTCACGTTTACCCAAGTCAATTCCTTCATATAATTGCTGAGCAACCATCATTGTCTTTCGAGCTCTAAAATTTAATTTTCTTGCAGCTTCCTGCTGTAAACTGGAAGTAGTAAATGACGGAGATGGATTCCGTTTTCTTTCTCGTTTATTTACTTTATCAACAAGAAAATCTTTTCCCTTCATCGTATTTAAAATCGCATCGACATCTTCTCTCGAATGCAGTGCTTGCTTTTTGCCACCTTGGCCATAAAAGCTGCCTTCGAATTTTTGTCTGCCTTTTTTAAAGCTAGATTCAATACTCCAATACTCTTCAGGCTTAAAGTTTTTAATTTCGTTCTCGCGGTCAATGATCATTTTAACAGCCACAGACTGCACACGACCCGCACTTAAACCTTTTTTGACTTTTTGCCATAATAACGGACTAATATTATAACCAACTAATCTATCTAAAATTCTTCTCGCTTGTTGCGCATCTACCAAATCCATGTTTATGGTTCTCGGATGCTTAAATGAATCTTTTACTGCATCTTTAGTGATTTCATTAAATACTACGCGGCATTTGGAGTCCAGTTCAATGTTTAAACTATGTGCTAAATGCCAGGCAATCGCTTCCCCTTCGCGATCCGGATCGGCTGCCAGAAATACTTGATCTGCTTTTTTGGCAGCTGTTTTTAATTCTTTTAAGACGGGACCTTTCCCTCTAATTGTAATGTATTTGGGTTCAAAGTTATCTTCCTCATGTACGCCCATTTGACTTTTAGGTAAATCACGAACATGGCCCATTGATGCTCTTACTTTATATTTTTTTCCCAGATATCTTTCTATAGTTTTGGCTTTTGCCGGTGATTCAACGATTACTAGATATTGTGCCATTATTGTTACACCCTCCCGAGAGGCAAAATCAATTCAAATTATTTCATTCAATATTTTTTCTTTATAGAGCGTGTTCAAAAAGCGCATTATCCAAAACTCCACGTCATTTGCATGTATACGTATAAAAGAAACAGCATGCTTTGTGGAAGCTCAAGGACATTATTCCCGCATTTTTTGAACATCGTCTTTCAGATATGATAAATCTTCCCTATTATTAAATACTTTGTTAGGGTTTGTCAATCAAAGCAGTAGAAAAAATGTATAAATTTAGTTTATTTATGTCTGAACAGCGAGTTGATTAGCATGCCATTCCTCTAGAATATCTTCACTTTTTTGAACTAATTTGGCGCCGTCTTTGATCAGCTGATGGCAGCCTGCACTTGTGTCAGAAAGAATATTTCCCGGAACAGCAAACACCTCTTTTCCTTGTTCTAATGCCTGATCGACTGTTATCAGACTTCCACTCTTTTCTTTTGCTTCGATTACTAGCGTTCCGAAACTAAGCCCGCTAATAATGCGGTTCCGTTCTGGAAAATGATATTTTTTTGGCGGTTTGTCTGGCGGATATTCCGTCATTACTAGGTTATCTTGAATAATTTGTTGATATAAATGTTGATGTTGAGATGGATATATGTGATAAAATCCACTTCCTAATACCGCAATGGTTCGACAACGATTTGCCAAGGCGATTTCATGTGCATAGCCATCTATACCTAGTGCCATACCGCTTGTAAATAGGAAATTTTCTTGTAACAGTGGGGGCAAAATAGTGTTCATTACCGATCGGGCTGTTTGGGAAGGAAAACGTGTACCTATGACACTGAGATTGGGGGAATAACTTAAAATATCTAGATTTCCTTGTAAGTACAAGACAAATGGAGGATCAGGAATCTTTAATAAATGAGCAGGATAACGTTCGTTTAAAATGGTCAGGATATGATATTCCTCTGAAAATTGGACAATCTTTCGCTTCACAGCTTCAAGATGCAATGAATCGACAATAATTGAAGCTTTTTTATCGGTTAGATTGAATAAAGATTTCCAATCTTGTTTGTCCCAATCATAGAGTTGTGTTAATTCAGGATCATGCTGCATCACGCGTGCAAGGAGCCTCCGGTTCGAACCGACGATATAGTGCAAATGAATCAGGCGCCATTCTTTTTTATCCATATACATCCATCCTTTAGATAGTAAATAAGCTGAGACTTACATCTCAGCTTATTTAACTTATTTAGTGTGTTTTACATTTGTCATATAGACCTTTATCTGTTAAAACTTTAATTAACGTTTCACCCATAACAGATGGTGTCTCCGCCACTTCAATACCACATGCATTCAATGTTTTGATTTTTTCTTCTGCTGTCCCTTTTCCACCAGAAATAATCGCACCGGCATGGCCCATACGTTTTCCTGGAGGTGCAGTTGCACCGCCAATAAAGCCTACAACAGGTTTCGTCATATTTGCTTTTACCCATTCAGCAGCTTCTTCTTCCGCAGTACCACCGATTTCACCAATCATCATAACAGCTTCTGTATCCGGATCTTCGTTAAACGCTTTTAACGAATCAATGAAATTCGTTCCGTTAACTGGGTCACCACCAATACCAACTGCTGTAGATTGGCCAAAACCTTTTTCAGACAACTGATGAACAGCTTCATATGTTAAGGTACCAGAGCGGGAAACAACACCAATATGACCTTTCTTATGAATGTAACCTGGCATAATACCAATCTTACATTCTTCTGGAGTAATAACACCTGGACAGTTCGGTCCTACTAATCTTGTTTTCTTACCTTCCATATAACGTTTTACTTTTACCATATCCATTACAGGAATATGCTCTGTGATACAAATTACAAGGTCCAACTCAGCATCTACTGCTTCGAAGATTGCATCTGCAGCAAATGGAGCAGGTACATAAATGACGGATGCATTCGCACCTGTCTGATCAACAGCTTCTGCAACTGTATTAAATACAGGTACACCTTCCACTTCTGTACCGCCTTTTTTCGGTGTTACCCCACCAACAATTTTTGTACCATATTCAATCATTTGTTTCGTATGGAAAAGTGCTGTTGAACCAGTAATACCTTGAACAAGCACTTTTGTATCTTTATTGATAAAAACACTCATGTGAATGGATCCTCCCTTTTCCGCTAGATTTAAAGTTACCCTTTATTAACGAGTGCAACAATTTTCTCGGCACCATCTGCCATTGACTCTGCTGGTGTAATATTCAGTCCGGAATCCGCTAAGATTCGCTTACCAGCATCAACGTTCGTACCTTCTAAACGTACAACTAAAGGAATGGTTAAACCAACTTCCTTCGTCGCTGTCACGACACCTTCTGCAATAACATCACATTTCATGATTCCACCGAAAATGTTGACAAAAATACCTTTTACATTCTGATCGGATAAAATAATTTTGAATGCTTCTGTTACTTTTTCAGCTGTTGCACCGCCCCCAACATCAAGGAAGTTTGCGGGATCACCATTGTAATGTTTAATGATATCCATGGTTGCCATCGCAAGACCTGCACCATTAACCATACAGCCAATGTTGCCGTCTAAGGCAATATAACTTAAATCATATTTAGATGCTTCAATTTCTTTCTCATCTTCTTCATCTAAATCACGAAACTCTACAATATCTTTCTGACGGAACAGTGCATTATCATCGAAGTTTAACTTCGCATCTAATGCTAATACATCTCCGTCTCCAGTTGTTACTAACGGATTAATTTCAGCAATCGAACAATCTTTTTCGACAAATACCTGATATAATCCCATCATAAATTTAACCGCTTTCGACAAATACTCTGCTGGAATATTAATATTGAAAGCTAGTCTTCTTGCTTGATAAGGTAATAGCCCACTTACAGGGTCAATCACTTCTTTAAAGATTTTTTCAGGTGTTTCAGCGGCTACTTCTTCAATCTCTGTACCGCCTTCCTCAGAAGCCATCATCGTTACACATGAAGTTGCTCTGTCCAGTACAAGACCGATATAATATTCTTTTTTAATATCGCATCCTTCTTCAATCAGTAAACGCTTTACTTCTTTACCTTCTGGACCTGTTTGATGTGTTACTAATGTTTTACCTAGAATTTCATCAGCATATGTACGGACTTCTTCGATATTCTTCGCTACTTTCACGCCGCCTGCTTTTCCTCTTCCCCCAGCGTGAATTTGCGCTTTCACTACCGAAACTGCTGAACCAAGTTCTTCCGCAGCCTTCACAGCTTCATCTACTGAATATGCTACTTTACCATTTGGTACAGCAACACCGTAACTACGCAATATCTCTTTGCCTTGATACTCGTGAATATTCATCTTTCATCCTCCCATCAATTAATCACTGCATTCTCATTGTATAAAACATTGCCTTTGATTGTCTAGAAAATACTATGAATTCGTCTATCTTTTTTCTATGAATCTAGAAAAACCGCGAATAAATCGCCCGGTCCTAATAGAAATAAACTATATACAATACCTATAATATGGATTATGTTAACACAAAAGCTGTATGGCTGAATGGTGATTTTGAGGTAATTTATCTTCTTCGCAAAGCTCCGGAAATTGGCTCAGGGAAGTGCTACAATGTATGATTACACTGTAACTGCACTTTTTCTTTGCTTACTGGAAAAATGATAAGCAGGAAGTGATTATTTGGCTTTTTGCGAGGGGGGTTGCTGGTTGATGAAACCTTTTATTCCTAACAACTAAGCCTATATCCTTACAGACTAGGTAAATACAACTTAGTCGTAATTATGAAATGAATCATGTACTACGACATTGTGCAGACTCTGGCTGAATTCTTTTCCCACAGGACTTGGAGCATATTATTGTAATTTGGCTATACACAACAGAATTGTCTAAATTACCACATCACATCCAGAGTTAACATAACCCGTATTATCAGCAGTCAGACTACTGTTTCTATCTTATGTGGCTGAAGAAATGTTAGTTGCTGCCTGCCTTTTTATCTACCTGGTATATGTATGCGAAAACTTCTGCTACGACGTGATATAATTCTTCTGGAATTTGCTCATTAATATTTAATTCTGACAGCAGCGCGACTAGGGACGGGTCTGATTGTACAGGAATGTTGTTCGCTCTTGCCCGTTCAATAATTTCTTCTGCTACATATCCTTTTCCTGATGCTGTTAATTTTGGTGCCTGATCACTGTTACTGTCATATTGTAAGGCAGCTGCTCTTTTGCGATAGTTTTCATTGGATGTCATATACGAAAATCAATCCCTTCTGATACTGGCTGTGCTGTATTAGTGATAGCATGTCTCACGCTTTTTTCTTGAATATGTTCCTCTGTGAGGCTTTTTTGACTTACAGAAGATAGCTGGTAATCCAGATCTGCTAACTTTTGCTTTAGAGCAGGTTTCATCCCTTCGAGCAACGGCTTCACCATTTCTCGATCAGTATAGACCGTAAGATTGATGACCCTTTTTTGGATAGACATTGTTATTAACGTTTCACCCAGTGTATGTAAATCTAGGTGAAATAAGATCCTGCAATAATCCGGGTCAATTTCGTCACTGTTTTGTTTCTTTTTTCCTTCAAATTGCAAACGGATATCTTCTGCTAAACCGAATCGTTCTCCTGGAATTTGAAAACTTTGCTGAAGGATGGATGGGTCCTGCTGTATCATATTGAGCTGCATCCCTGTTAAAGTCTGTAGCAATCGCTGAATGCGTTCTGCGCCAGTCGTTAGATCTCCTTGCTGATTCGCAATCTGCAAATTCTGTTTGATGGACAAATCACTATCTCTTGAAAATTGCTGATTTTGCGAACTTGTTAACTCTTGTGCCAGCATTGCTTCATCCTGTAGTCCACTAGTTAGTATAAACTGTTTCAACAAATGGAAAAATTGATCTTTGACCGATAACGCTGATTGGTCAGCATTTGTAAGCTGTAAGAGCAGAGATCGTGCCAGGTTTTGTTCAGGCTGCGTTAATTGCTGGTCATATACGTGTTGATATACCGACCTCACCTGCTGCTTCAACGATATGGATGGCATCGGGTCCTGCAACCAGCTTTGGACTACTTGTTGTGCTTGATTTGGCGCTTGCTGGATCATTTTCTGCAAGACAGGCTGTTGCTCGACGATTGTTTTGATATGGCCGGAAGAACCTTGAATGGTACTGTTTTGCGATAAACGTTGCAGAAATGCTTGGATCAGCTGGTGATCATTCGGCTTGATCATCACCTGCTGATTCATCAGCCTTTGCAGACCAGTCACAAATGATTGCACCGCGGCAGCAGGAGGTGTCTTACCATTCGCTATCTGAGTAATAATTTCGGATGAATCAAATAAGCTAGGCGTCTGCGCTTGTCCACCGCTTGTTGCTGCGACCTTACTTAACAACTGATCAACCATAGCAGCATTCTTTGTTAGAATTCGCGCGAGGGACTGTCCTCCTGCTATATCCGCAGTAAATGCACGTAGCTGTTGCTGTAAATCTTGTATTACCTGGGTATTCTGGGTATTCCCCTTCACAGCCAATAGTTGAAGCAATGGGTTGATTTGTTCCCCTAGTGACGTTGATTGAAATGTTCGAACACTGGAAAAAACTTGCTCCGTCAAAGGTAAGTTTTGCTGCATCATAGTATGTAATACATTGCGATTTGTTTGATTTGCCCCGAATTGGTCGAATAATTGGGCGAGTACATGTACATTTTTCGCTGTAAACGGGATTTGCCGCTGTATCAGTTCAGTCAGCAATGCTTTTAATTCCTTTTGGTTCGCCACTCCTAACTGTTGCAGCAGTTGGTCGCTGATCATATTTCTGTGTTGTGTTGGTGTTTCCGTTATTTTTTTTAGTTGGGTCAACTGCCCCACGGCTGTAACTTGAAAAAGGTAACTCTGTTTTGAAGATAGCGAAGTTTCTAACTGTGCAATTATTTGTTTTCCACCTAACTGAATGGCAGCCCGTTGGCCAGGATATAATTCAAGTACTTTACCATTCAGAATTTGACCTGTTCTTAATGGATGCTGCTTAGATATGGCCCCACTCGCCATTGTATTCTCAATCAGCTTTGCGGAAATATTCACCATCTCCTTCACCTCCTGTTACCGTGATTTTAAGAAACTTCTGCGATGGATCGGAGTCATACCAAATTGGTCTAACGCATGCAGATGATCCTTTGTTCCGTAACCACTATTTCGGTTAAATGCATATGCCGGATACTCGTTATGTAAATCATCCATCAACTGATCACGAGTAACCTTAGCAATGATACTTGCCGCTGCAATCGAAATACTTTTCTGATCCCCTTTAATAATAGCTTCTTGTGGAATTGATAAATTCTCCAGCATCACCGCATCAATTAAGGCATAATCTACCTGATTTAATTGCTCTATTGCTTGTGACATCGCATGTTTGGATGCCTGCAGTATATTAATCCGATCAATCTCATCTGCTTCAACAATTCCAATCTTGTAATCAATCGCATGCTTGGTAATATATTGATAAAATAATTCTCTTTGTTTTTTTGACAGCTTCTTGGAATCGTTTATACCGAGTAATTGAAAGTCTTCCGGCAATATGACCGCGGCAGCAACAACCGGACCTGCTAACGGACCACGCCCGACTTCATCGACTCCAGCGATATAACGATACTTATTTTGCCATAACGACTGTTCAAACTTACTCATCATAACAAATTGGTCTTTTTCTTGCTGCTCTTTAACTTGTTTATTCTCGTGCTGTTTTAATAGCGTCTGAACCCCTTTACGTTCATCCTGATAGAATGATCGCATCACTTCTTCAGAAGGCTTTTCATTCAGTAAATATTCTTTAATCTGTCGAATTGTCCATTTCTCTTTCATTTCAAAAAACCTCATTTCTTACCATATCGGTTATTTCTCAAAAAAGTAAAGGAGCTGGCCTCAAAAGTCAGCTCCTTTACACTCAATTGTTATTCTCTTCCATTTCTGGCTGTTCCAACGTGATTGGGCCAAATCTTGCCGAACGAAGATCCTGCAATATGATATCTGCTGTCTTCTCGAAATTGACCCGTCCTCCAGATTCTAAACAGCCACGCTGCCTGCCGATATGTTCAAATATTTCACTCATGTCTTCCTGATCCGGTTCAAGACGAAATCTTTCCTGTAAGACTGCAGGATAGTTTTGTTTTAAATAGTTCATCACAAACGCCGCGACATCCTCAATTGGTAACAGTTGATCTTTTATCGTACCTACCGCAGCCAAGCGATAACCGATAATCTCTTCTTCGAATTTTGGCCAAAGAATTCCCGGTGTATCAAGCAGTTCAAATTCTTTTTTTACTTTGATCCATTGTTGGCTCTTGGTTACACCGGGTTTGTCCCCTGTTTTTGCAATTTTCTTATTGACTAACCGGTTTATCAAAGTGGATTTTCCAACATTCGGAATACCTACTATCATCGCTCTTGCCGGTCTCGGGCGAACGCCTTTCTTACGTAACCGTTCCATCTTGTCACTAGCCATATCTTTCGCTGTCTGTACGACATGCTGAATATCTTTACGTTCATTAACATCTACTGCAATAGCAACATGATCCTGGGCTCTAAAGTAATCAATCCATTTCGCAGTTATTGCAGTGTCTGCCAAGTCTTTCTTCATTAATACTATCATTTTTGGTTTTTGATTCAAAACTTCGTGTAAAAGTGGATTTTGAGACGAGAGAGGGGCTCTTGCATCTACCAGTTCAATTACAAAGTCAACTAATTTCAGCTTCTCCTGTACCTCTCTTTTTGCTTTTGCCATATGTCCTGGAAACCATTGTATTGTCATGTTTGCATACCTCTTTCTTTGACGCTAGTTGACCTTACCGAATTCATTCAACGGCCAGTATGTCCAACTCGCAATGCCAACTATATCATCGATCGGAATGACACCTAAATGTCTGCTGTCGGTAGAATTGGGACGATTATCGCCTAATACAAATACATGTCCTTCTGGTACAGTTTCCATATTTCCCGGAATATCTTCTAAGGAGAAATTAGTGGTGTACTTCGATTCGTCATTAGCGATTTGTTCATCGATAAACGATTCGGCTACAGCCTTTCCATTCACGTATAATTGATCATCTTTGTAAGCAATCTTATCACCCGGCAAACCGATCACCCTTTTTATGTAATCCCTTTTGGCGGTGGCATGGAAAACAACGACATCAAAACGGTCTGGTTCACCAATCAATAAACGGAATTTATTAACGATCAAACGATCATTGTTCTCAAGTGTTGGGAGCATGGACGGACCATCTACGACGATCGGTACCGCAATAAACAAACGGATGAAGATGACGATCAAGACAGTAATTATTATTGTTTTTAGCCAATCCACCCAGTCCTTCTTTTTTTCTTTCATGTAAAAGATCCCTTCCCTACAACATCACGAGTCCTTTTTCTATTATTATATAGAAGAAAAAGGAGCCTGACAACGCAAGCTCCTTTTTTTACATTATTACATTCATTAGCGAATTTCTTTAATACGAGCTGCTTTACCACGTAAGTTACGTAGGTAATATAGCTTCGCACGACGAACTTTACCACGACGAGTTACTTCAATCTTATCAACTCGTGGTGAATGCACAGGGAATGTACGTTCAACCCCTACACCGTAAGAAATTTTACGAACTGTAAATGTTTCACTAATTCCACCGTTTTGGCGTTTAATGACAACACCTTCAAATACCTGAATACGTTCACGGTTACCCTCGACAACCTTCACGTGTACCTTTACTGTATCACCAGCACGGAACTCAGGTAAATCAGTACGCAATTGATCCTTTGTAATTTCTTCGATTAATTTCTGCATTCTGTTACACTCCTTCCAAACCAACGCTCATATCGTTATACGCAGCGGAACATCGTTTATTAACCTTAAGCGTTCACTTAAGCACAACTATCAATATAGCATATCATCACAAGGATTTCAACTATTTTCTTCTTCTGATCCCCATTCTTTTATCCATTTCTGTTCTTCCTCTGTTAAATCCATTCCCACCAATAGATCTCTTCTCCGAAGAAATGTTCGTTTTAACGCTTCTTTTCTGCGCCACTGATCAATATGAGCATGATTACCAGACAATAAAACATCCGGCACTGTTAAACCTCGGAAATCCGCAGGTCGTGTATAATGAGGGTGCTCGAGCAATCCAGTTGAGAAGGAATCCTGCACAGCTGAATCATCGTTGCCTAATACATTCGGTAATAGACGAACCACACTGTCAATAACAACCATTGCGCCTAGTTCTCCACCTGTTAATACATAGTCGCCGATCGAAATTTCATCGGTCACTAACTCTGTTCTTATTCGCTCATCATACCCTTCATAGTGCCCACAGATAAAGATCAAGTGGTCTTCCTTAGCTAACTCTTCTGCTTTCTTTTGGGTGTATGGCTTGCCCTGAGGGCACATCAAAATAACGCGCGGTGAAGACTTGGCATCCTGTTGCACAGCTTCTACCGCATCAAATATCGGCTGAGGTTTCAATACCATTCCGGCGCCGCCTCCATAAGGATAATCGTCTACTTTGTTATGTTTGTTGTCCGTATAGTCACGAAAGTTAACAAAATTGTATTGAAAAGCACCTGCTTCATGTGCTTTACTCAATATGGATGATTGAAACACGCCTTGAAACATCTCCGGAAACAAGGATAATACATCAATTTTCATCAGTCTAATAACCCTTCCATTGGTTCAATTATAATTCGTTGTTTGTCGATATCTACTTCTTTCACGATGTCTTCAATATAAGGAATTAAGTATTCCTTCCCTTTTTGTTTTACTACCCAGACGTCATTTGCACCTGGTGACAGGATTTCACTAACTTTACCTAACACCTCGCCGCTAACCGTCTCTACTTCACAGCCAATTATTTCATGATAATAAAACTCGTTCTCTTCCAGTTCTGTCAACTGCTCTGTTCGAATAAGCAAGGTGGAATCCTTAAATTTTTCTACATCGTTAATATTCTCATAACCTTGAAAATGTAATAAATCAAAATTTTTATGGACACGATGTCCATCAATAGTAACTGGGGTCAATGTATCTGAAGCCTTTGATTTAATGTATAAGGTTGTCCCTGCTTCAAATCGTTCCTCGAAATCCGTGATTCGAATCACACGCACTTCTCCTCTTATCCCGTGAGTATTTACTATTTTGCCTACCTTTAAATGTTCCATGTTTCGTTAACCACCTATTATGTAATTTTAGTAATCGTTCCATCTTGAATGATGATCGATCTTTGACTGGTTATATCATCCCAATTCATTCCTTCTTCGACATCAATGATCGCATCCACTTCTCCTTCGCTCATTTCACTGCCAACCGGGAGAATTTCCAGTTGCTCCAATTTGTATTTATACCATTTAATTTGATCTTTACGATTGGATATTTCTTTTTTAAAACGTGTTGCGATATCTGCTTTTTTGTTTGAAGAGCGCTGCTCCAATTTTTTTTGTTCAAATTTCAATTGCTCGCATTCCTGCTCCAACTTAAAAATCTTAAATTGATATTCTTCCCTTAGCTCTGCTTTGCTTTGATCGGTTACAATTTTTTTGATAGCAACTTTTTTTATTATCTTCATTATTTCATCCTCTTTCAATCCTATTCAAGAGTACGATCTATTAATAAAAGAATAGCATGCACAGATTCGAAAGCGCAAGTCTCTGTTTACAGAACACCATTAATAAAGCGTGAAACACCGTGGATTATAAAATCAGAATAAAAAACATGCCATTAGTTGATGGCACGTTTTTTTAAAATTCATCAAGAAAAAACATTGAAATTGCAAAAAATATTAACATAAAAACAAATATGCAGAATATACCACTGTATTTTAGTATACTTGTTTCGCTTTTTCTAAAAGCTAATATCATCGGGATAAAAGACAGAAGAATTAATATACCACTAGTCTGCAAAAATAAAAATTTAGACTGGTTTTTCCTAAAGAATCAAAATACCAAAATAAAGAAAATAGAATCACAGAAAACAAGGTAATTATAAAAGTGATCTTTGAATATTTATTTTTCATAAGAAGTCACCTCAATTTTAAGTATAAAGATACCTTACATTATATTGCAGATAAAACAAAAAAAGGAATGAAAAACGCAACCCAATCGTCCGTTATTTCGTTTTTATTGGCTGTTTTTTGCTTTTAGTTGCAGCTTGTCTTAATCGTCCTGCTATCTGATATAGACCTTGTACATTTAAAAAGCGAGAGAAATCGCTGTCCAGATACACGATCGGAAGCAAATTGTCATCGCCAAATTCCGATATCGGCGTGAGAACCCCAACCACTTGCTAAGTTAGGAGCTGGATTCCTCAAACGAGCAGCACTTCCTCCTTCCACGCGAGAAGCCCTTGCCGTTGTAATATTCTCTTCTGCATGAGCTGTATCTGCTGTTGCTTCAGTATCAAACCCTTCCGTATGAGAAACGTTCCCCGGAAGTGGTATCAAAAATGACTAATGCTGCTTTTACCATGATGTTTGTTTGTGGAATGGGTTACAAATGCCATGATGCTTTCCTAGATTGTTCTAGCAGATCCAGACCATCACCAGGCGAGTACCATAATAGCAGGAATTATTACTGCAAAAGTGGCATCCGGTTGCATTATTGTTTTTTTCCCTTTTAACTGCAAAAGACATTTTCCTCAATTCTCATATTTATTAACCACCTGATTGAACACCAAACCAAGCATCTTCAAAATAGAATGAGAAAAAAACATTAAAAACGTCAATGTGACACTTGAAATTAGATAGAAGTAACTTCGCCAAGAGTAACTTTTATTATTTTCCTCCATAACGAAATGGCCTCCTTCCATTTAATTGGTTTATTATTGGTAGCGACTATACTGTACTTTAATCCAGAATACCTAAGAATGGATCAGGGAACAATATAAGCATTAAACACGCCATGAAACCTAAACCTAAAATTAACATCGTATACCTTTTTACGTTTTTGCTCAATGAATGAATTGTATAACTGTATAGAAAAGGTAATAACGCTGTCCCCACAATGGAAGAAAATAAAACCCCAAAACCTATTATGCCATATGTCATTCCATCCCAACCGTTGTCTGTGCTCATTAAACCATAAACGGTGCAAGCAATTGCTAACAAAAAGACGACAATTGGCGGAATAAAAAGGAATTTCGTTTTATTAATTTTAATATAACTATAGTAGAAAACATTCAATCCCAGAAATAAACCAAATAAAATATAAACAAATAGCACTCAAGGAACCCCCCTCAATAAAATCAACTATTTTTCTTAGAATTGTATCGATTTATGCTTAAAATTAAAATATGTTAAAACATAACTTACAGAATAAATAATGGAAGTTAAAATATAGTAATATTTGCTTGTAAGACTTCCTCAAATAAATCAGGAGTACTTCCAAAAGAATTCGCGAAAAATATAAAATAAGAATAACAAGCCTAACAAATTACCAAAAATATTAATAATCCTATATATAGTCTTCTTAAATTTTTTAAAGGTGCGATATGGGTATTGTTCGAATTGTTATCAATAGCTGGTATTTCGGTCTTTTTAATATCTACATATAAACGGCTGTATTCATTGCAAGTAAGTATATGTTCATGAATAACATCCTTTACATCATTGTCTAACTCTTCAACTTTCATTTCTCCACCTCGGAAGCACGCAAACGAAAATACCAAAACGACATGGACATTTTTGGAGAACGGAACAGTTACTCGAAGACCGATCATGATGCCAACTTTAATGCGAATGAAAAATGATTATAGGGAGAACGATCAACTAAAAACAGGATACAATGTGCAATTAGCGATGGAAGGACAATATGCGTTAGCTTATGATGTATTCCCAAACCCGACGGTCACGCGAACATTCATCCCTTTCCCTGATAACATTGAGGAGATTTCTTCGATCTACTTGCCTATATCGTTGCGGATGCAAGCTATGGTAGTGAACAAAATTATGAAGATGTGACGAACCATCGTAAGCGAACGCCATTCATTAACTATAATCAATATCGAAAAGAGAAGAAAAAGAAGTATGCGGAAGACCAAATGGAAAATGTTGACGTTTACCTACACCTCCAATCGAACCAATAAGTAGGGGCTACTCGAACATTTAAGGTCTATGAATGCGAGGACTGTTCTGTTTGTCCAATACGTACCCAATGCACGAAAGCTAAGGAAGGGAATAACCGAAAAGTGTACTATAATGAAAAATGGGAACGACGAAAAGAATACATTAGACAAAAGTTTTCAAGCGAGAAAACTGGCGAGATTTACAGCAAGCGTAAATTAGATGTGGAACCAGTTTTTTGGATTTTTAAAGGCTAATTTGTGTTTTGCTCGCCTGTCGGTGAGAAGCCAAAAGAAAGTAACAAATGAATTAGGGTTCGCCTTCATGGCGGTGAACTTGAAAAAGTACACCGCAACGATGATCGTAAACTTTTTTCGTTATTTTTGGCTAGTTATGTCCCAGCCTCTTTTTTAATTCAATTTTATCGATTTAGTAAATGAAACAATTGAGAAAATCAATATTGTAATACCTACAATAGCATATGAAGCACCTTCGAAACCTCGGACGTCAAAACTAACGACTAATAGAATAACAACACCTATCATAGCTATTACAGAAGGAAGTTTATGGTAAAAAGCGCTTTTATTTCTTAGTAATTTCGTTAAAAATAGTACAATAACGCCAATCACAGCACCAATAGCAATCGGAATAAACAAGAACAAGCAAACACCTCCTGTTTCAACAATTAACGGGTCACATTTTTATTTACATCATTTTGTTTAAATTACATCATTTAACTATATATGTCAATGGAACACAAAAACCTATAATCTAAATATGTGCTGCGATCCGATGAAGTGCTTGGCCTTACCCCCGGAAGCATGAAAAGGAGTTTCTTTTATAAGAAGGCAAAAATAAGAACCCACGCCGTTATTAGTTCGACGTGGGTTCTTATTTTACTTTAACTATATGGTTGGAGGTTGAAATATTGAAATACCAGAAAGCATCTCTGACACAGAAACAGGATAGTGTTCATTAGCAGGCTGACCTGATGCTCTACACTCATGAGCTTCTGCAAATTTTTTAGCTTCATTCGATACAATAGAATTCGTCATTAATTTATCAATACATCCGTTACCGTTATGGGGAACTGAGAATACATATCTAGCACTTGCTGATGAGGTTGCTGAATCCGCCGCAGATTTCACCCTCGTACAATCAATTGGATTTAATGCGCATACGTTAGCTTTTTTTCCCTTCATACCACCCAAAGTAATAAGTCTAAACCTGGTTTTCATTAACCTTCGCCATATATTCTCGATATACGAGATCTTTTAATTCTTCCTTGGATAAGCCAGGGTTTTCTTCTGCTAGATATAAGGTATCTTCTGCCACATCTGACCACTCTGCAACTGTTAAATCACTAATACTTCCAACCACCTTATCTTTCATATAAATTTACTCATATGGTATAATTTAGTGGTGTACGCGTTATAAAGTATAGCACACAAATCTCAAATAAAAGGGAGTTTTTATGAAAATGTTGAAATTTTTAAAAAAACAAATAATTTTAACGATTCTAGTCTCTACTGCTTTGGTTCTAAGCGCATGTCAATCAGAAAAATATCAAGAAGAGTTTGTCGAGTGGGCAGATACAATAAATAGTGATCTGTTAATAGAAAGATTAGAAGATAATGATATACCTTATAAAATTGAAAATGATAAAATACTTATACCTGATGACGCTAAAGATGATGCCGTCGATTGTTGTTCTTAAAAGCTCCAGCTGGTAATAAGTTTATTACAAATTTTTGAACCCTAAAAGCATTGACTTTTAGGGATTATAGGATTATTAATCTATTTCGTTTAAAATAGTCTGGGTATTATATAACTTTTACTAATCACACAAATATCCATTAAGATTAACAATCTTTAACATATATACAAATAAAAAATGAACATAGAAAAAGAGGGGGCTTTGGAAGCCTCCCTCTTTACATGATATCTAAATAAATTCTTTTATTAGATTTCATCCCAGCTGCATAAACAACTGTTCGAATTGATTTGGCAATGCGACCATTTTTGCCGATCACTTTTCCGACATCATTCTCATGAACATGAAGATGAAAAATGTGTTTATTATCCTCTTCTTTTTCCGTGACAACAATTTCTTCAGGATGATCTACTAATGGTTCTACGATTGTTTCAATCAATGATTTCATCGAATCACATCACTTTATTATTGATTTTTTGATTCGTGGAATTTAGTCATGACGCCTTCTTTAGAGAATAAGTTGCGTACCGTATCACTTGGTTTCGCACCTTTAGTCATCCAATCTAGCGCTTTGTCTTCATCTAATGACACTTCAACCGGGTTTACTACCGGATTATATGTTCCAATTTGTTCAATGATACGTCCGTCACGTGGTGAACGAGAATCCGCCACTACAATACGGTAAAATGGATTTCTTTTAGAACCCATACGTTTTAAACGAATTTTAACTGCCATTTTGCTACACCTCCAAATTAATATCTCACAAGAAAGAATTGTATCAGATTTATTTTAGTCTGTAAAGTGTTTTTACCTTACATGAACGGAAAATTTAATCCTTTTTGTTTTTTACGCTTTTTCCCTTTCTTTCCTTGCTGCATATTTGTCATTTGTTTCATCATTTTTTTCATTTCTTCAAATTGCTTTAACAAACGGTTCACTTCCGATACTGAACGACCTGAACCTTTAGCAATCCGTTTTCGGCGACCTGCATTGATAACACTTGGATCTTGACGCTCCTGTGCTGTCATCGATTGAATGATCGCTTCAACATGTGTAATCTGCTTTTCATCAAAGTCTACGTTCTTAAGACCTTTCATCTTATTGGCACCCGGTATCATATCAATCAATTCATCAAGTGGTCCCATATTTTTAACTTGACCCATCTGTTCAAGAAAATCATCGAAGGTAAATGAAGCAGATCTCATTTTTTCTTCTAATTCTTTCGCTCGTTTCTCGTCAACATTCTCCTGGGCTTTTTCAATTAAAGATAGCACATCGCCCATTCCCAGAATACGTGATGCCATACGTTCTGGATGGAAGACTTCCAATTGATCAAGCTTTTCTCCCATACCAGCAAACTTAATCGGTTTATCTGTAACAGCTTTAATCGATAATGCTGCCCCACCACGAGTGTCACCGTCAAGTTTTGTTAAAACGACACCAGTAACATCCAATTGTTCATTAAAGCTTTCAGCCACATTTACAGCATCCTGCCCTGTCATGGAATCAACTACAAGGAATACTTCATCAGGATTGACATTTGCTTTAATTTGAATTAATTCGTCCATTAACTCATTATCAACGTGTAGTCGCCCCGCTGTATCAATAAGGACATAGTCAAGGTGTTCTTCCTTTGCTTTCTCCATGGCATTGTTAACAATGTCTACCGGATTAGCGTCTGTACCTTCTGCATATACCGGAATATTTAACTGTTTTCCTAGTGTTTCCAATTGATCAATTGCCGCTGGACGATATACGTCACCTGCTACAAGCAACGGGTTCCGGTTATATTTCTTTCGTAATAAATTAGCTAATTTTCCTGTTGTGGTTGTTTTACCTGCACCCTGTAAACCGACCATCATAATCACTGTCGGCGGACGATCAGCTACTGCAATCTTGCTCTCATCTCCGCCCATCAAGGCTGTTAATTCTTCCTTCACCACTTTAATAACCTGCTGTCCAGGCGTAAGACTTTCCATTACTTCCTGACCAACTGCACGTTCTTTCACTTTTTTCACAAAATCTTTTACTACTTTAAAGTTTACATCTGCCTCTAATAAAGCTAAGCGGACCTCACGAGTCATTTCTTTTACGTCTTGCTCGCTTACTTTACCTTTTCCTTTAATCTTTTGAATGGTATTCTGCAGGCGGTCGGCTAAACCTTCAAATGCCATACTATTCGCCCCCTATTCGATTTCAATAATTGCTTCTATCTTCATCTTTAATTGTTCATCATTTCTTTCATCAGCAATCTCACTTATTTCTTTCAGAAGTGATTGCCGCACAAGAAATTTCTGATATAATCCAAGCTTTTGCTCATATTCCTCGAGCATTTGTTCCGTTCTTCGAATATTATCATAGATCGCTTGCCTAGATACATTCGATGTCTCGGAAATTTCACCTAGTGAAAAATCTTCTAAATAGTACATTTCCATATAACTGCGCTGTTTCTCTGTTAATAGTTCTTGATAAAAATCATACAGTGCATTAATCCTTGTCGTTCTATCTAACATAAAAAGGACTCCTCGTTAAGTAAAATGCCTTTACATTTTAGTCTACTCATCCTGAAGAACAACTGTCAAGTTTTTCAGGCTTACTCTTCTTCGATCATATCTGCAAATAGTCCATAGACAAATGCCTGAGGATCAAAAGTTTGCAGGTCGGTCACCTTCTCACCTAAACCGACGAGTTTAACCGGGATCCCCAGTTCATTACGAATAGCAAGCACAATACCACCTTTTGCCGTACCATCTAGTTTCGTTAAGACGATTCCTGACACCTCGGTTGATTGAGAGAATGTTTTCGCTTGGCTTAGTGCATTCTGTCCTGTAGTTGCATCTAGTACTAATAACACTTCATGTGGTGCGTTTGGTACTTCGCGTTCAATGACACGTTTCACTTTGGCTAGTTCATTCATCAGGTTGACTTTATTTTGCAGACGTCCTGCTGTATCACATAATAAAACATCGGCATTCCGTGATTTCGCAGCCTGAATCCCATCATAGATAACTGCTGCCGGATCACTTCCTTCGCTATGCTTGATAACATCAACACCGACACGGTTCCCCCATTCATTTAATTGCTGAATAGCACCGGCACGGAACGTATCACCAGCAGTAAGCAGAACTTGTTTTCCTTCTGTTTTTAATTGGTGCGCCAGTTTTCCGATGGTTGTTGTTTTTCCAACTCCGTTGACACCTACAAACAAAATAACAGTCAACTCATCTTGTTGCATATTTAAGGAGGTATCTTCTGTTTCATTATCTTCTCCCTGGTAAATCTCTACAAGCTTTTCTGAAATCACTTCTTTAACTTCTTTTGTATCTTTAATGTTACGACGTTTCACTTCCATTTCCAGCTCTTCAATTAATTCCATAACAGTTGTAACACCAACATCTGCAGCTATCAATACTTCTTCCAAGTCTTCGAAGAATTCTTCATCTACTTTTCGATAGCGGGCAACTAGGTCGTTAATTTTTTCTGAAAAGGATTTTCTTGTCTTACTCAGACCATCTTTATATTTGTCTGTAACTTCCTCTTGTTCTTGATTATTGGATTGGAATTTATCTTTTAATTTTTTTAGGAAACTCACATTAATAACCTCCTCAGCTTATGCTTCTAACAATTCCGGCGCTTCTTCCAGCTTCACAGACACTAATCGGGAAACACCTGATTCTTGCATGGTCACACCATATAATACATCAGCTTCTTCCATTGTACCTTTACGATGTGTAATGACAATAAATTGCGTATGTTTACTATAATGTTTTAAATATTGGGCAAATCTCGCTACATTCGCTTCATCAAGTGCTGCTTCCACTTCATCAAGCACACAGAACGGCACCGGACGAACGCGAAGTATCGCAAACAGTAGTGCAATGGCTGTTAAGGCACGTTCACCACCTGAAAGCAAGCCTAATTGCTGTAACTTCTTACCTGGAGGCTGGGCAATAATATCAACGCCCGTCTCCAATAACTGATCCGGATCGGTTAATTTCAGTTCTGCATGCCCTCCACCAAATAATCGTTGGAAGACAACTGTGAATTCTTCTTTGATTTGTGAGAAGGTTTCATCGAACCGTCGCGTCATCTCCTCATCCATTTCAGCAATAATTTCGTATAAGGTCCGTTTGGCTTCGACGAGATCTGTTTGCTGGCTTGTCAGAAATTCATACCGTTCTTTAATCCGGTCATATTCCTCAATTGCCCCAATATTCACAGTACCAAGTTCTTCAATTGATTTTTTAATCAGTTTTACTTGCTCTTTGGCATTCTCTAAATTATCTGGTGCAGGAAAATCTGCCTTTGCTTTTTCGAAGGTCATGCTGTACTCATTCTCCAGCAGTTGCAGCCTGTTATCCAAATCGAGATCTAAGCGATTTCGACTAATTTCTATTGCTTGAATGTTTTGCTGCAAATCATATTCTTCTTTTTGTGCAAGTCTGATTGATTCATCAAGTGTGTTCACGTTTTGCTGACTTGCAGAACGAGTATCTCTTAGTTCTTGCAACGATTCCTGGCTACTTTGTTTTTGCTGTTTTTTATCTTCAATTTGTTGCTCAATCTCATCTTCCGTCTGTTGACTATTTTTCACATCAATCAGTTGCTGCAATTGTTTTTCTTTCGAGTTTTGCACTTCCTGATATTCTGCCATTTCCGATTCTGTTTTTGCAACTTTTTCTTTTTGGTTAGTTAACTGACTTTTTACTTCAGCCTGCTGTACTTGTAATCGTTGAAGATTGTGCTTCAATTCCTCTTCTTTCGCCTCAAAGTTTTGAAGCTGGTCTGTTAAGGTTTCAATCTTCTGATCAAGGGTAGTTAAGCGCTCGTCCAGCGATTCTAAATCAGCATCAATCTTGGTTTGTTGTTCTTCTAACAGTTTCCTGTCCTGTTCCTGTTGCATCTTATCCTGATCATAAATAGATAGCTGATCATTCAAATGTTCAAGTGATAATTTAGACTCTTTATACTCACTTTGATGCTTTTGATGACTCATACGTAATTCATCCAGCTTTTGGTACAGAGTGTCTTTTTGCGCACGCAATTCTGTCAGTGATTCTTTTTGTGTTTGCAGTTGTTTTTCGTAATCGGTCACGCGTACCTGGTATTCCTTGTACTTTTTAGTTAATGTCTTTAGTTCACGATCTCTCGTAAATAATGACTGGTTATTCTTTTTCTTGGCACCACCAGACATGGAGCCTCCAGGGTTTACGACATCACCATCTAATGTGACAATCCGATACCTCCTGCCAGTCTGCTGGGCGAAACGGTTGGCACCTTCTAATGTTCTAGAAATGATAACATTTCCTAATAGTGCCCCCATTACGGTTTGATATGTAGAATCAAATTGAATTAAATCTACGGCTACCCCAACAAATTCATCATCTTGTTTGAGCATTTCAACGAAATTAGCCGGTATTTGTTTCGGTTTCATCGCATTAATAGGTAAGAAGGTTGCGCGCCCTTTATTTGTTTTTTTTAGCCATTGAATGGCTTCACGTGCTGATTTTTCTGTATCGACAACGACATGCTGAGCTTGTGCACCCAATGCTGTCTCCATCGCTTCAACCAGCTGATCATCAAATTCAATAAGCTCAGGTATTGCACCATGGATACCTGATAATTCACGCTGTTCACGAGCCTTCAACACTTCTTTGACTCCAAAATAAAAGCCTTGGAAATCTTCTTTCAAGTCTTCGAGCATTTCTTTCTTAGATTTCAAATTCTCGAGCATTTGATATCCTTTATATAATTTCTGTTGCATATCGTCGAGCATTTTATCTTCTGCAGATACCTTTCGCTCGGTTTGCTGATACGATTCTTGTACTTCTTGTAACGCTTTGCTCTCCTGGTTTACTACAGCTTCTGTTCGCTCGACTGCTTGGACAAGTTCACTGCGTTCCTCATATAAATGTTGCCATTTACTGGATTGAACATTCTTTTTGCCTTCCATTTTTCTAATTGCTGCTGAATCGAATTTTTTTCATTACGTTTCGCTGCCTGCTCATTTAACAGTTCAATATAATCACTCTTCAGTGTTTCAATATCTTCTTCGATTGTATTTTTACCTTTTTCTAATTGTTCATTTATCGTATTAATCTGTTTCGTTAAGGAATGGTTCTCTTGTTTATACTGATCTAAAATCTGTTGTTCTTGCTGCAACTGTTCCACAAGTGCTTCTTTCTTTTCACGTGTTTCGATGATATCCCGTTCTAAATTCGTTTTATTTTCTTGAAAATGCTGAAGTCTTTCATGAAAGATCTTCTTGTTACCTTCAAGATTCTCTAACTCTTGTGTTGCAACTAATAAGGTTTCCTGTAATTTTGTAATTTGTTCATCTGCTTGCTGGACTTCCTGCTTCAATTGCATACTCTTTTGTTCGTGAGACTGAATCCATTGCTGCTTGCCATTTAAATCAGCACGCTTCTTGGTTAAATCCTGCTCAGAGGCTTCCCACTGATTATTCAACTGTTCAATTTCTTTTGCCAGTAAGCCGACTTCTACATTCGTCAGTCGTTCTTTTTGGGACAGATACTCTTTTGCGATCGATGCTTGCTGTGCCAATGGCTCCAATTGCCCATCGATTTCATAAATAATATCTTCTACACGGTTCAAATTTTCTTGTGTTTCTGCTAGTTTATACTCTGCCTGTTTCTTTCTGTTTTTATATTTCAATACACCTGCTGCTTCTTCGAAAATTACTCGTCGTTCTTCTGATTTAGAGCTTAGGATCTCTTCCACTTTCCCTTGGCTTATTATGGAGAAAGCTTCTCTTCCTAATCCCGAATCCATAAAAAGTTCCGTAATATCTTTTAAGCGACATGGCTGTTTATTCATTAAAAATTCACTTTCGCCTGAACGGTACACTCTTCTTGTAACACTTACTTCCTGATAGTCAACGGGAAGCCGGTTATCTGAGTTATCCAATACCAACGTTACTTCGGCAACATTTAGGGCTCTGCGCGATTCACTTCCCTGGAAGATTATATCTTCCATTTTGGCACCACGAAGAGATCTAGCTGATTGTTCTCCGAGTACCCAGCGAATTGCATCGGTAATATTACTCTTTCCACTTCCATTCGGGCCTACTACGGCCGTAACACCAGGTACAAATTCGACTTTAATTCGCTCAGCGAAAGATTTAAAACCAATTGTATCTAATTGTTTTAAATACATTTATAAAACTCCTATTTATATCATTTCATCGCGGAAAATCAAGATTGGATTATAATTAATCCTTTGCTTTTCAACTTATTTATTTTATCATAAAGACTAGAGTAAGAGAAGGAAGATCCTATAAAATACATATTAGGAGTGAATAGAATTGCATTTAGAAGAAAAAACAGAAGAAAATTTAGCTTATATCATTCAGGAAATGGGAAGAATGCTGCAAGTCGTCAATGATTCGATTATGAATCCGGACGATTATGATATGAAGCATTATGATGAGCTTAAAGAACTCTATGATTTACTTAAACAAAAAGGCGGCTTAACCGTAGCAGAAACACAAGCCTTTATCACTGAATTACGACAATACCGAAAATAAAACCTATCGCAAAAACTCGGATGCCTCCATAAGGACATCCGAGTTTTTATTAACATATCTTATTACGGTTTATGTCTAGCTGCTTAGCGGCAATTTTGAAATGGTTGATGTGCTGTGATACCAATCTGGCCAACCACTTTGCATCCAGCGAGGCACGGCTGAAGCCGTTCCCATAGGAGGTAGAGCAATTTTTTGGAGCTTTGCTAAGCAAATACAACCTATCAATTTCCAGATTTTGATACAATTCCACTTTATATTTTCTGTATTAAACAAACCTACTTTTTTTATTGGCATAAAAAATTCTACTATCAATTAGCCACTAAGCGTTTCATTGATAATAGAATTTATGTGCTTATTGTGGAAGTGCATCGAGGGCTTGTTTGGCTGCGCGTTGTTCTGCTTCCTTTTTGGTTCTGCCAACACCTTTTCCAGCAGTCTGTCCGTTGATAGTGACAACAGCGAAAAATTCCCGATCATGTGCAGGTCCTTTTTCATCAACAATACTATACTCCACTAATCTATTTTTATGCTGTTGTACAGTTTCTTGCAATTGACTTTTATAATCCATCGTATGAGAAAAAACACCGGTTGTAATCTCAGGATAGACATATTTCTTCAAGAAATGAATCACCTGATCATACCCTTGATCCAAGTATAAAGCACCTATAAATGCTTCAAAAACATCTGCCAGAAGAGCGGGACGATTACGGCCACCTGTCATTTCTTCACCTTTGCCCAATAATACGTATTTACTAAAGTCTAACGTTTCCGCGAATGTGACGAGTGCTGGTTCACATACAATGGATGCTCGAAGTTTCGTTAAATCCCCTTCAGCAAAATGACCGAATTCTCGGTAAAGGTATTGAGAAACACCTAATTCCAATACAGCATCACCTAAAAATTCCAATCTCTCATTATCAAGCAGATTCTTTTTCCGGTGCTCATTCACATAAGATGAATGAGTAAAAGCTTGTCTTAATAGTTTTTCATCTTTAAACCAAATATTCAGTTCCTTCTGAAGCAATTTCAAATCTGACACTTTCTTCACCTACCAACATGATTTCAATCATTGACACTATTATAAAGGAAATATGGCGATACGCCAACCTTTTCTGTAAAGGTTTCCCACTAGAGGAAATGACGATTGCCAGTCTTTAAGTCGACAGCAGAAGTGTTTGTTCTTTTTCTCGTTCATCACTGCCTTGAGTTATCCGCTGTTGATCAATTATATTTAAGGTAATTAAATACTAAGAAAGTCTTACTACGGTAAGACTTTCTTAGATGGTTACATATTATTGGTTGCTGTCTATGTATTTTACAGCATCACCTACTGTAGCGATTTTTTCTGCATCTTCATCAGCAATTTCAAGGTCAAACTCGTCTTCAAGTTCCATCACAAGTTCCACTACATCTAATGAATCTGCTTCTAAATCATCTTTAAAAGATGCTTCTAGTGTTACTTTCTCTTCGTCTACGTCAAGACGGTCAACAACGATTTGCTTTACTTTGTCAAAAGTTTCGGACATTCTCGTCACCTCCTTTCAAAGATCAAGTCCATTCTATTACATGATCATACCACCATCAACTTGAATGGTTTGACCTGTAATATAGTTGGATTGTTCAGAAGCCAAAAACAGAGCTACGTTCGCTACATCTTCCGCTTTACCTAATTTGTTTAAAGGGATTAAAGAAAGCATTTGTTCTTTCTGTTCTTCCGTTAATTTATCAGTCATATCTGTTGCAATAAAACCAGGTGCAATGGCATTGACTAATATATTACGAGCAGCAAATTCCTTAGCTGTCGACTTAGTTAATCCTATGACACCGGCTTTTGCAGAAACATAGTTGGCCTGTCCCGGATTACCGCTGATGCCAACAACAGAGGATACATTAATAATTCGACCTTGCCGCTGTTTCATCATTTGACGGGAAACCGCCTTGGTAGTCAGGAAGACACCTTTGAGATTGATATCTATTACATCTTCAAAGTCTGCTTCACTCATTCGCATTAGCAAATTATCTTTCGTGATACCTGCATTATTCACGAGGATATCAAGACTCCCGAACGCTTGGATTGTCTCTTTCACCATAGCTTTCACATCAGCTTCGTCACTGACATTCGCCTGAAGTTTAATCGCTTCTCCACCATTCTCTATGATCTCGTTAACCACAGCTTGCGCTTTTTCTTCACTACCAGAGTAGTTTACCACTACTTTTGCACCGTTTCTAGCAAAAGTTAACGCAATCTCTCGACCGATTCCACGTGATGCACCTGTAACAAGTGCAACTTGATCTTTTAACATCATCTGTTAATCCTCCTTTATCCATTCGATAAATGCTTGTAAGGAAGCATCATCCTGTACGGCAAAGGTAGTCATTCTACGATTCACTTTCTTTACCAGTCCCGTTAATACTTTACCGCTGCCTACTTCAACAATGGCATCAAGCGATTCATCCAACAACTGCTCAATTATTTCTTCAAATCTGACTGGAGAATATAACTGTTCTACCAGTAACTGCTTAATTTGTTCCTGGCTGGTTACTTTGTCCGCTGTTACATTTGCATATACTGGAATCGTCGTATCCGTCCAATTCACATTCTGAACAAGTTCACTAAATTGTTCAGCTGCAGGTTTCATTAGACTCGAATGAAACGGACCACTTACAGCTAGTGGTAATACTCGCTTAGCTCCCGCTTCCTTCAGTTGTTCGACCGCGACATCAACAGCCTTCTGTGAACCTGACACAACTATTTGACCAGGGCAATTAATATTTGCTATTTCAATCACTTCATCTGTTTGCTCGTGAATATGTGTTAATGTTTCTTGCAGCGTCGTCTTATCGAGCCCAAGCACAGCTGCCATTGCACCTTTTCCAGCTGGATACGCATTCTCCATCAGCTTCCCACGTTGGTGTACAAGTTCAACTGCCTCGGTTACTGGTAAAGCATTCGCTGCCACAAGTGCACTGTATTCTCCCAAACTGTGACCACCTGTTACGGAAGGATGAATACCTTGTTCCTTTAGTAATTGCGTAATTGCTGCACTTACTAATAAAAGTGCTGGCTGCGTATTTTCTGTTTTCGTAAGAGTTTCCTTAGGACCTTCAAACATAATATCAGTCAGATTAAAACCCAGAACTTCATTCGCCTGATCAAATAATTCTCTAACCTGCTGATAATTATCATATAAATCTTGTCCCATGCCTACTGCTTGCGAGCCTTGGCCAGGATAAATGAATGCTACTTTTTTCACGACTTATTCCTCCCCGTTACTAGCTTGAAGCTGCTGAACTTCCGCTTCAATTTTCGTAATAACTTCTTTCTCTACTATTTGAACAGTCTGCTGAATTGCACTAAAAATCGCTTGCTGGTTGGAAGAACCATGTGCCTTAACTACTGGTGCTGCAAGACCGAACAATGCAGCTCCGCCATATTCAGAATAATCAAGCTTGTTCTTTAAGCCCTTCATATCATTTTTTGCCAGCAGTGCCGCAATTTTCGTTTTGGTATTTGTCGTAAATACTTCTTTAATCATGGAAAACATTGTTAGAGCAGTACCTTCAACGGTTTTCAACGCGATATTACCACTAAATCCATCTGTTACCACGACATCTGCGACACCATTTAATAAGTCGCGTGCTTCTACATTACCAACGAAATGAATCGGCAGTTCCTGCATTAAGTCAAATGCTTTTTTGGTAAGATCATTGCCTTTACCTTTTTCTGTACCGACATTTAGAAGTCCTACACGTGGCTTTTCCATTTGGCGGACTTTCTCCATATAGATTGATCCCATCAGAGCGTATTGCTGAAGGTGCTGCGGCTTTGCTTCCACATTGGCGCCTACATCTAGCAGGAGGAATCCATCTCCATTTACGGTTGGAAGTGTGGGGCTTAGCGCAGGACGATCAATCCCTTTAATTCGCCCAACGATAAACAACCCAGCACTCATAAGCGCACCTGTGTTACCTGCAGATATACAAGCATCAGCACGACCCGCTTTCACTTCATTTGCCATTAATACCATCGAGGCATTCTTTTTGCGACGAACTGCTTTTACCGGCTCATCTTCACTTGTTATTTTTTCAGTCGTATGTATAATGTCAACTCGGTCATTACTTTTCAGATAGGGCTTCATCGCATTTTCATCACCTATAAGTGTTAAGTGAAGCTGATCAAAATGTTCGATGGCTTTCATCGCACCAAGGACAATTTCCTTTGGTGCATGGTCACCACCCATCGCATCTATTGCAATTCTCATGATTGTTCCCCTTCCTTATTATCATTCGATCGAAACATTTCAAAGAGTCCCGTAAAGACTGTTTCATTATCGACGTAACTTTGGATTTCTACAGCAGTACGGTTAGAAGAAGTTACTTCTTTCACTCTTGCTTTTGCGATCACTCTCTCTCCCTGCACCACTTGTCTGGTAAATTTAATATCAGCATTTGCTGTCAATGCTAATTCGTCGTTGATAACGGCAACTGCAAGTGAATTAGCCTGAGCAAATAAATGGTGACCTCGGGCAATTTTGTTCCGTGAGAAAACATGCTCTGCGGTAATATCCAAAATAGAAATAGCTCTTTCATCTAACTCAAGATCTATAATTTCACCGATCACTTCATCTATCGGCAACGCTTTAACTGTTTCATTCCAATTGTTGGTTGCAACAGATTTAATACGTTCTCTCAGTTCAGGAATATTTAATTCCATGCGATCTAATCGTATTGTCTGGATACTGACCGCAAACATTTTCGCTAACGTTTCATCGGTAATAAACGGTTTTTCTTCTATTGTATCCTTTAGCAATAACTGCCGTTCCTTTTTGTTCCGTTTCATGTACTCCACCGTCCATTTACATGTCATCCGCTTTTCAAAAAATTATGACTAGGTACTAATAGTAATATATAATACCATAGCCATTTATGCAAGTGTCTGCTTATCTAAATCTAATTCTTTCTGCAAATAATCAAACAAACTTTGATAATCAGCATCTTTCCAAAATTGATGTTCTACCAGTTCGATTGCGTCTGTACGAGCTGTTTCCAATGCACGGTAATCGTGGACAAGATCGGCTAATTTAAACTCTGGAAGACCACTTTGCTTTACACCAAAAAGATCACCGGGACCTCTTAATTCAAGATCTCGTTCAGCTAATTCGAATCCATCCGTCGTTTCCGTCATGATCCGCATCCGTTCTTTGCCTGTTTCGCCTTTAGGATCAGCTACTAATATACAGTAGCTCTGTTTCTCGCCTCTCCCGACACGTCCTCTCAATTGATGGAGCTGTGACAAACCGAAACGGTCAGCATCCTGTATCATCATCACTGTCGCATTCGGAACATTGACACCTACTTCTACAACAGTTGTAGAGACTAAAATTTGGACATTGTTGGAAGCAAAATCTAGCATTACTTGTTCTTTTTCTTCTGTTGACAATCTGCCATGCATTAATCCAACGGTAGCTTTTCCTTGTAACACTTCCTGTAATTGAACAAATAGGTCCAAAGCATTTTGGATATCTAACTTATCCGACTCCTCAATTAATGGACAAATAATATAAGCCTGTGAACCTTTTTTTATTTCTTTATAAATGAAATTGACTGTTCGTTCAAACATATTTTGTTTTACCCAATATGTTTCAACTGGTTTTCTCCCCTTAGGCATTTCGTCAATTTTGGATACGTCCATATCACCAAATGCAGTAATGGATAACGTGCGAGGAATCGGTGTAGCGGTCATATAAAGCATATCGGCGAGAATACCTTTTTCCCTTAAGGTGTTTCGTTGATGGACACCAAATCGGTGCTGTTCATCAATGATGACGTATGCTAAATCGTCAAAATGCACATCATCTTGAATCAGAGCATGAGTACCGATCACTACTTGACAACTTCCATCTTCTATATCAGACAGAATCTGTTGTCTTTTCTTACCCTTGATCGAGCCAGTTAATCGGTGGATTTTCACTTCATTCGGTAATAGTTCTTTCAGTGATACTTCATGCTGTTCTGCAAGAATTTCTGTTGGAACCATAAATGCTACCTGTTTGCCAGCAGTTACTGTTCCATATAAACTGATCACCGCCACCGCTGTCTTCCCTGAACCTACATCGCCCTGCAATAATCGATTCATCCGGTAGGGAGAATGCAAATCCCGAAAAATATCAGCAAGTGATTTTTTTTGAGCTTCTGTAAGGGCAAAAGGAAACTGCTGTATTAAATGTTTTACTTGCTCCATATTAATAACTTGCGCATTTCCTTGAGTTGCTTCACGATTTCGTTTTCGATAGAGCTGCATTTTTATTTGAAATAACAATAATTCTTCATAGATAAATCGTCGTTTCGCATGTTTAAGCTGCTGAAAGGAACTTGGAAAATGCATTTCTGAAAAACCGGTGAATCGATCTGGCAGCTTGTACTTTGTTAGGAACGGGGTTGGCATAAACTCGCTAATTTCCTCTTGATAATCTTGAATTATTTGCTTGATTATTTTTTGGAATTGCGCATTCTTTATGTCGCCTTTAGAAGAATATATCGGAGAAATCGGATTACTTGCATCCATACTTCCTTTCTTATATTGATCGATGGTAATTTGCAGCCTGTGCTGATCCCATTTCCCATTTACAGAAATCGTTTCGCCGGGCACAAAGTGTTTCTTGGCAAATGCCCGATTAAACATAACACCTTTGACTACCGCTCCATCGACACGAATATTGACTGTCAGACGTGATTTCTTTCGACCGTAGAACGTGACCATAGGCTCCTGCAATACCTCGCCTACAATGGTTACTTTTTCATTATGAATTAATTCATGAAGTGGTTTCTGTTCATAATGATCATAACGGTTAGGAAAATAATACAAAAGGTCTTCCACTGTATGAATATTAATCTGTTCCAAAGTTTCGGCCAATTTTGGTCCGACACCTTTTATTTGTTGTACGGATAGTTGATTCATGGTATTCACACTCTCTTACTCCCAGTAGAATTTGGATAAACATCGTATCTTTGAAAAATAAAAATGGCTGTCCAAAAGGTTTCATGCTGTACTGTCAACACTGCGGACTCCATCAAGGGAGCTTGTCCTTCTAACTTTTTCTAAAGAGCCAGTATTCAGCAGCCTCCCTTATTACAGGGAATGATGCAACTGAAAATCGCTTTGTGTGTTATCAGCATTCGCTTGCCCAAAACCTTCCTAGACAGCCTGAATTCTATTTATTCTATTGAAAAAATATAAGAATAAATCGGTTGGTCTCCTTGATGTACTTCAACCTCAACATCTTCAAATTCAGTTTCAATAAATGCAATAATTGCCTGTTCCTCTTCTTCAGAAGACTCTTGCCCGCTTATAACGGTAACAATTTCGTCTTCTTCAGGATCGATCAGCTCTCTTAATAATGATTGAATAACCGTTAGCTGATCCGCATCAGTTACTTTGATTTTCCCATCAGCCAATCCCATATAGTGTCCGTTCTCAATGGTCATTCCATCGATTTGCGTATCTCTAACCGCATACGTTATTTGACCTGTCTTCACGTGACTGCTTGCTTCAGCCATTGCCTCTTGATTCTCTGCCAGTGAATTCTCCGGATTATAGGATAGCATCGCAGCCATTCCTTGCGGGATCGTTTTAGTCGGTACCACAGCAACATTAACCTCTGCCAATTCTGCTGCTTGTTCAGCGGCCATCACAATATTTTTATTGTTAGGCAAAACAATTACTTGCTCAGCATTAGCTTCCGTAATAGCATTAGCAATATCCTGTGTACTCGGGTTCATCGTCTGACCACCCTGGATCACTACTGTAGCTCCCAAGCTCTTCAGCAATTCCGTTAATCCTGTTCCCATCGCAACGGTTACAACGCCAAACGGTTGCTTCGCTTTCGGCTTTTCCTGTTTTGGTTCTACAATTTTCGAATGCTGTTCACGCATATTCTCTACTTTTAGATTAATAAAGCTCCCAAAACGTTGGCCCAAATTAAACACATCACCTGGATATTCTGCATGGATATGCACTTTGACGATTTCATCATCTGATACAACTAACAAGGAATCGCCATGTTCGCTAAGTTCTTCTCTGAACTTTGCTTCGTCATAAGGATGTTCGCTTAATTTATCATCCTCAAACCGCACCATGAATTCGGTACAATAGCCAAATTCTATGTCATCTGTACTCATGTAATCTTGCGCCAGCTTATGATGCTCAGCGTTGACAAGGTCGTCTAAGTCCATTGTTTCATCATGTGACTGCGGGACTTCTTCCCCTTTCAAGCCAGCCAAAAATCCCTCATAAATAACGACCAAACCTTGTCCACCACTATCAACTACGCCTACCTCTTTCAAAACGGGCAATAATTCAGGAGTGCGTTTCAATGATTTCTTGGCAGCCTGGACTACTTTTTCTAAAAACGATTCAATGTCTTCCTCTTGTTTGGCAATTTCTTTTGCATCATGAGCTGTATCTTTGGCGACAGTGAGAATTGTACCTTCCACAGGTTTCATAACTGCTTTATAAGCCGTATTCACACCGCTCTCAAGAGCCGTAACAAAGCTGTCTATATCTAATTCTTCTTTTCCTTCCAAGCCCTTGGCAAAACCTCTGAAAATCTGAGACAGAATTACACCAGAATTACCTCTGGCCCCCATTAACAATCCTTTTGCAAAAGCATTGGCCACCTCTAATACACTATCCTTATTCGCCTTCTTTACTTCATTCGCTCCAGAAGTTATCGATAAATTCATATTTGTTCCAGTATCGCCATCCGGTACTGGAAAAACATTTAATGCATCAATTTTATCGGCATTATTTGACAAATGCGTTGCGCCTGTTATGACCATATTGGCAAATAATGCTGCGTCAATTTTATTATGCGTCACTTGCATGTTCCTCCCTCTGCTCCATTTCCATTATATAACCTACTTCGCAGGAATTGTTCTCACAAAAGTTCTTAATCCTGAATCACACGTACACCCTGAATATAAATATTAATAGAACTTATTTTTAAACCAAGCGTTTTTTCAAGGTTATATTTTACCTGTGATTGAACATTATGTGCAACTTCCGAAATTTTCGTGCCATAGCTGACAATGATATACATGTCAATGTGCACGGCCTCCCCTTCTTGCCGAACAATCACACCTCTTGAAAAATTCTCTTTTCTTAATATTTCTGCGATTCCGTCTCGCAATTGCTTCTTCGATGCCATTCCAACAATTCCATAGCATTCAATAGCAGCGCCTCCTGCTATCGTTGCAATTACCTCATTTGTAATGGTCACATGACCATCTGCAGTAGTTAATTCGATAGACATCCTTCATCCTCCTCTATGTATAGATAAAAGAAAAGTGCTTTGAGATTTTCAAGCTTTATATAGTTAATGGCTGTTTCTAATTACAAGAGAAATAAGGGTATTCCATTATAGAATGTATGAAAATCACCTTCATGTCAAGCAATCTCATTATATTTTCCTATAGTTGTTTGTTCCTGCCACAGTTTAGAGTTTTGTTGGGAATTTTATCGTATATTTGATAAATCAAATTGCAAAAAGAACCATTATATGATAAATTAGATAAGTATGAATTGAGTTAGTGCAGTAGGAGGGAACAAAATTATGGGACGTAAATGTGTCGTAACTGGTCGTAAAACGACTTCAGGAAATAAACGTTCACACGCTATGAATGCAAATAAGCGTAATTGGAAAGCAAACGTACAGAAAGTTAGAATCATGGTTGACGGTAAACCTCAACGTGTATATGTTTCTGCTCGTGCGCTTAAATCTGGCAAAGTAGAACGCGTATAATTTTATGAATAACTTGTAAAAAGGCTCCTGTTCAGCAGGGGCTTTTTTTCATTGGTCAAGAAAGCATAAACATGCAGTCACAACCGAACATGAAGCTGAGTTTCTATAATATGGATTATGTAAACTATCAGCTTAGTGGTGATTGTGACACGTTTTGCCGAACTCATTGACATACCTGGATACATTTGTTTCATAGTTAAGGAAAAGACCGGGCGATCGCCCGGTCTTTTCTTATCTAGCTACGTAAACAAACTCTTTGATAAGTATACAATAATAGCACGCAACTTCCACTGACTGGCATTGCTCAACAAGCCGGACATCTGTAATGAGAGTGGACTTACAGATGTCAATCTTTACTGCCAAACAAAAACTTGCTTATTTTTTGCCAGATCCCAACAATGCTCGGATGAATCCTCCAAGAAAACGTGGGAGTTTAATCGTATAGAATTTCATCATACCCCTCCTCTTCACTCCAGAAGACATAAACACTTTTTTTGATCAGTTGTAAATCGGTTCTTATACAGCTTATGAGGAGACACGCCTAAATTTGCATAGGTTTCAATATTTATTGAATAATTTACGTAGGTTCCTCCTCCGTACTCTTTATCATTATTAATATGCCATCATTAAATAAAAAAGTACCTTGAGATCCAATTATTTTATTAGAGATACATCGAGTACTTCCCCACGTTAACGTGTAATCTTCCAAAGGGTATGCGAAATCACGTAATGTTAATCCTTCTACATGTTTAGAGAGAGGGACAAAAGAAATCAGTTCTGAAGCATTTGCCTCGATTTTGTAAGTCCCTGGTTTATAAATAGAAATAGCGTTATCTTGATCAAACAGCATTGCTTTAATATTTTTTTCTAATAACAAGTACAGTAACTGCAGATTGGCCATTTCATGATCTAACCGTTTGCCTGTAGCACCGAAGATTGAAATGGCTTCAGGTTCAAGATGAAGTGCATGAGAAACAGCTAATTCCAGATCCGTTTCATTTTTTGCTGATGGATATTCTTGATACCTGGCAGCATATTGTTGTACCAATTTCTTCTCATCAGGGGTAATGGAATCAAAATCACCAATTGCCATATCGAGCGGAAGTTCGTTTCTAACTATGTATAAGGCACCTTTATCAGCACCTATCCAATAGTCAACAGTTGATTGAAAAGTGGTTAATTGGCTTAACGTTTGTTCAGGACCGCCTGCTACAATACCGATGTGCATAATGAACAGCCTTTCTACACGAATTACTCATGATTTCGTATTTTATCTATAGCACCTTGACGATCTTGTTCATTAAAAATGGCACTACCTGCAACTAATACATCTACTCCGGCATCGATACACTGCTTGGCCGTCATTTCGTTCACACCACCATCGACCTCGATTTCGAAAGCTAAACCTAATTCTTCTCTCCACTTTACCGCTTGTTGTACCTTTTCTAACACTTCTGGAATAAAGACTTGTCCACCAAATCCCGGATTGACTGTCATAAACAACACAAGCTCTACATCTTTCAAAATTGGTTTAATCATTTCGACTGGTGTGGCTGGATTCATTACAACACCTGGTTTCACACCAGCTTCCTTAATCAAATGAATGGTACGATGTAAGTGCCTGCATGCCTCCACATGTACGGTGATTATATCTGCGCCAGCATCAGCAAATTCTTGAATATAGCGATCAGGCTCCTCAATCATAAGATGGACATCTAGTGTAGCATCTGTCAGCGGACGAATGGATGATAAAACCACTGGTCCAAACGTAATATTAGGTACAAAATGACCATCCATGACATCTATGTGGATATAATCTGCGCCTCCTTGAATGACATCTTCAATTTCCTCTTTTAAAATAGAAAAATTCGCAGATAATATCGATGGTGCGATTTTCGTGCTCATATTAATACCTCGGCTTTCTATTTTTGATTTCTTCGACGAATTGTAAATAATTCTGATAGCGATCCTCTAAGATTTCTCCTCTATCTAATGCTGCCTTCACCGCACATTTTGGCTCCTTAACATGCATACAGCCTCTGAACTTGCATTGATTTTGAAGTTCAACAAATTCCGGGAAGCATTCAGGTAAAACTTCTAAGTCAATTTCTTTGAAGTCAAGCGCACTAAACCCAGGGGTATCTGCGACTAATCCTTCTTCAAAAGTAATTAACTCGACATGCCTGGTCGTATGTTTCCCCCTGCCTAAACTTTCCGAGATGTTATCTGTTTCCAACTGCAAATCCGGTATAATTGTGTTTAATAATGATGTTTTGCCGACTCCAGATTGGCCAGCAAAAACAGAAACCTTTTGATTTAGATGAACGGAAAGTTGATGGTTCAGCTCCCGATCTTTTGTTGAGAGAAATTCTACCTCATAACCAATCGTTTGATAATAGGCAAGTTTCTCTCTAACAATACTCTCTTCCTCTTCTTCAAGTAAGTCCATTTTTGTAAAAAATAATAATGGTTGGATTGATTTAGATTCGACTAAAACTAAAAACTTATCTAATAGATTAAGGCTAAGATCAGGCTGCTTCACTGATGTCACAATGATAGCCTGATCTACATTAGCGATTGGTGGTCTGGTTAATTGGTTTTCTCTTTCCGAAATCGCCATAATGTATCCTTCTTTTTTATCATGGTATTCAAACTCGACATAATCACCCACAAGTGGTGTTATCTTTTTTTGACGAAAATTCCCTCTACCACGGCATTGAACAAGACCACCTTCATACTGCACATAATAAAATCCGCTAAGAGCCTTGACAATTTTACCTCTCGGCATTTACTCACCCTCTACATCATCATATTGTATTGTTTTCTCCATAATCAGTTCATCATCTCTAAGTACTTTATAAGTTGCTTCATCATCGGGAGCAATGGTCAAGTCGATATCAAATGACGTATCTTCCTTAATCATTTTCACTTCCTGATACAATTCCGTAATATCATTATTCATATCTTCCACGTAAATACTAATTTCCTGCGGGGCTTTCTCCCCTGTTTCCTCATCGGTTTGTCCTGTATACGGGATCGTAATCGATTCGGTATGTGTGACTTGCTGTTTCGGTTCAGGTCCTTTCGATACAGTAAGTTCAACCGTATCACCTTTTTCGAGTTTTTCGTTGGCTGCAGGGTTTTGCTCCAATATAATACCTTCTTCTTCCTCTTCGCTATGGACTTCCTTAATTTCGGCATTTAATTCATTATCCTCGATATAGGTAGTTGCTTCATCAACCTGTAATCCAACTAGTCTGTTTAAGGTAATTTGTTCTGGTCCTTTACTTACCTCAAAAATAACATTCGTATCACGAGGGACTACTTCACTCCCTGCAGATGGTTGATATTGCGCGATAATTTCCCCTGCGGGACGATCTGAAAATTCTTCATAGAATTTCACATCTTTAAAGCCTGCATCAAGTAATATCGACTCAATTCTATCGTAATCATTACCTACATAATCATCTATTTCAAATGTCTCCGGTCCAGAACTTACATAAACCGTAACCTCTTCGCCTTCTTTAATTTGTTTGTTAGCAGCAGGTGACGTTTCAATCACATGGTTATTTTCAACCTCTTCATCAGAAGTTTCTTCCTTCGCTACCGTTAGTTTTAAATCTGTTAATTGCTGCTCAGCATCCTCATAGCTTAGACCTGTTACATCAGGAACTGCTACATCCTTTGGTTGGAATAATCCAGGCAACACAAATAATGCAATTAAAATAGCACCGAACAGAACGACGAACAAGCTTGTTACCCAAACGAACGTTTTTTTTCGTTTGGATTTTTTCTTTTCTGTTGGAGCTACTGCCTGCTCTGTTTTATCAGATGGTGTACTGACAATTGTAGCTGTTTCATCTAGCTTCTGATCTGCAAGATGATCCCCTTCTTTAATAATTGGGACTGCCTTTGTAATCGTGTCTTCTGATTCAGGTGGCTGAAATTTCGCTTCATTCATCTTATCAGGATCTAATGAATGAATTAATTGCTCTTCCATTTCATATACCGTTTGATATCGGTAGAACGGATCTTTCGTAGTTGATTTCAAAACAATATTCTCGACAGACTGAGGTACACGTGGATTAAATTCCCGAATCGATGGTGTCTCAGACTGTAAATGTTTTAAAGCAATCGATACTGCCGATTGTCCCGAAAAAGGGAGTTGTCCCGTCAATAATTCGAATAATAGTATCCCAAGCGAATATATATCTGATTTCCGATTTGCTTTACCACCTCGAGCTTGTTCAGGTGATAAATAATGGACAGATCCAAGTACAGAATTCGTTTGTGTTAGAGCAGTAGCACTCAATGCTACAGCAATTCCAAAGTCGGTTACTTTCACTTGACCATAAGGATTAATCAAGATATTCTGTGGCTTAATATCACGGTGGATTAAGCCGTTCTCATGTGCTTGAGCAATAGCTGCGGTGATTTGTGTCATGATATCAATGACTTCTTCCACTTCAATTGGCGCATGCAGCTGTATGTATTGTTTTAGTGTCATGCCATCAACATATTCCATGACCATATAATAAATCTGGTCTTCTTCACCTACATCATAAATACTGACGATATTCGGATGAGACAAACTGGTCGCCGCCTGTGCTTCCCGGTGAAATCTCGTGATAAACTCCTGGTCGTTCGCATATTCAAGGCGTAGTACTTTAATAGCCACTTCCCGTTCAAGGATCCTGTCATTTCCTAAATAAACATTGGCCATCCCGCCTCCGCCGATCAGTTTTATGATCTCATATCGTTCATTTAACACTTTACCTTCTAACATCAAGCGTCACCAACTTCATTATGTGAATCAACGATAGCCAATGTAATATTATCTTCGCCACCACGTTCATTCGCTAAATCGACTAACGTCTGGCCAAGATTGTCCAGGGAATCCTCACTAATGACTTCATGTAACTCCTGATCGGTAACTTTGTTTGTTAACCCATCTGAACAAATAAGAAGTCGATTAAACTCTTTCCAGTCAGATTGGAACATATCAGGTTCTAAATCAGGTTCTGTACCTAAAGCTTTTAATATAACATTTCTTCTCGGATGGAGCTGAGCATCTTCTTTGGATAGCTGTCCACTTCTAACTAGTTCCCCAACTAACGAGTGGTCTTCGGTAACTTGCTTCCAATCTGCATTACTAATTAAATAAGCACGGCTATCTCCTATATGGCCGATGATTATATCATTTTCAGTACACACAGCTGCCACAATCGTCGTACCCATCCCTTGATAAGAGGAATCAGATTGCGCCTTTTGGTACACTACATTATTCACTTCCTTGATAGAAGCTGCCAGCCATTTTTTCAAATCTAGATTATGCATATCAGAATCTGTCCACAATTTCTCTAATTGTTCAATCGTTAATTTACTGGCAATATCACCAGCCTGATGACCTCCCATGCCATCAGCCACAACTGCTAGCAATGCTTCTTGTTTGGGAATCACTGTCACAGCATCCTCATTCAATTGTCTGATCTTACCTTTGTCCGATTGATACACATATTTCATTCTTTCCACCTCTAATCCCCATCAACTATTTCGCAATAGTCTCGTAATAAAAAAGCCATCACTGTTAAAATCTTGAGGAAATATTTGCATACCATATTCACTTGATCCACTAGTATTCTGCAATGCTTCTGGTATCTCATTGAAGAACTCCTGGTCTACTTGATATTCAGGATGCTGTTGAAGAAATGATTTGATGACGTAGTCGTTCTCTTCTTTATCTACCGTACAAGTACTATAAGTCAACTTACCATTTACTCGCAATAAAGGTGCTACATGATCTAGTATTTCATGTTGGATGTGAGACAATTGGGTAATGTCATCTTCACTTTTATTATATTTTATATCAGGCTTGCTTCGCAGTACACCTAAGCCAGTACACGGTGCATCTATTAATATTCGGTCAAACGTGGAAGGTTGATGCTTTTCTTGTAATTTTCGTGCATCAGCCTGACCTGTCTGAATCGACGTTAACGCTAGTGATTTTGCTTTATCCGCTACTAACTTAGCTTTCTTTCCGTGTAAATCATACGCATACACTGTACCATTATCCTGCATTTTTTCAGCAATGTGCGTCGTTTTTCCACCAGGTGCACTGCAAGCATCCAATACGGTCATACCTGAATCTAAGTCCATCAATTCCGCTACTAACATCGAGCTTTCATCCTGCACCGTAAACATCGAGTTCGTGAAAGATTCATGCTTTAATACATTACCTTTTTCAATGATAATACCTTGATCTGAAACATCAGAAGCTCTTGCCTTGATCCCATCCGCTTCTAATTGTTCTATTAACTGAGATCTTGTCGTTTTTAATGGCTGAACACGAACGGTCATTTGTTTGTGAAGCAGGTTCGTTTCACACATTTTCTCCGTTACTTTCAACCCGTATTGCTCGATCCATCGTTCCACGAGCCACTCTGGATGACTTGTTTTCACACTGATTCGCTTCACTTCATTATCAATCTCACTATAGTCCGTAAAGCCTTCCCGTTGTGCTGCACGCAGAATGCCATTCACAAAACTAGCAATCCCTTTATGACCTCGCTTTTTCGCAATTTCGACGGCGACATGGATAACTGCATGGTCCGGCACTTTATCTAAATGTTTCATTTGATACATTGACAAATATAACAGCCATTTTACCCATTGATTCATTTTTTTCTTCTTGTTAATAAAACGATCAAGATCATATGCTAATGTCATTTTTCTTTGCAAGGTTCCGTATACGATTTCTGTTAGCAATGCGCCATCTCTTGTTTCCAACTGATGCTTATTTAATGCCTGGTCAATTACCAAGTGACTGTAACCACCTTGGTCACCTATTCGAAGTAATATATCCAAGGCGATTTCCCGTATGTTATTGTTTGCTGTTGTCATTCGCCTAATTTCTCTCCTACTTTCAGATTACTGCCGACACCACGAAGAAATTCTGCAGCTGTCATTTTCTTTTTCCCTGCAGGTTGTACTGTCGTTAACCGCACAGCCTTTTTGTCTCCAGTTGCTACGGTAATTCCTTCTTCACTCGTATTAATGATGGTTCCAGCTGGCTGGCTATTAGCTTGCATTGCTTTTTCGGCCTGATAAACTTTAAAGATTTTACCTTGCCATAATGTAAAAGCAACAGGCCATGGGTGAAGTCCTCTGATCTTGTTATAGACTGATTGTTGAGACAAGTTCCAGTCAATTTTCTCTTGATCACGCGTAATATTTGGGGCGAAAGTTGCCAACGAATCATCTTGTCTTTCACGATTGGCTTCCCCTGAAAATATCGAAGGGATCGTATTACTTAATAAATCCGCTCCTATAGTAGCTAATTTATCATGCAATGATCCAACATCGTCAGATTCTTCAATCGTTAACGCATGTTGACTGATGATATCACCGGCATCCAGCTTCTCTGCCATATACATAATTGTAATTCCTGTCTTCTCATGCCCTTCCAAAATGGAATAATGAATGGGCGCACCCCCACGTAAAGCAGGTAGAAGCGATGCATGGACATTTATACAACCATATGCAGGAATTTCTAATAACCCTTTGGGCAGTAGTTGGCCAAATGCTGCTGTTACAATTAAATCTGGCTTAAGATCTGCAATTGGCTGAAAATTATCTTTGATTTTCTCTGGCTGAAAAACCGGAATTTGATGTTTCTCAGCAGCTTCTTTTACTGGTGGTGGGGTCATGACTCTTTTCCGGCCCCGTGGACGATCAGGCTGTGTTACCACAAGATCCACCTGATATCCTTCTGCGATGATTCTTTCCAGCACAGGTACTGCAAAATCCGGAGTACCCATAAAAATAATTTTGTTCATAAGAAAAACTCCTCTTACATTAATGAATATGGTTCAAAATCTACTTGTATTGTTAAATCATGACGATGAATGTCATCACGATAGTGTGTTTGTATTTTACGTATAATTTCTTTTTGGTTTGGCTCATCCTTATATTTTACCATGCACTGGTACCGATATCTATTATTTATGCGAACCATCGGTGATGGCGTAGGCCCCAAAATAGTCGCTTGGTCTGATAAATGTTTGTACAATAATTTACAGATCGTTTTCGTTACCTCTTGTACCTTTATCTGATTTGGATGAGATACCGTGATCAGGGTGAGAAAATAATAAGGTGGGTAATGAAAGCTTCTTCGCATAGTCATTTCCTGCATGAAATACTGCTGGTAATCATATTGGCTAGCTAATTGAATACTGTAATGCTCTGGTGTGTAAGTTTGGATGATTACTTCGCCAGGTAACTGATGCCTTCCAGCCCTGCCGCTGACTTGTGTTAAAAGTTGAAATGTTTTTTCCGATGAACGGAAATCTGGTAAGTGCAACATCGCATCTACGGCTAATACGCCTACTAATGTAACATTCTCGAAGTCTAATCCTTTGGCAATCATTTGCGTACCTAGCAAAATATTCGCCTTTCCACTACCGAACTGATCGAGCAGTTTTTTGTGAGAGCCTTTGCGCCTGGTTGTATCCACATCCATTCGAATAATATCAGCTTCTGGAATCTGCTCTTTTAAAGCTTCTTCTACTTTTTGAGTTCCAGTACCGAAATAGCGGATTGTTTTACTGCTGCACGTAGGACACTCATTCACCATTGGAATTTGATAGTCACAATAATGGCATTTCAATTGGTGAGAACTTTTATGAAACGTCAGTGCAATGTCACAGTTAGGGCATTTCATAACATCTCCGCACTCACGACACATAACAAAAGTAGAATAACCTCTTCTATTTAAAAATAACACAACCTGCTGTTGTTTTTCTAACCTGGAACGAATAGCGTCTAATAATTTCACAGAGAACATGGTACGATTACCAGCGTATAATTCTTCACGCATATCAACGATTTCTACTGGTGGCATCGTTGCCTCATTCATTCTGTCTGGCATCTCCAGTAAGTGATAGACACCTTTCGTCGCTCGAGCATATGATTCCAGCATGGGTGTAGCACTGCCTAGTACAACCGGGCATTGATGGTAACTCCCTCGCTGTTTCGCTACTTCCCGAGCATGATACCTAGGTTGTTCATCCTGTTTATAGCTTGTTTCATGCTCTTCATCAATAATGATAATACCGATATTCTCAAATGGAGCGAAAATAGCGGAACGGGCCCCTACAACAACTTTTACTTCTTTATTATGAATCTTAGTCCATTCATCAAATTTTTCTCCAGCTGACAAAGCACTGTGTAAAACAGCTACTTCTGAACCAAATCTTCCTTTAAAGCGATTGACCATTTGCGGGGTAAGGGCGATTTCAGGAACTAATACGATCGCTTCTTTCCCTTTATTCAACACTTTCTCTATCGCTTGTAAATATACTTCAGTCTTACCACTTCCCGTTACACCATGCAACAGAAACACTTGATTCTGATCTGTATCAGTTGCATTCCAGATCGGCTCAATAGCCGTTCGTTGCTGACCGCTGAGAGGAAGCGGCTTAGTCTCTTTAAATTCACTATCCTGGTAAGGATCCCGGTACACTTTCTTATCGATTTTCTTTAAAATATTACGTTCAATTAACTGGTTGACTGTTTGCATCGTAGTCTTAAGTTTCCCTAATAAATGCTTCTGAGTAATTGGTTCTGGATGTTCGATAAAGAATTCGACAATTTGCTTTTGCTTCTTCGCTTGATTCGGTATATCTTCTAATACTTCCTGTAATAAGTATGCCTCTTTATCTGGTGCGATAAACCGCTGAACCTTGTTCGTCTCTTTCGACTTCACCTGATAATTAATTTGAACATGTCCATTTCGTACTTCCTTTAATAACAAAGCATGGTTACCCTGTCTTTCCGTAAATTCTTCATAAGCCATAACCCGTCTTCCAGCAAATAGTTTTTGCAATTCTTCAGGCAGCTCTTCCTCTGTCAAAGCTTCGATTTCTTTTTTATATTTTGCCTTTAGAATTTGCGGAAGCATTGCCTGGAATGTTTGAATATAAAAACTTACCGTCTGCTCGCTAATCCACTGACCTAATTGCAGCAACTCTTCCGTCAATACGGGCGTCAGATCCATGACTTCATCAATTGCTTTTAATTTATCGAATTCCGAATGATTATCGATATTGAGAACAAAGCCCATCACTTTTCTCGGACCGAACGGAACAGAAACGCGCATCCCTCTTTGAATAAGATCTTCTAAGTTCTCTGGTATTAGATAATCAAACGTACGATTCGTCTGATTTGTCGGTACATCAACTATAACTTTTGCAACTTGCATGTTTCGTTCTACCTCAATTCCTTATCAATAAGTTGAATAATTGCTTTGGCAATGTCTTTCTTACTTGACTGTGGAAGAGATTGCTCTTTACCGTCTTTTGTTAAAACAACTACTTCATTTTGATCCGAGGCAAAGCCGATTTCTTTGTTGCCGACATCATTCATCACAATGGCATCCAAGTTTTTCTTAGTTAGTTTGCTCTTCGCGTAATCCATCACATTATCTGTCTCAGCTGCAAATCCGACTAAATATTGGTGGGTCTTCTCTTCACCCAAAAATTGAAGGATATCCGTTGTTCTCTCCATTTCAATGGTCATCGAACTTCCCTGTTTTTTTAGCTTTTGGTTATGAACGATTGCTGGCGTATAATCAGCAACTGCAGCTGATTTGATAATGACATCCATGTCTTGGTAATATTGCTTTACTTTGTCAAACATGTCGGCTGCACTGTTTACCTTTACAAATTGTACACGTTGCGGAGGGCTTAGATGGACAGGACCTGATATTAACGTCACGTCTGCCCCTTGCTCCATAGCAGCTTGCGCAAGTGCATAACCCATTTTCCCTGATGAATAATTAGTGAAATAGCGGACTGGATCTAATGCTTCACGTGTTGGTCCTGCAGTGATCAGTACTTTTTTTCCTTGCCAGCCACTACAACGATTTGTTTCACTCTCAAGAAGTTCGACCATCTTCTCTGGTTCTTCCAATCGACCCTTTCCAACATAGCCACAAGCTAAATAACCTTCTCCTGGCTCAATAAATCGATATCCCCATGCATCTAATGACTGCATATTTTGGATGACTGCGGGGTGCTGGTACATATGAACATTCATAGCTGGAGCGATGTATACCGGCGCCTGCGTTGCCAATAATGTCGTTGTCAACATATCGTCTGCTATTCCGCCTGCTATTTTTCCAATCACATTTGCAGTAGCTGGTGCTATTATTACCATATCTGCCCAATCTGCCAAATCAATATGGGCAATTTTTTTGGAATCTTTCTCGTCAAAGGTATCGGTATAGACAGGATTTCTTGATATCGCCTGAAAGGTTAATGGTGTAACGAACTCCTGTGCATGACTTGTCATCAGCACCTTCACTTCTGCTCCGGCTTGTGTCAATTTACTAGTTAATGCAACTGCTTTATATACAGCAATGCCACCAGAGACACCTAAAAGTATTTTTTTTCCTTTTAACACATAGACACCCCATCTCTGATATAGAAGAAACCCTCGCAGCGCGACGCAATGCGAGGGACGATATTTAAATATTAATCATGTATGATTTCCTGATCTGGATCAACCGTTAATTTTTCTTCTAGAATTTCTTCTAATGCTAAACCTACGAAAGTTGCTGCTCGCGGGTTTTCTACTTGATGCATTTTCGTATTTTGAATTTGGCGTGCACGCTTTGCCGCTAACGTCACAAGCGTATATTTCGAATTGATTTTTGTTTGTAATTTATCAATTGACGGTTCTAATATCATTTTTCATCTACCTCCAGCAATGCTTTAAATTGTTTTGCTACTCTTTCCCTTTTACAATGTTCACTCTTCACAATCGCTTGCACTTTATTTACCGCTTCATCCACGTTATCATTTACCACAACATAATCATATTTATCCATCATTTCGATCTCATTACTTGCTTCTTTTAAGCGATTAATAATCAGATCTTCTGTTTCTGTTCCACGGTCAATGATGCGGTTTTTTAATTCTTCCAGACTTGGTGGAATTAAAAAGATAAAAACACCTTGAGGAAAATTCTCTTTTACTTGCAGAGCACCTTGCACTTCAATTTCAAGAAATACATCATGACCTCTTTCAATCGTCTCCTCCACATATTCTTTAGGTGTACCATAATAGTTGCCGACATATTCAGCATATTCAAGCATACGTCGATCTTCAATCATTTGTTCAAATTGCTCACGCGTACGGTAAAAGTAATCTACACCTTCCTGTTCCCCTTCGCGCATGGCCCTCGTTGTCATCGAAATCGAATATTTTAAATTGGTATCTTGCTCGAATAACGCCTTTCTTACTGTCCCTTTCCCTACTCCAGATGGACCAGATAAAATAAACAGTATTCCTTTCTCTTTTATCAAAATAGTTCCTCCCTATTATTCTTCATTTATTTCATCGTGGCTGATGACTCGTTGTCCAACTGTTTCCGGTTGAACGGCTGAAAGTACTACATGATCACTATCTGTAACGATGACAGCTCTTGTTCTTCTTCCGTATGTAGCGTCTACTAGTTTATTATTTTCCCTAGCGACCGTTATAATACGCTTAATTGGAGCGGACTCCGGTGATACAATTGATATGATCCTGTTGGCAGAAACCACATTTCCAAAACCGATATTAATTAACTTTAAACTCATCTCGAGCTCCCCCTTAAATCTAAGAACAACTTACTCTACATTCTGTATTTGCTCTTTCATTTTTTCTGATTCGCTTTTTAAAGATACTATTTGCTCACTTATCCATGTGTCATTTGACTTAGAACCGATCGTATTTAACTCTCTGTTTAGTTCCTGAACAATAAAGTCCAATCTTCTCCCTATCGGTTCCGTCTCTTTCAACAGTTGCTGAAATTGCATGATATGACTATGTATTCTTGTCAGTTCTTCTGTTATGTCGCCTTTTTCGGCTAGAAGCGCGATTTCTTGAAACAACCTGGATTCGTCGTAAACAGAAGTATTTTCGAGATAACTGTTTATACGTTCTTTTATTCGCTCCTGATACTCTATTATAACAATTTTTCGCCTCTCACCCAACTGTTTTATTTTATTTTGTATAATTTCTGTTCGTAATTGAAGATCTTTCCCAAGTTCAGTGCCTTCTTTTAGTCGCATAGCATGAAGGTTTTCAACTGCTTTTTCTAAAGTAAGCAGAACTTTCATATCCGTATCTGTCTTACTTTCTTCTCGTTGCTCCACCTCAAATATGTCTGGAAATTGGCCTAGCATGTCCAATGTTACCTCACCATCAAGCTGATAGGTCTGTTTAATTTGCTGAAACTGTTTTATGTATTGTTCCACTAAATCCCAATTTGTGATTATTTTTTTAGAACTCGTTCCGACTCCACTCACATCGATTGTCACACTGACTTTTCCTCGATTAACGCGCTGCTGGATTATCTTCTTTAACTGATCTTCAATTGGAACTAAAAACTTTGGCATTTGGAAAGCTATATCCAAATAGCGATGGTTTACCGTTTTAACTTCAGCTATGATGTACATTTCAGCCAATTGCAATTCCTGTCTGCCGAATCCTGTCATGCTTTTCATTCATACATCACTTCCATCTTTTATTATAAACATAATCTGGCTATCATAATCATCATATCAGACTTTTCAAATGATAGACAAATGATTCTGGGCAGTTTTTTGCTTAAAGAAATGTTATAATAATTAGATGAGGTGATTTACATGGTATTTGATGGAATAGTTACACGTGCTGTTGGAAACGAGCTTGATCAAGAGTTGGTTTCTGGACGCGTTTTAAAAATATATCAGCCAACAGAAACAGAATTAGTCATGACGATTCGCAAACATGGAGAAAATAAGCAATTATTAGTTAGTGCTCATCCTAGCTATGCAAGAATTCACATTTCAAATGATACATACGATAACCCAAAGGAACCGTCGATGTATTGTATGATGTTGCGCAAATATTTAAGTGGAAGTTTTGTTGAATCGGTTAAACAGATAGAAAATGAACGAATTATTCATATTCATTTCCAGACAAGAAATGAAATTGGCGATCCAAGTGTCAAAACACTCGTCGTCGAAGTGATGGGAAAACACAGTAATATCATCTTAATCGATCAGGAAAGACAGGTTATTCTGGATAGCATCAAGCATATCTCCAGTTTACAAAACCGTCATCGTTCGATTTTGCCAGGCAGTACTTATGTACAGCCACCGAGCCATCAGAAGGTTGATCCCTTCTGCCTTGATGGTGATCAGTTAATAAGGAAATTGGATTTTAATGCTGGTAAATTGGATCAGCAACTGGTCAATACATTAATGGGTGTGTCTCCGATGTTAGCTAAAGAAATTGTGACAAGAGCAGGTTTAGGTGACCTTCAAACCTATAAGGATGCTTTTGAACAAGTTCAACTGCAATTGGCAAAGCACCAGTATCAACCTAACGTTATGCATGGCAAAAAAGAGCGTTTCTATGTTATCCATTTAACAAATGCAATGGAAAATCGAGAAGATTTCTCTAGTGTTAGTAAAATGCTTGATCATTTCTATTCCGGTAAGGCAGAACGTGACAGAGTTAAGCAAAGAGCAGGTGATTTGCTCCGTTTTCTAACCAATGAACAAAAGAAAAATAAGCGGAAGTTAGGTAAGCTCGATCAAACACTGGAGGATGCAAAGGATGCGGATCGTTATCAGCGTGATGGCGAATTATTAACAGCGCATATGCATTTAGTTCGCCATGGGGATAAAGAGGTCGAGGTAATTAACTATTATGACCCTGATCAATCCAAACGAATTATTTCACTTAACCCGAACAAATCTCCAAGCGAGAATGCACAATCCCTGTTTAAAAAGTATCACAAACTGAAAAAATCTAAAGAAATGGTAGAAGAAGAAAAGAAAAAAACCTATGAGGAAATGAAATATCTCGATGAAATTATTGAGCAAATTGATTCTGCACGTGAACAGGATATTGAGGAGATTCGAGAAGAGTTACAAGAGCAAGGTTATTTAAAGAAAAGACAATCCCAGTCAAAACAAAAGAAAAAGCCAGCAAAACCAGCGCCTGAGATTTTTCATGCAACAGACGGTACGGAAATTTTAGTAGGTAAAAACAATAAGCAAAACGAATATGTAACAAATCGACTTGCTAGAAAAGATGAAATCTGGCTGCATACGAAAGATATACCAGGTTCACACGTCGTAATTCGTACACATGATCCAAGCGAAGACACGCTACTGGAAGCCGCACAACTAGCAGCGAATTTCAGTAAATCAAAACATTCCTCCTCTGTACCAGTAGACTATACGCTGATTAGACATGTCAAGAAACCCAACGGCGCAAAACCTGGTTTTGTCACTTATGATAATCAAAAGACATTGTTTGTAACGCCTGATCAGCAATTGATTGAACGATTACGGAAGAAAAGCTAAGCTAACGAACACACCACTGCTTCTGAGATGAAATTGACAGTATAAATCGGTTGTATAGAAAAGCCCCGTCAACTCCAAGACGGGGCTTTTTAATAACAAAGAAAGTTCAGTCAGAGAACTAATCACGATAAATAGGAAGGTTGGTTCTTATAATATGGATTATGTTAACTAGCCATCGCTAGCCAAGCATCCATATTGAGATATTTAATGTGCTAGGATACCCACTCCGCGTCCTGCGGAGCCTATTTCCGGAGCTTTGCTAAGCACATACTTCATATCAAAATTACCACATTTACATACAATTCTACTTTACATAATCCATATTATAGGTAGTTTTATATTATGTTGTTAGTTAGGGCCAGGTGGACTAGCTCAACAAGTAATACAACAGATCGAAATTCAAGGCTGGCTATCCGTACATATATATGATTAATTAATACTGCGGTTAATAATTGCGGCTAATTTTCGTTTGCATGCTTTTGTAGTTCGTCTATTGTAACAAAGCGGTAGTTTTGTTCTGTTAGTTCTTTTAAGATTGTTTCCATCACTTGTAATTCCTCTCCGTCATCATACATTGGATGGAGCAAGATAATGGATCCTTTTTCTATGTTATCGAGTACATATTTCACTTTTTCTTCTACTGAGCTCGCATATGTATCCGGTTCAATATTCCACATGATTGTTTCCCTCTTCTGATTGTTCAGCATCCATGGCAAAACGACAAGTTTTTTACCAAATGGCGGACGAAAATCAATGTCACCTTCGTATCCGGCGTCTCTAATTAAATCATCTGTTAAGGATAATTCCTTCTTTACAAACGCTGGGGATTTGACTACCATTCTGGTATGCGTATAGCTATGATTTCCGATCTGATGTCCAGCATCAACAATAGCCTTGGCCATTTCAGGATATTTCGCTATATCTTGTCCAATCAGAAAAAAAGTTGCCTTAGCCTGATATTCATCCAATAACGATAAAATTCCTGGAACGTTCTCAGACGGTCCATCATCAAAAGTTAGAGCAACAATCTTTTCATCAGTTTCCACTTTAGCTGTTAATTCACCGAATAATTGAAATTCCCGCGCATTCATTAGTTTATATCCACCTATAGCTAGGAACATTAAACAGCATATAGCCAAACCGCTCCAAAGTAATTTCTTTTTCATCAAAAAATACCTGCTTTCTTAATTAATAAGCTTACTAAATTCTATCATAGTCATACTCGCCCTGTTTCACAACACCTAATATGTTCGCTTTTGAGTATCACTGAAATGATCATCTGTGATTTTCTCAGGAAAAACAGAAAAACCAACACAGCATATCAAAATCAAGTAAATATTAAAATTCCTATAATATGGATTATGCTAGCAAAGAATTCATTTTGACAAGTTTTTAGTGGTGTGATACCGCTCCGTCCAACCACTCCGCGTCCTGCGGGTCCTATTTCCGGAGCTTTGCTAAGCAGATACTTTACATAATCCATATTATAAGAACCGGATACTGCTCACACTTCGAGACAAATAAATCGTTCACATAAAAAAACAGATTACAGAAATGATAGATCTGTAATCTGTTAGATGACTATTGTTCCTGTTTTGCCGTCGAATGATAGCGAAACAAACTGCATTTTGCGGTTGCCCAGGAAATATTATATTAGTTATTTCCTAATTCATTCCGCCATTGTAATAAATCTGTTTTTTCTGCTTCGGTGATTTTGTCATTTTCAACTAGTGTATCTGCAAGTACATCGAAATTGCTGATTGTTGCAAATGGAATACCAGCAGCATTAAATTGATTATCAGCCTTTTGCAAACCATAACTAAAAATAGCTAAAACACTTAATACCTTGGCCCCTGCTTCCTTTAATACCACAGCACTATCTAATGAAGATCCTCCAGTTGAGATCAAGTCTTCAATGACAATTACCTTATCACCTTCAGAAATTTTTCCTTCAATCTGGTTTTGTTTACCATGTCCTTTAGGTTTTGATCTTACATAAACCATTGGTAAATCTAGATATGAAGCTAACCAAGCGGCATGTGGAATGCCTGCTGTTGCGCAACCAGCGATAACATCAGGTTTTTCATCCATCTGTTCGATCATTTGCGCAAACTGTTCAACGATTTGCTGTCTTATTTCCGGATAAGACATGGTTAAGCGATTGTCACAATATATAGGTGACTGAATTCCTGATGTCCAGACGAAAGAACGATCAGGACGTATTTGAATGGCATCAATATCATACAAAGCATATGCCAACTCTTTTGATTTAAGCATGGTCCCACTCCTCTAGTACACGTTGATAATTCGCTTTCGGGCTATTCGCCTGTGTAATGCTTCTGCCAATCACCAAATAATCGGCTCCGTTTTGTTTTGCGAGTGCTGGTGTGGCTACTCGTTTTTGATCATTGTTATGAACATCTGCTAGCCTTATACCAGGCGTTACCGTCAAGAAGTCTTTACCACATACTTCTTTTATAGCCGGTACTTCATGTGCTGAACAAACTACACCGTCAGCTCCACTTTCTTTTGTTAATAAAGCGAGACGCTGAACCGCTTCTTCTACTGATTGGTTGACATACAATTCCTTTTGCAATATATCTTCATCCATAGACGTAAGTACGGTAACGGCAATTAGTTTTGGTACTTTTCCATTTGCTCCAGCTTCTAAGCCTCTTCTGGCTGCTTTAATCATCTCTGAACCACCAGCAGCATGCACGTTGACAATATCCACTCCTAAATCAGCAAGGTTGTACATTGCTTTTTCGACAGTTGTTGGAATATCGTGTAATTTCAAGTCTAAAAAGATCGAATGATTCCGTTCGTTTAGCCAAGAAATAATGGCTGGTCCTTCTCGATAAAATAGTTCCATTCCCACTTTTACCGGGGCTTCTGCTAAATCATTCGATTGCAAGAAGTCTTTCACTTCATCCCCAGTCCTGAAATCCAAAGCTAGAAAAAATGGTTTATTCACGCTTCATGCCCCTTTCCAATTGCATCTTCAACAGAATTAAATCCATATTTATTCAACACATCTGGCAATGCCTGAATAATTTCTGGACAGGCTAACGGATTTTGGAAATTAGCTGTTCCTACCGCTACTGCATTTGCACCCGCCAAAAGATATTCTACCACATCTTCAGCATTCATGATGCCTCCAATACCGATAATCGGCAAATCTAGTGCTTGACGTACTTCATAAATCATGCGAATTGCAATTGGTTTTACAGCAGGTCCTGATAAGCCTCCTGTTTTATTTGCTATGATAGGCTTGCGCTGTTTCAAGTTCATTTGCATACCTGTCAACGTATTAATCATAGAAATACCATCCGCTCCACCATCTGCCACTGCCTTAGCCATACCTACAATATTTGCTACATTCGGAGATAGCTTCACATAAACTGGAAAATTACTCGCTTGCTTTACAGCATATGTCACTTCTTTAGCTAATTCAGGGTCAGTACCAAATTGCACGCCTCCTTCTTTCACATTGGGACATGAAATATTCAGTTCTAAGGCAGATACATCTTGCGAACGATTTAATGCTTTCGTTACGTACTCGTATTCTTCCACTGTACTACCCGCAACATTAGCTATAACAGGTGTATCGAATTGTCGTAAGAAAGGTAATTCTTTATCGATGATCTTTTCAACGCCTGGATTTTGTAAACCAATCGCATTTAACATACCGCTCGCTGTTTCTGCAACACGAGGAGTCGGATTCCCATAGCGCGCCTCTCTAGTAGCAGCTTTTACAATAATCGCACCCAGTTCGTTCAAGTCAAAAAACTGGCTGTACTCTTTTCCAAATCCGAAACAACCAGATGCTGGCATGACCGGATTCTTTAAATTCAGTCCTGGCATTTTAGTCGATAAACTCATGTTAATAACACCTCATTTGCCGCAAAGACAGGACCATCCTTACAAATTTTTTTCGACTTGGCTGGATCTGTTTTAGATGGTACCACACATGCATAGCATGTCCCCACACCACAACCCATTCGTTCTTCTAATGAAATATAACCGTTGTGAGCTTCTAATTGATTAGTTACAGCTTTCAACATTGGGGTAGGACCGCACGAGAAATAATAATCAAATGGATCAGAAAGTCCGGAAATAATATCTGTAACAAATCCTTTTGAACCATAGCTGCCATCATTAGTAGCAATGTAGGTATCACCTAGCATTCGAAATTTCTCTTCATAAAAAACCTGATTTTTATTCTGAAAACCTAATACACTTGTTACCTTTACACCTTTTTCCTTTAAAGTTTTTGCCAGGTAGTAGAGAGGAGGAACGCCGATTCCTCCACCTACTATTAAGGCATGGTCAAGCTCTAAATTATCAACAGGATAGAAACTGCCACAAGGTAGAATCACATCTAATTCATCCCCAGCTTTACATTGACTTAACGCACGTGTCCCTTCGCCAAAAATTTTAAAGATAATAGTGAAATTATTTTTTTCTTTATCAATCCCAGCTACAGAAACTGGTCTTCTAAGCATATGATTTTTTAAGGCAATATGCACAAACTGTCCTGGCTTTAGTTCTTTTGCTAAAGAAGATTGTAAGACAACTTCGAACGTATCTTCCGCAATTTGGACATGACTTAAAATCTGCAGTAATTGTTTGGTTATCAAAATATTATTGCCTTCCCTTCAACTGCTGGTTTTGCAGTAAACGTAGTGGAGTCAATCACATTCACAATTGCTTCTGCTGTATCAAGGCTTGTTAAACATGGCACACCATGTTCTACTGCTTCACGACGAATTCTAAAGCCGTCTGAACGAGGTTTCTTACCAGATGTTAACGAGTTGACTACAAGCTGTACTTCCCCTTGCTCAATAACGGAGATCACGTTTTTGTCCTCTGCCCCTACTTTTCCTACTTCTATTACTGGCAAATTCATTTCTCTAAGCGTGTTCGCAGTACCTTCTGTCGCATACATAGTAAAACCAAGCTCAAAGAATCGCTGCGCCAATTGACACGCTTCTTCTTTATCTTTATCAGCAACTGTAATGAGAACAGCACCTTCCATTGGGATCTTCAATCCGGAAGCTGTTAATCCTTTATAAAGTGCTTTTTCCAACGTTCTGTCGCGGCCAATGGCTTCACCGGTCGATTTCATTTCTGGCCCGAGCATGGTATCCACACTGCGTAGTTTTTCAAAGGAGAATACCGGTACTTTGACTGATACTGTTTCTGGTTCTGGTAAAAGTCCTTTTTCATACCCCATATTAGCTAAAGATTCACCAATGATACAACGAGTTGCAATATTTGCCATGGTGACACCCGTAATCTTACTCAAGAACGGAATAGTACGACTAGCTCTCGGATTTACTTCCAGTACATATACTTCATTTTTGTGAACGACAAACTGAATATTGATTAAGCCGCGCACACCTAATTTTTCCGCAATATTAATCGTAATATCTACACATTTGTGTTTAATTTCTTCGGATAGTCGCTGTGTCGGATATACGGCGATTGAATCTCCTGAGTGTACACCAGCGCGCTCAATGTGTTCCATCACACCTGGTATAATAGTTGTTTCACCATCACTGATTGCATCGACTTCCACTTCTATCCCTGTTAAATATTTGTCAATCAATACAGGGTGCTTATGTTTAATATGATTAGTCTTCGCTAAATAGCTTTCCAACTCTTCTTGATTATAAACAATTTCCATCTGGCTCCCACCGATAACATACGATGGACGTACTAACACCGGGTAGCCAATCTCAGCTGCAGCTTCTTTAGCCTGATCAAGCTGACGAACACTTTTACCTTGAGGTTGTGGAATATTTAACTCTTGTAATAACTGTTCAAATTTGTCGCGATCTTCTGCCGCATCAATTGCAGTAAGAGGTGTTCCTAGTATTTGCACTCCACGTCGTTCTAATCCTTCTGCAAGATTGATCGCTGTTTGACCACCGAATTGAACGATCACACCTTCAGGTTTTTCCAATTCAACGACATGCATGACATCTTCTAATGTTAACGGCTCAAAATATAGTTTGTCCGAAACACTGAAATCAGTAGACACTGTTTCTGGATTGCTATTCATGATGATCGCTTCATAACCCGCTTCTTTTAATGCTAATACAGAATGAACTGTTGCATAGTCAAATTCTATCCCTTGCCCGATTCGGATCGGACCGGAGCCGATTACTAAAACTTTCTTACGATCTGTTACTTCAGATTCGTTTTCTTCTTCATACGCACTGTAGAAGTATGGTGTAGCTGATTCAAATTCTGCTGCACAAGTATCTACCATTTTATACACTGGTAAGATGTTCTCCGCGATACGCAGTTGGTACACTTCATCTACATCAACATTCCAGACACGAGCGATTTGAGTATCAGATAATCCTAGTGTTTTTGCTTCTTTTAATAAATCGATATTTTGAGGAATATCAGCTAATTTACGTTCAAAATCAATGATTTTCTTAATTTTATCTAAGAAGAAGCGATCAATTTTCGTTAAGTTGAAAATTTCTTCAACTGAGAGCCCTTTACGTAAAGCTTCGGCTAGTACGTAAATACGTTCATCATCCGCCTTTGCTAAGCGCTCTTTTAACACTTCCATTGATTCTTCAGCAATTCTAGGTAAATAGAAATCTTCACCGCTGATATCCAATGACCGGATACCTTTTAACAATGATTCTTCAAAATTACGTCCGATTGCCATGACTTCGCCAGTTGCCTTCATTTGTGTACCTAGCGTACGATTCCCTAATACAAATTTATCAAATGGGAAGCGAGGGAATTTCGTTACGATATAATCTAGTGCTGGCTCATAACATGCATACGTTGTTTCAGTGATCGGGTTCATGATTTCATCCAGTGTCATACCGATCGCTATTTTAGCAGCAATCTTTGCAATTGGATAACCTGTCGCCTTCGATGCTAACGCAGAAGATCGACTTACCCGCGGGTTTACTTCAATAATGTAATACTGGAAACTGTAAGGGTCGATTGCTAACTGAACGTTACAGCCACCTTCTATTTCCAGAGCACGGATAATCTTCAGCGATGCTGAACGAAGCATCTGATATTCTCTGTCACTCAACGTTTGAGAAGGGGCTACTACAATAGAATCACCGGTATGTATACCGACGGGATCAATATTTTCCATATTACAAACAACGATAGCCTGATCGTTTTTATCACGCATTACTTCATATTCAATTTCTTTGAATCCAGCAATATTTCGCTCAATTAAACATTGATTTACCGGAGAAAGCGACAATCCATTGCGGGTAATATCTCTTAAATCTGTTTCGTCGTAGCACATTCCACCGCCAGTTCCCCCTAATGTATAAGCAGGACGAACAATTAATGGATAACCAATTTCATCAGCAAAATCTAACGCTTGTTCAACAGTATTCACAATTTGACTTTCTGGTACTGGTTCGTTTATTTCATTCATTAATGTACGGAATTTTTCACGGTCTTCTGCATTTTGAATCGCGTCTAGTTTCGTTCCTAACAGTTCTACATTATATTCGTGCAAAATGCCTGACTCATCCAATGCAACAGCCAAATTCAAGCCCGTTTGCCCCCCAAGTGTCGGTAATACCGCGTCAGGGCGTTCTTTACGGATGATTTTAGAAAGAAATTCAACACTTAAAGGTTCCATATAAACAGTATCTGCTATCGTATGGTCTGTCATGATAGTAGCTGGATTGGAATTAGCCAAAATAACGGTATAACCTTCTTCTTTTAACGATTGACAAGCTTGTGTTCCAGAATAATCAAACTCTGCAGCTTGTCCGATGACAATTGGTCCTGATCCGATCACTAAAATTTTGTTAATATCTGTTCTTTTTGGCATTAGACTTCCTCCTTGTTTGCACTTTGATAGCTTTCGATCGTTTGCATGAATTTATCAAATAAGTAGTTTGTATCGTCTGGTCCTGGTGAGCTTTCCGGATGGTATTGTACGGAAAAAGCCGGATAGACAGCATGTTTGACTCCCTCTACTGTTTTATCATTTAAGGCAATCTGGGTTAGTTCTAGCTCAGTCTCTTCTAACGACTCCGCAGTTACCGCATAGCCATGATTTTGTGAAGTCAAATACGTACGTTTTGTTTCATAATCATATACCGGATGGTTGGAACCACGGTGACCAAACTTTAATTTATCCGTATCAGCTCCGCAAGCTAATGAAAGCAATTGATGACCTAAGCAAATACCAAAGGTCGGAACCGTTGGAATAACATCTTTAATCATTTCGATCGCTTCTGGTACTTTTTTCGGATCTCCCGGTCCATTCGTAAGCATGATACCATCTGGCTTTAAGCGGAGAATATTCTCTGCACTATAGTTATATGGCACCACTGTTACATTACAGTTCCGCTTCGTCAATTCACGAAGGATACCATGCTTCATGCCAAAATCGACAAGCACAATACGATAACCTCTACCCGGCGATACGTAAGGTTTAATGGTTGAAACTTGTGCAACCTGATCGTGCATTGGTGTTGACTGAGCAAGCTTCTCTTCTGCACGTTCATCTTCTGCGCCAGCCTCTGTCAGGATACCACGCATCGTACCATGTTTACGCAAAATTTTGGTCAGCTTTCTCGTGTCAATTCCTGCGATACCAGGAATATTATTTGCTTTTAGAAACTCGTCCAAATTCTCATCACTGCGAAAATTAGATGGTGACTGGCAATATTCTTTGACTACAAAACCAAAAATGGAAGGATTAATTGTTTCGAAGTCATCACGATTAATACCATAATTTCCGATTAACGGATAGGTCATGGTAACAATCTGCCCACAATATGATGGATCAGATAATGTTTCCTGATAACCAGTCATCCCTGTGTTAAAGACTACTTCCCCAATACTTTCATTCAAGGAACCAAATGCTTCCCCGTTAAATACCGTACCATCCTCTAAAATTAGCTGTCTTCTCATCGTATTGCCTCCTCATATACTGTCTCACCTTGATAAATGGTCATCACTGGTTTGCCTTTCACTTCCCATTGATCAAATGGTGTGTTCTGCCCTTTAGATAGAAATGTAGATTTGTCGATAACTTCTTGATTGTTTAAGTCAATCAATGTCAGGTCTGCGCTTGCACCAAGCTCGATCCGACCGTATGGCAGACCGAATGTCTCAGCTGGTTTGATTGTCAACCAATCTATCAGCTGCTTCAACGTGAAAATCCCTTTTTCAACAAAATGGGTATGAAGTAAGGCAAAAGCTGTCTCAAAACCGACAATTCCAAATGGTGCTTCTGTCATACCATTTGCCTTCTCCTCAGCGGTATGCGGTGCATGATCGGTTGCAATAAAATCGATTGTCCCATCCAGCAAACCATTAATTAAAGCTTGGTGATCTTCATTTGCACGCAATGGCGGGTTCATTTTGAAATTAGCATCATCTGCCTTAATACTATTTTCATTAATTAATAGATGATGTGGTGTAACTTCTGCTGTCACTTTAATACCTGCTCGTTTCGCATCACGAATCACTCGAACCGATTCTTTTGTACTAACATGACAGACGTGATAATGACAATCTGCAGCTTCTGCTAAAAGTACGTCTCTGGCAATTTGGACAGATTCACAAATCGATGGAATGCCAGGTAAACCTAGCTGTTCACTGATTTGCCCGTCATGCATCACACCGTTATGGATTAATGTATTCTCTTCACAATGTGCCACAATCGGCATGTCGATCGATGCAGCTTGTTGCATAGCCTTCAGCATCATGTCAGCTGACTGAACACCGACTCCATCATCAGTATAAGCAAAGGCACCAGCTTCTTTTAATGCTTTCATATCTGTTAATTTATTTCCTACTAAACGTTCTGTAATAGAAGCATAAGGTAATACTCTAATTTGTGCCGTTTCTGTGATTTTTGCCTGAATCATGTCTAAAACTTCTACAGAATCTGGAGTTGGCTGTGTGTTTGGCATAGCACACACCGTCGTATAACCGCCACGCGCTGCCGCAGCTGTACCAGTTGCAATTGTCTCCTTTGCTTCTCCGCCCGGTTCGCGAAGGTGGACATGAACATCGACAAAACCCGGCGTTACCAGATGACCATGTCCATCAATTATTTCGGCACCTTCTGCGGCAAGCTCAGTACCAATAGCTGTAATCGTTCCATTTTCAATTAAAAGTTCGCACGATTGTGTAGAACCGTTATCCAATAATTGCTTGACGTTTGTTAGTAGTCTTTTCATGAAAAGTTCCCCCTTGATTTAACAGTGTATCGATGACAGCCATTCTTGCAGCCACACCATTTTGCATTTGTTTAAATATTCTGGAACGTTCGCATTCTACAAGGCGAGTATCAATCTCTACTCCCCGATTCACAGGGGCAGGATGCATAATGATCGCATCACGTTTCATTTTCGCTTCCCTCGCCAATGTGAGTCCGTATTGCTCTAAGTAACTTTCCTGTTGAAAGGATACATGATCCTGATGTCTTTCATGCTGAATCCTTAACAGCATGAAGACATCTGCTATCTCTGTAGCTTCATCAATCGGTAGATATGGGTAAGGTAATGTATCATCCTGCCATTCTTCCATACCTGTTAAGTAGACATCCGCACCTAACGTTGAGAGCGCATATGCATTGGATCGCGCTACCCGACTATGCTTGATATCACCGGCTATCACCACTTTAACTCCTTTGAATTGTTGGAATTCCTGATAGATCGTGACTAAATCAAGCAGAGACTGTGTCGGATGTTCTCCCGTCCCATCTCCTGCATTAATGACAGGGATGGAAATGGAGTCAGCTAGTTGGCTAGCGATATTTTCTTGCTGATGGCGCAGGACAATGACGTTCGCACCGATCGATTCAAATGTTCTTGCTGTATCGTAAATACTTTCACCCTTCGTTACACTAGAGGAATCCGCGGCGAAATCTAAAGGTTCAATACCTAGTTTTCGTTCCGCTACAACAAAACTCATTTTGGTTCTTGTACTTGGTTCAAAGAAAAGATTTGCAGCAAAAAATGGAGACTGAAATGGTACGGCGCCATGCTTACTAATACAATCTGCCTTTATTACCAGTTGAAGAATATCTGCTTCGCTTTGATCCTTCATTGTCACAAAATGTTTCATTTTACATTCCTCCCTATAATTTTCATAACGGCGCTAACCGTCTGTAAGACTCCCACTTCAAGCTTCGAGTATCACAAAGAAAGTCTCACTTTATTATTTATTGATCATCTTCAGGTGAAGAGAACATACTGCCATTGCCATATCCTGTTTCTTTTCCTGGCAGGATTAAATTTAAAATTAATCCAATAAACGCAGACAGTGCCATACCAGCAATCGTAACTACCTGGCCATTTCCGATTGGTATATTGACATATGCTCCACCAATCCCAATTACTAAGATTACCGAAGAAATGACTAAATTACGCTTGATCCCAAGATCCACCTGATTGTCAATTAACATCCGCAGACCACTTGAAGCGATAATACCAAACAACAGTATTGACACGCCTCCCATTACAGGGGTTGGGATCGAACTAATGACTTCGGTAATAATTCTGATAAATCCAAACAGTATAGCCAGAATTGCAGCTCCTCCAATGACAAAGACACTGAATACTCGAGTAATGGCCAATACGCCGATATTTTCGCCATACGTCGTGTTCGGCGGCCCTCCAAGGAATGATGCAATCATTGTGGCGACCCCATCCCCCATTATCGAACGGTGAAGACCTGGCTTCTTGATAAAGTTTTTACCAGCAACTTTTGAAAGAACCATCTGGTCGCCTATATGTTCTGCTACTGTCACAACAGCGATCGGAACCATCAATAATACTACGGAGAGATTCAATACTTCAAATGGCTGATAATCCACAAACGGAATCACGAAATCTGGTACAAGAAAAAGCGATTGGAAGAATTCTCCGACCGAATTACTCGATATAATTTGTGTCCAAGCTGCTCGTACACCAGATGTATCTAACACGGCAATACCCGTAATCGCTGTAATCACTAAGGAATACGTATATCCTCCAATAATCCCGATTAATATCGGTATAAGACCAAATATTCCTTTAAAAAGTAGTGATGCAAGAATGGTAATCAGTAAAGTGACAGCTGCTGCACTGAAATGCACGCCACTGTATTCACCATTTACGTTCATTGCCATATCCACAGCAGTTGGAGCTAAGCCTAAACCAATCACAATAATGACAGGTCCTACTACGACTGGGGGTAATACTTTGATAATCCAATCAGTCCCAAATGCCGCGATCAAAAGTGACAAAATTCCATAAACAATCCCCGCTAGAAAACTCCCAACCATAACGCCTCCGGTTCCACCTATTGCCATTGCACTGGTAATCGGCGTAATGAAAGCAAAACTGGATCCTAAATAGGCTGGGATTTGCCCTTTGGTAATAAAAATATAAGCTAACGTACCTAATCCACTTGACACTAAGGCAACAGCTGTTGAAAGGTCTGTCAAATAAGGTACCAGAATGGTTGATCCAAACATTGCAAATAAATGCTGTATACTAAAGATTAGCCATTTTGAAATTTTGGGTACTTCTTGTACATCTAAAACTACATTTTTGTCTGTCATTGTTGTAACTCCCTCTTGTGTTTTAAAGAAAAATTTTGTCGCTATCTCAAATGATAAAGACCTTATTACTTATACTTTGTCATTTCAATGAAGAATATATAATATAATTGCTTCTGTATATGAACAAAGGCGCAAGCGCCCGTTTAGAGACGTAGCGAGTGGAGCGAATCAACTGAGATAAAGGAATCACGGTGAGCTTGCGAATCGATGATGACTTATCGTAGGGCGATTTCGCGAAGTCGCCTAGTCTCTGGGCGCTGGAGCCGGACGTGACCGTTTCTGTCAGCGAACATCCTATAGCCTAAAATTTATACTTTCTTGACTTATTAAAAAAACCTCTTTGCTAGGTCGCAAAGAGGCAGACGTGTTCTTAAAAATGATACACGTATCTCAAAAATGCAACCTTTTAAGCATCTCTGTACTTTTTTAAAGGTCCTTATTCTATTTTCTCAAATATACTAACGCTGTCTGACTGATCAATTTCAGCTAATTCTACGGTTATTATCTCACCCTGTGAGGTTGGAATGTTTTTCCCAATAAAATCTGCTCTAATTGGTAATTCACGATGTCCTCTGTCTACGAGCACTGCCAACTGAACCTGTGATGGTCTTCCCTGATCCATGATCGCATCCATCGCAGCCCTTACTGTTCTTCCTGTGTAAAGAACATCATCGACTAAAATCACTTTTTTACCTGATACTTGCTCATGTAAATTCGTTTCATTGAGTTGTGGCTCCTGATGTTCAGCAACTGGTGATAAATCATCTCGATAAAGGGTGATGTCCAATTCACCAATTGGCACTTCTACTCCTTCAATATCCTTGATTCTCTCTTGCAGTCGTCTGGCAATTGGGACTCCCCGTGTTTTAATCCCAACAAGCATTAGTCCGTCTACACCTTTATTACGTTCTAATATTTCGTGGGCAATTCTGGTCAGTGCTCTTCTCATTGCCGAAGCATCCAGTACATTCGCTTTTTTATTCATCATAAAAACCTCTCTTTAATTCCTGTATTCTTACTTAGACCATTTGAAATCACACATGATAAAAAAATCCTTATTCTCCGTGAGAGAATAAGGATTCTGGGCATAGGTATAGCTATGCCAACCGTCTTCCTTTTCAGCCTCACGGGACTGTTTTAAAAGGTCTTTATGAACTGTTTATAGTATGACAAATCCGACTAACAAAGTCAATAGCTTTTACGAATGTTTTCTAAAACTTGCTCGAATTTCGTCGGTAACGGGGCTTCAAATTCCATTTGCTCTTCAGTGACCGGATGAACGAACTTTAATTGGTAGGCATGTAATGCTTGTCCTTCTACATCTATCGTCTTTCGCTGTCCATATTTAGGATCTCCTACTAAAGGATAACCAATATATTTCATATGTACCCGAATCTGATGTGTTCTTCCGGTTTCTAACATACACTTCACAAACGTGAATTTACCATGTAATCGTTCGATAACTTCAAAATTCGTCACGGCATCCTTCCCTTTTTCAGTTACCGCCATCAGTTGCCGATTTTTTTCACTACGGCCAACAGGAGCATCAATCGTCCCGTAATCATGCGGTATATCACCATGCACAATTGCTTTATAAGACCGTTTCATCGACTTGTCTTTTAACTGTTCTGCCAGTCGTTCATGTGCTTTGTCATGCTTCGCAACAACTAATAAACCACTAGTATCCTTGTCAATTCGATGCACAATACCTGGTCGTTTCACACCATTTATCCCCGATAAATCATCGCAATGATACAGCAAAGCATTCACTAACGTGTCTTCATAATGCCCTGCAGCAGGATGAACAACCATTCCACTCTGCTTATTAATCACCAGAATATCTTGGTCTTCATAAACAATATCAATTGGGATATTGTTCGGCTCCACACCCAGTGGCTCGATAACAGGAATCCGCCATTCGATTGTATCGCCATCCTGGCATTTATAATTTTGTTTTACAGCTTTATCATTCACAGACACTAGATCTTTATCAAACCATGTTTTTATTTGTGATCTGGAGTAGTCCTCCACTAAATTCACCAATAATTTATCAATTCTTGTGCCTGCTTCTTCATTTGTTACTAGATAAGAAAACTCACTCATTTTTTCGTGTTACTCCTTTTTTGATTCCGTTCATCAAAGAATGTGTAAATAAATATAAAAATGACACCAACTACTAAGGCTGAATCAGCGATATTAAATATCGGGTAATCGTAACTTCCAATATAAACATCGAAAAAGTCGACTACTTCTTTCCGGAACAAACGGTCAATGAAATTACCAATTGCTCCACCTAGTACGAATGCCAAGGCAATCCCTAGCCATTTGCTATCTTTTGCAAATTTCTGGATGTAGAAAATGATAAAGCCAATGACTATGATCGTTATAATATAAAAGAATCCCATTTGTCCTTGCAGAATTCCCCATGCTGCTCCTGAATTCCGGTGAGAAGTTATGTAAAAAAAGGATTCAATTACTGTTAATCGATCGCCAATTTCCATGTTTGCGACAACCAGATATTTGGTGACCTGATCAACTAGGATAACTGTTATTGCTATAAGATATATTCGCCACATAATGTACCTCCGCTTATTCTCTTACATACCTTTCACATTATACCACTAATAGCTCAAATGAAAAAGCAGATGCGACAGAACAGAATTCGTATCTAAAAATCGAGGATGTAAAGAGTCACTGTGTTAGTTACAATTATTTAGTAGTAGAAACAAACTGCGAAGTAATCCATTCGTTTAACCTTGAGATCATTTTGACATACATTATGTGCTGGGATACCGCTCCGTCCAACCACTCCGCGTCCTGCGGGGCACGGCTGGAGCTAACTTTGTGAAGAAGAGCGCTTCACAAAGTGGATCTCCAGCACCTGCACAATCCCGCGGGAGTCTCCGTGGTTGGCCTACGCTATATTTTGTACTCTACAACGGATACCGGAGCTAGTATACAGAGTGCTATCCTCAAGTTTTCTTTCTTATTTTTATGATAAAAGATGCCTAGCACCACTACTTTTAGCTGTTCCATACGTTGTAGAACTTCTTTTAAGCGTAGGAAATAGGCGGAGACTCCTCATGCCTCAGCGCGAGCTAAAGATCCACTTCATTTGTGCCTGTGTCTGCAAGTAACGCTTTGAAGTGAGCTTCCTCGGCACAAGGCAACAAAGAAGTAGTTCAAGTAGTAGCCTAGCTGAAGCCGTGCCCACAGGACGCGGAGCCTATTTCCGGAGCTTTGCCAAGCACATTAAAAATATCAAAATGACCAAATCGAAATAAAATGTTTTTCCTATTCATCTGATTCACACTTTTTCTAGATCTGTTTTAGAACTTACTTCACAGTATATCCATACAATTCATTAAAAAAGCCGAACATTTCACGAATGTATTCTAACAACATTTCGTGTGATGTTCGGCTATAATTTGGCTGAAACACTGTAGTTCCAGCCTCCTGGCAGATGGTTACTCTGCTAAATCCTGATAATTTTCTTTGACAACTTGTGCACAGCGCTGGCACAGTGTTGGGTGGTCTGGATCTTCGCCTACTGTATCCGCAACAACCCAGCAACGTTCACACGTTTCGCCATCATGCTTATTAATATGAACAGAGACATGATCGTATTGCTTACCATCTTCCAGTTGATCAACCACTTCAACATGGGAAACGATCAATAACTGATGTAAATAAGGAATTTCCTGCAATAACGTCGCAATCTCCTGGTTATTAGCTTTTATCGTTACCCTTGCCTCTAACGATTTACCAATTGTTTTCTCTGCACGAGCTTCTTCTAATGCTTTGAGAATATCATCTCGTACTTCCATGAATTGAGACCATTTAGCAGCTAACGCCTCTTGGCCAGGTAATTCTTTTGGTGCTGGCATATCTGTTAACTGTGGTGAAGCTGCTTCTACTCCAGGAATGTATTGCCACACTTCTTCCATTGTATGAGTTAGAATCGGCGTCAACAGCTGAACAAGTGACGTAATGATTTCATGATATACCGTTTGAATGCTACGTCGTCTATGATCATTTTCTGCTTCAATATATAAAATATCTTTTGCAAAATCTAAATAGAAAGAGCTTAGATCGATTGTACAGAAATGATGGATCGTTTGATAAACGGTTGAGAAATCATACGCATCATATGCATTACGCGCTTTTTCGATCACTTGTTGCAAACGGTATAGCATATAACGATCGATTTCTTCTAATTGTTCGTCAGACACTTTATCTTCTAAGTTAAAATCAGCTAAATTACCTAGCAGGAAGCGGAACGTATTTCGAATTTTTCGATAGCCTTCTGCAGATTGTTTAATAATTTCATCAGAAATACGAACGTCTGCCTGATAATCAACAGATGCCACCCATAAACGAAGGATGTCCGCACCATATTGTTTCATAATTTTTGAAGGGACAACGACATTACCTACCGATTTACTCATCTTGCGCCCTTGACCATCTAGTGCAAAACCGTGACTAATAACAGTTTCATACGGTGATTTGCCTGTTACAGCTACAGCTGTTGAGATCGATGAATTAAACCAGCCACGATATTGGTCTGATCCTTCCAGATAGACATCAGCAGGTCGCTGTAATTCTTTCCTTGATTCAAGTACACCTTGATGGGAGCTACCGGAGTCGAACCAAACGTCCATAATATCTGTTTCTTTGGTGAATTCACCATTCGGGCTATGTTCTGAACTGAAGGCTTCTGGAAGTAAATCTTTCGCATCCCAGTCAAACCAGATATTGGAACCATGCTCTTCAAATAATGCTGCTACATGCTCAATGGTCTGATCATTTATAATTGGTGTTTTATCTTCACCATAAAAAACAGGAATAGGTACACCCCAAGTTCTCTGTCTCGAAATACACCAATCTTCACGATCACGAACCATGTTAAATAATCTTGTTTCGCCCCATCCCGGCAACCAGTTAATTCGCTTGATTTCCGAAAGAATATCTTCACGGAAATCTTTAATCGATGCAAACCACTGACTAGTTGCGCGGAAAATGGTCGGTTTCTTCGTACGCCAATCATGAGGATAGGAATGAGTTATGAAATTCATCTTCAACAATGCGTTTGCTTCCTCAAGTTTCTCTGTTACTACTTTATTTGCCGCATCGTAGAACTGACCTTCAAAACCTGGCGCTTCATCCGTAAAGTTACCTTTTTCATCTACCGGACAAAGTACATCCAATCCGTATTTTTTCCCGATGATAAAGTCATCTTCACCATGTCCGGGAGCAGTGTGGACAAGTCCTGTACCACTATCTGTCGTAACATGCTCGCCTAAAATAACTAATGATTCACGATCATAGAATGGATGCTGTGCTACAACATATTCTGCATCCTGCCCTTTAAAGGTTTTGACTTCTTCTGCTTGCTGCCATTCTAATTGCTCTTTTACTTCTTCCAGTAAATCATGGGCAACAATATACTTAGAGCCTGCTTCCTTTACTACTGCATAGTCTAAATTCGGGTGAACAGAGATGGCTAGGTTCGCCGGAATCGTCCAAGGCGTTGTCGTCCAGATAATGAACTTCTCGTCACCATCCAGTAACTGTTTACCATCTTTGACATCGAACGCGACATAGATAGATGCAGATCGTTTATCCTGATATTCAATTTCGGCTTCAGCTAATGCAGACTCGGAAGATGGAGACCAGTATACAGGCTTACGACCTTTATAAATATAGCCTTTTTTAGCCATCTCACCGAAAACTTTAATCTGAGACGCTTCATATGCTTTATCCAGTGTGATATATGGATTTTCCCAATCCCCTCTTACACCAAGCTGTTTAAATTGCGTACGTTGGTTATCAACTTGTTTCAACGCATACTCCGCACATTTCTGTCTGAATTCAGACACCGTCATTTTCTTACGGTTTACTTTTTTCTTAGCTAATGCCTGTTCGATTGGTAAACCATGAGTATCCCAGCCTGGAACATATGGTGCGTGAAAGCCAGCCATCGATTTATATTTCACGATGAAGTCTTTTAATACTTTATTTAATGCATGCCCCATATGAATATCACCATTAGCATAAGGAGGGCCATCATGGAGAATGAACAATGGTCTTCCTTCTGTACGTTGCTGTACTTGCTGATAGAGATGTTCGCTATCCCATTTTTCTTGCAGTTTCGGTTCTTTGTTCGGCAAATTACCGCGCATTGGAAAATCTGTCTGCGGCATTTTTAATGTTTTTTTGTATTCCAAATTGCATCCTCCTATTTAATTTCTGTTGATAATTATCATTCACCTGAATAAAATAGTGGCATGATTCTCTTTGGTCCATTTCCATAATCTAACAGACCATAAAAAAACTCCTCATCCCAAAAGGGACGAGGAGTTCTCGCGGTACCACCCTTATAGACAGCAAAAATTTTCCTACTGCCCACTCAGCAATTCGTAACGTGAATGATTCGTTTACACTTACTATATTTCAGTGTAACTACTCATGGGTGATCTTCTATTAACGTACTAAATTAGGCTTCCACTATCCCTAAATCGCTATATTAGCATCCATTAATATACTGTCCCAATCCTAGTATTTAACTAACATCATCAAAAGTTTGTAATAAGAATTATATGTAATAATTCTTATTTCGTCAAGGCTTAATAATGTGTCGATTCTTCTTGTTCTTTTTCATCTTCTTCCTGATCAAAATCCATATCGAAGAGTCCATCCCAATCCTTATTATCCAAAAGATCAAGCTGAGCTTCTACTAACATTTTCAATCTCGTGCGGAAGACCTTGGCTTGTTTCTTTAATTCTTCCACTTCCAACGCAATAGATCTTGATTTATGTAGTGCCTCATTGATAATTCGATCGGCATTTTTCTCTGCTTCTTTTATAATTAATTTTGATTCTTTTTTGGCATTTTCTTTTACTTCTTCTGCTGTTTCTTGTGCAACCAGAATGGATTTATTCAAGGTTGATTCGATATTTGAGAAATGACTCAGTTTCTCATTTAAATGTTCGACCTTTTCGTTCAGTTCCTTTTTTTCACGGATTATTGTTTCATAATCTTTAATGACTTGATCAAGGAACTCATTTACATCATCTTCATCATAACCGCGAAATCCTCTGGCGAATTCCTTGTTATGAATATCGAGCGGTGTTAAAGGCACATTGGCCACCTCCTAATAGATGTCTTACTTTTATACATTATCTTATCATACTTTTTAGACAAGTCAGCAAAATTTTCGCAAAAATTATAATAATTTCTCGTAATTAATTCTATATTTATCTTTTTTTGTCATTCCTTGTAATTCCGAAATTCGTGATCTGCCTTTCCCTCTTACCGAAACCATATCCGCTTCTTCCAAAGTAAAAGCAGGCTGCTCAATCGTTTGAAAATTGACTTTAACAAAGCCTTTTTTTATAAGTATTAAAGCTTGTTGTCTGGACATCTGATACATTTCTTTTATTAACAAATCTAAACGTAAGGATGCACATGTAGCAGTACGTGATTGCCACTGATCCTGACTAATTAAACGCTCTGATAATGCCGTTCTCTCAAACTGAATACCAGCCTTCTTAATACCGGTAATGTTCGCAATGAGATAAGCTGATATATCTTCAGTAACAAGAATCTGTATCACATTATCATGGATCACAATGTCACCGATTTTTTTTCGTTTAATACCAGCAGATAAAAAAGCACCCAGTACATCCCGATGTTCGATAGACACGAATTTGTCTGGAAAAGTCGCTTGCAGCAGCTCTAATTCAAAATCTGAATCGGCGATTTCTTCATAGTACGGTGCCAGGATCGCTCTTTGACGCTCTGCATGGTCCCAGCCTCCGTCAAACGAAAGTGATAATTCTTCATCATTTCCAATAATAGATCGGAGTATTCGTTGTTCACGAGGGTGCAAAAAATCGATGAGTTTGCGTTGGTAACGAGTTGTAACTTCCTCCCGCCAAGATAAAACCTGATCAATAAACGGGTATTCTTCTTTTCTAAAGTGTTGATAAAGGTCCATCTGATCACCTGTCGTCTATGTAATACTGGATTTATAGCAGATTAAAAAACAAAAATCCTAATCCACGCATTGCAAATTGTAAAACAAATAATGCCACGATTGGCGAAATATCAATCATGCCACCAATAGGAGGAATGATTTTACGGAACGGCTCTAGATATGGCTCAACGATGGAGCCAAGGAAATTGCCGATCGAGGATTCTCGTGCCCCTGGAAACCATGACATTAAAATATAAATAATGATCGCATACGTATAAGCTTGCATAGCATAATATAATATCTCATATAACATATACATTGAATCGTTTACCACCTTTGCTCTGGATCAACTTCCTCCATTATTTCTGTAATACTGCCTGATATTTCGATATTTTCAGGTGTACACAAGAAGGTCTGTGAACCTAATTTTTTTATTTGACCAGATACAGCATATACTGTACCACTCATAAAATCAATAATTTGTCGTGCCTGCTGATTATCTACTCGCTGCAAGTTAATGACAACAGAACGGCGGTTGACAATATGATCGGCTATGTCCTGTACTTCATTATAAGTTCTAGGTTCGCATAATACCATTTTTGTATTCTTTTGTACGGAAGATAAGCTGACTACATTTGTTTTATCCTCTTTACGCTGACTTCTCCTCATTGGTTCTGGTTCAGCTGAAGATTCCTGTTCGAGCTCTTCTTCTACTATTTCATATTCTTCATCTTCGAGTCCGAAAAGATTGCGGAATTTTCCTTTCATACTCATCGTTCATTCACCTCTATTCTTCATATGGTCCTACAAGGCTTGAACCAATACGTATATGGGTTGCCCCCTCTTCAATGGCAATCTGATAATCATTGCTCATGCCCATCGAAAGATACATGCATGGTGCATGACTAAGTTCTTTTTGCTGCAATTGATCTCGGAGCTTTCTTAACGAACGAAATATTTCTCTTAATTGATTATCGTCACCCATATACGGTGCCATTGTCATCAAACCGACTACTCTAATATTAGAATACCCTTCTAATGATTCGATAAACGGCTCAACCTCATCAGGTGAAAGTCCGTGTTTTGACCCTTCCCCACTGACGTTTACCTGAACAAAGCAATCAACAGGCTTGTCTGCCCGCTTGTTAATTTCCTTTGCTAAAGACTTTCGATCTAATGAGTGAATAAAATCTACTTTATCGATCACTTCTTTTACTTTCCGCGATTGAAGCGTACCAATGAAATGCCAATTCACTTTACTGCCGATTTGCTCATATTTGTTTAATAGTCCTTCGATTCGATTTTCACCAAAATGACTGATCGTTGCTTCCAATGCTTCTTGAGCCCGGTCAACGGATACATATTTCGTCACCCCTATAATCGTGATGTCTTCTGGATGACGTCCAGTCTTCTCACATGCTTGGTTAATTTGTTGGTTGATTGCGGCTAAGTTCTGTGCTACAGACATGTTCATACTCCTTCCTCACTTTTAGGCCAAACCAATGAATCCGATCATACGGCCTGTCGGATGCTTGTCACGTCGATGAGAAAAAAACAAGTTATCATGTGACGTGCAATACGATGTTGTGTGTATATGAGCTGGTAATACGCCTGCTTCGATCAGGATCTGCTGGTTCAATTGTTTTAAATCCAACTGGTATTGACCATCTGCACCCTCATAACATTCCTGATAGTCAGGTGCAATATGCTGAATGACCTGATCATTCACTTCATAGCAGGACGAACAGATGCTTGGACCTATTACTACTTCTATATCAGCTGGATCAGCAGACAGTTTTGTCATTGATTTAATCGTTTGCTGCGCGATTTTATTTACGGTACCTTTCCAGCCCGCATGCGAAATCGCTATAATCCCTTTTTTCCTGTCTGCAAAAAATAACGGCACGCAGTCAGCAAATAGAGCAGCACAGATCAAATCTTTCTCCATCGTAACCAGGCCATCTGCATCTGGTATAGCCGTATCCATAGAGTGACTTCCCTTGCCATTGTCATTTTGTTCTGCTATGTGCACCTTGCTTCCATGCACTTGTTCCGCCAATACCCAACGATCTAATGGTGCAGAAATAGCCTCTGCAAGTAACTGTCGATTGTTCAAAACGTGCATAGGATTGTCTTCAACATGAAATCCTAGGTTGTTGCTATCATAAGGGGGTAAACTGACCCCTCCTTCTTTTGTCGTAAAACCTGCTATGATCTTTCTATCACCATTCATCCATGGTTCTATCCAAACTATTGATTCCTGTTCATGTCGTACAAAGGGTTCTGTCATCATACCCCTCCCTATTTTACCTCATTTTATCACATATTGTGCGATCATAACAGCGACAATGTCGTTTATTGCGAATATGCGGAAGAATCGTCTTCTTTTGGCAGAGCCGGTATCGTAGAAAAACTGCCATTCTTTTTTACCAGGATGACATCATGGCCAATTTTCATTACATGCTCCCAGGGGATAATTACTTCTCGTGACTCTCCAAATACGCCAAACATCTTTGTTTTAGTGGCGACAACCAAGTTTGAAATTCGCCCTAAATCGATATTAATTTCAATATCAGTTAAATTGCCAAGCTTTGTACCATCTTCAATATAGACAATATCTTTTAACTGCAGTGACGATAATGTGATCATAAATACATTACCTCCTTTATATCAATATATGTCTACTTACAAAAAATATGGTGTTTATGGCAATAAAAATAGGTTATCTTCTCTGTTGAAATGCGCAACCTAATATAGTATTCGTAAACGAAAGGATGATAAAAGTGGGTAGAGATGAACATAAGAAGAAAGCGGGTAAAAATCGTTTGGCCCAAACACCTAAGCAGGAAAAAACAGATGGTATTGATGTAGAATTCTCCTCAGAATTAGCAGATGCAGAAGACTTAGAAGCACAAATGCGTAGTAAACAAGCGGATAAGCGAGCGAAGTCATAAAATAAACTTGGCTAGTGTTCTGCCTGTTGTTACATTAATTATTTATCGTATAAGAAAAGCGCAAGCGCCCGTTTAGGAACGTAGCGACTGGACGGCATCAACTGAGATAAAGGAATCACGGTGAGCTTGCGAATCGATGTTGACTTATCGTAGGGCGATTTCGCGAAGTCGCCTAGTCTCTGGGCGCTGGAGCCGGACGTGGCCGTTTCTGTCAGCGAACATCATATAGCCCAAAATTTATACTTTCTTGACTTATAAGAAAAACCGGGCATAAACCGCCCGGTCCTAATTGAATTAATTAATATAATACTTCCTATAATATGGATTATGTCAAGTAGCCATCGCTGCCAAGCATCCACCATATTGAGATATTTAATGTGCTGGAATACCGCTTCGGCCAACCACTCCGCGTCCTGCGGGGCACGGCTGAAGCTAACTTTGTGAAGAAGAGCGCTTCACAAAGTTAGCTTCAGCGCCTGCATAATCCCGCGGGAGTCTCCGTGGTTGGCCTACGCTAAAATTGGGACTTTACAAATTTTGTAAGATCTAACATATTGATCGTATGCATATATAATAGCTATTGAAAAATCCTTAGAACCACTGCTTTTAGATGTTCCATACGTTGTAGCACTTTCTTCTAGCGCAAGAAATAGGCGGAGACTCCTCATGCCTCAGCGCGAGCTGATGATCCACTTCACTTGTGCCTGTGTCTGCAAAAATTGCTTCTAAGCAAGCTTCCTCGGCACAAGGCAGCACAGATGCTGTTCAAGTAGTAGCCTAGCTGGGACGCGGAGCCTATTTCCGGAGCTTTGCAACGCAGATAAAATATTTCAAAATGACCGTTTTGCCATCCAGCCTTAACATAATCCATATTATAGGAACTGAACTTCATGTTCAGTATGATTACTAGACTGCACTTTTATGCTTTCTTGACCATTAGAAAAACTTGTTACTCGCCTGGTCTATTAGCGAGTATCGAAGCTTTTATTGGTACATATATTTTCACTGCCTCTTCATTGCTAACATTTTCGCTTTCCTACCGTAAAAAAACAGGAAAGCCCACTCGGTCGTAACTACCAAATTGAAAAGCCGAATTTAACATGATGATTTTACTGCCATCGTGTTAAATTCGGCTTTTTTGTCACTATACCTTGTCCTCTAGACTTTCACTACTTACTCAAACATTTCTTTGTTCATTTCTTTAATTGCGGCTTTTTCCAAACGTGAGACTTGTGCTTGTGAAATACCAATCTCTTCTGCGACTTCCATCTGTGTTTTTCCTTGGAAGAAACGTTTATTTAAGATCATTTTCTCACGTTTGTTCAGTCGATGCATTCCTTCTTTGATAGATAAGTTATTAATCCAATCGTTATCTTTAATGGAATCATCACCAACCTGATCCATTACATAAATAGGATCTCCTCCATCATTGAAAATCGGTTCAAATAATGAAACAGGGTCTTGAATAGCATCCAATGCAAATATAACGTCTGTCACTGGCACATCTAATTCATTTGCAATTTCCAGAGGAGAAGGATCCTTTGATGTCTTATTCAAAAGCTTTTCTCTAGCATGAAGTGCTTTATAAGCGATATCGCGCAATGACCTGGAAACCCTGATCGGGTTATTGTCACGGAGATATCGTCTAATTTCACCTATAATCATTGGAACAGCGTAGGTGGAAAATTTCACATTTTGACTTAAATCAAAGTTATCAATGGATTTTAATAAGCCGATACATCCTACTTGAAACAGATCATCACCGTACTCTCCACGATTATGAAAGCGCTGAATAACACTAAGTACTAATCTTAGATTGCCATTGACCAATTTTTCACGTGCTGATTGATCTCCATTTTGCATGGCTTTAAATAAAATTCTCATTTCTTCGTTCTTTAGAACTGGTAATGTAGCTGTGTCTACCCCACATATTTCTACTTTGTGTCTTGTCATATCGTACCCTCCCAATTGGAGATCCTTCTCAAAAATCAGTATCACCAATCAGGAGGTTTTTATGCATCATCCATCATTTACCATGAAGAGAATTTCAGACCATTTTATTAAACTCTTTTTGCAATCTTTTGATGATTTTTTTCTCTAATCTGGAAATGTAGGACTGTGAGATTCCAAGCATATCCGCTACATCTTTCTGCGTCATTTCTTCTTCTTTGTCCACTAGCCCGAAACGCAATTCCATAATTTGCCGTTCACGACCATTTAATTGATCTAATGCTTTTCGCAATAAAGATTTATCTATACTCTGTTCTAAGTCTTTAAATGTCACATCTTCATCCGTACCAAGTACGTCTGATAACAGCAATTCATTGCCGTCCCAGTCAACGTTCAAAGGTTCATCAAAAGAAACCTCTGTTTTTATTTTATTATTTTTTCTGAGGTACATCAGAATCTCATTTTCAATACATCTTGATGCGTATGTTGCCAGCTTGATCTTTTTCTCAGGATTAAATGTATTGATTGCTTTTATTAAACCGATTGTTCCAATACTGATGAGATCCTCAATATTGATACCGGTATTTTCAAACTTTCTGGCAATATAAACAACAAGACGTAAGTTTCGTTCAATCAGCATTGCTCGGGCAGCTTTGTCACCTACCGGAAGCCGATTAATTAACTCAAATTCTTCTTCTTTCGACAATGGTGGCGGTAATGCTTCGCTTCCCCCGATATAATAAATTTCGTCAACTTTAAACCCTAGCTTCTTTAAAATTTTGTAAAAAATCATTTTATATTTTTGTTGTACGATTTGCATTCCTTCCACTCCTTATCGATATAATGTCACCCTGTCTGTTGAAATAATTTAGGGTGTAATAAACAATGATAACTGTCATCTGATACCAAATTGCCAAATTGTATTCCTATTAGCACCTTTTTACTAGTCAGTTGAAGATCCTTCATATGTATGTTCAAAAGGTCTGGTTTAAAGGCCAGCATAAAATCCTGGCTTCCACTGACACCTTGAAATGGTAATAGTCTAAATCCTTCATTTTGAAATTCATTACTTTCACCTCCTAGCAATTGTTGATAGGAAGTCCGAAGCTGTGCAATTTGCGCCTCTGTATACCAATGTCGTAAGATTGTCTCATCCACAATGATCACTGGTGTTTGGGTAAAGGGATCAACTAAATGGTTTCCACTGTCCAAATAACCGGTCGTTTCTACAATTTTTTGTTTCCAGTCAATTGAGACAGTATAATAAAACTCCTGTTCAAACTGTTGCATTTTGTGCTTGTCCATTCGGAGCTTTGTAAAAAACAACACAATAGGAAAACCAATTAATACAAATAACGCATGTATTTGACCTGCCTCCACTCCTTGACTAGTCAGATTTCCTTCTTGATAAAATAAAAAATGAATGGCAAATAAGCCACCGCCTATCGAAAAAGTCATAAAATAAAAGGTACATAATAACTTTAAATAGACAGCGACATTTCGAAATCCAAACGCTACACAAACCATTAGCATAGAATGCATGACTTTGAAATACCAGGCGTCTATCGGGAATGTTGGTGCGATGAAAGATAACGGTACAATAATGGATCCAAATAAGCTCGCTAATAAAAGACGATACCATTTGGTCATGTGTCTGGTAATGGACTGGGTAAGCAAAAGGATCATCCAGTCAATCATAATATTGATAAGCCAAATGACTTCGATATAAACTGTCACCATGTCCTCCCTTTCCCAACAAACTTAACAAGCATTTCTTGTCTACTAAGTATAAAGAAAGAAAGGAAAGAAGTCTGTCACAGTTTGTATGCAAAAATCATCTAGTTTTAAGAAAATTTGATTGATATTGTTGAAAGTGAGAAATAGCAGGAAGGCAGTTAGTTGTCATCATTGTGAAAACAAGGCTTCATGTACGGAACAGGTTCGCGTAAAAAGTATGTCGATGCTATATGAGGAAACTTTTAACAAAGTTAACAGCAGAGATTACATAATTCTATGTCAAGTGGAACTGTTTAACAATATGGCTACTTTGAAATGTATTTCGTGCGTAGCAAAGCTCCGGAAATAGGCTGTGGGCACGGATTCTGCTAGGCTACTACTTGAATAGCAACTGTGCTAACTTGTGTAGAGGAAGTTTACATCGAAGCGAAACTAGAAGACACAGGAACAGACCAAGTGGATCTTCAGCTCGCGCTGAGGCATGAGGAGTCTCCGCCTATTTCCTACGCTTAAGGGAGTGCTACAACGCTCGAAATAGCTATAAGTAGTGGTGTTGGCATTATAAATCATCGAAATGGTGGCTATTCTATGCAGATAGCGGTTCATATCCTTCTTACTACATCAGTTGTAGAGCAAACATCCTAGCGTAGGCCAACCACGTAGACTCCCGCGGGACAGCCGTGCCCCGCAGGACGCGAAGTGATTGGACGGAGCGGTACCCAAGCAGTTTAAACATTTCAAAATTACCGTACTGCTAAGCAGTTAACATAATCCATATTATAGAAACTCAATTTCATGTTCCATAAATTACTGCTGTGACTGCACTTTTATACTTTTCTTTTCTTGACTGCTAAAAAAACTGCCAATAGATGGCAGTTTTTTAGATTATCTTCTTCTGTTACGATTTCTTAGGAATGTTGGGATATCCAACGTGTCTTCTTCTTGTTTTGGTCTTGATGCAGAAGACGTTGGTGCTGGTTCTTGTTGTGGTTTTTCTGGTTGTTGTTGTTTAGGTTGTTGCTTTTCTCTTTTTTGCGGACCTGACTGTAAGCCGGATCTTGGTTTGTTTTGAGCATTTTTAATTTGTGTTTCATCAAATCCAGTTGCAATAACCGTTACTACAATTTCGTCTTTTAAGTCTTCATTAATCACAGAACCAAAAATAACATTTACTTCCTGGTCTGCTGCAGATGTCACGATATCCGCTGCCTCTTGTACTTCATAAAGGCTTAAATTAGCTCCACCTGTAATATTCATCAGAACGCCATGCGCCCCATCAATTGATGTTTCAAGCAATGGAGAAGAGATGGCCTTCTTCGCAGCTTCAGCGGCTCGGCTTTCACCTGTTGCGATACCGATACCCATTAATGCTGAACCTTTATCAGCCATAATGGTCTTCACATCGGCAAAGTCGACGTTAATTAAACCAGGTGTTGCAATTAAATCAGAGATACCCTGTACACCTTGACGCAAGACATTATCCGCTTCACGGAACGCTTCTAACATCGGTGTGTTTTTATCAATAATTTCTAACAATCGATCATTCGGAATAACGATCAATGTATCTACACTGCTTTTTAATCCATCAATTCCTGACACTGCCTGCGTAGCACGCTTTCTACCTTCGAAGGTAAACGGGCGTGTAACAACGCCAACGGTTAAGGCACCCAGCTCTTTTGCAACAGAAGCGATAACTGGAGCAGCACCAGTTCCGGTACCTCCGCCCATACCAGCAGTAACAAATACCATATCTGAACCTTTTAGAATTTCTTCAATCTGTTCTTTGCTCTCTTCCGCTGCTTTTCTACCTACTTCTGGATTGGCGCCTGCGCCTAATCCTCTAGTTAATTTCGTTCCAATTTGCATTTTTACTTCAGCTTTTGACAAGTTCAGTGCCTGTGCGTCGGTGTTTACAGCTATAAATTCCACACCTTGTACACCATGTTCTATCATTCGGTTTACAGCGTTGCTTCCGCCACCGCCGACACCGATTACTTTTATCGTAGCTAGCTGATCCATATTCGTATCAAAGTCTAACATGCCATTTCCTCCTATTTTGCAAGATTAATAGTCTGTATGTTTCCACGTGTGAAAAGATAGTCCTTCTTAATCAAAGAAATATTTGAAAAAGTTTGCTATTTTAGGCTCTTTCTTCTCTTTTGGCTGTCGTTGTTTCTGAGGTTTTGCCTGCGCCCGGTTCGGTTTTTCTTTTTGAACAGGCTTTTCTTCCATTTCTTGTTCTGTTACTGCATTTGAAAACTGTTTCCCTTGTATTTTCGCATTCTTGTAGGCAAATTTCAAGATACCAATTCCTGCAGTGAATTGAGGCTCACGAACCCCAATATAATCAGGTATCGCAATTCTTACATTACTTTGATAAATATCCTGCGCTAATTCAGCTGTACCAGGCATACTCATTGATCCGCCAGTAAGTACTAAACCTCCTGGGATCTCATCATATCCCATTTTTTGAATTTCTCTAGCACTGTAAACCAGAATCTCTTCTAGTCTAGCTTCAATAATTTCAGCTAAATCTACTTGATTAAATGTTTGTCTTTGATTACTGCCAATGATATTGACATCAAAGATTTCTTCATCATTCGCATCTTGGAAAAATGCATGACCATGATCAAGTTTAATATCTTCAGCTTCTTCTGAGGTTGTCCGTAACCCAATGGATAGATCCTTCGTAATATTGTATCCGCCAAGAGGTATAACACTTGTAGCCGCTAATCCATCGTCTTCAAATACAGATACTGTTGTACTTCCTCCGCCGATATCCAGTAAGGCGACTCCTAGACTTTTTTCGTCTTGTGATAATGCAACTTCACCAGTTGCCAAAGGCTGCAAGCAAATATCCATAATTTTTAATCCGGCTTTTTCTACACACTTCAAAATATTATGCAACATGGTTTTGGAGCAAGTAATGATAGTACCTTCCATTTCTAAGCGAACACCAATCATTCCTCTAGGATCACGGATCTCGTCAAGCCCGTCCACAATAAATTGTTTCGGAATAACATCGACAATTTCGCGCTCTGGCGGAATAGACATAACCTGTGCCGCATCCATAACCCGATGAATATCTTCTTCTGCAATTTCTTTACTATCACTGGAGACCGCAACTACACCATGGCATCTTTGTAATTGCACATGATTGCCGTTAATACCTACAATTACTTGATCAATATGTATATCTACCATACGTTCCGCCTGTTCGACGGCTGTACGGATCGAATGTACAGTTTCGTCTATGTCTACTATAGCTCCTTTTTTCATACCTAGTGACTTGGCTGTTCCTACACCAATTACATTAAGTGAATCTCCTACTATTTCGCCGATAATCACTTTTATTTTTGATGTACCTATATCCAAGCTGACTAGAATTTCACCGTTATCCATAAGGCACCTCCTAATTCTATGCATTAAACTACGTATCTCTTCATATAATAAACTGTATTAAACACTATTATAATAAAAAAAACAACAATTTTACACGTATAAGTGAAAATTTAGCAGAAAAATTTCATTTCTGGTCTTTTGCATGTTTTTTTTGCTGTTTGTATTCATCATATTTGCTAAGTAACAACCGGCGAATGATGGCCAAATTTTGAAACAAGCGGACACCAAATGCAAATATAGCTGCCAGATAAAGATCAATTCCCAACTGAACACCTATAAAAGCAAGTAAGGCTGCCAACGAGACATTAAAGAAAAATCCGGTAATGAATACTTGCTGATCAAATTTTCGATCCAATTGCGCTCTGATTCCACCAAATAATGTATCTAACGCAGCCAATACAGCAATGGATAAATAATTTGAATAGGCTTGAGGTATGGACACATTAGTCATAAAGCCCAATACTAAGCCAATTATTAAAAACAGTCCCGGTAGCCACATTACTTTTCATCCTCTTTCGTTACATCCGTGTCCTTCAGTTCGTCAACGTTTAATGGACCATCGTATTTTGTGATCGTAATCGAATCTTTTTCTATCATATTGATTGTAACATTTTCTAAAGCAAAATAGTCTGCAATTTCACTAACTTCAATATGATTAATCACACGGTCTGGTTCATTTGCCAATAATTTGATTTGTACAGGCAAATCTCCAATTGAAGTATTGTTTACATAGACATTGCCATTGACGTCCCGGATCGGCGTTAAGCTGATAATCCGCTGATCATCAATAGCTATTTCTTTTACACCAGCTGCATTCAGTTCATTAATCAACAATTGAATCAATTCCGCGTTTAATTTTGGGTATTCCTGATATTCTTCATCTAAGAACATTGGCTCTAATGTAATCTGAACCCCTTTACCTTCCACTTCTGTTAAACCAGCTTTCTTGCGCAAATCATTGATTGATTCTTTCAATGATTCAATCTGTTGAAGCTGTGTTTGATCTTCATAATCACTTAGCATATTTTGTGCTTCTGCAATTTCCTGATAGAGGTTTTGTTGCGTTATTTGTTCTTCTTGTATGGCTGTTCGAATTTCCCAACTGTCTCTTGTATCACGCTCTGCTGGTTGCTGATGGGTATTGAACAGTATGGCAACCATAAAACCGATAAGCAAACAAATAAAACTGATGGTTACATATTGTTTGGAAATTAACTTTTTCATCATGTTCATATATCCTTCGCTTGCATTTCTATATCAGATTTTTTTTCAATCGTCACTTCGATATTATCTTGCACGAGTTGATCTATTACACCGTTTTTCAGGTTTAAGCTGACATCCAAAATGTCCTGATCACCTATAGCCGAAATAACGAATGGAGCGGGATAAGCATTACCATCAACAGAAATCACCGGTCCAATACACGTAATATAACTGTTGCGGTATATCCGCTGACCATTTATGGCTACAGCTTTTGCACCAGCACTAAACAGTTCGTTTACTGTCTGGTGAATATGTCTGTCATGTACAATATATTGGTTCGCATGATCTTCACTTGGAATATAGCTGGCGTCCTTTAATGTCACCATAATACCATCCCCTGTGACAGCTAACTCACCAGTTAGTTTTTGCAGGGTGGTTTTCGTTTCAACCAGTTGTTTCAAGTCATCCGTACCTTCCCCTATTTCCTGCTCCATTTCCTTGACTGCCTGCCTTGTTTGATACAACTCAGTACGAAGCTGTTTGTTCGATTCTTCCATTTCAATTAATTGCTTACGATAATAATAATCTCTTTCCCAATCCTGATCATTCACTTGAACAATCTCTGCGGATGACTTCGTTTGCTGATAACTAAATGTAATCAGAAATCCTAATACTAAAAAGACGAATGCAAATATTACTGGATTACTCTTCATTACCCTCTATTTCTTCCTCCTCTTTCTTATCGACCTCATAAGGTGTAAATACGGCCCCACTCTGGTCAATCTTAATCACGCCTTCCTTCTCTGGGTCCAGCTGACTGACAATCGATGGATAACTTTCTAAATTAGAGGATAAATTTCGGATAGAAGACTCCACCTCCTGACCATCTGTCATATAAAGTTTAATTTTGTATGGATTAGAATCAGAAGGTACCCAAGTTACTTCAGAAATTAACACCGCTACATAAGGTGACGTACTAGCCAGCTCTTCCGATAATTCCTGAAGATAGTGATCGTCCGAAAATCCTTTTAGAACCGGTACATCACCTTTAATATCAGACCAGTTAACCGAATCTAACAAATCCCCGTTCTCTAACAAAGGATAAAGGTTGTCCTCCATTTGTGCATAAGCCACATGGTTTAATTCATTCACATTCATCACAATGGTATTAGGAAAGGACTTCGACACATCCACCGATTTTATTTGTGGGTGTGTTATAATATTTTCTTCTAAATCTTTTGTATGTACGCCCCAAAAATTAGCATTGTCCTCGATACCACTCTGATTAATAATTACATCGTCATCAATCCATTGAGCCCCTTCAACCGAAATATGCTTCACATTACTCATAGGAGATTGCAGATAAATGACGATAAAGATTAATAGAAAAAAGATAAGCAAATAAAAAATCAATTTTCTATTTGCTTTTTTTCGACGATCTTGTTTCAATTTTGGAATACGATCTTCAATCGAAACGACTCTTTTCTGTCCCATATATATACTTCCTTTACTTTTAAATCAATATACTGCCAAAAATATACTCGCTTTGTTCTAGTATATCACACTCTAACCTATTCGAGCATCATCCAAATAGCCCATGTTTACTGGCGATATTTACTAATGTTAATTAATATGCCAACTGAACATAGTGTTAGTGTTAAAGATGATCCTCCATAGCTTAAGAAGGGCAATGTAATCCCAGTTACTGGAATGAGGCCAATAACAACACTAATGTTAATCATCACCTGAATGGCAATCATCCCTACTATACCTATAGCAAGCAATCTTGCAAATAAATCAGGGGCATGAATCGCAACTAGTATTCCACGCCAGATAAACAGAAAGAACAATAAAATAACAAAACTAGCTCCAAGAAAACCTAATTCTTCTGCAATAACAGCAAATATAAAATCATTGTGCGGTTCTGGTAAATAAAAATATTTTTGCAGGCTGTTACCAAAACCTACTCCTAGTAATCCTCCTGGTCCAATCGCATAGAGTGATTGAATTATTTGAAATCCGGTTCCTAACGGGTCTTCCCACGGATCAAGAAAGGCAGTAATTCGATTAATCCGATACGGTGCCGAAATGATCAGCAGCATAAATCCGATAAAACCAAATCCCGCTAAGAATACAAAATGGATGATCCTAGCTCCTGCTACAAAGATTAACAGAAAACATGTCAGGAGAAAAACCATACCTGTCCCAAGGTCTGGCTGCAGCATAATAAATAGAAAAACAAGCATAGTTAATGCTAATGGCGGTACAAATCCTTTTTTAAACTCCGTAATCTTGTCCTGATGATTAACGAGATAACCACTTAAAAACATGATCATACCAAGTTTGATGAATTCCGCCGGTTGAATACTGAATGCTCCTACTCCTATCCAGCTTCTCGCTCCCCCTCTAACCAATCCGACCCCTGGAATCAGTACAGCAACCAAGAGAATAAAACAGCCTATAAAAATCCATTTGCGGTATTTAATCCATTGAAAATAAGGAATCTGAGAGACAAACCACATCGCAGCAATACCTACTCCCGCAAATAACAGCTGCCGTTTCAAAAAATAATATGTGTCACCAAATTTATACTCCGCCCATATAGACGAGGCACTATATACCATAATAGTCCCCACAGTAAGTATCAACAGAATAAAGAAGATTAATAGATAATCTGGTTTTCGATGTTTTACCATTGCTTCCACAAAAAAACCCCCAAATTCGTTTAGAATTAGGGGCTGTTGCGTGATACGTGCTGGTTATAATAGACAAGCCCCTATTATAACTTATGCACAGAATCGATAAACATGTTGCCTCTTTCTTCAAAGGTTTTATATTGATCCCAGCTCGCACAAGCGGGGGACAACAAAATGATGTCACCTTTTTCCGATAGCTGATAGGCTTGTTGAACGGCTTCTTCCATCGTTGTCACAATTTGAATTTGTTCTACATCTGCCGCCTTACCTGCGCGAGTTAACTTCTCACTTGTCTCTCCAAACAAGACCATTCCCTTGACATTGGACATATGTGGAATTAACTCATCAAATTCATTTCCACGATCAAGGCCACCCGCTAATAGAATCACAGGTTGGCTAAATGCGTTTAAAGCTTTCGAAGTAGCTAATATATTGGTAGCTTTCGAATCATTATAACAAAGCCTGCCATTAACTTCTTCAACAAATTGCAAGCGATGGGACACGCCGGTAAAACTACCAAGCACTGCTTGTATGGTAAGATTAGAAATCCCTTCAATCTTTGCTACGGCAACTGCAGCCAGAATATTTTCGAGGTTGTGTGCCCCTACCAATGCAATTGCATCGATATCCATGACTTTTTCTTGCTTGAAATAAATCGCACCATCTTTACAATATGCGCCAGTCGTGAGCTGGGCTTCACGGCTAAAAGGCACAAGTGTAGAAGCTGCAGGTTTGACCATCTGCTTAATGCGGGGATCATCAGCATTATAGACGAGATAGTCCTGTTCCGTTTGATTTTTAAAAATAGTTGCTTTCGCATTTTGATAATGTTCGATTGTATGGTGATAATCGAGATGTGCTTCAAAAAGATTTAGTAAAACAGCAATCCTTGGTTTGAAACGGTCAACGCCTAATAACTGAAAAGATGATAACTCAATGATCATCTTTTCATTTTCCTCCATGCCTTCTGCTACTTCTGAAGCAACATGGCCTATATTCCCTGCAAGACTTGCTGGAAGTTCCGCCCGTTTAAACATCTCATAAATTAATGTTGTAGTGGTTGTTTTTCCGTTAGATCCGGTGATACCCACTACTTGATCAATTCCGAAATAAGCAATTAATTCAATTTCCGTCAATATCGGCAAGTCTTTGTGCAACGCTTCTTTGATCAGAACATTCTCATAAGGAATACCCGGGTTTTTGATCACAGCATCTACATCATCTAATACAGACAGTGGGTGTTCTCCTACGATAACTCCTATACCAAGATCTCTAATTTGACGGACATTATCATCATCTTCCGGCGTTTTTAAATCATTGACGATAACACCAATTCCATTGCGATGTAATAATTTCGCTACTGCTGTTCCACTTTTTGCCAGACCTAATATTAACACTCTTTGATAAGGAAATGCTTTTAACTCATTCATGTTGACAACACCTCAATGTAAATGCCTAATATCGCGAACAATATACCCACAGCCCAGAACGTTGTGACGACACGCCATTCTGACCAGCCTTTTAATTCATAATGATGATGAAGTGGACTCATCAGGAAGATCCGCTTCCCTCTTGTTTTAAATGATATAACCTGAATAATAACGGATAATGTTTCTAAAACAAAGACACCACCAATAATCACTAGCAGGATTTCCATTTTCAATAAGATAGCGATCGCTGCAATAGCACCACCTAATGCTAAGGAGCCAGTATCACCCATAAATACCTTAGCGGGATGCGCGTTAAAGACAAGAAAACCTAAAAGTGCACCAACTACGGCAAGACTGAATAGGGTGATCGTTAAATCAGGAATTCCGTACCAAGCTAAAATAGCAAATGCGCCAAAAGCTATTGCAGCTGTCCCTGCTAACAAACCGTCTAGTCCATCAGTCAAGTTAACAGCATTAGATGATCCTACCAGCATGACTACAATAAAAATCGGATAAAACCAGCCGAGCTCGAGCGCCATATCCGTTCCTGGTAACGATATTGTAGTGGCAAAGTCCTCTCTCAATAATACGATATAAAAAATAACCGAAATAACAAGCTGACCGAGCAGTTTTTGCTTGGATGTTAATCCTAAATTCCGTTTCAAAACGACTTTAATAAAATCATCGAGGAAACCTAACAGACCAAATCCGATTAATACTAATAATAATAGAAAAATTTCGTAGCCGAGCACACCATTATTCACACGAAGTACAACGAAAATAGTCGTAATCGTAATACTTAAAATAATCATTACGCCCCCCATTGTTGGCGTTCCTGACTTCTTCTGGTGTGATTTCGGCCCTTCTTCTCTGATACTTTGACCAAATTTCAATCTCCTCAGAAAAGGAATCAATATCGGGGATAGCAGAACAGTGATCAAAAATGCGATCGCTACTGTAATTAAAAATGTATATTCATTCATCCATGTTCTCTCCAATCTTCTATCCAGCTGTTACGTTTATTACTCGCTTAAATATTTTTTTGCAACTTGTTCGTCGTCAAAATCTAACACTTGATCACCGACGATCTGATAAGTCTCATGACCTTTACCCGCGATGAGGACGACATCTTTATCATTAGCTTGTTCGATCGCCTGTTTAATTGCTGTTTCTCTGTCTGGAACAATTTGATAATTAGTATAAGTTAGATTATCAATCATATCATCAAGAATTGCCTGAGGTGCTTCAGAGCGCGGATTATCCGCAGTAAAAATGGCATTATCAGCATACTTACATGCCACTTCAGCCATTAATGGTCTCTTTCTTCTGTCGCGGTCCCCACCACATCCAACTACTACATAAATGGTTCCTTCGCAAAAACGCTTAATGGTAGTTAATACATTCTCAAGTGAATCTGGAGTATGAGCATAATCGACAATCACACCGAAGTCTCCACTGTGTTCCACTGGTTGAAAACGTCCTTTAACACCTGAAGTAGCATGTAACACTTCTTGTATTGTAACTAAATCAATACCTGCTGCGTAACTCGCCGCTGCTGCAGCTAATAAATTATACACACTGAACATCCCCATCAGCTTGCTTTCGACTTGCACGTCACCTTCCGGGGTTTTCATAGTAAAAGAAACACCACTAGCCATCAATTTTACATTGACAGCTTGAAAAGTGGTATTATTCTTAACTCCATACGTTAATACCGATTGAGCTGTTGCATTCTTCAAGAACGTAGCATTGGCATCATCTTCATTGATGATAGCATATTTTGGCTGCTTTTCATCAAATGTATTACCCAACTGTGAAAATAATAAACTTTTGGCATGCAGATAGCTTTCCATTGATTCGTGATAATCAAGGTGATCCTGACTTAAATTAGTAAAAACAGCAATATTAAAATCTACGCCGTGAACTCTTCCTAAGTCCAGTGCATGCGACGAAACTTCCATCGTACAAACATCGATGGCTTGATCGACCATTTTCTGAAAACTGTCTTGCAAGAATAACGCATCTGGCGTCGTATTTTTCACTTCATATTCCATCTTATCAATGGTCATCTTAATTGTACCAATCAGCGCTGTTTTCTTAGCAGCCCGTTGCTGAATTTCATCAATGATATGGGTTACCGATGTTTTTCCATTTGTTCCTGTTACACCGATGACGTTCATACGCTTAGATGGATGCTGATAGAAAGCATTCGCTAATTGAGCAAGTGCTCTGGATGTATCCGGTACAATCACTACAGGTACGGAAACATTTAATTGTCTTTCTGCTACAATCAGCTTTGCTCCACTTTCTACAGCTGCTTCAGCATACTCATGTCCATCTTGGGTATAGCCTTTAATACATACAAATAATGCGTCCGTTGTGATTCGTCTGTTGTCCATTTCCAATTGTTTGATTTCAATTGATTCTATATTGTTCGTGCAAGTATAGTCTGGTAAGACGTTGATTAATTGTTTGGCATTCATTGTGTCACCTTTTCTTTTTACTTATTATCATTTTCAACTATATTATTATAGCAGAGAGACAAGTTCTTTACGATCAATCTTTTTAACTATTTATTTCCTAAAACGATGCGAATCTTACTTCCTTCTTCTACTTTTTCTCCTGCTTCAGGTGATTGATCAATAATATAGTCCCCTTCACCGACGGCATCAACTTCAAGAGAAAGTAAATATTCTTGCAATTCACTTTTCTTTAACCCGACTAAATCAGGAATTTCTACGGGGGATGATTCCGGCCATTGGTACTCTTTTTCGATACCATCTTCTTGTTTCTCAACACCTAATGCACGTAAGCTGTCATCGATAATCGTTCCAACTATCGGTGCCGCTACTACACCACCGAATTGAACAGTATCCTTAGGGTTATCGACTGCTACATATACGACTATTTCCGGATCATTCGCTGGTGCAAAGCCTATGAAAGAAACGATATGGTTATTTTCCATATACTGACCATTTTCACCAACTTTTTGTGCTGTACCTGTCTTTCCTCCGACACGATATCCATCCACATAAGCACTGCGCCCAGTACCTTGAGCTACAACTGATTCGAGTGCTTCTCTCACTTCTTTAGACGTCTCAGATGAGATAACACGATTCTTCAACACCGGTTCCGATTCTTTTACCGCCTCACCAGTTATCGGATCTAGAAACGCCTTCGCTACATATGGTTCATATAAATAGCCACCATTTACAGCAGCAGAGACTGCCATTACTTGCTGAATCGGCGTTACCGAAACCCCTTGCCCAAAAGCTGTGGTTGCTAATTCAACCGGCCCTACATTATCGACATCAAATAAAATACCGGATGCCTCTCCCTGTAGATCTATCCCTGTTTTTTCCCCAAAGCCGAATTGATCAATATAGGAAAATAATCGTTCTTTTCCTAGTTTCTGACCCATCACAATAAATCCTGGGTTACAAGAGTTCTGCACTACTTCTAAAAATGTTTGCTCACCATGACCACCGCTTTTCCAACAGTGAAGATGGGTACCCCCTACTTCAATATCACCATCATCATGATAATGGTCATTTTCCAAATCAACAAGCTTTTCTTCCAGTGCCGCTGCTAATGTAATTATCTTAAAGGTCGATCCAGGCTCATACGTACTCCAAATTGGCAAATTGCGATTATAAACTTCTGCACTAATTTCCTGATAATTTGCCGGGTCAAAGGTTGGTCTTGAAGACATGCCTAAAATACTGCCATCTTTTGGATTTACAGCAATTGCAATTGCCCCATCTGGATTATATTTTTCCTCTGCAATATCCAGCTCCCGTTCGATAATTGTTTGCACGCGGCTGTCTATCGTTAATTGCAGGTCATAACCATCCGTAGGTGGCGTATATTTATCGGCCATTTTTGTCATTCTTTTTCCCTTTGCATCACTATAGAAAGAAAGACTGCCTTCTGTTCCGCTTAACATATCATCATAGGTTAACTCTAATCCAGTTAATCCCTGATTATCAATACCACTAAACCCTAATACATGTGATAAATAAGCACCATTGGGATAATGCCTGACCGAATCTTCAGCCACATATACCCCTTCTAAATCCAATGTCTGAACGGCGGTTGCTTTTTCTTCTGATATTTTTCGTCCTTCTGGCTTTAAAATGACAATTCGTTCATTCTGTTGGACAGCAGCTAGTACATCTTCACTGGACATGCCGAGTACTTTTGCCAATGCTTGTGCTGTACGGTCAGGATCTGTTATTTGTCTTGGTACAAGCATGACAGTCGGAGCTGAAACATTTTCGGCCAACACTTCTTCATTTCGATCGACAATTTTTCCCCGTTCCGGTTCAAATACGATATCTCTGCTCCATAACTCATCAGCCTGAGCAATTAAAAAATCAGACCAGATAAATTGTACATACCCCAATCTGCCAAGGATAATCCCCATCACCACAAAAACAATAAGAAACACAGCGACTATTCGACGTTGTACCATAATATTGGTTACCCGTTTCATGACATTACTCCTTTATACGCAAGAAACTGTTTGTCCCAATATATGTTTTTAAACGGATGAATAGAACACTGTGTCTGTTGTTACTCTTCTTCGTTTGTCTCTTCCGGTTGGCTGGATCCTTGTGGCTGTTCAAGTTCCACCATCACATAATCCCCTTCATTTAAGGCAGCACCTTTTTCAATACTTTGCTTGGTGACATAGCCGTCGCCAACCCACTCCACATCTAAATTCAGAAAGTCTCTAAACGCTAATACTTCTCTGAATGCCCAATCTGTCATATCTGGCATAGTTAAGTTATCCGTAGCAACAAAAACGGTCTGTCTCGAAGTTAGTTTCGTTCCTGGTTCCAGGTTGACTTTTGCTACCTTGTCGCCATCTCCAATGACTATTGGATCGATTCCTAACTCTTTCAGTTTAGACACATAGTTTTCTGTACTGCTTCCTTCCCACTCAGGGATTTCTACTACTTTAACTGGTTCAGATGCCTTTTTATCCGGGGCAATGTTTAAGTATTTTAAACTGTTTTCCATCACGTTTTTAAAAACGAAGGAAACAGGTGCTGAACCTGACTCTGTATCTTTCAGCTTCGGTTCTTTGACCGAAACATACATGATCAGTTCTGGATCATCTGCGGGAGCCATTCCTAAGAATGAAAAGATATAGCCATCTCTTCCTGTTTTATATTTACCAGTCTCTGAATCTACGAAGTTAGCAGTCCCTGTTTTACCAGCAACTGTATAATCACTTAGATTATAAATATTGTGTCCAGTCCCTTTCTCAGAAGTAATGACTGTTTCCAATACGTCCAAAGTCTGTTGGGCTGTATCTGCTGAGATAGGCTGCCCTACCACTTCCGGTTCATTCTGAGAAATTACTTCTTTGGTATCATGGTCAACGGTCCTATCAATGATATATGGCTTGAGCATTTTACCATCATTGGCAATAGCTGTAGCTGCCTTCATTAGTTGGATTGGTGTAAACGTAGAACCTTGACCATATGATACTGATACTTGTTCACTCGGATAATCATAAACTAAACGACCAATTGCCTCTCCTGGTAAGTCAATACCCGTTTTCTTATCAAAATCAAAGGCCTGCAGATCCTCCAGGAATTTTCCCGGTCCGATTTTCTCAAAAGCTAGTTTCGCTGCCGCAACATTAGATGACCGTTGGATTCCTTCTAAATAAGTAATCTCGCCCCAACCTCGGTCACCATTGTGATCACCAATTACTTTATCAGAACCTTCTGCTTTATAGGTACCGGATTTATACTTTTCTTTTGGATTCCATACCCCTTCTTCAATAGCCGATGCTAGTGTGAAAACTTTCATCGTAGACCCTGGTTCAATAGGTGTGGCAATCACATCATTATACCAGTTACCCACTTCACCTAGATCATTCGGGTTATATGTTGGTCTGTTACTCATTGCCATCACTTCACCGGTTTTTGCATTCATCACAACGGCTGTCATGCGTGATGGTTCATATTCTTCCTCTACTTGGGACATAGCGTCCTCGAGCAACGTTTGTACTTTCTGATCAAGTGTTAAATAGACATCATCACCATTTTCAGGCTGATTAATGACTTCTTTTGGGTTTAATAGTTTCATATTGAAATTATCTCGTTGATAGGAAATCGATCCTGCTTTTCCTGTTAAACGATCATTCATTAACCCTTCGATACCATTTATCCCTACAATCTGGTCTTCCTTCTTATCCGTCAATCCAATCGTGTGTGAAGCAAATACACCATTTGGATAATAGCGGATCGGCTCCTCAATAAAATTAAGCCCCGGGAGCTTTAATGCTTCAATTTCTTCTTTTTGCTCTTGATTAAGTTCTCTTGATTGCTGACCAAATTCCACTTGAAACTTGTCATTTTCTACACCGCTGTTTAATCGATCTTTAATATCCTGCTTATCCATGTCTAAGATTGATGCAAGCTTTTCGGCAGTTTTATCAATATCCTTGACATGTTTAGGAGTTGCTGGATTTGTAGTATAGCTTTCATCGACAATTGCATATAACCGGTAAACAACATGTTCCTGTGCCAGTGCCATGCCATTTCGGTCATAGATTGTACCACGTGTCGCCGGAATACTGTATTGATTGGTCCTTTTTTCATCAGCAAGTTCCTGTATCGACACGCCACTTACTTCACCAGCAATTTCGATATATAAGAATCTACCTGCAATAATGAGAAACAGCAACGAAAAAATGATCATCCATACGGTTGGCATGAGTTTTGTTGTTTTACTTTTCATTTACAAACACCTAATCTGTCACTTCACTAGCTTGTTTTACTTGTGTGTTTCCTACTTTCAAACCATGTTCTTTTGCATTTGCGATGATGCGTTGTGGTTGACTTAACTCTTTCACTTTATAGGTTAAATTGGCATTATGTACGCTTTGCTCTTCGATCTGTGTATTGAGCGTATCAATATTTCGATTTAATTGATCAAGAGAAGAACTATAAGTAACAATGTAAGTAGAGAAGCTAAGAGTGATGGCTGCAAACAGAATATACATAAACTTTTCTCCACGTGTTACCCAACGCTTTTGTACTTTTACCTTTTTTCTTACAACATTCGGTTGATGAACCGGATGTTGTACTTGTTCTTGCGAATGAAAGACTCTTGCGTGTTGACTACTCATCGTTTTTCCACCCTTCTAATGATTATTTTCTTCTTTATCTTCTTTTACTTTTTCAACTATTCTAAGTTTCGCTGATCTCGAACGTCTGTTTTCATCGAGTTCCTCTTGTGAAGGTAACAATGGTTTTCTGTTCACCAGTTTAAATGCCGGTTGAAATTCCTCAGGTATAATCGGAATGTTCTTCGGAACTTCTTTACTTGAGCTCCATTTTTTAAAAGTTTGTTTACAAATACGGTCCTCTAAAGAATGGAAAGTAATAACAGAAATTCTACCTCCTATTGATAAGAGGTTGCCTGCCTGGTTCAAGGCATCTTCAAATACTTGCAATTCATCATTTACTGCGATTCGGATAGCTTGAAAAATACGTTTGGCAGGATGTCCGCCCTTTCTTCGGGCAGGAGCCGGTATAGCTTCTTTGATTATCTCGACTAATTCGTAAGTTGTTTTGATCGGGGATTCCATACGGTGAGCTTCTATTTTACGTGCAATTTGCTTCGAAAATTTTTCTTCACCATATTGAAAGAAAATCCTTACTAAATCTCCATATGACCAATGATTGACAACGTCATATGCTGATATATCACCACTTTGATTCATACGCATATCTAACGGTGCATCATGTTGATAACTAAAACCTCGTTCACCTCGATCTAGTTGTGGCGAGGAGACTCCTAAATCAAACAGCACGCCATCGACTCGATCAATCTGCAATTGCTGCAATTCTTCTTCCAAATAGCGAAAATTCTGTTGCACAAACGTAATCTTATCTTGATATTCGCTCAGTCTGTCTTTTGCAGCTGTTATGGCGTCCTCATCCTGGTCAAATGCAATCAAACGCCCAGCATCACTTAGTTGCTTTACTATGTATTCAGAGTGGCCGCCGCCACCTAAAGTACAATCCACGTAAATACCGTTCGGATCAACATTAAGACCATTGACGGTTTCTTCTTTTAATACCGTATAATGTCCAAACATGGAGTTACTCCTCTCTTGGTGTCTTATAAATCAAAATCCATCATGTTTTCTGCAATTTCAGCAAACGATTCTTCTGATACATCGACAAATTCATTCCATTTTTCTTCTGCCCAGAACTCTACTCGGTTAGATACACCGATTACTGCACATTCCTTTTCAATACCTGCATACTTACGTAATGGGGCAGGTATATTTATTCTTCCCTGCTTGTCCAGTTCACATTCAACTGCACCTGAAAAGAAAAATCTGGTGAATGCACGGGCATCTTTTTTCGTTAATGGTAATTTTTTGAGTTTTTCTTCAAGCTGGTGCCATTCGTCCATCGGGTATGCAAACAAACATTGATCTAAACCACGGGTAACAACAAATTGATCTCCCAGATTCTCTCTGAACTTGGAAGGAACAATAATACGCCCTTTTGTATCAATGTTATGCTGATATTCTCCCATGAACATACCATAGCACCCACCTTCTATCCTTATCCTACCACATTCCCCACTTTCCTCCACTAAAACTTCAAAAAAATAACCATTTTTTAAGAAAGCGCGTGATATCACGGTTTACAGCGGCCTTTGCCACATCATTCGATAACCAATTCACACGGTTTTTTCCTAGAAAAATAGGGTTCCGATTAAGAAAAAGTGACGAAAGTGGTGGGAAGTGGTACATGTGGAATAAGATACTCGGTAGCACAAATTTACAGCAAACGGGCCTCAATTAGAAAACCCTGGAATAACCCGCCCCGTCCTAATTAATTTTTACAAACACCTATAATATGGATTATGTAAACTAGCGGCTTAGTGGTGATTTTGAAATATTATGTATGGTATGATACCGCTCCGCTGATGTATAGCTCGACAGCTAGGATATGAAGCATTATCTGCAAGATTCACAGCATAATTGATGAAATACATTGCCTAGCACAACTTCTATTTGCTGTTACATACGTTGTAGCACTTCCCTAAAGCGCAGGAAATAGGCGGAGGCTCCCGTGGAATCAGCGCGAGCTGAAGATCCATTTAGTTTGTGCCTGTGTCCGCAAGTATCGCTTCGAAGTGAGCTTCCTCGGCACAAGGCAGCAAAGATGCTGTTCATATAGTAGCCTGCCCACAGGAGGCGGAGCCTATTTCTGGACCTTTACAAAAGCAGATAAGATATATCAAAATGACCATTCTGATATACAGCCTAAGTTAACATAATCCATATTATAAAAACCTACTTTCCTATTTAGCGTGATTACTTCTATGAGTGTACGTATATACTTTCTTTTCTTATAAAAAAAGACAATCGGCTTTTTCACCGATTGTCTTATTGTTTATACATATACGATATAATGTTGTTCTTTCCAATCAAAAGGATAATGATTAATTTCATGAAGCCAATCGAATCCGTTCTGATTGATGAAATAGATAATATTCCACATTCGCTCTTGCAGCCCACCTTCTGGTTTTAAATGAAGCTGGATATAATCAAATTCTTGCAAGTTAAATTGATGTTTTTTGGACAGCTCTTGATTCAACCTATTTGTTAATTCGTCCACTCGATTTAATAGTAACTGCTCATTTTTTTCTGCGTATTGCTGTACATCGTTGGACATTGCCTTTGCAGCACCTTGAATTGGCTGATGCCCTTGCGAGATCATTTGCTTCAATTGTTCTGTCATTTCCGTAATGGGCACATGCTGCTGAGCAGCTAACCAATTTTGTTTGTAGGACTGTACTCCTCCATTAATCGCAGAAGTTGTAGCAATATTATATTTTTTAAGCAGCTTCTCAACACGTTCTTCTACTAAAGTCAATGACACTCTCGGCAGTACCGGAGGCATGGTTAGAGAAATGCTGTGAAAAGCTTTTTTCAATAACGACCAGTATGCTGCTTCACTTGGACCCGCAAAAAAAGCCAACGTAGGGAAAACCATTTCCTGCATCAAGGGTCTCGTCACGACATTGTTGCTCAATCGTTCTGGTTCTTTTTCCGCTATGTGCAATAATTGTTCCGTTGAATACTTACATTCTCCGTTTTTTCCAACCCATATATCTTCATCAGCTTTCTGCAAAAGGACTCTGTCGCCACGCTCTACAATAAACAAATGCGCGTCTTGCTCACCTGTATCCACGCTTACATGATAGCCTTGCGCTCTCATCGATTGTAACGAATGATATGCATAGCGACTTATGTCTTTCTGATTATTTATAATATCTTGAAAGTACGGAGTTTCTAACTTTCGCAATTTCGGATTCCCCGAATCAACCAGTATAATGCCAGTATCCTCAAATAATTCATGTATAAAAGATGCGAAAAAATCAACAAATGTTAGTGATTGATCAAGTTTATACTCCAGGCTCTGGTAAAGCTTTTTCGTATAGGCGGTTTCACGAAGGGCTCTGAATGTAGTTTTTAACCAGTCTCGCGCAGTTTCTTTGTCAAGCGTACGACTTGATACCGAGACTTTCTCGTTCAAAGGATTAGCAATCGGGAATTTATGTAATTTCGTTGCTTCTGGCAAAAACAAATGATTAACCTCATCAAAATCATGATCTTCACCGGCAATCCAGAACACGGGTAACACTGGAACATTCAATTGTTCTTCTTGTTCTTTGGCAAACGCTACTATCGATATGATCTTATTGATGGTATATAAAGGTCCTGTTAGTATCCCTGCTTGCTGTCCACCAATGACCACAACACTTTCTGGATCTTTTAGCTTTTCTATGTTCTGACTTGTTAAAGCAGATGCAGACCATGCGTGGTTCATATCCTTTAACAAGTCAGAAAGAACCTCTCTTTGAAATGAACGTTCCTTCAAGTCAACGAGACGTTGTCCGTATACATTATTATCATACGGATTATAATCAAAATGATCTAATAATTCTTTCACACCATTTTGATAATCAGATATAAATTTATTTTGAAAATCGAGTCTATGGGATTCGATGCGCATTACTGAACTGCTCCTTTATTTATCAATATATACAATAGTAATCCACTAGTATTGTACATAAAGCAAGCGATAAAAGCACATAATTTGTTTATGACCTAGGACAGATCAATAAATACGACACTAATTTGATAAAATAAACCATAACAGATAGATATGATATGTAAGACGAAAAATAATAAAAAAGTCGACTTCCAAAATCGTTTACAAACTTGACGAAAGACAATATCCGTATATTTTCTCCAATGAATAAAGACACATATCATCAGAATAGCGATAAGAATAAGTGCTATGTATGCGATAGGATTCACTGAAAAAATAGAATAAACAATAGCTGCAACAGAACCAACATATAAGATGGTGGTTGAATCAATTGCAAAATGAAAGGAGAATTTCCGTTTTTTAACTAGCCTGTAGGTCAATAAGTATACAAACAAAGTTATGGCCGTGGGCAATGTTACCATTAATGCAAATAAATAATAAAAGCCTTCCACCAAAATCACCCCTTTCGACTCAGTACCCGCGCAATTTTCTGTTACTTTTGGTTTGTTCCTTTATATTATATAGGACTTTTTCACTCATGCAAGCCCCTATATGAAAATTCTCTTTATAATGTGCTGTATCCTATTTCCCGATTAACGAGGTATTAAAACTAGTGTTATGGAACAAAGGGGCAAGCGCCCGTTTAGAGACGTAGCGAGTGGAGCGAATCAACTGAGATAAAGGAATCACGGTGAGCTTGCGAATCGATGATGACTTATCGTAGGGCGATTTCGCGAAGTCGCCTAGTCTCTGGGCGTTGGAGCCGGACGTGGCCGTTTCTGTCAGCGAACATCATATAGCCCAAAATTTATACTTTCTTGACTCATAAGAAAAGCCAGGCAAAACCCGCCCGGTCCCAATCGAAATAAATTATATACAACTACCTATAATATGGACTAGATAAACTTAGGCTGTATATCAGAATGGTCATTTTGATATCGTTTATCTGCTTAGCAAAGCTCCGGAAATAGGCTCCGCGTCCTGTGGGCACGGCTTCAGCTAGGCTAATACTTGAAAAGCTTCTTTGCTGCCTTGCGCCGAGGAAGCCCACTTCGAAGCGATACTTGCAGACACAGGCACAAATATAATGGATCTTCAGCTCGCGCTGATTCCACGGGAGTCTCCGCCTATTTCCTACGCTAAAGGGAAGTACTACAACGTTCGGAACAGCTAGAAGCAATGGTTCTAGGCATTATGTTATTCAAAAGCTGATATTTATTGTGCATTCAATATTCTAGCAATTCCAGAATTTGTAGAGCCAAAATCCTAGCGTAGGCCAACCACGGAGACTCCCGCGGGATCAGGCAGGTGCTGGAGATCCACAACGTCTGCACCTGCGTCTACTAGTAACACTTCGAAGTAGGCTTCCTCGGTGCAAGGCAGCAGAGAAGTGATTCTTGTAGTAGCCTAGCTTCAGCCGTGCCCCGCAGGACGTGGACCTCCCCCTGTCAAGTAAACAACTAAAATAATAAAAGACTAAGCTACTGTATTTTCAAAACATTCCATCGGGGTATAACCATTTAATGTTAGTTGTAAACGTTCATAATTGTAAAAGTGAATATACTCCATAATGGCTTGTACTAATTGAGAAAAGGTTTGATATTCTTGTTGATGTAGATAATATTTTTCGCATTTTAATGAACTCCAAAAGCCCTCCATCGGTCCATTATCAATACATTTCCCTGGACGCGACATACTATGTTGTAGTCCTGCATTCTCCACGATTCGTTTAAATCCATACGAGGTATATTGTACGCCTCGATCCGTGTGAATGAGAGGGTGCTCGCCGTCTGATAACTCGTTTAAAGCCTCAATCAACGTATCAAATACCAATTCATTGTTATTCGCTCTTCTTATCTTAAATGCCACAATTCGGTTTTCGTTTAAATCTAATATGGCGCTTAAATAAGCTTTGTTCCCTTTTCCGTACTTAAATTCTGTCACATCTGTTAACCATTTCTCATTCGGCTTATCTGCGTGAAACTCGCGATTTAAGATATTCGCTGCTGTGTGCTCAGGTCTTGATGGTATATAGGATCTGGTTTTTCGTCGTATAACTGCTTTTATCCCTTCAATATCCATTAATCGATAGATACGCTTGTGATTGATCGGATGCTCAAATTTTCTTTTTAACTCGCTAGTCATTCGCAGATAACCAATTGCTTGATCCCATTCATCGTACAACTTACGTATCTCTTGTAACAATTCTCGATTAAACTGATCTTCCTCTGTATCTTCTCGGATTAGCCACCTGTGATAGGCACCACGATTAACCCCTGCCACCTCACACAATAGACAAATCGAAAAGGCCGTTTCTTTTTGTAGTTGTTGAATCACCTGATAGAGATGCTCATGACGTACTCTAGTTATCGTCGTGACCACCTCCTCTCCTAGCTCGTCCCACTTTTTTAAGAAAGCCACCTCTGCACGCAATCTTTCATTTTCCTTATCTTTTTCTCGATTTTCACGCTTTAGTTTCTCCTCTTTCGTTAAATCAGCCCATGATTTTGGTTTTCCACGTCGATCCTGAAGTCCATCCCAGCCTTTAGCTTCAAATTTCCGTATCCATTGATATACCTGTTGATAAGAAACACCATACATGTCAGCGGTGTATTGGTAATCCTTATCATGATATAACGCAAATTTCACGATTTCAATGCGTTCTGTCATCGCTGTTGGTCGTCTTTTAACCGTCATAGAGAATCCCCTTTCTTCAGCACGTGCTTGTCTCTCCCTATACCGATTATACTTTTTCAACCAATTCCTTAAAACCGATGCATCTGATATATCATGCATTTCTGTCACTTCTCGAACTGAATAGTTCCCAGATAAATAATCTCGGATGGCTTTACGTTTCCGTTCCTTCGAATAATATTGAATCTCGCCTTGTTTATTTAAACCTTGTTTTCCTTCTTTTTCTACGATTTTGGCCCATTTCTTAACGGTAGAATGATGCACACCGTATTTTTTCGTCATCTTCTCCAACACACGGCCTTCATTTTTATATTCTTGAACCACTTTCCATTTGAATTCTGTTGAATAATATGGACGTCCCACAATTTGTTTCCTCCCTTTAACAGTTTATTTTTTTTATTTAAGCTGTCTACCCTAAAGGGAGGTTATCAACGCGAAGTGGTTGGACGGAGCGGTATTCTAGCACATTAAATATCTCAATATGGATGCTTAGTTAAATCCATATTACAGGAATCAGCCTCCTGTTCAATATGATTACTGCTGTGACGGCACTTTTATGCTTTTTCGACTTATAAAAAAACCTCATCAAATCGATGAGGTTTCTTCGCGTATGAATTATGATTGCTTTAGTTTTTCCATCGCATGATATACGGAATCAGTAAAACTTTTATATTTCGTAATAGACTCTCTTAATTGTTGATTTTCCGCGATCATCGATTGCAATTCTTCCTGATGGCTATTATCCTGATAAAATTTTTGCAACTGCTCTAATGTTTGGATTACTTCATGAATATTGGGCTGCTCTTGTGATGACATATTCACGTTCTTTTGAGTTGTAAATGTAATTTTTTTTCTGTTTTGTTTGGCTAAGTGAATGGCTTCTTCATATTGCTTACGTAATGTTGCATTCCAACGAAATCCGCAAGCTGCAGCAGTTCGCGATAATTGCTTGCCCACTTCTTTAAATGCTTCCAATTGTGTATTTCCTTCTCGGATAAACCGTAATACTGTTTCTGCAAGCAATACATCTTCATCACTTGACCAGGCATCCTGACGATTTCCTTGCACAGCTCCACCTCCTCTATTCTTGATATAATGTATGCGAATAATAGAAGAGATAGACATATTGTTTTTATGAAAAAAAGACTATCGCAAACTTCAGCCATTTCATTCGTTCCTGCCACTTGCTATTTTACTAGTAAGGTTGTCTTATCCTTTAAGTTTATCTAATACGATTTATGTAATGCTAGTTCTGTATAATGTTGTGGTAATTTTGATATGTTAATAGTACTTAGCAAAGCTCCTGAAAATTGCTCCGCGTCCTATGGGCACGTCGATCGGTAAGCACTTGAAACATTTCAAAATGACCCCTGATCAGTATTGCTTATTTAAAATATTGGTATCCACCTCTTCTGCTAGCGAAGACTGTAGACTTTCTTATACTTGGTACATTCAACATTTTCACTACCTTGCATTATGTATTATAAAATTTTCCTATCGCATAAACAAAAAAATAGTGCAGGAGATCTCTTCTCCTGCACTATTGGCTGTACAACATATCTAATTATTGTTCTACTACTTGTTTGCCATCATATTGTCCACATGATTTACAAACATGGTGTGGTTTTGTTAGTTCACCACAGTTAGAACATTCTACCATTCCTGGTACGTGTAATTTTTTATGAGTACGACGTTGGTTTTTTACCTTTTTTGAAGTTCTTTGCTTAGGTACTGCCATCCGTTACACCTCCTTTAAAAGAGAAGTAAAGATTTACTCTTTACTGTTATCCTCATTACTATTGTCATCTAATAAAGATTTTAGCTTTTCAAGGCGAGGATCCACTTTCTCAGATTGTTCTTGTTCTGTTACAAGTGTCCATCCGTTGCCTTCAGTCAGTGTGTTTGCGTCCAGTTTATCCTGATCTGCAAATACTCTGATAGGCATTTCTAATAATACATTTTCCTTGATAAATGGCGTTAAGTCAAGTACTTCCCCATTTACTAAATGCACTTCCTCTTCCTGATGGTAGTAAGTGGTAGTAAATGATTCGATAGCATGGACAGCGAAATTGTACGGTACATCTACCAAAGTCCGGGCACAAGGTAGAATCATCGTTCCTTTAATTTGAAAATCACAGGTAATATCCTCACCGTCCACTCTAGCAGTGCCCTCCACTAGAACCGGATCAATTCGACGAATATCATTTTCTAAATCAGCCAGATCAGAAATGTCTACCTCTTCCTGGAAAGAAACGGGTTCTCCCTGCGATTGTTTTAATTTTTGGATAAATAATTTCATTACATTCACCTCAAGGCAACAAGAAATATTTTAAAAGGAATTTAGCTTTTTGTCAATATATTTTCTTTACACTGACAACTTTTATTGATCTATATGATATACTACGGTTGATCATACAGTTATATTTAACATTTACCTCAACAATCATTCGATAAAACATAAAATGTGAACAAAGGAGGTCGCTATGAAAAGCTGTGGACTAATCGTAGAATATAACCCTTATCATAACGGACATCATTATCACTTTCAACAGGCAAAAGAAATTACTGGGGCAGATTGCGTCATTGCAGTAATGAGCGGGAACTTCCTACAAAGAGGCGAACCTGCATTGACCGATAAATTCTCGAGAGCAAGAATCGCAGTAGAACAAGGCATAGATTTAGTCGTAGAACTCCCTTACTTTTACGCTGTTCAACACAGTGAACTATTTGCCAAAGGGGCCATTCAAATTCTAAACAGTTTACAGGCGGATGCCGTTTGTTTTGGTAGTGAGCATGGTCAGATTGATGAATTTAAACAACTGTATCAAACTATTAGGCACCGTCAGCATGACTACCAGGAAACCGTAAAAGTTGCATTACAGGAAGGACTTTCTTATCCGAAAGCGAACGAGATAGCTTTTTATCAAGTCAGTGATCAACAGGTATCGCTCGACTTTACCAAACCTAATAATATGTTGGGTTATCAATATGTGAAGAATATTTATGATCTTAACAGTTCGATCAAACCTGTAACGATAACGCGGGTTCAGAATAATTATCATGACATTGAAATTAACGATTCGATTGCAAGCGCCACTAGTATCAGACAAGCATTACTGTATAATGAAAACTCTATTGATAATGCCGTTCCCTTTTTCACGAATCAGGTAATAGCACAATACAAAAATGAGCATGAAAGATGGCATCATTGGCAAGCCTACTTTCCACTATTAAAATATCGTGTATTAACAATGACCACAGCTGAATTGCAAGCAATCCATGGTATAAAAGAGGGAATTGAAAATCGTATTGTAGAAACTGCAAAATTAGCCAGTACGTTTCAGCATTGGATGGAGCTGCTAAAAACGAAACGCTATACTTGGACAAGTTTACAGAGAATCTTCACCCATATTCTGACCAATTCACAGAAGTCTGAAATAGAGAGCCTGTTATCCGATCATCATCCAAAGGGCTTTCGTATCCTAGCAATGTCTAAACAGGGGCAGGAATATTTACGATACAAAAAGAAATCGATCGATATACCTTGGTTTACTAGTAATAAACCACCCTATCCCTATCATTTAATGGATGAACGAATTGACCATGCGTACTACAGCATCTTGCCAGTTAATTCTCAACAACATTTAGCTAAACAACCTTATTCGCGACCAATTATAAAAGACGCCTAACAAAAGGCGTCTTTTTCTATTATGATAATTCTTCTAAATATGATACGGCTTCTTCAAACGTATCGACCGGGACGACTTTCATATCTGTACCAATCTCTTCCGCCACTCGTTTGGCTACCTGATAATTTGAATCTTCGCTGTCATTTTCATTAGGCGCAAAAAAGATGTCACAGCCAGAACGGTCCGCAGCTACGACTTTCTTATCAATTCCGCCGATTCTGCCAACATTTCCGTCGTAATCAATTTCACCAGTTCCAGCAACTTGATAGCCTTTGGTTAAATCTTCATCTGTTAACTGGTCATAGATTTCAAGTGAAAACATTAATCCAGCACTCGGGCCACCAATATCTCCACTTGAGAAATTCACTTCCGGAGACACCGCTACGCTTCTGTTAGTTACGAGCTGGATGCCGATACCAGGTTTACCATCTAGCGCTTCTAAAGCTTGAAGGGTGATGTCCTTTTCCAATGTTTCGTCATTACGTTTTATCGTAACGTGAATTTGGTCACCGTTGTTTTTTGATTTTACATATTCAATTAAATCATTGGCTTCTTTTATAGCATTTCCGTCTATTTCTGTAATCTCATCACCTGTTTTAAGTTTTCCATCCGCTGGCATGTCAGGTACTACAGACACAACATAAACACCGTCATAATCAATCGTAATCTTCTCTCCTGCCGCTTGATATGCTACTACCATAGACGCTTCCTGTGAGCTCTCCATCATTAATAACTGAATTTGATGATATTCCTCATTCGTCATTCCCTCCTGCAATACATCTTCGATCGGGAGAATGTCGTTATAATCTCTAAATTTTGCCATGATATATTGAAAAGGTGTAGCCTGTCCTCCCCGGATTGTAACCAGGTGCATATCTCCATCTCCTTCACTGTCTTCGGCACCATCTACCTGCACGACTGGATTTAAAGGGTCTGCATTACCTGGGCTGTGAATATAATAAGGCAGTTGATAACTGAATAAAAAAAAGATGGCGATAACGGCCACTATAAACCCTATAATTCTTAATTTTGATTTTGATCGATACATATCATCCCTACTTTCCGGTTTCTTGTCATAATCTTTGTATACTATTGCGTATATTTTACTAATACACGAGTTTTAAAACACTACATATTTTACTACTCAAACTATTAAAGGTACAGAAAAGTGCTATAAAGGAGTGCAAATTTTGAAGCAGAAACTCTACTCCATTATGTATGCATCACTAATTGTTTTATTAGCCGTTATGATAATCAGCTTTCCACAAGTTGTATTAAAAGCAAGCCAGCGAGGATTGGAAGTGTGGTCAAATGTGGTTTTCCCTTCCCTGCTTCCCTTCTTTATTGTAGCAGAATTGTTAATTGCTTTTGGAGTTGTACATTTTATCGGGGTTTTATTCGAGCCGGTCATGCGGCCATTATTTAATGTTCCGGGTGTAGGAGGTTTTGTTTGGACAATGGGAATGGCTAGCGGTTATCCTTCCGGAGCAAAATTTACAGCAAGATTAAGACAGGAGAATCAATTAAGCCAAACAGAAGCAGAACGACTGGTTTCATTTACGAACGCTTCCAATCCATTATTTATTATCGGTGCTGTTTCCATTGGTTTTTTTCATAATCAACAACTGGGAATATTATTAGCCATTACCCATTATACGAGTAACTTTCTTGTTGGGATCTGTATGCGGTTCTATAAATATAACGAACGAGAGAAATTTAAACTGCAGCACCTTTCTTTCCGTAAAGCATTTGCTCATTTACATCGAGCACGTCTGAAAGAAAACAAACCTCTAGGAAAAATATTAGGTGATGCGGTCCAGCATTCTATTCAGACTTTACTCATTATCGGCGGTTTTATTATTTTATTTTCCGTTTTAACGGAAATATTAAGACAAGTTCACGTAGCTGATATTTTAGCAAGCGGATTAGCTTATATCCTTCAACTGCTACATTTACCTGTTGAAATGGCTCTCCCATTAATGACCGGGTTCTTTGAAATTACAATAGGAGCAAACGAAGTATCTGCTACTGATACGTCATTGCTAATCCAGGCAATTATTGTTTCCATCATTCTTGCATTTAACGGTTTTTCTGTACAAGCCCAGGTTGCTAGTATTCTGGCCGAGACCGATATCCGGTTTGCTCCTTATTTCTTTGCACGCTTGTTACACACCGTAATTGCCAGTATCACGGTGATTATACTCTATGTACCCTTATATAAGAATCAAGTTGCTTCACAAGAACCTGCAATGACAGCTTTTTCTCAATTTGTTGTTCAACCTGCTGAAAAAGCCTATCTCGCATTTGGTCATATTGGGTTTATGATTACTTTCTGTGGCTTGTTCGTATATTTAATACTCTTATTAAATAATAAGCGTTAGAGATGTTTATATTTGTTTCGCAGAGCCTCTTCTACTACTGTAGGTACTAGGTCTGATACACTCGCATCATATTTGGCTACTTCTTTAATCATACTGGAACTTAAAAAAGAATATTGATTGTTTGTCATCATAAAAAACGTCTCAATTTCTTCATTTAATTTTCGGTTCATCGAAGTAATTTGCATTTCATACTCAAAGTCTGTTACTGCCCGAAGTCCTCTCAAGACGGCTTGGGCATTTTTTCTTTTGGCATAATCCATTAATAAGCCACTGCAGGCATCAACAGACACATTTTCAATATCTTCGGTCGCTTTCTGTAACAGTTCCACGCGTTCTTCGACTGTAAATAACGGTTGCTTTGACTGATTATTAAAAACGGCAACAATCACTTCGTCGAATACTTTTGCTCCTCTTCTGATAATATCTAAATGTCCGTTGGTTACTGGGTCGAAGCTTCCTGGACAGATAGCCAATCTACTCATCTTCATTCACACCTTTTCTCAGAATCGTTATTTGCGTTGTGTTGTTATAAGTTTCACTTTTCATTACATGATAGCCAGAGGGAATATTCCCTAATTCCGTTTTAGGATCATGTTCACATATAATGAGTCCGTGTTCTTCCATTATATCCAATTCTGTTATCGTCTTTAACAACTTTTGATAAGATACCTTATGATAAGGTGGATCCAGAAAAATGAGATTAAATGAAAGTTCTCTTTTTTTGATTGCTTTCAATGCACGAAAAGCATCATTGCGATATATTTCTACTTTATTCTGTAAATGAAGATGGTTGATGTTCTGATGAATAACAGAAATCGCTTTTGGCTGAATATCGACCAGAATCGCTCGATCAATACCTCTGCTGATCGATTCAATCGCCAATGCTCCACTGCCGGCAAATAAATCTAAACAAGTACCCCCTTCAAAGAATGGCCCAATCATCTGAAACAAAGATTCCTTTATTTTATCGCCTGTTGGGCGGGTTAACTGATTCGGTACCGGCTGGATTCTGTTACCCTTTAAATCTCCAGCAATTACTCTCAAACGCTTTCCCCTCTTTTCGTTAATTAAATCTACCTTACTATAGCACGAATAGAAACAAATTCTCAAATTCATAAGTATAAAAATAATCAGATATGTACAAACTTTAATTAAAGCAACAGAATATGGTTGCTTTTAATTCGGAGAAGACTTACATTTCCCCATAAGTTCTTCCTCCGGTTTCTCCTCTCCCTTTATCTTTTTATTTTCTTGTGTCAAGAAAATAAAAAGAGCCTGCAGTTAAGGTAACTGCAGGTTTTTTTTATAAGTAAAGAAAGTATATAAGTACAGTCGTAGAAGTAATCATACTGAATAGGAAGATGGGTTCCTATAATATGGATTATGTAAACTAGCCATCACTAGCCAAGCATCCATTTTGAGATATTTAATATGCTGGGATACCGCTTCAGCCAACCACTCCGCGTCCTGCGGGGCACGGCTGAAGCTAACTTTGTGAAGAAGGTCGCTTCACAAAGTGGATCTCCAGCACCTGCATAATCCCGCGGGAGTCTACGTGGTTGGCCTCCGCTGATGTATAGCTCCACAATTTATGCGGCAGCTAGGATATGAAGCACTATCTGCAAGATTTACACCATAATTGATGAAATACATTGCTAAGCACCACTGCTTCTAGCTGTTCCAATCGTTGTAGTACTTCCCATAAGCGTAGGAAATATGCGGAGACTCCCGTGGAATCAGCGCGAGCTGAAGATCCACTTGTTAAAGAAAATTCTTTTCTTTAACAAGTTAGCTGAAGCCGTGCCCACAGGACGCGGAGCATATTTCCGGAGCTTTGCTAAGCAGATAATCTATATCAAAATGACCATTTGGCAATACAGTCTTTGTTAACATAATCCATATTATAGGAACCCTTCATGTTCAAATAAGATTATTGCTGTGACTGATAAAAAACCCGAGCTAACTATATAGCCCGGATTTTGGTTAAATTCCCATTTTATAATCGTACTCTTTCTCTTTGTCGACGACTTTGCTTTCGAAGTCAGTCTTGATATATGGCTTATAAGATGGTTCTGCTTTGGTTACATAAGATAATTTTAACAACGACTCGTATGTATCGTCGAATCGTTCCTGATCCACATAAATCATCGCATATTTTAATTTCTTGGATACATGAATCATATGCCCGTATCTTTTAAGATGCTTTACATGCTTCATTTGATGGAACCATACAATTATGCCTTGTCTTTTGGTAATCAATGCTTTTAGCCTCCTTCATACCAGGCTCTAGCTATGAAGCCTTACAGCCACAGCCTCCTCCACCAGAACCACAGCCACAGCCGCCATCTGTTAGAGCTGCTCCATCCATTGGAACCTTCACTTTATCACTTACACTAAACGCTACTAACTGACTGATTTCATCTAGCAGTTTTTGCAGGTTGGTTTCTGCTAATTTATATGTCGCAATCGTATCATGCATATCCATTTCCCGTTTGACAACACGGATTTCCTTCATGATTTTACTATAGTCCGGATGGTATCTGCCGAAACGTTCCACCTCATCATACGATTCTTTCATGTTGTTGAATTGGTTTATTAAATGCTGTGCCTCCTGGTCATTTTCCATCCGCTGCTTCGCTTGATCAAACTCCTGCTTCACATCCGAATCGAGCACCATTTGGCCCAATGCTTCAGATTTATCTAAAAGGTCAATAACTTCCAAATTTGCAAACACGATATTACACCTCCATACTAACATCATATCAAGTTTCTGGAAAAATGAAAAGAGGCAGGTTCTAATCGTTCCAAGAACCTGCCATTTGCATCAACATTCTGATCATTTGAATATTTTGCTGTGTTCGCGCTAAACGTTGCGGTACTGTCTTTCCGTAAAATTGTTTTGCTTCTTTTTCCATTTCGCTCACACGCTCAGGATTTCTTGTTAAATATCGATACCAATCCGGATTTAATCGGATAAAACGCCATAAATCGCTTCGCTGTTGAATATAGCGATAGGTTTCAGGCTCCATAGCATCCCTCCTAATCCTTTGGATGAAAGAAGAATTGATCAGAGGACTGACCTGTGCCTGATTGATTTTTACTTCTGAACTGCTTAAACTGCCCGATTAAAGTCAAAACATTGTCGATTGCACCATTTAAATCATTAATATGGGTTTCCACTTTATTGATATCAAGTTCTTCAATATGTTTCCACACTTTTTGATACAATTGATTGCTTGTCGACTCCTCTTCGCTATTCTCGCTATCCTTCTTCACCTTTTTCTGATAGTTTTTCCACGATGGATCATCATCACCTAGCAGCATATATTGTTCATAGGCTTCCTGCATCGTCATGTTCCCTTGCCTTACTTGTTTTAGTAACAATGGGTGGTCTTGAATAAACAGTTTAAATTGTTGCACAGAAGGGTTAGAAGAATTCTTCATATTCTGCACTCCTCTCACACAACGTAACTATTGTAATATATGCGTTTGTACCGATCCGTGTGCCATTGACTACTTTTCGATAAAATTTTGTGTATAGAAGGATTGATACACACCAACACCTAAATGGGTATATTCTTCTTTAAGCAATGCATCACGATGGCCCTCACTATTAAGCCATCCGTGTATAACAGCAGGAGCGTCAACATAATGTGCAGCAATATTTTCTCCAGCTGATTTATAGTATGCATCTGCGGCTACTAATCGTTCTTGCAATCCATCGCCATTTAAACTGTAATGAGAAAAATAATTTTCTTTTTGCATGTCCTCGCTATGCGTCTTAGCAGCAACTGCGGCATGTTCATCCCATTCCAAAGTAGCAAGTTGATGATGTTTCCGGATGATATTGGTTAAATCAAATATTTGTTGCTCTAATCCTTTTTCCATTGTTATTCTTTCTTCTTCATCAGGTTCTTGTATCTCTTCCAGCTCTCCCCAATAATAAAGTTCATACGGTTTCATCATTTCCAGGACTTCCTTATTCAATACTCGGATACCTGCTAGTTTTTCTGTGTATAAGTCAATATAAAGCTGAGCATATACATTGTCATTCAATTTTATGACTGGTCTTTCCTTCAAATCATTTTCGGTTAGTTGGAATCGAATCTGATCAAATTCTATCTCTTTTTCAAAAGGATATAACTCCTTTATTTCTTCTGCTGTTTGACCAATTTTAATCGGTTGAAAATCTAACTCGTCTGAATTCGAATACATACTGACCAATTGCTCGTCTTTAACAGCAACCTGAATGTACGTATTCTCTGATTGATATATCCACCATTCGAATCCATATACGGAAGGGTCCTTGCGGTCGGGTTCTCCGTATTTCTCAGTGAAATTGCTAATATCTCTATTTAGTAATTTCCATAATGCATGCTGTTGGACAATGAGACTGTGGTCTTCAGCAAATTGCACCTTCTCACTTTTTACTTGTTTCGTCTTTTGGTGATACAACACCATTTTTTCTGGCTCATTTTGTAGGTTAACATAAAGAATACTCGCTAAAACTATTAAAGATATGGCGGCAATAAAGATAATTACTTTTACTTTCATTTTAATTCACCTACTATTTACTCGGATTTATTACAATATATGCTGCTCTATTTTTTTCATGAAAGTTTTTAATAGGGAATGTCTAATTTAATTGCATCTTTCTCCAATTCATACTATTATAGGTTTAGTGATATTTTTAGATGAGGTGAAAGTATGAAGATTACAGACACAGGATTTGAAGATGTAGTTGTAGATTTGAAACCATTAGATCATGTAATGGAAAATGCTAATTTTATCCGCGCAGGGCAGTGGGATTATGAACGTGTAACATATGATTATAAAATCGGCTCTCCGGAAACAAATGTTACGTATTACATAAGAGTGCAAGGGTATGCACTAGAAGGTGATGTAGATCGTGGTGACGCTGTGATCAAATTATTAACACCATTGATTGGAAAGCATTATTATCCTACCGGTATCGAGTACGGTGAAAAAGAATCCTTTCCTACTACAACATTAGAGAGAGCGTCTAAACTATTAAAAAGTGCAAAAGCTAATTTGGAACCGTTTATAAAGTAAGGATCCCCGTACATATGAAAACGGCTGTATAACGGATGCAGCCGTTTTTCATCAGCCTTCCCTAGTAGCATCATCTCGTTGTTTTTAGAAAGGAGACAGATTTGTAATTAAATGAAAAATCCCAACAAAAAGAACATAAAACTAATTTTTATTATCTTATTGATACTGGTAGCTGCATATTTTGTTCTACCTGTTTCACTCCCGATCATAATAGCCTTCATTACCGCTTTAATGCTAAACCCTTTAGTTAGAGGCATTATAAAAAAACTTAAATTAAACCGACAGCTAGCAGTTACGATTGTGTTTATTTTGTTCATTCTTGTCATCAGTACTATTGGTACTTATGCTGTAGCGAAAATTATCGGTCAAGTCGTCAGTTTTACGGAAAATATCCCAACTTACATAAAACAAATCAATAACCAATTAACAGAATGGGAATCTGACCTAGATCATGTTACACAAGATTTACCGGAACAACTAGTGACACAAGTAAAAACACAAATAGAAACAACTACTATCGATTTAGGCAACAACCTTCGAGAAAAACTAAATATTGATAAAGTTGCTAATGCATTAAGTAAGGTACCTGAATATTTAGTTAGTCTTATCGTCTATCTGATCGCTTTATTTATGTTTATGCTTGAAATTCCTCGATTAAAAGCGATCGGATACAGTCATTTAAAAGAAACTACTGCAAAAAAAGTGAAATTTATGAATGATCGATTGTCTTACGTTATTCTTGGATTTTTTAAAGCACAGTTTCTAGTAAGTATTATCATATTTATAGTATCTTTGATCGGATTGTACATCATTGTACCGGAATATGCCCTAATTATGTCGTTAATCATATGGATTATCGATTTTATACCTATTATTGGTTCCATAGCAATACTAGGACCATGGGCTCTCTATTTGCTAATTATGGGTGACCTGTTTGTCGGTGGTCAATTAGCAATCCTGGCCATTATTCTATTAGCAATTCGACGAACAGTAGAACCGAAAGTAATGGGTAAACAAATTGGATTATCTCCACTTGCCACTTTAATATCCATGTATATTGGACTTAAGCTACTGGGTATTCTAGGATTCATTGTTGGACCTTTACTCGTCATTGCTTTCAACTCCGCTAAAGAAGCTGAGATTTTTAAGACTAATTTTAAAATTTAAATTAAAGAAGACTATCACTTGTTAGGTGGTAGTCTTTTTTTTGAGGCAAGAAAGTATAAATTTTAGGCTATATGATGTTCGCTGACAGAAACGGCCATGTCCGGCTCCAGCGCCCAGAGACTAGGCGACTTCGCGAAATCGCCCTACGATAAGTCATCATCGATTCGCAAGCTCACCGTGATTCCTTTATCTCAGTTGATTCACTCCACTCGCTACGTCTCAAAACGGGCGCTTGCGCCTTTGTTCATATGGATAATGTTAAGATATGCTGTATTGCAAAATGATCATTTTGATAGATTTTATTTGCTTAGCAAATCTCCATCTCTACCATGTTTTTTACCAGCCATCGCCACGAAATTTACCACTTGGCGTCTATGCGTTTACCAAAAGAAAACCGTTGTTAAAGCACAAAAGCCTAATTCTTATTATTTTGCTCTAAAGAATTAGGCTTTTGATCATTTGCAATGACCGATTATATAATTTTCATTATTTGTTGAACCGTAGGGATATACTGCGAAGTAACAGGATGTGTGCTCTTAAACCTTGAGACCATTTTGAAACGTTCTTAGTGTTATGATACCGCTCCGTCCAACCACTCCGCGTCCTGTGGAACGCGGAGCATATTTCCGGAGCTTTGATAAGCACAATAAAAATGTCATAATCACCAAATGGAAACACAATTTTACAGCATTAGATAGATTCTTACTTAGCATAAAATAGATACACCGCCAAATTGTCATTACTGCGCAGTATGTTCTACTACGTAATCTAACATAGACATAGCACTATGTGCATAATTGAACTTGGAAGGTGCGAATTCCTAGCACATAAATAAAGTATGACTTCAATCAGTGGGGGTATTACGGACGGTTAGCACTGTGATAAATAAATCATTTCAAAATAATCCCTCCTCTTCTGTCAGTTAACATAATTGGTACTATAGGAGCCTTCTTTTAAATATTAGTGATTGAACAAGCACAAAAAAAGACTGAGCGGTTGCTCAGTCTTTTTTATGTACCTAAAATTGCCTTTATTAAACTAGTTGTTTTGCCACCGTCATAGATGACGTATAGCAATAGATAAACCGCAACACCTGTGATTGCTGTAAAAAACCATATAATACTTGTTACAGGGCCTATTTTTTGGTGCTTCGTGATATTTCGTTTAAAAGCTAAAACAAGGGTAATCACTCCAAAAACCGCTCCTGTTGTGGCGAGGAAAATATGAAATATTAAGAAAATCGTATAGTAAAGCTTAATATCATCCGGCCCGCCAAAGCTGGTATTGCCGATAAACACCGTACGTGACATATAGATAATGAAAAACGTCAATGCACTATAGGCAGCAGCAATCATTACTTTTCGATGTTGCTTGTATTTCTTTTTTATTACGAGACGCCATCCAATTGCCACTAGAATTGCACTCAAAATAATAAAAAAGGTACTAAGCGTTGGTAACAAATGCATTCCAACCAATCCTTCCCAAATTATATTTGTCCTGTGTGATGGTTGCTAGGTAATGGATCCACTTTATCTGCACCACTTCTAAACCACGGAAAGAAAATTTTGGCTAAAATACTTCCGAAAATGATTTCTTGAGTTATTTTCATTACGATGCCACCAAGTTGTTGATCCTCCACTATTCCTAGTGGTGAAAACATTTCCGGACCATTGATAGATAAACCACTTAGACCGGTTAGTACATCTCCAGGTACACATAAAGAAAGAGCTTGTACCCAACTGCCCCCGGCACCATATGTCGCATATAAGCTGTCTGTCGCAAATATGATCAATGCACAGGCAGGTGTAATCAAAATTCCATTCGCACAAATATAACCAATTTTCAGTAATGGCTGCATCGTATCCATTTCCTTAAGAGGCGTATAAATAGGCCACCACATAAGGAATGCTGCCAATAATATGGTTAACGAAATAGACGTATGTGCAACATCATTTGCTTTAGCAAAATCAAAAATGACTGGAATATGATAGAAAGAAAATAACCCATTAAATACTAGTAAAGAGATAAGCGGTTTGGTTAACAGTCTTAATACACTGCTTAAACCCGGTATATTAAATACTTTTCGCCAAAACCATGCTGGTATTCCCCGAATCATTAGAATCGGAAATAACAAATAATACAATGCCATCTGAATCATATGAGATGTAAACATGATGTGTGACAATAAATCAATCGGAGACCCTTTGATAACATACAATAAGGCAATACCTGTATAGAAAAGGGTTATTTGTCTTCGATTTGCTTTCTTGTCATCATTTCGTCTTACAAACAGCCAAAAATATAATACGGCCAGTAAAACAATAAAAAGTAAATAATATGGACTCCATAATGCTCTGAACCCAAAAATCTGTATGTCTTGCCACATATTGAGATCACTCCATTTTTTATCCTTGCAACTTACATTTATTATATCGGACTTCTATCAGTCATAAAACAAAGTCGAGCATTTTTTTTCAACAATTTAATGAACAATTCGTTATCATTCCATATTGTTAAAAAAGCTTGAAAGGTACTCTGGTACCCTTCAAGCTTTGACATTACCACCAAACAAGAACAACTAATGCAAGAATTGTTAGAAATGCAGCAAATACACCGCCATAAAACATTAATGCTGGGAGCTCATGGCCTTTGTGGCTCATATGCATGAAGTAATACAATTGAAAGCCAACTTGAATAGCTGCTAATACTAAAATGACCGGGATGACAAATAATCGATCCAGCTCTGCCAACACCATTGCAAAAGAAATAAGTGTGAAAACAATCATTAAAGCGAATGTGATTACTTGCTGTTTCATTTCTTCTTTACGTTTCTGCTTTTCGTAATCAAATTGCTGACTTGTTTCTGATACTTTGTCTGTCATTGTTTACAGCACCCCCATCAGATAAACTACTGTGAAGATAAATACCCAAACAACATCGATGAAGTGCCAGTATAAACTAGCAATGTAAAACTTAGGTGCATTGTACAGGTTCAAGCCACGTTTAGCATTACGAACCATTAGCGAGATAAACCATAATAGACCAAACACTACGTGCCCACCATGGAATCCAACAAGTGTGTAAAAGGCTGAACCAAATGCTGATGAGCGCATCGTAAATTCATACTCATGAATATAATGATTAAACTCATACAACTCAAAGCACAAGAATCCGAGACCAAGTGCAACGGTAATTCCAAGCCATACCATCATCTTCTTGAAATCATTGTTTTTCATATGATACATCGCATATACACTTGTTAAGGAACTAGTCAGAAGAAGCATCGTCATAATAAATACCAATTCAAGACCAAATAACTCTTCTGAACTTTTTCCACCGTTTGTTGAGTCATTCAATGCTAAATATGTCCCGAACAAACTGGCAAATAAAACGGACTCACCACCAAGGAAGAACCAAAAACCGATGAATTTATTTTTCCCTTCCAAGGTCGCTTTCTCAGGATTATGAGGCATATGCTTCGGATTTAGTACATCGTGTTCACTCATTATTCCTCAGCCTCCTTCTGTAAGTCTTCCTTGTGGATATGATATCCGATATCGTCCTTCACGGAACGAGTTAACATCGCACCTAAGGCGATACCCATACCGATAAAAATTAAAGTTAACCATGATAAATCATGTTTTTGATAAATAAAACCAAAGCCAGCAATAAATAATCCGACTGAAATGACAAATGGCAAGAAAGAATTATTTGGCATGTGGATATCGCCAATCGGTTCTGCAGGTGTCATTCCTTTACGTCCTTCTGTTTTCTCAACCCAAAGCGGATCCAAACCACGTACTAATGGTAACTGTTTAAAGTTATAAAATGGTGGTGGTGAAGGAATAGCCCACTCCAATGTACGTGCATCCCAAGGATCACCGCCAACTCTTTCGTTTTTCATAGTAGTTTTTACAATATTGATTAAAAGGAAGATCGTACCGACACCCATTAAAAAGGCGCCAATTGTACTTACTAAGTTACCTAAGTCTAATCCTTGATTTTCTAAATACGTCCAATAACGTCTAGGCATACCCATTAATCCTAGGAAATGCTGAATAAAGAACGTCAAATGGAAACCGATGAAGAAAAACCAGAATGTAATTTTTCCAAGCTTATCATCTAAGATAGTACCAAACATTTTTGGCCACCAGTAATGTAAGCCAGCTAACAAGGCAAATACTACCCCACCAACGATTACATAGTGGAAGTGCGCGACTACGAAATACGTATCGTGGAACTGATAGTCAGCAGAAGCCGCTGCAACCATAACCCCAGTCATACCACCAAGTGTAAAGGTTGGAATAAAGCCTAATGCCCAAAGCATTGGCGTATTGATCTCAATAGAGCCACCCCAAAGTGTAAACAACCAGTTAAAGATTTTAATACCGGTTGGAACAGCGATTGCCATAGTGGCAACTGCAAATATTGAGTTAGCTGCTGGACCCATACCTACTGTAAACATGTGGTGCGCCCACACCATAAATCCTAAGAAACCGATAAGTACAGTTGCAAATACCATTGCTGTATAACCAAACAAACGTTTTTTAGAGAAAGTAGAAATAATTTCACTAAAGACACCAAATGCTGGTAATGCCAGAATGTATACTTCCGGGTGACCAAATATCCAGAATAAGTGTTGCCAGATTACGGCATTCCCACCCATATTTGCTTCGAAAAATCCTGCACCAAACAAACGATCAAACATCATTAGGAATAAACCGACAGTCAATGCTGGAAAGGCGAATAGGATAAGTGCGCTTGCCACAAATGCTGTCCATGTGAATAGAGGCATACGCATATAAGTCATTCCTGGTGCACGCATATTAACAATCGTTACTAAGAAGTTAATACCACCCATTAGCGTACCTGCACCCGAAATTTGCAGACCTAATACGTAATAGTCTACCCCTTCACCTGGAGAAGTAGTAGACAGTGGTGCATAAGCTGTCCAGCCAGCATCTGCAGCTCCACCTGTAAACCAACCTACGTTCAGCATAATTCCCCCGAAAAGGAATAACCAGAAGCCTAAGGAATTCAAAAATGGAAACGCAACATCACGAGCTCCTATTTGTAACGGTACAACAGCATTCATAAATGCAAATATGAGCGGCATTGCTGCCAAGAAAATCATCGTGGTACCGTGCATCGTAATTAATTCATTATAGAAACCTGCACTTACAAAATCGTTCATCGGCTGCACTAATTGCCATCTAATAGCTAATGCTTCTAATCCACCAACAAGGAAGAAAAAACCACCAGCAATTAAATACATAATAGCAATCTTCTTATGGTCTACCGTTGTTAAATAGTCCCATAATGTAGCGCCGAAGCTCTTCTTGTTCGTAGCTACCAATGTACTCAATTTAAATAAACCTCCCTTTAGTTACCCTGTCCTTCTTGTTCTCTAAAATCTTTCACACTATCTACTGGTTCGTCAGTAGCTTTTAATTCCATGAGGAAATCAGCAATTTTCTCAACATCTTCTTCACTAATTGTACTCATACCCTCATCGTCTAAATATTCTGCATCCATCATACCGTTACCTGGTTTTATTTCTCCAGGATTCATGATCCAATCAACCAACGCTTCTTTACTGTAATGTTCTATACCAGCAATCATCGTGCGATTATCGAAATCAGCCAGGTTCGGAGCGATAACCGGATTGGTTGCACTCGCATCAATGGCATGACAGCTAATACAATTATTATTGAACAGCTGCTGTCCTTCCTGAGCCGATGCAGATTGTGCAGTGTATTCAGGATCGGTATTTTTCATTCCATCGATCCACTGATCATATTCTTCTTGACTGACTACTACGATTTTAAAGTCCATCAATGAGTGTGAATCCCCGCAAAACTCGGTACATTTACCCCAATACACACCTTCTTCAAATGCTTGAATGTACATCGTGTTTTCGTTTTCAGGACTAACATCCATCTTACCTGAAATAGATGGTACCCAAAATGCGTGAATAACGTCACCTGATAGCATGTTCAGATAAACTTTCTGATCTACTGGAATATAAAGTTCCTGACTTGTTTGAACTTCTTCATTTGCATATTCGAAATTCCACCAGAACTGCATACCTTTAACGTTTACATTAATACTGTCTTCTTTTTCACCTTCATCAGCTAAATCATATGTACTAGCAATTGTAGGCACTGCGATAATAATTAAAAGCAGAATTGGAATAACTGTCCAAACTACCTCCAACGTTTTGTTCCCTTCTGTTTGCACAGGAATTTGATCTTCTTGTCCTTTTTTACGGCGGAATTTTAATACTACATAAATGTAGATTGCCATAACAACAATAAAGACAACAATCATAACGAGTATTGAAATAATAATGACATTAAAGGATTGCTCTGCCCCATACCCTTTAGGTACTAACGCTGTTAAATTATCCTTACCACATGCTGTAAGCACCATGACTAAAAAGGAAAAAATGGACAAAGTTCGGATTTTTCCCATCCAATCTTTCATGTTTGACCCTCTCTTTCTTTTGTAAGCTTAGTATTATTTAGAAAAACTTGAAAAATTCAAGTTAGACTGACAATTTTTTCTTCATTATAACAAATTACTTGGAAAAGTTATAATAATCATCGAAAGAAATACGATAGTCAAATATAGTAATGAATAGATAAACATTTGATTTGACCATTTTTTGTCATCTTTCATATATAACCCTTTTATCGATAGGGCCAGCCAACCGATATTTAATAGCGTTGCTAAAATAACAAAAATTAATCCTATTTCGTGTAACAAAAATGGGATCGGTAATAAACAGATAATATAAACCAGCATTTGGCGTTTGGTTATCTTTACACCATATACAACTGGTAACATAGGAATATTGGCGTTGCGGTATTCATCCTCTTTCTTCATGGCAATTGCTAGAAAGTGTGGTGTTTGCCAAATAAAGATTAACAAAAACAAAATCCAGGCTACACCGTGAAGATCAGGATCAACAGCAGACCAGCCGATTAACGGCGGAACAGCTCCCGACAAACTGCCAATTGCAGTGTTAATAGTATATTTCCGTTTAGACCAGATCGTATACAGCACTACGTAACTAAACCAACCAATAAAACCGAAAATTGCGGTTTGGACAGACGCAAGAGATAAAATTAATATACCGATTACAGATAGCGCTACCCCAATAATTAAGACGTGCGTTATGTATATCGAACCTGTCACGGTTGGCCGATTTCTTGTACGTTTCATTACTTGATCAATATCACGATCATAATAATTATTAATGACGCACCCGCCAGCGATAACAAAAGCAGTCCCAACAAGTGTTACCAATAAGAGATGCCAATAGTTTAAAAAGGAGGTATTAGTATAATATAAGGCTAACCAAAATCCTGCAAAAGCAGTCATCGTATTCGAATTAATGATACCAACTTTCATTACAGATTTAAGTTCGGACCATTTGTACCAATACTCATTCGTCTGTGAAGATAAAATCGATTCCTGCGTTGTAAATTCTATTTTATCCATCTATTGTTGTACCCTCCTTTCTAACTTTTTCAAATTTTGCATAACGCGAAGTTTACTGGTTTTTTAACCAAGTAAATACAATTTTTTATCAAACAATGATATTGTACCATGTATTTGCATGCTTCGCTATTTAAGTTCCAGAATGATTTGAAAATGTGACATTTCTGTGAACGTTTGTGACAAAATCAAACTTATCGACACGAAAGTATATTAATTTGTTATAATAGACAAGATTTTGATTAGGAATCAGCCAACATCCACCCTATTTATTTCTAGCATAATACATAATTATTTTGCAAGCGTTTTTTGGGAAAACTTGAAAAAACATTCATGCTACTTTTAAATAGAATGGAAACTTCTATGGTTAGACGAGGTGTACCAAAATATGAAATTTTTAAAAATGTTATCGGTCCTTTCCACTTTAGTAATGATATTCGTGTTAATCGGTGGAGCTTTAGTGACGAAGACAGGATCAGGAATGGGCTGTGGCGCCAATTGGCCATTCTGTTATGGTGATTGGTCGTTAGAAATGTTTATTGAATTAAGTCATAGGGTTGTTTCGGCCGGCGCCGGTTTTCTCGTATTACTACTATCTATTTTATCTTGGCGTAAGATTGGCCACATTCGTGAAACAAAATTTTTAGCCTTTGTGTCGATATTTTTTCTCGTGCTCCAAGGCTTAATTGGAGCTGCGGCAGTAGTATGGTCACAATCCGATTTTGTATTAGCTCTGCATTTCGGGATATCACTTATTTCGTTTGCGGCAGTATTGTTATTAACACTGCTTATCTTTGAAATTGATCATAAATTTGACGCTGATTCCCTTACGATAAGTGCTAAATATCGTAAGCAGTTTCTCTGGTTAGCTCTTTACCTAATGTTCGTTGTTTATTCGGGAGCTTTAGTGAGGCATATTGACTCGAGCCTAGCCTGCCCGGACTGGCCAATGTGTGTAAATAACCAGCCTTTTAACTTTGATTTTCATCTGGGCCAATGGGTGCAAATGGGGCATCGGTTACTTGCTGGCATAGCATTTGTTTGGACTTGGATTCTGTTCTTTACCATTAAACGTGATTACCCGTCCAGTCGTGTTATGTATAACGGATGGAAGATCAACACGATCTTGATTACAATACAAGTTTTGCTCGGCGCACTAATTATATTCACAGTTGGAAATCTCTTTGTTGCCCTATTACACGCCTTAGTACTCAGCTTATATTTCGGTATATTATGTTATTTCTTACTATTATCGTACCGAAGCTTATAGAATATACCAAAAATCGGGTTTTGTTCATTCATGCCCGGTTTTGTTATGGCAAAAAATAATTTTCTTTTCATTGCCTTATGTAAATCTACTGGAGTGAATTTGCTAGCAAAACTGATTACATAAATAATAATGAAGTAGAAGGTTACTGCGCAGTAAAAAGACTTTAGCGATGAGATCATTTTGAAATAGATAATGTGCTGAGATATCGCTCCGTCCAACCACTCCACGTCCTGCGGGGCCTATTTCCAGAGCTTTGCTTAGTATATTAAAAATGTCAAAATGATCCACTCGGAATAAAGAGTTCTCCTGATTATTAGATTCCTGCTTTGTCGCTATCTGAATTAAAGTTACTTCACAGTATATCCATACTTCACATAAAAAGCCGAACATTACACGACTCTTGATTGATGAGAATTCGTGTTATGTTCGGCTTTGCATTAGCTAAGATTCTTTCGTCTCAGCATCTTTGTCATATAAGTCCCATCCCTATTTCAAGATGAGAAATTTCTTTTGAATCTTTTTGTTACTGGACTTGCTTTCGTTTCTTCACTTTCTGTTAAGACGGTTTCTTCACTAAAACGCTGATAATTAACATGACGGGCAATATTATTTAATATCCCCATAGAAAATAGTAATACCAGTAAGGAAGAGCCACCATAACTGACAAATGGTAACGTAACACCTGTAATAGGTAATAAACCGGAGATCGCACCTAAGTTAATACAGGCCTGGATTCCAACCATAGAGGATATTCCTATCGCTAACAGGCTCCCAAAAGGGTTTTCGCATTTCTTTGCAATAAATAGTCCTCTTAAGACAATGACGCTAAGCGCTGCAAGGACAAACAGGACACCAAATGCACCTAATTCTTCTGCAACGACCGCCATTATAAAATCACTTTCTGCCTGCGTTAAATAGCCAAGCTTTTGAATACCTTGTCCAATTCCCAGACCGGATACTCCACCGGTACCAATGGCTATGTAAGATTGTATCAATTGATATCCACTATCATCTGGATCTTCAAACGGTTGATAAGCACCAGTGAATCGAGAAATCTTTTCATCCGTTGACATTTGTACACCTACTGCAACTAATACGAGCAAACCAATAAGCATCAGCAAGGACAAGTGCTTGAACTTAATTCCTGAACTGAATATGATCGTGCAGGCAATAGCGAAGACAATCGCTGCAGTCCCCACATCCGGCTGCATAATAATTAATCCAAGTAATGCACAAGTAATCACTAGTGGTGGTAATACCCCTTTAAAGAAATCACCGATATAAGCTAATTTTTTAGTGTAAATAGAGGATAGGTAGATAATCAAGCCTATTTTCACAAATTCAGCGGGCTGAATGGAAAAAGGTCCGATTATAATCCATGATTTGGATGAATTAAGCGTCGCCCCCATAAATTCAACGGCGAATAATGCCAGAAACATAATCAGAACAATCCATTTGGAAAGCTTCTGATAAAACGTATATTTAAAATAGCTGGCAAACACAAATACTACCAAGCCCAGAACGAGCCATATCCCTTGTTTTAGTGCCATATAGTAGGCTGGATCATCCTTCATAACCGATGTGACCATACTCGCACTGTAAATCATCACAATACCAAAGCACGCCAGTACAATTGGTGACAGCATTAACAGAAAATCAAATGTTTTCTTTTTTTGTTTCATAAACAGATACCTCGGAATCTAGTATATTGTTCAAACTTATTCTATCATAATATCATGTATGATTAATATAGGACATTATAAATAGGAGAAGCAAGCTAGTAAAACAAAAACCTTGCCTATGATGGGGCAAAGTTTTCAGTTATCGTCTATAATGTTGTTGTGACGCCTCATGCAGTACATTCAGCTGCTTTTCCAGATTATCTAAGAGCACTTTACCATCCTCTTCCCTAATCAGTTCCAGGCGGACAGCGAAATCTATTTCTTTTGATAAACCAAACATTTGTGTATCAAGTACTTCTTCATATAAAGGGCACTGTGGCATCGTTAAGTTATCTATTTGAACTTTAATTAATTGCAATATTTTATCCGCATCAGCCTTCAAAATTGCATAGGCTTGCTCTTCTTTACTTACAGCCACTTCAGGTATCAACTCAAATCCCCTCCGTATTCATACTTCTATTAGTAATAATACCTTGATCCTAGCAAAAATGCAAGATAGGACACTAGTTAACAAGTTTAATATTATGTATATGTACGAGCAAGATGAATATTTATATAAGATTTTGTAATGATCGGTTCATTTCCTTTATAAAACAGTCAGATCCTATCGTAATTTTTGATCCCTTTGTTTCTATCCGCACCTTGATAAATGCATTTTCTCCAATTGTCTGCTATCCTTAATAGTAACGCAACAATGAATGAGGTGAGAATGAGTGATTATACAAATTAAAGGAAAAGTAAAGTACCCGATTACGTTAGATCCGAGTGTCTGGATTTTTGATGACAGAAAAGTAAAGTTAGAGAATGCGTTTTCGGAAACGTCTGAGGAAGAAAATAAGGTAGAATCAGGAAGTAAATTAAATAAGCCCCCTGTGAATCACAGTGTAAAAAAATACAATAAAAAAGAATTGTTGGCTTATTCGTATGTTATGCCTATTCGTGAATTTGTGGAAAATGCCGAAATAAATGAAAGCGCCACGCAAGTAAATATCATTACAACGGAGGATACATATACTATTTCTGCGGAAACTTTATTAGCTTCGTTTTTATTGTTCTCTATTGATGGCAAACAGATTAAAGAAGACGGTCCTGCCCATTTGTATTATGGTGATGGGTCCAATCAGGAAAACCCTGTAAAAGCTATTCAAGCAATAGAATTTATCTAAAAGCCTTCAGTCAAAATCAGATGTAAAAGTACTGATTGGTTATCAAGCAATATTTTTTAATTTCAGACGTTTTGTCAAAACAGCAGTAAAAAACTTTTGAACCCTTCTTTTTTTCTCATGAGTATATTTTTTTGAATTAGACAAAAAATATACATAGGAAAAGGAGGGTTTTAAAAATGAAATATCTGATTTTTATCTGTTTCAGCCTCGTTTTACTTGGTTGTCAACAAGATGTACAAGATAACGATTTAGCTCAAAATACAGATGATCTTGGTGCTGTTCAAGTTAAAAACTCTGATCCAACGCCTAGCGATGATATGGATAATCAGGAAAAAGCGCAATATTTAGCAAATATAGCGAGCCAAGTTCCGAATGTCAATGATGCAACCGCCTTGATAACGAACCGTGGGGTGATCGTCAGTATTGATGTAGATGAAGATCTTGATCGTTCTCGGGTTGGTACAATTAAATATGCCGTTCTCGAAGCGTTAGAACACGATCCATACGGTAGAAAAGCTATAATCATTGCAGATGCTGATGTATTTAAACGACTACAGGCAATGGGAGAAAAAATACAAGAGGGCCATCCTATTGAGGCATTTACCGAAGAGATAGCAAATATTACCGGTCGCTGGATGCCTGAACTACCGTTAAATGAAAAGCAAACGGAAAACATCGATCAGAATAAACAGATTATGGAAGACCAAGAAAAACAGGAAATGGAAGAAATTAATGATGAACAATCCAATCATCAGAAGGATTAATATATGCAAGCCAGCGACTGAGCGGCATCGACTGAGATAAAGGAATCACGGTGAGCAAGTGATGCCGATGCAGGAAGTCGCCTAGATTACGGGCGCTGAAGCTGGACACGGCTGTTCCTGTCAAAAAGTGTACGAATCTAAAAAATTTAAACTTTCTATACTCATCAGAAAAACTCGACATTCGCCTCGTCTATTAGCGAGTGTCGAATTTTTTATTCTAAATTCACTACGTCACGCTAACATTTTTGCAGTTAAAAAGAAGCACCCTGCACGCCACAGTGCAGGGTGTTTCTTTTATTGAAAACGACCTCTTATTGTTTTACTTTATTATAATAATCGACGCCAAACTGAGATCCTTCTGCAACCATATCTGCATTTTCTAATTGATCTTTACCAGGATCACCAGCTTCCTCAATCGGTAAGTCCGTATTTTCTGTATTCAAATAATCTTTAACACCTGACCATTTATCCATGAGCATTGTCCGCTTATCCTTATCCATTAACATATAAGAAATAGTAGCTACTCCAGCTGCTGCACCAACCATCCCGATCATATTTCGTTTTTGCATCATTATCATCCTTTCGTGTATTCTTAGTATAGCTATACCCTTAGTATCACCAGTCAAACATTTATTATGACCTATGGTAAATACCAAATTTATGTTACAATTATAGTAATGAAATTATTTTCATGACTTAGAGGTGAGACAATGCGAGTAAAATGTGTCATATGTGATAAAATAAATAAAATAGATAACGATTGCCCACAAGCCAAAAAATTGCGCAACCGCCTAATCCACACTTACCTATGTCCAGAGTGTGATAAACGAATAGAAGAAAATACAATGAAGCGGCATAAAACAGGAAATTTTAAATTATACCGAAAAAAAGAAGTACAAGACCAGTATTTATCCTAATTATAAAAAAAGCTGAACAATTGCTCATTGTTCAGCTTTTTTTTGATTATTATGTTTTCGTTCTTGAAATAACCTTAATCGATAAACCCCCATGACCACAGCTATGATAAATAAACTTTCAGCCAGTGGTAAGTTTAAGCCAAAAATTAAAGTTAAAAAGAACATACCAACAAATAATAAAATATAGATGATGAATGATTGTAGAGGTGATAATTTCTTGGCAAATCCAAATTTATAAGCTAATATTGCCAGAACAACTACGGTCAAGTACAAGAAGAAAAAACCTCTAATTATACTAGCCATTTCTGTTTCATTTGCTATATTAACCTGCCCACCCAGATCCTTCATAAAAAAATCCGCAACTGGCCATAAATTATTCGGTACCTCTATTACAGTTCCTGATTGCATATGTAACCTCCAAAAATATACATTCAAACAAATCTATTATACTTTAAACGACAGATAAATACAATTTCATAATAAATTATGATATGCTGTTTATAGCGATATTTTAATTGAGGTGACATGATGAAATTCCAGCTATCCAAATTTTTACTAGCGTTAACAGTAATCTTGTGCTTCAGCGCAGCTGGTGTCGGCATTGCGTTAAGAAGTGCTTGGTTTATTCTAATTGCCCTATTAGCAGGGTTTGCAGTGATGGGCTTTGGTATATCCTTAAAGAAACGAGAAGCAAGTTAACATACTAGCATTTATTCACTGCTAGTATGTTTTTATTTTAATTCAATGTAATCAGACAATAGCCGCTCTGTAATCTGATTATTACAAGTCAGAATCGTGTTTTTCTCCAGCAAATTTACCGGCTGTTGGTTGGCTTGCATGGTGACCCCACCAACTTCGTTTACAAGAATCATACCCGCAGCAAAATCCCAAGGTGCCAGTCGCATGGTTAAGTAGGCATCAATAATCCCTTCAGCTACGAAGGCAAATTCTAATGCGGCAGAACCATATGACCTCGCGCCTCTGCTATCAAGCACTAACTGCTGTACCTTTTGTTCATTAATTCTTTGATTTTTACAAGCTAATGAGCTATTCATCGCGATAATGCTCGTTTCTAGCGTGACATCTTTACTTAGAGATGGCAACCGCTTATCGTCTTTAAACGCCCCTTCCCCTCTCTTCGCACTATATAATACGTCTTCCATAACATTATAAATGAGACCAATTTCACCAACACCTTCAAAGAAAATGCCTATGGATATAGCAAAATTACGTTTCTGATGGACAAAATTCATCGTTCCATCAATTGGATCAATAATCCACACTGTTCCGTCTAAATTCTCTATTTTGTCACCATATCCTTCTTCCCCTACAATCTTATGGTCCGGGTATGTATTCCGAATCTGTTGAGCAAAATATTGTTCAGTAGAACGATCCACTTCTGTAACCAAGTCATTTGCGTTAGATTTTGTATCAATTTGATACTGATCATCTATCTGATTACGAATAGAAGCACCTGCTTCGTAAATCCAACTTGTTGCATGTTTATATATTTCTTGTCGAAGGGCTGTATTCATAAGCCATCCTCCATTCCAAATAATGTACTTCTATTTTAGCAAATTTTCTGTGTATTTAAAAACCTAGTGTATTCCTTTGCAATTACATAATAATTAGTATAAACTAATAATGATAATAATTAGAATAGAAAGGTGAAAATTTATGACGTTCCGTGGATTTAGCAAAACAGATTTTGCAACATTTCAATTAGAAGGTCTTGAAGAAAGAATGGAAGCAATACAAGACCGTATTCAGCCAAAGTTTAGATATATATACGAAGCGATAGAAGAAGATTTAAGGTCGATAGCCGGGCATGATATGCACCTCCATATCGCCAGACATGCAAGACGAACCGTAAATCCACCAAAAGACACGTGGTCAGCCTATTGTCATGATAAAAGAGGATATAAGAAACATCCACATTTCCAAGTAGGATTATGGGACGACCATGTATTTATTTGGTTAGCCTTTATTTATGAGTTGCCCCACAAACAACAAATAGCTGAGAAATTCTTACAGGAGATAACGGATATCGAAAATACTGTACCAGATCATTTTGATATTTCGCTTGATCATATGAAAAACGAAGCAGCCAAACTTAGTGAAGTTGATTTACAAGATGGTTTAGAACGATTCAAAAAAGTAAAAAAAGGTGAATTCCTAATTGGCAGACGTATCGATGCTAATGATCCATTGCTTCAGGATGGTGATGCGTTTATAGAAACAGTTCGTGATACAATCCATACGCTTGCACCACTTTATCGTTCGTCCATGAATGTATAGAAAAAGCAGAACCCCTCTGTGCTCCTGCACTTGAGGGGTTAGTCTTTACATTTTAATGGTATCCTGATTACCAAGATCTTTCGCTTTTTTAATGACACGAAAAGGTGTATATCCTGACTGCTTTTCAAATTGCTTATCTAATTGTTTCTCTTCACTTTTTGAAGGAACAATTTGCTTATAACGATTATACGCTGCTACCAGATCTTGTTTTTGAACACCTTTTTCATATGCTTTTTCAATTAAGGAAAAATAATTGACGACATCTACAATTTCTTCTGTCGTCCAGGTTTCATCAATAGGATAACTGTAATTCATTACAAACACCTCTTTATTAGCTTCGTTCGTATTTTAACATGTACGTTAAGGAAAGTATAGCTAAATAGCTAGCTATTCATCGTTTGATTTGCTATAATACCTTGTGCTTTCAATTTCAACCGGTAAAGGAGTTTCGATGACAGGCATGAATCAATTAGATACACCACTTTTTAGTGGATTAATACAACATATTAGAAACAATCCTGCAGCTTTTCATATTCCAGGTCATAAAGGCGGCAAAGGTATTGACCCTGAATTCCTTGAGTTCATTGGTCCTAATGCTTTAGCTATCGACTTAATTAATATCGAACCTTTAGACGATCTGCATCATCCTAAAGGAATGATAAAAGATGCACAAGATTTAGCGGCAAAAGCCTTTGGTGCTGATCATACTTTCTTCTCTGTTCAAGGAACCAGTGGTGCGATTATGACGATGATCTTAAGTGTTTGTGAACCTGGTGATAAAATTATTGTACCTAGAAATATTCATAAATCGGTGACTTCAGCTTTAATTTTTTCAGGAGCAATTCCAATCTTTATCCACCCTGAAATTGATCATCAGCTTGGTATTTCACACGGTATTACTCCAAATGCCGTTAGCAAAGCATTGCATGCACATCCTGATGCAAAAGCAGTATTAGTTATTAATCCTACTTATTTCGGTATTTCAGCTGATCTTAAGGAAATTGTTCGAATATCACACGATCATCACATACCTGTTCTCGTCGATGAAGCGCATGGTGTACATATTCATTTTCATGAGAAGCTTCCACTGTCTGCTATGCAAGCAGGTGCTGATATGGCTGCTACTAGTGTTCATAAATTAGGTGGCTCCATGACGCAAAGCTCTGTCTTAAATGTCAGAGAAGGACTTATCAATCATGAAAGAGTACAAACTGTCATGTCCATGTTAACAACCACATCGACTTCTTATATATTGCTTGCTTCATTAGATGTTGCAAGGAAGAGATTATATCAGTATGGCAAACAGTTGTTACACGACGTTCTCCATTTAGCTGCGTATACAAGGAACAGCATAAATCAAATGGAGAACCTTTATTGTCCCGGTGAAGAAATTTTAGGAACAGTGGCAACCTATGATTTTGATCCGACTAAGATCATTATATCGGTAAAAGATTTAGGTATTACCGGACATGATGCAGAAGTCTGGTTACGGAATCATTACAACATTGAAGTAGAACTATCGGACATGTACAATATTTTATGCATTTTAACTACTGCTGATACCGAAGAAGATGTCAATTATTTATTACAAGCATTATCTGCTTTAACAAAGTCTTTTAGTCAGACAGCAAATGAACGGGCAGTACATGTTTCGATTCCTGAAATTCCGCTCTTAGCCGTAAGTCCGCGAGAAGCATTCTATGCGGATTATGAAATTATACCACTTGCTGAATCAGCAGGCAGAATAAGTGCGGAGTCAATCATGATCTACCCACCAGGGATTCCAATCTTTATCCCAGGTGAAATCATTTCAGAAGACAATTTAGCGTATATATTCAAAAATGTTGCATCGGGGCTACCTGTTCAAGGCTTGCAGGATGAAACGCTAACTACTATTCGAGTGTTAAAAGAACGCGTTGCATTTAAATAGTTCATAGCATTATAGTAATTTCTCACACACTTTTACCCATCTTCATTACTTTTATATGACAAAAACGGTTCTGATATATAGCATTTGCTAATCAGAACCGTTTTATTGTTATTCCGGTAATTGAATTGTTTCTGGATCTGCCATTTCATATCCTTTGTCACGTAAACCTGTCACAATATCTTTTAGTGCTGCTGCTGTCCAATCTCTATCATGCATTAAGAGAATAGCACCAGGTTTTAGCAAAGAATAATCAATGTCTATTTCCGGAGCTTCACCAGATACCATCGCCTTCGTCAATTTTTCCTGATCCATGTATGGTTCAAAATAGTCGTAACCGTAAGTCCAATTCATTAATAACATACCTTGTTCTTTTACATATTGCTTGGCAAAATCCGTATTGTCACCATGAGGAGCTCTAAAGAATTTAGGTTTCTCTCCAATGATTTCTTCTATTAATTGGCTCAGTTCAAGAATTTCTGTTTTCTGCTTTTCTTCTTTCACCACTGATAACTGTTGATGATTATATGTATGGTTCCCTATTGTAAATCCCATTTCATAAATTTGTTTTAATTCATTCTTTCCTTCCTCTGATTCAAGAAAATGACCATTGACAAAAAAGATAGCGGGAGCATCCAATTCTTTCAAAGTTTTAGCCATTTCCACCGCATGTTCTTCTGGTACGTCATCAATAGTGAGCAACACTACTTTTTCATTAGTACTTTCTTTAATTGGCTCTAAGCTCCAATTATCTGTTATTCTATAAAGAGTTTCTTTTGGCTGTTCTTCTTCTTTTTCTACTTCCTCAGTATCTTCACTTGTACTTTCTGAGTTGCTTTCATTTTCATCAGTAGCTTCCTCATTTGAGGTTTGTTGCGAGTCATCTTCGGTATCATCACCGTTAGCGCTATCTGATTGATTCCCTGCCTCGACAGCTTGGTCTTCTCCCTCTTCATTTTCACTACTTGTCTGATTTTGATCATCACCACAAGCTACGATAAATAGCAATAAACCGAATAGCATAATTGTTATGTATTTTTTTAACACATTTTGTTCCTCCTTTAACATAGTGATTGTCCACTCCTTTATTCTAACCCAAAAAGCACCTGGGATTGAACCGAAATGTTTAGTTTTACAAAAATAAGGAAAATAGTATGAGGTAATCCCGCCCAGTCCTAATTAACTTAATTAATAAACCACTTCTTATAATATGGATTATGTCAACAAAGGCTGTATTGCAGAATGATCATTTTGATATATTTTATCTGCTTAGCAAAGCTCCAGAAATAGGCTCCGCGTCCTGTGGGCACGGCTTCAGCTAACTTAGAAAAGAAAATTCTTTTCTTCCCTAAGTGGATCTTCAGCTCGCGCTGATTCCACGGGAGTCTCCGCCTATTTCCTACGCTTTAGGGAAGTTCTACAACCATTAAAATAGCTATAAGCAGTTGTGCTAGGTATTATAAATCATCAAAAACGGTGGCTAATCCATGCAGGTAACGGTCCATATCCTTCCTGTCAAATTAGTTGTAGAGCATCATACTAGCGCAGGCCAACCACGTAGACTCCCGCGGGACAGGCAGGCGCTGAAGATCCACTTTGTGAAGCGCCCTTCTTCACAAAGTTAGCTTCAGCCGTGCCCCGCAGGACGCGAAGTGGTTGGCTGGAGCGGTGTCATAGCACACATAATATTTCAAAATCACCACTAAGCTGCTAGTTAACATAATCCATATTATAGGAACTAAACTTCATGTTCAATATTTTACTGCTGTGACTGCACTTTTTTCCTTTCTTGGCTCATAAAAAAGAGCCTGCAACATTGCAGACTCTTTTCATTTTTATTTATTTGGTAATATGGATTGGTGTACCCATTGCAACTTCCGCTGCTTCCATTGTGATTTCACCTAATGTAGGGTGAGCATGGATTGTTAAAGCTAAGTCTTCAACTGTCATACCAGCTTCGATTGCAAGACCAACTTCAGCAACCATATCACTAGCATTTGGACCAGCAATTTGACCACCGATAATTAATCCGTCATTTTTGCGAGTGATCAGTTTAAGGAAACCTTCACCAGCATTTAAGGAAAGTGCACGACCATTAGCTGCGAATGGGAATTTAGAAGCTGCTACATCATAACCAGCTTCTTTCGCCTCTTCCTCATTGTAACCTACTGTTGCTAATTCCGGATCAGAGAAAACTACTGCTGGAATAGCTAGATAGTCGATTACAGAATTTTCACCAGCGATAACTTCTGCTGCAACTTTACCTTCGTAAGATGCTTTGTGCGCAAGTGGAGGTCCAGCTACAATATCACCAATTGCAAAAATGCTATCAACATTTGTTCGGCACTGATCGTCGATATTGATTAGACCTTTGTCCGTCATATCAATACCAACTTGCTCAAGACCTAATTCATCTGTATTTGGCTTACGACCAACTGTTACTAATACATAATCCGCGTCAACCGTTTCTTCCTTACCATTGGCTTCATATGATACTTTCACGCCATCTTTCGTTTCTTCTACACCTTTAGCCATTGCTTCAGTTACAATAGTAACGCCTTTGCTCTTAAGCTTTTTCTTCACAAGGGCACTCATTTGTTTTTCGAATCCACCAAGAATATCTTTCATACCTTCAAGAATCGTTACTTCTGTACCGAAGTTAGCATATGCAGTACCTAACTCTGTACCTACATATCCACCACCGATTACAACAAGCTTCTTAGGAATATCTTTTAGATTAAGAGCGCCTGTTGAATCAAGGACACGATCAGAGTATTTGAAAGTTGGTAACTCAATTGGACGAGAACCTGTTGCAATAATACAATGCTTGAATGTGTAAGTTTGTGAATTTTTGTCATCCATTACCTTCACAGTATTTTTGTCAACAAAGTAAACTTCGCCTTGTACAAGATCGATTTTGTTGGCTTTTAATAAACCAGATACACCACCGGTTAATTTATTGACAACAGTACCTTTCCATTCTTGTACTTTTGAGAAATCTACTGAAACATTTTCAGTTTTGATTCCTAATGCTTCATCACCATGGGCATGTTCTGCTTTGTGACTAGCTTCAATTAAGGCTTTTGAAGGAATACAGCCTACGTTTAAACATACGCCACCTACATTACCTTTTTCTACAACTGTTACTTTTTGACCTGTCTGTGCAGCACGAATTGCGGCAACATATCCCCCAGGTCCTGCTCCAACTACAAGCGTATCTAATTCAACTGGAAAATCTCCAACTACCATTTATTACCCCTCCATCATAATTAATTGTGGGTCTGCTAATAGACGTTTGATTTGATTCATTGCCATTTGTGCTGTAGCACCATCAACAATACGGTGATCGAAGCTTAATGATAATGCAAGTACAGGTGCTACGACAATTTCACCATCACGAACAACCGGTTTTTCAGCAATACGACCAATACCTAGAATAGCTGCTTCCGGGTAATTAATTACAGGTGTAAACCATTGTCCACCAGCTGATCCGATGTTAGAAATAGTACAAGATGCACCTTTCATTTCATTCGGAGCAAGTTTCCCTTCTCTTGCTTTACCAGCTAATTCATTAATTTCACTAGAGATACCGAAAATGGATTTAGCATCTGCATTTTTTACTACTGGTACTAACAGACCTTTTTCTGTATCTGCAGCAATACCAATATTATAGTAATGTTTGCTGACGATTTCATCTGTTTCATCATCAATAGATGCATTTAAAATTGGATATTTGTTTAAAGCAGAAACTAATGCTTTTACTACATATGGTAAATAAGTAAGTTTTACATCTTGTTCTGCTGCAACTGGTTTAAACTTCTTACGGTGTGCAACTAACTCTGTTACATCGATTTCATCATGTAATGTAACGTGTGGCGCTTTATGTTTAGAATTAACCATTGCATTTGCGATTGCTTTACGAATACCACTCATTTTCTCACGAGTTTCAGGGAATTCTCCTGCTGGAGCTGCCGCTGATTGAGAAGATTGAGCTGCATCTGTTGATTCTGCTGCTGATTCTTGTGTATCAGCTTTTTGACCACCATTTAAGAAGGCGTCAATATCGTCTCTTAATACACGGTTATTTTTACCTGAGCCTTGGACTTCTGCAATATCCACATTGTTATCACGAGCATATTTACGAACAGAAGGCATCGCAATAACGCGGTTGTTTTCATCCTTAGCTGCTGGCTTTTGTTTTGTTTCACTGTCTGAGCTTGTATCTTTTTCTTCTTTTGCTTCTTCTTTAGGTGCTTCTTCCTTCTGTGAGTCATTATCATCAGAAGCCCCTTCATCTTCATAACCTTCAGCATCGATGGTAATGATTGTTTCACCAACTGTCGCTACAGAGCCTTCATCGAAATGAACCTCTTTAACCGTTCCGTCAACTGGAGATGGAATTTCCACGACAGCTTTGTCATTTTGCACTTCACAAATAACGTCGTCTTCTTTAATTTCTTCCCCAGCTTTTACAAACCACTTTACAATTTCACCTTCATGGATACCTTCACCAATGTCAGGCAATTTAAATTCAAAAGCCATTCAAATGACCTCCCGTCTCGTAATATTGTTTTAGAAATTGATGACTTTGTTTACTTTTTCGATAATATCGTTATAGTTTGGTAACCAAACTTCTTCTGCTTGTGTGAAAGCATATACTGTATCAGGAGCAGCAACTGTTAAGATCGGTGCTTCTAAGTGTAAAATTGCACGCTCTTGAATTTGAGCTACAACATAAGAAGCCATACCAGCTTGACGTTGTGCCTCTTGAACAAATACTACACGATTGGTTTTCTCAACAGATTTTATGATCGTCTCGAAATCAATTGGCATTACAGTTCGCAAGTCGATAACTTCTGCATCGATACCGTCTTTTTCTAGTTCTTCTGCTGCTTTAAGTGAAGATTGTACCATTGCACCGTAAGCAATTAATGTTACGTCGTTACCTTCACGTTTAATATTCGCTTTTCCTAATTCAAGCGTATACTCATCTTCAGGTACTTCTTCACGGAAAGAACGATATAGCTTCATGTGCTCTAAGAACACAACTGGGTCGTTATCGCGAATAGATTGAATTAATAAACCTTTTGCATCATACGGGCCAGAAGGAATAACTACCTTCATACCTGGCTGTTGCGCAATAAGTCCTTCTAATGAATCCGCGTGAAGTTCAGGCGTATGAACCCCGCCACCAAATGGTGAACGAATTGTCACCGGTGCATTCATTGTGTTACCAGAACGATAACGCAAACGTGCCATCTGACCGTTAATAGCATCCATAGCTTCGTATACGAAACCGAAGAATTGGATCTCAGGTACCGGACGGAAGCCTTGTGTAGCAAGTCCAAGTGAGATACCTGCAATGCCTGACTCTGCTAGCGGCGTATCAAATACACGGTCTTCACCGAATTCGTCCTGAAGTCCTTCCGTAGCACGGAATACCCCACCATTTTGACCAACGTCTTCACCGTATACAAGTACATTTTCATCATTTTTCAGTTCTGTTCTTAATGCATCAGTAATTGCTTGGATCATTGTCATTTGAGCCATGATTTACTTCGACTCCTTTGCTTTAAATTCTTCCATTTGTTCCTGCAAGTGAGCTGGAAGTTCTTCATACATGTTACCGATAAGATCCGTCACTTTTTGTTTTGGTTGTTCATCGGTTTTCTTAATTGCTGCTTTAATTTCTTCTTTTGCTTTATCGATTACTTCGTTTTCTTCTTCTTCAGACCATAAGCCTTTTTCTTCTAAGAATTTACGGAAACGAACGATTGGGTCTTTCTTCTCCCATTCGCTATCCATATCTTCGGTACGATAACGAGTTGGATCGTCACCAGCCATAGTGTGTGGACCATAGCGATATGTTAAAGTTTCGATTAATGTCGGACCTTCACCGTTGATTGCACGTTCTCTTGCTTCTTGCGTTGCAGCATAAACAGCAAGCACGTCCATTCCATCAACTTGAATACCTTCGATACCAGCAGCAACTGCTTTTTGTGCTAGTGTCTCAGCAGCAGTTTGTTTCTCAACTGGAACTGAAATTGCAAATTTATTATTTTGCACAACAAAAATAGCTGGAGCTTGATAAGCACCTGCAAAGTTAATACCTTCATAGAAGTCACCTTGGGAAGTACCACCATCACCTGTATAAGTAATCGCAACAGATTTGCTGCCGCGTTTTTTCATACCTAGTGCTACACCAGCTGCTTGTGTATACTGTGCACCAATAATAATTTGTGGACTTAATGCATTAACACCTTCTGGCATTTGGTTTCCATGATAATGACCACGGGAGAATAAGAATGCTTGGTATAGCGGAAGGCCATGCCAAATCAATTGTGGAACATCACGATACCCAGGTAAAATAAAATCTTCTTTCTCCAGAGCAAATTGTGTCCCTAGTTGAGAAGCCTCTTGTCCTGCAGTTGGTGCATAGAAACCTAAACGACCTTGACGGTTTAATGCAATAGAACGCTGATCAAGAATTCTTGTATACACCATACGATACATAATTTCTTTTAAATCTTCATCTGAGAGTTCAGGCATAGCATCTTCGTTAACGATCTTGCCGTCTTCATTCAGAATTTGAAACGTTTGGAACTGTTCTTCAATATTTTCAATTGTACGTTTCAACAGAATTCACCTCTTCCTTTCTCAATACCTAATTTAATTTATCAAAATTAGCTTTCCCAAAAGATTAAAAAATCTGTACCAAAGTCATTATTAATGCTTTACCCTTTTCGATCAATATTTAATCAGCTTATGTAATTAAAAACTGTTACATAAGATCCGGTAATTAATATTGGTACAATTTTGGCTCATATACAGTTTAGCTTATTGAAAGCAGTTGGTCAAACACTTTGCAATAATTAATAATATTTTCCTCAAGAACTATACAGGATGCTTTACCGCTAAAATGTAAGCGGTTTACATTGATCTGTTTCATTTTCTTTTAGCATCTGTACTATAAATTGTTTATTAAATAAGCGCATAAATCAACAATTAATTCATCTATTAAGATACATCGTTACTTCCATAACCAGGAAAAACCGTGCTATTAAATCGCACTAAATTCTAATTTACATATTATGAGAAGCCATTTCACGTAATTAAGCAAGAATACGTTTCACTTCTGCTAGATGTGTAAAGACATTTTTGAGCATTTTAGAGAAACCAGGCATATCCCGCCCGGACCTAATGACTTAATTAATAAACAACTTGCTATAATATGGATTATGTCTAGCCATTGCTAGCAGAGCATCCATATTGAGATATTTAATGTGCTAGAATACCGCTGGTTTTCACCTTTATATACGTTGCAGCAATAAGCACTAGTGCTTCGCATTAACCTCAATAATTCTCAGTTGGGACTGTACCTTTCATTCTTGACAAATAAAAAAGCCTTCGGAGTCCGAAAGCTTTACTCATATACTACATTTAATTCGACTGCATCATAAAAATTCTGTTTTAATTGATTGTATGTATCCGTTAATTCGTTAAAATTAGTATTGTGCTCCATAACTTTATCGTAAGATTGATTTACCGTTTCGATTTGACTACGGAGGTCTTCTTCTTTTAAATCTTCTTTCTTAAACAATTCGTATAATTTCTGATCTTGTTCCAATGAACTCACATATGCATCATGTAACTGCTGATAAGCTTCGTAGCGTTGTTCCATCGTATCTACAAGCTCTTGTGCTACTTTTTTCGGTTCTTCGTCTAAATCTTCTACATACTCTTTTACTTTTGTAAATTCTTCTTCTGCTTTGTTCATACTATCCAATTCTGTTTGTAACAATTGCTTACGTTCTTCAATGGTAGCAATTGCTTGATCTGATAGTGACGTAATTTTGTCCATTTCATCAGCTGACAGTTCGATGATTTGATTATACAAATCCTGTTCTTCCTGCTCCAAGGCTGAGAAAGGCTCTTGCTGTTCTGCGAATGGCTGCTCTAATTCTACTGTCTGTTCAAGGTGTTCGTACATGTCATTAGCAACTGAGTCTCCACTGCATCCTGCTAAAAACAATACAAGCAAGAAAGTAGCCAGTAATAATCTCCTCATATTCCCGAAATCCTCCTAAAAACAACATCATTGTTTAATAAGTCAATTCATTATAACATAAAATTACATATCATTTGTATAATTCTAAGAAATGAATATGCGAATTCTATATTTTTTATGCATTTTTCGATATGATAGTAATTACGAATATGATGAAAAGGAGCAATGCAATGATTACTATGGATGACATCGTCAGAGAAGGTAACCCGATCCTGACGAAATCAGCAGAAGAAGTAGCTTTACCCCCAACAAAAGAAGAAAAGGAAACGTTAGAAGAAATGCTGCAGTTCCTTCAGAACAGTCAGGACGATGAAATAGCAGAAAAATACGGATTGCGTGCAGGTGTTGGGTTAGCTGCACCACAGATCGGTATTTCAAAACGGATGATGGCCGTTCATTTTCAAGATTTCGATGAGAATGAATATAGCTATGGCCTGTTTAATCCCAAAATTGTAAGCCACTCTGTTGCGCTTACGTTTTTATCTGGTGGTGAAGGATGTTTATCAGTAGATAGAGAGGTCCCAGGTTATGTTCCTCGTTATCAAAAAATAACGGTAAAAGCAACAGATTTAGAAGGAAACGAAATCAAAATCAAATTAAGAGGCTATGCGGCGATTGTATTTCAGCATGAGATAGACCACTTAAACGGAGTCATGTTTTATGATCACATTAATAAACAGGATCCATTCTTTGTACCTGAGAATGCCAAAGCATGCGACCAGTAAAATAAGTAAACCCCGGTTCCGAACATTCAGAGACCGGGGTTTTTTATTATTTGATCAGTGAAAGCTTCCTCATCGCTTTACTTAAACCATCCTGATCAACATCGTCTGTCACAAGACTTGCTACATCTTTCACTTCCTGCACACCGTTACCCATGGCAACACCTGTGTGTACAGCGTCAATCATTTCTAAATCATTTAATCCATCACCAAATGCATACGTATCTTCCCAATCAATATTTAAGGCTTCGATGCATTCCTTGATTCCATTTGCTTTAGAACCGATACCAGGCAAGACATCACAAGAGAATGGATGCCATCTTACAAAGCGCAGATCGGGAAAATCAGCTTCATATTGAAACTGTTCCTCTGCTTCATTAAATACCAGTACCTGATAGATAGGATTATCTTGATAGTATTCAGTATCGACTAGCGGATGATCTAATTTAAGGCTTCCCATACTTTCAATAATATGAGGGTGGTCACTTACTGAAGAACGCATATCATCAACACTTTGGTATACAAGTGGATGGCCTTTCTTCACACTATAATTAGTTAATTCCGATAACAATTTATCTGAAATCGGATTCTGATAAATAACTTCTCCATTATGCACAGCATACTGTCCATTAAAGCTGATGTACGTATTTAGATTCAATTCTTTTAAAATATCCTGGATCATAAAAGGCGCTCGACCTGTAGCAATCGAAACAATAATACCTGATTCCTGAAGTTCAGCAATTGCAGCTTTTGAAGCTGGCGGTATTTGTTTGTCGTGGTCAAGGATGGTGCCGTCAATATCCAGGAACACAATTTTCTGTCCCAAAGTCATTCTCCTTTATTTTTATTTCTACACAAACACGCATCATTATATCATGAATAAAGTGAATAAGTATAATATTGAAAGTCAAAACTAAATAAAAGAACTAGCTGTAAGTATCATGAAAAACGGGTTTGGTTGAAAATATTTCATTTTTCTTAGCTTTTTTGTTTCAATATTTAGCAAATCATACTATACTATATAGTAATAGGGATTGGATCGGTTCGTTGAACACATGCTTTGCTTGTCTTTTCTATAATGCATAGGAAGGAGTTGGCAACACTTATGTTAAAACGTTTAAGAGAAAAATTAAAACGGCGCATGCGGGAAGTTTTACGGAAAAAACGTATACCAACTACAATAAATCGTTCTAGAGATTTTCAAAAGAATTCAAACAAACCATAGAATTGAAACATTACAAAGGAGAGATAACATGATCTATAAAGTACTATATCAAGAAAACGCTGCTGAAATACCTGTACGTGAACATACAAAAAGTCTGTATATCGAAGCGTCTTCTGAAAGAAAAGTAAGAGAATCGTTAAAAGATAAACAAATAAACATTGAATTTATCCAATTATTGAATGAGGCACATTTAAACTATGAACAACAATCACCTTTTTACAAATTGGAGCAAGCTTAACGTATGAAATTTGTAAAAAATGATCAGACTGCAGTTTTTGCATTAGGTGGTTTAGGTGAAATTGGGAAAAACACGTACGGTGTTCAATTTCAGGACGAAATCATCTTAATTGATGCAGGTATCAAATTCCCTGAAGATGAGTTATTGGGAATTGATTATGTAATACCTGACTACACCTACCTTGTGCAAAATCAGGACAAGATAAAAGGATTATTTATCACTCATGGTCACGAAGACCATATCGGTGGTATTCCTTATTTACTTCGCGAGATAAATGTGCCTATCTATGCAGGTAAATTAGCAATGGGACTAATTCGAAATAAATTGGATGAACATGGTCTTCTTCGTAAGGCAAAATTACACACTTATCAAGAAGATGATATTTTTAAATTCAGAAAAACAGCTGTGTCGTTCTTTAGAACAACGCACAGTATTCCCGATTCCTATGGTATTGTTGTGAAAACCCCTCCTGGTAACGTTGTGCATACCGGAGACTTTAAATTTGATTTTACACCGGTCGGAGAACCAGCCAACTTATCAAGAATGGCTGAAATCGGTAAAGAGGGTGTACTATGTCTGTTATCAGATAGTACAAACAGTGAAGTTCCCGGATTTACGTTATCTGAACGAGTAGTTGGTGACAGTATTAATGATATTTTCTCTAGAGTCGATGGCAGATTAATATTTGCTACGTTCGCATCCAATATTCACCGCTTGCAACAAGTCGTGGAAGCCGCCGTTAAACATAACCGTAAAATTGCCGTATTCGGCCGCAGTATGGAAGGTGCCATAAAAATAGGACAAGAACTTGGCTATATTCGTGCGCCAAAAAATACGTTTATTGAAGCACACCAAATTAATCAGCTTCCAGCTAACGAGGTGACCATCCTATGTACTGGTTCTCAAGGGGAACCAATGGCGGCATTATCAAGAATTGCTAATGGTACACACCGTCAAATTCAAATTATACCTGGTGACACGGTTGTATTCTCTTCTTCACCAATCCCTGGGAATACGCTAAGTGTCAGCCGAATTATCAATCAATTATATCGTGCAGGTGCAGAAGTCATTCACGGACCATTAAATGATATTCATACATCTGGCCACGGTGGACAACAAGAACAAAAATTAATGCTGCGTTTAATTAAACCTAAGTATTTTATGCCGATTCACGGGGAATATCGTATGTTGAAAGAACATACGAAACTGGCTGACAGTTGTGACATCCCGTTCAAAAACAGCTTTATCATGGATAATGGTGAAGTATTAGCATTAGGGAAAGATCACGCTGCAATTGCAGGAAAGATTCCTTCCGGTTCTGTCTATGTTGATGGCAGCGGTATTGGAGATATTGGTAATATCGTATTACGCGATCGACGAATCCTTTCTGAAGAAGGGCTTGTCATCGTCGTGGTCAGCATCAATATGAAGGAATTCCAAATCGCTTCCGGTCCGGATATTATTTCACGAGGTTTCGTGTATATGAGAGAATCCGAAGACTTAATTAACGAAGCGCAAAAGCTTGTGTCTAATCATTTGAACAAAGTTATGGAGCGTCGCACAACGCAATGGTCTGAGATTAAAAACGAAATCACCGATACCATCGCTCCATTCTTATACGACAAAACCAAAAGACGTCCAATGATCTTACCTATTATCATGGAAGTATAATATGAAGAGCAGTGAATTTAATTCACTGCTCTTTTTTGGTACTTATACTATGAATTATGTAATGCTTCCTTGCTGCCTTGTACCGAGGAAGCTTACTTCGGAGCAATGCTTGCAGACACAGGCACAAACAAAGTGGATCTTCAGCTCATACTGATCCCACGGGAGTCTCCGCCTATTTCCTACGTTTTAGAGAAGTTCTGCAATGGATGTAACACGTGCTAGGCACTGAAATTCATCAATTAAGGTGTAAATCTTGCAGATAGTGCTTTATATCCTAGCTGTCACATAAATTGTGGAGCTATAAATCAGCGTAGGTCAACCACGTAGACTCCCGCGGAACAGGCAGGTGCTGAAGATCCACTTTGTGAAGTGGTCTTCTTCACAAAGTTAGCTTCAGCCGTGCCCCGCAGGACGCGAAGTGGTTGGACGGAGCGGTATCCAAGCAGATGAGATATTTCAAAATGGCTACTAAGCTGTTAGTTAACATAATCCATTTTAAAGGAACCAAACTTCCAATTCAGCCTGATTACTTCTATGACTATACTTATATACTTTCTATACTTGTGATAAAAAATCCGGGATGTTACTCCCGGATTTTTTTACAATGAATAGATTAAGCTCAATCGTCTTCTACGACCAATTGTTTTTCGAATCTGGAGATGTCTTTATCTGCACCAATGACAATCAAAATATCGTCTTTTTCGATGTGTTGTGTTGCCATAGGTGAAACATTGATTCCTTTTTCGTCTGCCTCTTTAATGGCTACAACGTTACAACCGTATTGTGCACGGATATCAAGATCTATTAATGTCTTACCATGCATTTTCTCTCCCGCTTTTACCTCGACTATGCTGTGATCATCTGATAATTCAAGGTGATCAAGAATATTTGTGGAAATAATACTGTGGGCAATACGTTTCCCCATATCGCGCTCAGGATGCACAACATGATCTGCTCCAATCTTATTCAACACTTTTTCGTGATAATCGTTTTGTGCTTTTACTGTAATTTTCTTAATACCCAATTCTTTTAACATTAGTGTGGTCAAGATGCTTGCCTGAATGTCATCGCCAATGGCAACAATCACATGATCGATATTACGTATCCCCAATTCCTTTAACACATTCTCATCGGTAGTATCTGCAATAACTGCATGGGCAGCTATATTTCTAAATTCATTCACTTTATCTTCCTGCAAGTCGATCGCCAGCACATCCATTCCCTCCGCACTTAGTTCCCGGCAAATACTGCCGCCAAATCGACCTAATCCTATCACAGCAAATTCGCGTTTCATTAAGATTCCTCCAAGCTATGTAATCATACCTATTTTACCATACCAAATGAAAAAGAAAACCAGAAATGACTCTGGTTTTCTCCGTTCGCTTTATAAGGCATCTAACATTTCAAATTGTGATTTTACAAGGTCATAATATTCCCCACCATGTTTCATTAATTCATCATGGTTACCTTGCTCAAGAATCTTTCCATGTTCGAGTACAATAATGTTATCTGCTTCTCTGATCGTAGACAAGCGGTGAGCAATCATTATCGCGGTCCTGCCCTGTAATAACCGTTTTAGCGCTGTTTGAATCATGACCTCTGTTTCTGTATCAATACTTGCCGTTGCTTCATCCAGAATTAATATACGAGGATCTGCAAGTAATGCTCTGGCAAATGATAATAATTGTCTCTCACCTGCCGATAAGATGTTTCCTCGTTCCTCTACTTCTGTTTCATAGCCATTATTCAATCTTTTAATAAAATCATCTGCACCTACAACACGAGCTGCTTCCTTCACTTCTTCATCACTTGCGTCAGGACGACCAAAGCGAATGTTTTCCATTATTGTACCGGAGAAAATAAACGTATCTTGCAGTACAACGGAAATATTTGTCCGCAAACTGTCTAGTCTCATATCACGCAGGTCATGGCCATCGATTTTAACAGACCCTTGTGTTGGATCATAAAAACGACTGATTAAATTCGCGATTGTTGTTTTACCTGAACCAGTATGCCCAACTAGAGCGACCGTTTGGCCTGGCTTCATTTCCAAGGAAATCTCATGTAACGCGATTCGATCCTCATTATAGGCAAATTGTACATGATCAAAGACAATATGCCCTTTCATATCCTTGAATGTCTGTGCATTTTCTTTTTCTTTTACATTTGGTTGCTCATCCAGAAATTCGAATATTCGCTCTGAAGATGCCATTGCTACTAATAATTGATTATATATTTGACCAAGACGAGAGATTGGTTCCCAAAACATCCCTAAATAGAACGCGAAGGAAACAAAGATACCGATTTGAATACTGCCGTTAATAATTAGGTGTGCCCCGTAAGATATGAGAATAACCGTTCCGATTGCATTGCTCATTTCGACGAAAGGCCCAAAGTAGGCACTTTTTTTCATGGCAACACGTTCTTTTTCATAGTTATCACCATTGACACCATCGAAAAATTCCGTATTCTCTTTTTCCTGTGAAAACGACTGTGTAATCCGAATCCCTTGCATACTTTCGTTCAGGTGGGAGTTCAGACGTGATTTCTGGATACGTACATCTTGCCACGAACGTCGGATCGTACGTCTAAGCTTTGTTGAAATAAAGAACATGATAGGCAAAATAATTAATACTGCCAAAGCTAAAGGCGGACTAAGAACAAATAACATAACAATAATCCCTGTAAGCAGGACGATATCCATCAATAAATTAATAATCCCATTTGTAAACAGTTCCTGCAAGGAGTTCACATCATTCAGAATCCTTACTAGAATAGAACCAGCTGAACGGGAATCGAAGAAATTATGCGATAAACGTTGTACATGAGAGAATAGACTTTTTCGCAAATCGTGAATAACACGCTGTCCGAGAATATTCACCCATTTAATCCTGTATTTGTTTGCTATAAAACTGACAAGGTATAGAACAGAAATACCTATGATCAGATATGTAAGCAAACTGACATTTTGTTCTGTGATAGCTTTATCAATAACCCAGGTACCGATAATAACAGGTACGACAAGGCGTACTATTGTAGAAATCAGCATTACCGCAATCGCAGCAGGCATTAATGTTTTAACATACGGTTTTAAATAGTTTAACAGACGCAACATCTGCTTCCAGTTAAAAGGCTTTTCTACTGCCTGATCCAGCGGGTAGTAAAAGCGGTTCAAATGAGGACTTTTCTTTTTCGATTGATTTGCAGATATAGATTTCGCCATTTTCCTTCCTCCTTTTCTTTATTTAGTTGATTGTAACACCGTTTCTCGGTCTTGATATTGTATATCATAGATTCGACGATAAGCTCCATTTTGATGAATAAGTTGATCATGCGTTCCTCTTTCTACTATTTCACCTTCGTCTAATACAATAATTTCATCTGCGTGCTTCAATGAAGAAATTCGATGTGCGATAATAAAGGTCGTTCTGTCATCCATTACTTCTTTTAATGCTTTTTGAATGTTGAACTCTGTTTCCATATCAACAGCTGAGGTAGCATCATCCAGCACGAGGATGGAAGGATCGATCAAAATCGCACGTGCAATAGCAATCCGCTGCTTCTGACCACCGGAAAGACCCATACCCCGCTCTCCAAGTAATGTATCATAACCTTTTGGCATCTCCATTATAAAGTCATGAGCCTGTGCTCGTTTTGCTGCTGCAATAATCTCATCCATTGTTGCATCAGGATTTCCGTAAGAAATGTTTTCTTTAATCGTAGTAGAAAATAAGAACGATTCCTGTAATACAAAGCCGATATGCTTTCGCAATGATTGAAGCGTATAAGATGACGTAGGTCTGCCATCAACAAGAACCTCACCCTGATCTGGTTCATAAAATCTGGTGATCAGCTGGGTAATACTCGTCTTCCCTGCACCCGTAGGACCGATTAGCCCAATTACTTTTCCTTCTGGTGCGTCAAATGAAATATTTTTTAGTGCCGCATCATCATCCTCGATATAGGTTAATGACACGTTTTTAAACGTCACATGTCCCTGAATTTGTTCGGCTAATAGTGGATCTTCATCTTCCACAATATCTTCTCTTGCTTCTAAAATCTCTAACAATCGTTCTCCTGACGCTTTTGCCTGGGAGAATTGGTTTACGATAAAACCTAAGTGCATTAACGGCCCTAATATATAGGTAACTAAACTGAAGAAGGCAACTAATTCACCGAGCTGTAACGAACCATTAATAACCAAGTATCCCCCGTAAATCAATAGTGCTACCATCGAAATATTCCCGATGAATTCCATCAAAGGAAAATAACGCGACCAAATATTTGACGTAAAAATATTCACTTCTTTATAATTGGCATTATTCTTTGTAAAACGGTCGATTTCAAAATCTTCCTTGGATAGCGATTTAACTGTATTCATCCCACTGACATTTTCTTGTATTCTTGTGTTCAATCGTCCTAAAGATTTACGGACATTACGGAAAGCCGGATGAACTTTCTTATCGAATCGATAGACAACGATGGCTAAAAAAGGCATTGCGGCCATCGTAACTAATGCTAATGGTACAGAATAGAAGAACATGACACATAAAGCAATTGTGATTAATAAAGTGACTCGAATCAATTCTCTAAAACCTGCTGCCAGGAAAAACTTAAATCCTTCCACATCCATTGTAAGCCTTGACATTAAATCTCCTGTTCTAGCGTTGTCATAATAAGTGAACGAAAGCCTTTGCAATTTCTTATATAATGCATCGCGTAAAACATACACAGATTTAATTCCGAATAAGTCCCCTAAATACTGTTGCAGAAAATTAGCTATCCCTTTTATAATCATTAACCCAATAAACGTCACCGATAAAATCGGTATAAGCTGGTACTCCTGTCCTCTTACAACGTCATCAATCGTTTTCTGCAGAATGATCGGATAAGCGAGAGTAATAGCTGTAACGATTACAACGAATAATACGGACAGAAGAAAGAACCTTCGAAACGGCCAATAAAACTGTTTCAACTTCTTAAAGATTTCCATTTAGTTTGCACCCCCTAATTTTTTACGTATGTATAAATATAACGGCATCCGAAATAAATTTCCACCTTTTCGACTCAATTTCTTAAATTATTTTTTAGTTTTATCATTTGAATGTTGAGGTATGTATACTATATGATAGAAATATTCACATAAAAAGGAGGCATAACATGTTTGAAGATGGACTAGCATTGGATTGGGGCTACATATTAGACACTGTCATCGGATTTGGAATTCAGATTATTATTCTGATTTTAGCTATGATGATAGTTAAACCAATTGGAAAAAAAATCATCTCTGCAAGCATAAGAAAATCAAGTTCAAAACAAAGGGTATCAGAAGCAAGAATACAAACATTAGAGAAATTATTACTTAACGTATTTTCATATGTGTTAATATTTGTATTCGTCGTCATGTTCTTTGCAATTATCGGATTAGATATTGCTCCACTAATAGCAGGTGCAGGTGTTGTCGGCCTTGCTATTGGTTTTGGTGCACAAGGATTAGTCAGTGACATTGTAACTGGTTTTTTCATTCTATTAGAAAAACAAGTCGATGTTGGAGACTATGTTACGACAGCTGGATATGGCGGTATAGTAGAAGAAGTTGGCTTAAGAACCACACAAATTCGCGGGTTTGATGGCACGCTTCATTTTGTACCGAACCGTGAAATTTCTGGTGTCAGTAACCACTCCAGAGGAAATATGCGTGCACTAGTTGATATTGGTATCAGCTATGATGACAATATCGATGAAGCAATGTCTGTATTACAAGGAGTATGCCAGGAATTCGAATCTGATCCACGCTTTGCAGAAGGACCTGATGTATTAGGTGTACAGGCTTTCGGTTCAAGCGAGGTAGTATTACGAATTATTGGTAAAACCCTGAACATGGAACAATTTGGTGCAGAACGTGATATTCGCAAACGTATTAAAGAAGCATTTGACGCTAATAATATCGAAATCCCATTTCCACATCAAGTTTATATTCAAAAAGATAAGTAATAAAAACTCCGGGCCATTAACGCTCGGAGTTTTTACATTCATTTAATTAGTTTCCACTTTTCCCTATCATTTAGATCCTCAGTCAGCTCTTTTAAATTGTTTCAGAGAAAAACAATCGTTACTATATAACTTAAAATGACTGTTAACCATTTATAAATAGATTAGGTAGACTAGCTATGTAATTATGGCACAGCTAACTGACTTTTTTATAATGCCCTCATCATAGCCGTTACAGCTTTTACCCCAACTTCGATTGCATCTTCATCTGGATTAAGTTGACTGTGATGTAATCCGTACGGTGAATTTACTCCTAACCAGAACATGAACCCTGGTATTTCTTTTAAGAAATAACCAAAATCCTCACCGGTCATCGCAGCATTTGCTTCTTTAAATGAAATTCCTTCTGCCTCCACTACTTTAGTAAACAAGTCTACAAAGGTTTGATCATTACTAACTTGATAATAATTAGCCCCATAGTCCACATCAATTTGACAGTCATAAGCTAATTCAAATCCTTTGATGGCGCGCTCCAATTCCTGCTTGATTGTAATCATGGTTTCAGGTTGCAGGGTTCGAATAGTCCCTTCCAAACGAGCTGTTTCAGCGATAATATTCTGGACCGTCCCAGCTGTCATCTTCCCGATCGTTATCACACCACTGTCAAGCGGATCCACTTTTCTTGAAATAATTTGCTGGATCTGTGTCACGAACGTACTGGCAGTAACTATCATATCTTTCGTCAAGTGTGGATAGGCAGCATGTCCACCCTTTCCGGTGAAATCCATGAACAGTTCACTCGTATTGGCGAACAGTAAGCCTGTTCTGCTAGAAACTGTGCCGACTGGCAAATCTGGTGCAATATGCAGGGCAAAAATACTATCAACATCAAATTGTTGGAAGACGTCAGATTTCAAGATTGGATCTGCCCCACCCGGTCCTTCCTCTGCTGGCTGAAAAATAAACAACACATTATCATCGATTGGATTAGCGCTGATATGATCCAGGGCGCCGAGCGCAATGGTCATATGAATATCATGTCCACATGCATGCATTCGATCTGTATGTGTTGAAGCAAATGGCAGTCCGGTGTTTTCCGTAATTGGCAAGCCGTCAATGTCGGTACGGTAAGCCATTGTTTTCGTTGGATTTGTTCCCTTAACCAATACAAATAACCCTGTTTCCCACTTTGTAATGGTAATATTCTCTCGATTAAACTGCTCAATTGTATCTATTAAAAAGGCTTGCGTTTTGAATTCCTTAAAACCTAATTCAGGTATTTGATGTAATTCTCTTCTAATATTTAATAGCTGATCGCGCTCCATAATATACTCCTCTTCTATTTTCACTATGCATAGAATCGCTGCATTAACAGTGAGTGCTGTAGTTATTATACCTTAGTACAAACTAAATTTTCACTACGTCAAGCTTATTCATTGCTACTTTCTTCTAACACACTAGAAAAACCGGACATAACTCTTCGGTCCTAATTGATGTAATTTATATACAATTTCCTATAATATGGATTATGTAAACTAGCCGCTTTATGCTTAGTGGTAATTTTGAAATGATTCATGTGCTGGGATACCGCTCCGTTCAACCACTCCGCGTCCTGCGGGGCACGGCTGAAGCTAGGCTACTACACGAATCACTTCTTTGCTGCCTTGCACCGAGGAAGCTTACTTCGAAGCGTTACTAGAAGACGCAGGTGCAGACGTTGTGGATCTTCAGCGCCTGCCTGTCCCGCGGGAGTCTCCGTGGTTAGCCTACGCTAGGATAGGGGCTCTACAACTAATGTAAGATTTACCATGTAGATTGCCATCCAAAAGCAACAATTAACAATTGCATTGCGAATGATGGAGATTTGATGCTTAGCACTGCTGCTTTTAATTGTCACTAGTGGTGTAGTGCTTCCTTTAAGCGTAGGAAATAGGCGGAGACTCCTCATGCCTCAGCGCGAGCTGAAGATCCACTTCATTTGTGCCTGTGTCTGCAAGCATTGCTTCGAAGTGGGCTTCCTCGGCACAAGGCAGCAAAGATGCTGTTCAAGTAGTAGCCTAGCTGAAGCCGTTCCACAGGACGCGGAGCCAATTTACAGAGCTTTGCTAAGCACATATTTCTCAATCAAAATTGCCACATCTACATACAATTCTATTTGACATAATCCACATTATAAGAACCCATTTTCTTGTTCTTCACTGATTCCTTCTATGTGACAGTACGTTAATACTTGCTTACTCGTTAAAACAAGGCAGGATCCTGGCGATCCTGCCTTGTTTTTACTTAATCATCCAATTTGCGAAGTGCTTCCATGATTTCAGTTTTTGCTTTTGTTTGATCATCAATCTCTTTGATCACTTTAGCTGGCGTGCCAGCTACAACTGTATTTGGCGGTACATCTTTCGTTACAACAGCTCCAGCTGCTACAACTGCTCCTTCTCCTACACGTACCCCTTCTAATACTACTGCATTGGCTCCAATTACAACGCCATCTTCAATAACAACTGGTTGAGCAGAAGGTGGTTCAATAACTCCTGCTAATACAGCACCGGCGCCGACATGACAGTTTTTACCTACTGTAGCACGACCTCCAAGTGAAGCATTCATATCAATCATGGTTCCTTCACCAATGACAGAACCAATATTAATCATCGCACCAAACATGATAACAGCGCCATCGCCAATTTCTACTTGCTCACGAATAATTGCTCCCGGCTCGATACGTGCATTGATATCTTTCATATCTAATAACGGGATTGCTGAATTGCGACGATCATTTTCTACTACGTAGTCTGTGATTTGATCACTGTATGTATCAAGCAGTGCTTTTACCTCTTTCCATTCACCAAAAATAACACCATTCGTTTCATTTAAGAATGTTTGCACGGAACCTGTTGCTTCTACAGACGCTAGATCAGTTCCTTTCACATACACTTTTACAGGTGTGGATTTTGTACTGTTTGAAATAAATGAAATTATTTCATGTGCATCCATTTGCTTCATTGATTAGTCCTCCATTAAATTGTTGTCTTTATAAATGTAACAAAACAATAACCTCTTTAACAAGTAATATTATTTTGTTGTATACATGGATTTATTCACTTCTTTTAATATGGCACGTCTTGTCAGGATTCCAAGAAAATAACCTTGCTCATCTGTCACACAAGCAAAGGCATGATTAATAACCACTTTCAGACAGGTGAGAAAATCCGTATCCTCTGTCAAAGTTGGCTGATCCTTTTGCATAACAGCTTCTACTTTAATTTCCGCTAATCGTTCCATCTCAAATCGTTCCATGCCCATTACGCTTTTTAAGATTGGTGTTTTCGCAATTGTACCTTTAAATTTGTATTCTAAGTCTAAAACGGGAACTGACGAATAACCTGATTCGACTAACACAAGCAGTGCATGCTCGATTGGATTCCCTTCTTGTACATGCGCTACCTTCTCAGCCGGGATCATTAAATCCCCTACCGTCAAATCAGTTAGCGTTTTCCTTAACACACTAGACATATGGGACACTCCTTTTTGTTTTAGTGAAGGAGCTATTATGACATCACTTTTCTATTTTAACATATTTTTTAAAAATTTGTGTAATCTAATGTCTCGATATCATATCTGTTATACTCCATGCTATAATAAGTAATGATCGTTCGTTAGTAAAGAAAGGGTATATGAAATAATATGAAGCGAAGAACTTTTTTAAAACGTTTATTTGGCAGTTTCGTCGCGATGTTCGGGCTTGGTGGCGGAACTTATTATTACGCTCGGGAAGTGGAAACAAGTATGCTGGATGTTCATTATGTGACGGTGCCGAACCTCAAAATTTCTAAATCGTTTGAAGGCTATCGCATTTTACAATTTTCGGATACACATATTGGTTTTCAATATTCACTGGATCAATTAGAGAAATTAGTTGTCAAGATCAACCAGGAAGCGCCTGACCTTGTCGTCTTTACCGGTGATTTGGTTGATAATCCACGTCTTTATAAGATCTCTGACAGATTAATACAGATATTACAAAAGATAAATGCAAAAGATGGAAAACTGTGGATTTACGGAAATCATGATCACGGTGGGTACGGAACAGATATCATAAAAGAGGTATTTGATAAGTCAGGGTTTGAATTGTTGCAGAATGGACACAGACAAATCCAAAAGAATGATGCTATGATAAATGTTGCAGGTGTTGACGATGTCCTATTAGGATCACCAGATTTAGCGCAGGCAATGAAAGGATTGAATGATACATATTTTACTATCTTGCTTGCTCACGAACCTGATTATGCCGATATCGCAAAAGATTATCCAATCGATGTACAACTGTCTGGTCATAGTCATGGTGGACAAGTTCAACTGCCATTTATCGGGTATATTTATACGCCACACCTTGCTGAAAAATATGTAGAAGGTCATTATCAGGTTGGCGAAACACCAATGCAATTATATGTCAGTCGGGGACTCGGCACTACCAGGTTACCTTACCGTTTCTTGTGTAAACCTGAAATGACAATTTATCAATTAAAACAAATGTAAGACAGGAGTGATTAGGATGAAAAAAACGTTGCTGGTGTCACTGGCACTGCTCTTTATTTTAGTTGGATGCGGTAACAAATATGAAGGTGATTTTTCGTACGAAGTTCAAAACTTTACATTCACTGATCAAGACGGTGAAAGTTTTTCAAAAAGTGATTTAGAAGGAAAATTTTGGATAGCCGATATGATATTCACTAATTGCGAGACGGTTTGTCCACCTATGACAGCTAATATGGCACGATTGCAAAAACAATTAGACGATGCCGGAATTGATGCAGAGCTAGTTTCTTTCAGTGTAGATCCAACCAATGATTCTCCTGAAGTTTTGAAAGATTATATTTCGGAGCGTGGTGGAACCTTTGACAATTGGCACGCATTAACTGGCTATACAGACGATGAGATTAAAAGCTTTACAGAAAATTCTTTCAAAGCTTTCGTAGAAAATCCTGAGAATGATGACCAGGTTATTCATTCTACTACCTTTTATCTTGTATCACCGGATGGTAATGCTATTAAAGGGTACAATGGACAAAAAGCGGATAATATGAAAAAAATAGTTGAAGATATCCAATCAATGAATTAAAGTGAAAAGTAGAAGAGTTCGCTCTTCTGCTTTTTATTATGAAGAAAGGAAGGTGAATATATGGAAGATCAACATACAGAAATCAATAAAATAGGCCAAGCCCTTTTTATTGTGAACCGCCATGCTAAAACAGCGCTTGATCCCACACAATTATACCAGTTAAAAAATGAAACAATGAAAAAACTCTTATCAGAAAAAAAAGCAATTAAAGTAGGACTGCATTTTTCCAATAATCCTAAACAAAGCAGACAGCATTCTGTCCTTCTTGTTCAAGTTGGAAACTATTATTTTCACATGCCTCCATCCAAAGATGATATGCAGGCTCTGAAGCATTTAGGAAAGCTCGATGAATCCTATCGAAACCCTAAACCTTCCCTGTCGCTGACAAATGCAAAGAAAACATTACTAGTCTATTTGGATTGGTCAGTAAAAGCAACTAAGCAGAAGCAAGCCAAGCCTAAACCAAAATACTCACCATTTACGAATTCCCCTTCTTCTCTGTCTCCTTTTTATCATAAGCGAAAAAGGTGGTAATTCACCTATTTATTCAAACCGCGCTAAGAGGCTGATGCAATGCTAGCCTCTTAGCACGGTCATCCTTTCACTTAAGAAAAATCGGGCATAAACCGCCCGGTCCTAGTTGACTTAATTAATAAACAACTTCCTATAGTATGGATTATGTCAACTAAGGCTATATGGCAAAACGGTCATTTTGAAATATTTTATCTGCGTTGCAAAGCTCCGGAAATAGGCTCCGCGTCCTGTGGGCACGGCTTCAGCTAGGCTACTGCTTGAACAGCATCTTTGCTGCCTTGTGCCGAGGAAGCCCACTTCGAAGCAATACAGGCACAAATAAAATGGATCTTCAGCTCGCGCTGATTCCACGGGAGTCTCCGCCTATTTCCTACGCTTGAGGGAAGTGCTACAAATTATGTAACAGCAAAAAGCAGTCGTGCTAGGAATGTATCTCATCAATTATGGTGTAAATCTTGCAGATAGTGCTTCATATCCTAGCTGTCGCATAAATTGTGGAGCTATACATCAGCGTAGGCCAACCACGGAGACTCCCGCGGGATTGTGCAGGTGCTGAAGATCCACTTTGTGAAGTGCTCTTCTTCACAAAGTTAGCTTCAGCCGTGCCCCGCAGGACGCGGAGTGGTTGGACGAAGCGGTATCCCAGCACATTAAATATCTCAACATGGGTGCTCGGCTAGCAATGGGTAGTTTACATAATCCATATTATAGGAACCCATCTTCCTATTCAGCATGATTACTTCTATGACTGCACTTATATACTTTCTTTGCTTATAAGAACGAAACTTCCTATTCAATTTTACTGCTATTATTACGCTTATATGCTTTCCTGACTAATTACAAATACCTCTTGTCCATTATCTTATAAACGATATCGCTCGTTTCACACTTAATACAATGGAAAAAATAACTACCGCATACAGAAAATATTTCCAATCGTTTGCTGATGTAAATCTAGTCATAATTAAACACATTAACAGAATGACGAATAAATAAGTGATAAAAGCATTCCATTCTAAAGCCATCACAAACCGCACAAATGGTTTTAACAGAAAATAAAGACCAATAAGTCCAAGTACAACGTATACAACTAAGCGCGCTTCTGCTTGCATAGTTAATAGTATATAATCGGATCCGCTCACTATCTTATTCCATAACTCTTTTAGCATTTTGTATCTCTCCCTTTCAATTTATGATAAAATAATGCTAGTTTTGATAATTAGTACTATTATCTCCAAGCTTTTTGCTAGTTATAATAGAAATATCGGGAGGTAACAAGATGGAAGCATCTATAAATCGTAAAGTTAAGGATATTGAGATATCAGGAATCAGGAAATTTTTCAACATGGTCGCTGATAAATCAGACATTTTGTCTCTAACAATTGGTCAGCCGGATTTCCCTACTCCTGAACATGTAAAAGCCAAAACGAAAGAAGCAATCGACCATAATAAAACTACCTATACACATAATGCTGGTATTTTGCCATTAAGACAGGCTATTTCGTCCTTTGTTAAAAAGAGATATCAATTGGAATATAACGCTAATGAAGAGGTTATTGTGACTGCAGGAGCTTCTCAAGCAATTGATGTTTGCTTACGTACAATTGTAGAAAATGGGGATGAAGTCATACTACCTGGACCTGTTTATCCAGGCTATGAACCACTCGTCAAGCTAGCAGGAGGCGTCCCTCGTTACGTTGATACACGTGCAACTCAATTTAAAATGACGGCAGAAGCAATTGAAAATGCGATAACTGACAAGACAAAAGCTATTATCATACCTTATCCATCGAATCCGACCGGTGTCACATTAACTGAGAAAGAGCTAGGTGACATTGCTGCAGTTATTAAGAAGCATCAGCTTTTTATGATTGCAGATGAAATTTACAGCGAATTAGTTTATGAGACAAGTCATTTTTCTATTGGAAGGTTTGAAGAAATTCGCGATCAGGTAATCATTATTAATGGCGTGTCGAAATCACACTCGATGACTGGATACCGTATTGGATATATTCTCGCAGCTGACTGGTTATGTAAGCATATGCTTAAGGTTCACCAATATAATGTCTCTTGTGCGTCATCCATCAGTCAGTATGGTGCATTGGAAGCTATCCAGAACGGGATGAACGATCCTGTTGAAATGAAAAAAACGTACCAGAAGCGTCGAGATTATGTTTATCATAGACTCAAATCCATGAATCTAGCTTCTTACAAACCAGAGGGCGGATTTTACTATTTTATTGACATTCGTCATCTTGGAAGTACATCGTTTGAAGTTGCTTTACGATTAGTGGAGGAAGCAAAAGTGGCATTAGTACCTGGCAGTGCATTTTCCGAATATGGAGAAGGATATCTTCGCCTATCCTATGCTTACGATATGGATACATTAGAAGAAGGATTAAACAGAATCGAACGAATCATAACTAGACAATAACGTTACTTATTGAAACAGAATACCATTCTTCACCTTCATAAAATAAGCGTTCGTATGTTCTAGATATGATCTTTGATTGCGTGGTATAAAATCGTTATGCAGCAATGAATCGGATACGGAAAAACACCAGAATCGGTTAGTCCTGGTGTTTTTTTTCATCTTGTTTGCGCTTGTACATTTCATAATCATTAAGTAACTCATCAAGCTCTTGACTAATATGTATGGATTCCTTACTTGTAATTCCTTTTTTGAGAGCAACATCGGTCATCTCTTTACGTAATTTCTCAATCTTACTAATTAAACTCATTGGATATACTGACATTTTTACCGTGTTACCCCCTATTTTGGTTCATTGTTATACAACATTTATCGTAAGCGTTATTGATTATCGCAAATAATTTTACCAAAGTAAAGCAAACCGCAAAATAAGACAAATCTTTTAAAATTTGCCACCGTTTTCCCCACAAAAAACAGGACCATTCGACATAGTTTTCCAAAATAATTACTAGGATTATCGATGTGGTTCTATCTGATAAGAGGTAATAAGTACTATTGTTCCTGCACAACTATTCTCCATAGTGTTAGCATTGCAGTTACCTCATACCTTTATTGCTTATAATTAATGCGTGTTTTATTTGAGTTGTTTATTGGTTAAAATGGAGGATCTTCAGCTGTTATATAACGCACTAGTGGCATAGAGCAGGAAAGTATAAGTAGTTATTACGTTGTATTTTAAAAATACTCGTCTTTCGTGAGTGCCGAATTTTTTCGTATACTCTGCAGATTATAATCTTTTCACTGCGTCAATCTGCTTCAGCGTTATAATTTTATCTCTCTTTGTAGAACAAAAACCTCAATAGTACTTGTGCTATTGAGGTTCATCAAGTCTGGTCATTATTTAACGCGATCAAAGATACTATATCCTATACATCCGATTAAGATCACAAAGCAAACGATACCAAACAATTCTGTTTCTCCCATCATTCACACCTCATTTTCAAGATACTACTTTCTCTAGTATACCTCACCTGTTCATTTTAATAAAGAAAAATTTACTAAAATTTCTTCTAGTTAACTTAAAGTTAACAGCTTGATCATGCTATAATAGAAGCGTTCGATTTATTTGATTTTGGAAGGCGAGGAATTATTTTTGTCATATTGTCCAAATTGTGGAAGTCAAGTCCAGGAAATAGAGACATTCTGTGTATCCTGCGGCAAAAAACTTCCTGAAGATATACTAAAAAGAAAAAGACCAGTTAAACCATCCAGGAAATGGTGGTTTTTACCTGTTCTATCATTAGTAATAGCCTGTTTAATCATGGGATCTGTATATGTCTTTCAACGCTATCAGACGAATAAAGCATTATCCTATTTTAATGAAGCAGAAGAAATGGCTCAGATTGGTGATTACAATCAAGCTTCTACGCTTATAAATGATGCACTGGAATATAAAGAGTATTTTCCTGCAGCTGAACAAGTAGACTCTTTCCTAAAAGTTGCTATTCAAACTGAGGATACGTTCAAGCAAGTCAAAACAAGTAATGACGAGCATGACTTTCAGCAATCTTTTGATAGCCTGCAACAATCAGAAGAAGCGCTTCAGCAATTTAACGGTGACCTGGTCGATCAATTAATGGAACAGAATCTGCTGATGAAAAATCAGACTATGCTCGCACAGGCAACTTATCAGCTAAATAATGATCCTTCTATGGATGAATTAAAAACATTACTCTGGGAAATTGAGGATATTTCAGAAGATCAGGCAGCTGAAGTAAAAAGTCAAATTACCGAGAAGCTAGTCTCGATGACATATGAAAAGGCAACCGCACGCTTAGATGATCTGCAATTTTCAAAAGCTTTACTTGTAATAGATGACACGATGAAAGTTATCGAAAGCTCAGAACAGCTGGAAAGTTTAAAGACGACCATCAACAAAGAAAAAACAGCTTTTGAATCTGCTCAAGAAGAAAGAATTGAACAAGCATTAACTGCTTTTGAAGAAGAACAGGAAGTAAATGAAAGTCATGCCATCGAATTAAAAGATATTCAATTACAAAAAGATAACAATACGTGGAAAGTCACTGGTGAGTTAAAAAGTGTAGCAACTGTACCGATTCATTCCATCTTAGTTAAATATACCGTTAATGATGAAGAGGAAAATGCTCTCGTCGATAATGAAGTGTATGTGTTCCCTGAAACCTTATATCCAAATGAGGTCGGAAAGTTTGAATTCACTCATTACGACATGGAATCAGAGGCTAATCAGCTCACACCAAAAGTGGAAGAAATCACTTGGTATTTAAACTAACGATTCGGAGGGCTAATAATGTTTAAATATAGAAAATATATTCCAATTACTTTAACTGTTTTGATCTTGCTAGCAGCAATCATTACCTCTTTCTATTTGGTCATCAATTGGAATAATCAGCCATTACAAGTCAACAATACACTGGCCGCCAGTATTAAAAATAATGATAGTGACACCAGCTTAAAGAATATCATACATCAATCACAAAAATCGGTCGTTCAGATTGAAAGCACCATAGACGTCACTACGAAAACAGGATCTGGTTTTTTGATTAATAATAATGGAGATATTATTACAAATGCACATGTAGTAAAAGATGCTGATTCTATTGTGGTGAAATTATCGAACACTCGTGAATATCCCGCCGCCATCGTAGGGATTGGTGAAGAGCAAGATTTTGCCGTTATTCGAATACCTGATATTAACGATCTTGAACCAATCCCACTGGATACGAATCAGTCCATAGATATTGGCGATGAGATTATGGCAATAGGGAGTCCGATGGGGATACAAAATAGTGTATCATTAGGTTTAATTGTCGGTACAGATCGTTCTTTTACCATTAATGATTACCAATATGATGAGGTTTACCAAATTTCCGCAAATATTACTCATGGCAATAGTGGTGGACCACTCATTTTACGTAGTACTGGTAAGGTAATCGGTATTAATTCAGCAGGAATATCTGATACCGACATCGGATTCAGTATACCGATTACTCAAGTAGCAGCGAAGGTTAGCGAATGGACCAGCAATGTGAAAGAAGACGAATTAAACTATCTTTCACCCCTTAATCAGCAAGTAGATAAAGAAAAGCTTGAAGAGAACGTCAATTACGTCGCCGATTACTTCTTTGATAATATCGCATTACGAGATTACGTGAATGCCTATTCTCTGCTTGGCAGTCAGTATCAGGGTCAAACAAGCTATACAGCATTTCGCCAATCATTTCAGAATATGATTGATCTAAAAGTAGAAAAGAAATCCATTAAAAATATCGAAAATGAACAAGCAGAAATGGAAATTAACGTTAAGACCACAGTTCGCAATAATAATTATGAAGAAACAGAAAAATCGATGGTATATAACATGACCATTGGCTATGAGAATGATCAGCTTAAAATTTTACAACTTGATAAAGCAAATGAATGAGATGGGGTGCTCTATTGAAATATACCATTACTATTCTTCTCCTATTATTCCTGCTATCTTGCAGTCACAATGAAACGAATGAAACAATGATCACTAATGATAAAGAAATGGAGAATACTGAACAATCATTTACGGAAGAAACGAATATCGAAAATACACCAGCAGAAGAAGAGAATCGAGAACTGGAATTTGTTTTGGAACAGGAGACTGTCACGTTAAATACAGAAAATATTCCAATACTAAAAGAATACCTATCCGTCATGCCATATCAGCAACAAGACGTAGCTGATATGGCATTGCAAAAATTAGAAATAGAGGGGCTCTACCTTCTCTCTTTTAATTGTAATGATACGACATGTTCCTATTTATTACTTGATCGCAATGAACCAAATCGATCTTTTTTACTTGATGATCTGGTACTAATAGAAGAGATACTTCCTTCACCTGAACAGAATCACTTTCTCTTTCTATTTAAACAATCTGACACAGAACAATATACTGTATTTAATATAGAAGATTGGAAAGTCCTCGACCCCCAACCGAAATTAACAGAGACCAAAGAAATTACAGAGGCAGCCTGGTTGGATGAAGAAACGTTTGATATCTTCTACCATACTCCTGAAAATCAAGAAACGCTTCAGCAAACGATATCTTTACTTAGTGATGGTGCTGTGGGATATGAAGATAATTAATTAAGAAAAACCGGGCATAACCCACCCGGTCCTCATTGACTTAATTAATAAACAACTTCCTATAATATGGATTATGTCAACAAAGACTGTATTGCCAAATGGTCATTTTGATATCGTTTATCTGCTTAGCAAAGCTCCGGAAATAGGCTCCGCGTCCTGTGGGCACGGCTTCAGCTAACTTGGTAAAGAAAATTCTTTTCTTTACCAAGTGGATCTTCAGCTCGCGCTGATTCCACGGGAGTCTCCGCATATTTCCTACGCTTAAGGGAAGTGCTACAATGCATGGAACAGCAAAAAGCAGTGGTTCTAGGCATTTTTCAATAACTATTATTTATGCATACAATCAATATGCTAGCTCTACCAAAAATTGTAGAAGCCCAATTCTAGCGTAGGCCAACCACGGAGACTCCCGCGGAACAGGCAGGCGCTGAAGATCCACTTTGTGATGCGCTCTTCTTCACAAAGTTAGCTTCAGCCGTGCCCCGCAGGACGCGAAGTGGTTGGACAGAGCGGTATTCTAGCACATTAAATATCTCAATATGGATGCTTAGCTAGTAATGCTTAGTTAACATAATCCATATTATAGGAACTCAACTTCATGTTCAATATAATTACTGCTATGACCGTATTCTTATACTTGGTACATACTAAATTTTCACTACGTCGAACTTCTTCATTGCTAAAATTTTATACTTTCCTACCGTATAAACTTAAAGCGAGCGTCCTCAGGCGCTCGCTTTTTAATTATTCAAATATTAACGTTTCTTTTGTTTTAATATCTACCCTCTCCCCTTCGATATAGAATTGGGTATGAATATAAATGGTATGCTTTCCTTTTTCCAAAGTGTCAAACAGCAAGGTTGGCTGCGGATAGTATTGGTAATCAGCGTTCAGCTGTTTGGTGACCGGGCTACCTGTAAATGTCGGATTATCAGCATCAATCGTCACTTGAGTCAAAGGAGAGCGGTGTTCAATTACAAGTGACGCTTCACCTGTATACTGTAACGAACGTAACACTTGAAATCCTTCCTCTAACGGCTCAATTCTAATATGTACGATAAAATCCTTATATTGTTCCTCCAGTTTAACGGTTTCTGCAAGGACAGATTTTTGAAAGACGCCTGTAATAAACAGCATGAAGGCTGCAATACAAGCGATTACAACAATAGTGATTGTAAATCGTTTCCACACCACTTTCCCGACCTCCTCCACTCTTTCCCCTTATTATATATAGACGATTAGGTATGCCATTTTGTTTCATTTCATTTTAAAAATGCATATTTTTTTCAAAATTCTACAAGATATGTATAAGCTTGATTTCATATACGGAAGGAAGAAAAAAAGAGATGAAGAAAGCACTATACATCATGATTTTATTCATTGCAATGCTTGTTGCCTGTAATAATCAGGAACCTTCTGCTCAAGAAGATATCCAATCAGATATTACACAAATAAGCTCTAACACTCCAAATGCCAATCAAAATAATACAATCTCCACAAAGGTCAAAGATTTTATGGATAATCAGACTGATGACGTTGCATCCTACAAAGCAATACATATTAACGATGAACTGTTTGTAGCATTTACAGCGACACCTTTCAAACAGGCAATTGAGCAAAATATAGAAAAAAAACTAAAGAAAAGATTAAAAGAGCTCACCGGATTGAAAGACGTTTTTGTTACTTCTGATCAGAAATTCCATATCGAATTAACAAAGATTGAAAATGAACAGTTAACAAAGAAAGAAATAGAAAAAAGGTTAGATAAATTAAAAAAACTTGCTAAAGACAGTGCATAACGGAGGAATGAAAAATGAAAGAACCACATTTATATAAAGATTATGAAAAAAGTAAAGAACCGAAACGTCCTGTATTAAAAAATTGCATTAAAGCCTTTTTAGTTGGTGGCTTCATTTGTTTGATCGGTCAAGCAATATCAACGTTTTACATGTATTTTTTTAATTTCACCGAACAAACTGTCGGCAATCCCACTGTTGCAACATTAATTTTTATAACAATGCTGCTTACAGGATTTGGCGTATATGACCGATTTGCTCAATTTGCTGGTGCTGGTACAGCCGTTCCTGTTACCGGCTTTGGCAATGCTGTTATATCTGCTGCAATTGAACATCGAACAGAGGGCTTTGTACAGGGTGTCGGCGGAAACATGTTTAAGCTTGCTGGTTCCGTTATTTTATTCGGTGTTTTTTCTGCATTTATTATTGCATTAATTAAAACAATTTTTTCTTAATTGGAGTGGCGCGATATGATTACTGGTAAACAAACATGGTTATTTGATACACCTCCCACTATTATCTCAACAGGTGTAGTTGGAGGGCCTTTTGAAGAGCAAGGTAATATTCCGAATGACTTTGATTATTTTTACTCTGATCAATGGATGGACGAAAAATCATTTGAACTGGCACATCAGCATATGATCGAAGATGCTTGTCATTATGCTGTCGAGAAAGCAAATTTGGATCTAAGTGATATTCAGTTTTTTCTTCATGGTGATCTTATCAATCAATTGACTCCATCCAATTTTGCAGCTCGGGGCCTGGCGATTCCTTATCTTGGATTGTTTAATGCCTGTGCTACTTCTATGGAGGGATTAGCTCTATCTGCTTTAATTATGAGTCAAATGCAAGCTGAGTATGTGATTACTGGTGCAGCAAGTCATAATTCTGCTGTCGAGCGCCAATTTCGTTACCCGACTGAATATGGCAGCCAAAAGCCTGACTCCTCGCAATGGACTGTAACAGGTGCAGGCGTAGCTATTTTAGCCAAAAATGGTGCAGGTCCAAAGGTAACGTCAGCTACGATCGGCAAAGTCATTGACCGGCAGTTAAAGGATCCATTTAATATGGGTGGAGCTATGGCACCTGCAGCGTATGATACCATCACCCAGCACTTAAAGGATCGCAATATTACTGCAGATTATTACGACTATATTATCACAGGTGATTTGGCCAAATATGGACGAGATATTTGTCTAGACTTATTGTCAAAGGATAATTATCAAATACAGGAAAGTAAGTTTATTGACTGCGGATTGACGGTTTACAAACCGAATCAGCCTGTCTTCGCTGGTGGTAGTGGTCCTGCATGTTCTGCAGTAGTAACTTACGGCCATTTTGTTAAAAAACTCATGCAAGGAGAATGTAACAAAATCCTCGTAGTAGCGACCGGAGCCTTACTTTCTCCATTAACCGTTCAGCAAAAGCAGACAATACCTTGTATTGCTCATGCTGTTTCAATTGAAAATGTTTAAGGATCGAGGTGAAGATAAATGGTATTTCTTTGGGCATTTCTCGTAGGAGGACTGATTTGTGTAATTGGTCAGTTATTATTCGATGTAGCTAAATTGACACCTGGTCATACATTAAGCATTCTAGTAGTAGCAGGTGCTATTTTGGATGGCTTCGGCTTATATGAGTCACTAATAGATTTTGCCGGCGCAGGTGCAACCGTTCCAATCACAAGCTTTGGAAACTCTCTCGTGCATGGAGCCCTTGCTGAAGCGGAAAAACACGGGATCATTGGAGTTGTAACAGGAATGTTTGAAGTTACAAGTGCCGGTATCTCCTCTGCAATTATATTTGGTATGATCGGCGCAATCTTCTTCAAGGCAAAAGGATAATAGAGTGAGATCAATGATTGAATGTCATTTTGTTGCAAGCCATTTTTTGAATTGAGATACGGACGAGATTGGTTTTGTGCAAAAATCTGATTAAGGTTGGAGCTGCTTCGGGTATTTGCTTCCATCGTAATCTTTCTTACAACTGAAGATATCCCTTTTTCGAGTATTGTTTTAAAGCACAAGCATTCTTCTTACTACAGCCGCTATTAACATCGCTGTAAAATGTATTAAAAACACCAGCTGATATAAACTGTTTAACTGTACCATTACTTCCTTTCATTACTAAAAAAAAGGTTCCGATCAATAAGTTGACCGGAACCTTTTTTTACATTGTTATATAAACTTTACCTAGCTGTTGCTGTGATGCAAGATAAGAAAAAGCTTCGTCGATTTCATCTAAGCAATATCCTCTGTCCAGAATTGGCTTTAATTTATTGACTTCGCAGAAATGAAGTAAATCTCGAAATTCTTCCCTGCTCCCCATCGTTGAACCTAGCATTTTATACTGTCCATAGAAAAATTGGCGAAGATTAAAAGTAAATTGATCGTCCGTCGAAGATCCAAAGGTCACCAGACGACCACCTTTCTTCAGAACTTCTAAGGACCTGTTGAATGTCGCGCCACCAATACTCTCAATTACCAGATCTATTTGTTCACCTTCAAGCGCACTTCCCCAATCTTCGCTCGTTAGCAGTCCTTTATCATATCCTAACTGACGAGCCTTCTCTAACTTTTCTTCATCCCTAGACGTAGTAATGACTCGTGCACCTGCAGCCTTGGCCATTTGAATAATAAAAGTGGTCACTCCACCTCCTGCGCCGGGAATAAACAATGTGTCCCCTTTTTTCAAATTTCCTTGAGTGAATAATGCCCGGTATCCAGTTAGTGCGGATAATGCAAAAACACCTGCCTCTTCCCAGCTCATGTGAGACGGCTTCACTTCAATAAAATCCTCTGAAATTAACAGGTATTCAGCAAAAGTTCCATCCAGAATTTTGAAAGATGAAGGAGGTGCATCAGCATTGTTATACCAGTTTAAGCTCGGGTTGAAAATCACTTCATCTCCAAGTTGAAATCGTGATACGTTATCCCCTATCGCCTCTACAACACCAGCCCCGTCGGAACCTAGCAGATAAGCTTGCTCCTGGGAACCAATTCGTTCTTTCATTTTTAAGTCGCGATGATTTAAACCTGCTGTTATTACACGTACCAGAACCTGTCCTTCTTCAGGTTCTCTTACTGGATGTTCCAATAATTGTTGTTCTGCGTTTTTTACGACATATGCTTTCATTTACTCATCTCCTATACCTTTATCGTGAAGGGGTGAATTTGTTGCAATACTATTTTTTAACCACTTTTGTATATGTCCGATTCCTTTGGCACCATGCAAAGGATATTGTATACGTTCTGCTTTGACAAAAACTTCTTCCAGGTAAGGTTGATATTTTTTACCAGTCAAAGCAATTATATCGTCATACGATTGCAAGTGTTTCTCTTTAAACTGACGTTGTAAAGTTGAAACGCTCACTACACGAGGATCATTTTTCCGAAATGTGAGGTCATAATTATCAGGAACTGTATCGTTCGGCAGTAGCAAGCCATGCTTTCCTGATATGATCACCCAGTCTCCATCAAAATGATCGACATATTGACGACATAATTGATGAAGCACCCCAATATATGCGTTTTTTGCCTTTACAGCTCCCGATTCAGGTTCTTTGTCCCAAATTTTCTTTTTGCCACAGGGAATGATAAATAATTGCGTCATGACCTTCTCTCCTATCTCATTGTCATATTATACAAAATCGAAGCTGACAGTGTAAAATAATTTAAAATTATCCCCTTGATGCAATCCGAATCAGCACAAGAATGTAACCGTTTCCTACGAAATTATAAATGTTTGAAATATCAGAAAGTTTGCAAAAAACGGTTGACCAAATCGGATTTTGGTTGTATGATTGTCGTCAATCAGATATTTTAGAAAATTACTTATTTTTAAAAAATCTGTGGACAGAATAGTATCAATCGTATAGTATAAAATATAACAAGATAAATAGAAAAACGTTGACGGGAACAAAGGATTTGGAACCGGTATTCAAAGAGAGCCAAGGCTGGTGGGAACTTGGTAATACCCCCTTTTCCGATTACTCATCCCAGAGTGTTGTGTCGAAAAGTATTTCTTAGTAAGCACAACCAGGTGTACACTACACCTGTTATCAAATGGAAGCTGCTTTTTGTCAGCTTCATAAGACAATATTCGCGAGAATGTTGTGAATCAGGGTGGTACCGTGAAAAGAAAGGCCTTTTCTCCCTTGTTTATTGCTATTTAAACTAGCATAAGCAAGGAAGGATTGGCCTTTTTTCTATCTATAAAGAAAATAAGACTCACTATATAAAAGAGTTGGTTTTTATTAAATCTTACATTTAGGAGGGATTGGAATGGAAAGAACACATAAGCAAGACCCGCAGGCAGCCACTGAAAGAAAAGAACCCAGAACAGGTGCTGATCTACTAGTCGAATCGTTGATCAACGAAGGTGTTGAAACATTATTCGGCTATCCTGGCGGAGCTGCATTACCTATCTTTGATGCTTTGTATAAAGCACAAAATGCCTTTGATCAAATTCTTGCACGACATGAACAAGGTTCTATACATGCAGCGGAAGGCTATGCCAGAGTCTCAGGTAAACCAGGAGTTGTCGTAGCAACGTCAGGACCAGGTGCAACGAATTTAGTTACCGGGATTGCTGATGCGATGATTGATTCACTGCCAATGATCATCATTACTGGTCAAGTTGCTCAGGGTGTCATCGGAACGGATGCTTTTCAAGAAGTTGATGTAATGGGTGTTACAACCCCAATTACAAAACACAACTACCAAGTACGAGATGTTAAACAATTACCTCGGATTATCCGAGAGGCATTCCATATTGCAACAACAGGCCGACCAGGACCAGTACTGATTGATATGCCGAAAGATATTTCTGGAGAGATTATCGAAGAAAGTTTCTCTCCAAACATCGAATTAGATTTACCTGGTTATCAGCCGAATACAAAACCGAATCCACTTCAAACGAAGAAATTGGCTGATGCCATCAGTAACGCAAAAAAACCTGTCCTATTAACAGGTGCTGGCATTTTGTTCGCGAAAGCATCAGAGGAAGTGTTGGAATTTGCTGAAAAGTATTCTATTCCAGTCACTTCTACCCTATTAGGATTAGGTGCTTTCCCTGGTAATCACCCATTATTCATGGGAATGGCCGGAATGCACGGAACATACACTGCAAACACCGCGTTGTATGAATGTGATTTGTTAATCAATATTGGAGCGCGATTTGATGATCGGTTAACTGGAAAATTATCTTCCTTCGCACCAAATGCTACGGTCGCGCACATTGATATCGACCCTGCAGAAATTGGCAAAAATGTACCTGCTGATATACCGATTGTTGGCGATGCAAAAGCAGCATTAATCAGGTTATTGACTCATGAAATCACCCAGCCGGAACATGATGACTGGCTAGTACGCATTCATGAGAACAAAGAAAATTTCCCATTATGGTTCAATAAACCAGACCAGGATATGATTGGTCAATGGGTTATCAAGCAAGTACATGAAGCAACCGATGGTAATGCAATCGTGACAACTGACGTTGGACAGCACCAAATGTGGACAGCTCAATTCTATACGTTCAACAAACCGGACAAATGGGTATCATCAGGTGGATTAGGGACAATGGGCTTTGGCTTCCCTGCCGCGATTGGTGCACAACTTGCAAAACCTGATGAAACGGTCGTAGCAATTGTTGGAGACGGTGGTTTCCAAATGACATTACAGGAATTGTCCATCTTACAAGAAAAGGGATTACCTGTAAAAGTCATCATTGTCAATAATCAAGCATTAGGAATGGTTAGACAATGGCAAGAGAAATTCTACTCCGAAAGATATTCACAGTCCATTTTCAGCATTCAGCCTGATTTTGTTAAACTCGCTGAATCATACAACGTGAAAGGATTACAGGTGAAAACACAAGAAGAATTTATCAAGGCTATCCCAGAAATATTTGATTATGAAGGGCCTGTCGTTGTAGATGCACGCGTATTACAACAGGAGAATGTATTCCCAATGATTGCACCTGGTACAGGATTAAATGAAATGATCGGGGTGAAACCATGAAACGAATCATAACAGCCACTGTCAGAAACCGCAGCGGTGTGCTCAATCGGGTAACCAGTTTACTTCAACGTCGCCAGTTTAATATCGAAAGCATCTCCGTTGGCAGAACCGAAACAGAAGGCATGAGCAAAATGACTTTTGTGGTGGATGTAGAAGATTTTCAAAAATTAGAACAAGTAACAAAACAGCTGAACAAACAGATTGATGTCATTAAAGTATCTGATATTACCGATAAAGCCATTGTCGCCAGAGAACTGGCACTGATAAAAATAGTCAGCAACAGTCAGCTTCGTGCAGAAGTACAGGGGATTATTGAACCATTCCGTGCTTCTATAATCGATGTGAGTAAAGACAGCTTATCGATTCAAGTTACCGGAAAGCCGGAAAAAATTGAAGCATTGATCGAACTGTTGCGTCCATATGGCATCAAAGAATTAGCAAGAACTGGTGTCACAGCATTCGCCAGAGGCCAACAGCCCAGCATACAAGATGGCAGCAGTTATTCTTCATTACTAGGCTAATAATAATTAAATTATTATATAGAAAAAACAAATTTTGAGAGGATGTAGTAAAGATGACAAAAGTACTTTATAACAACAATATTAATGAAGAGGTTTTACAATCTAAGAAAATTGCAATTATCGGTTACGGTTCTCAAGGCCATGCCCACGCACTAAACTTAAAGGAAAGTGGTTTTGATGTAGTAGTTGGGCTTCGTCAAGGTCGTTCATGGGATAAAGCAGTTGAAGATGGCGTTGATGTTAAATCAGTTGCTGAAGCATCACAAGAAGCAGACGTTATCATGATTCTTCTTCCGGATGAATATCAGCCATCTATATATAAAGATGCGATTGAGCCAAATTTAGAAGCAGGAAATGCGCTTGTATTCGCACACGGTTTTAACATTCACTTTAATCAAATCGTACCTCCTGCCGATGTAGATGTATTCTTGGTAGCACCAAAAGGGCCTGGACACTTAGTACGCAGAACATATGAAGAAGGTGCTGGTGTACCTGCACTTTACGGTATCTTCCAGGATGCAACTGGTCAAGCGACTGACGTTGCACTTGCTTATGCTAAAGGAATTGGCGCAGGTCGCGCAGGAATTCTTCAAACGACATTCCAGGAAGAAACGGAAACAGATCTATTCGGTGAGCAAGCTGTACTTTGCGGTGGTACTTCCGCACTTGTAAAAGCTGGTTTTGAAACATTAGTAGAAGCAGGATATCAACCAGAAGTTGCCTACTTCGAATGTTTACACGAATTAAAACTTATTGTAGATCTTCTTTATGAAGGTGGACTTGAAAACATGCGTCACTCCATTTCCGATACAGCAGAGTGGGGAGATTTCATGTCTGGTCCAAGAATTGTAGACGAAGATACGAAAGCACGTATGAAAGATGTTCTTTCTGATATCCAAACAGGTAAATTTGCACAAGGATGGATCTTGGAAAATCAGGCAAATCGTCCACGTTATTCTGCGATCAAAACAGCTGAAAGCCAACATCAAATTGAGAAGGTAGGTAGAGAACTGCGTGAATTAATGCCATTTGTTAAGCAAAAGGCAATTAATAAAAAGGAAGTGGTCTCTAATGACACAAATTAAGATTTTTGACACCACTTTGCGTGATGGTGAACAATCACCAGGTGTCAATTTGAATCAACTAGAAAAATTAGAGCTTGCGAAACAATTAGAACGCTTTGGAGTAGATATAATGGAAGCAGGATTTCCTGCTTCCTCCAAAGGAGATTTCGATGCGGTAAAGAAAATTGCCGACACGGTGAAGAATGTATCCGTAGCAGGCTTAGCACGTGCAGTTAAGTCAGATATTGACGCATGCAGGGACGCTTTAAAAAATGCTGTTCACCCTAGATTGCATGTTTTTATTGCCACCTCCCCTATTCACATGGAATATAAATTAAAGAAAACACCAGATGAAGTCATCGAAACCGCGGTTGAAATGGTCACATACGGTAAACAATTTTTTGACCATGTCGAATGGTCCGCTGAGGATGCTTCCCGCTCTGACCTTGACTTTCTGGCAAAGATTATCGAGAAAGTAATTGATGCTGGTGCAACCGTCATTAACTTGCCTGATACAGTAGGTTATACCATGCCACGTGAATACGGCGCTATGTTTAAATATATCAAAGAAAATGTTCCGAATATTGATAAAGTCGATCTGTCCTGTCACTGTCATGATGACTTAGGAATGGCGTTAGCCAACTCTTTTGCTGCAGTGGAGAACGGAGCCACTCAAGTGGAAGGAACCATAAATGGTATTGGCGAACGTGCTGGAAACGCATCGCTAGAAGAATTTGCCGTTGCCTTAAAAATCCGCAATGATTATTATCCTTATCATACCCAAATTGTACTAAATGAAACGAAACGAACCAGTGACATGGTGAGCAAATTTACTGGAATGACGGTGCCCGGTAATAAAGCCGTGGTCGGCCGTAACGCCTTTGCCCATGAATCAGGTATTCACCAGGACGGCGTACTAAAAAACGCAGAAACGTACGAGATCATTACACCAGAATTAGTCGGTGTCCATTCTAATAATTTAGTGTTAGGTAAACACTCTGGACGCCACGCTTTTACAGATAAAATTAAACAATTAGGATATGACCTGCCTGAAGAGAAATTAAAAGAAGCGTTCAAAGCATTTAAGCTATTGACAGATCGAAAAAAAGAAGTAACGGATGATGATCTGTTCGCTATTCTTACCGATATCCAAACAGATACTTCGAATGTGAGACGTTATCAATTACGTCATTTTCAAGTACAATATGGTTCGAATGATCAGCCAAGCGCCTCTATTTCTCTTTCCACTCCAGATGGTGAAACCATTGAAAATACCAGTACAGGTTCTGGTAGTGTGGAAGCTCTGTATAACACGTTAGACCAGATTGTAACAGAAGATACGCATCTTACCGACTTTCAATTGAATTCTATTGGTCAAGGTCGCGATGCGCTTGCCGAGGTTCATGTCAGTTTGACCGTTGATGGCCGTACAGTCAGTGGTCGCGGCTCTGCTCAAGATGTTCTGGAAGCTGCCGTGCAAGCTTATATAAACGGAGTCAATCGTGCTATTTATCAACAAAAAAGCAATTTAGTCTGATGCAGGAGGTTAGTCCATTGAGTCATAACATTGTCTTGCTTCCTGGTGACGGTATTGGAGCAGAAGTCATTTACGCTGCCAAAGATGTACTGGAAGCAATAAGTAAAAAATATAACAGAACATTTCAATTTTCATCTTATGATATAGGAGGAGTTGCCATTGATCAGCATGGTACTCCCCTACCCGATGAAACAGTCGAAGCTTGTAAACAGGCAGATGCCGTTTTGTTAGGTGCAGTCGGCGGTCCTAAATGGGATAATAACCCATCTGATTTACGACCGGAAAGAGGCTTATTAGGCATTCGCAAAGCACTTGATTTATACGCCAACCTTCGTCCTGTCAAAGGCTTCCCCAAATTGTTACACGCTTCTCCACTGAAAGAAGAAATTATACAAGGAAGTGATTTGCTGATTGTCAGAGAACTGACAGGTGGTTTATATTTTGGTCAGCCTAGTGAACGAATCGATAATGGCAATGCAGTAGTCGATACACTGTCGTATACAAAAAGAGAGATGGAACGAATTATTGACAAAGCATTTCAAAGTGCTGCATTACGTAACAAACACCTAACATCAGTTGATAAAGCAAACGTGTTGGAATCTAGTAAATTATGGCGTGAAATTGTAGAAGAAAAGAAATCGGAATACCCTGATATTACAGTTGAACATGTGTTAGTTGATGCTGCTGCAATGAAGCTGATCACTAATCCGACACAATTCGATGTAATCGTAACGGAAAATATGTTTGGTGATATCTTAAGTGATGAAGCTTCCGTGCTAACAGGGTCACTGGGAATGTTACCTTCTGCCAGCCTTGCAGAGGATGGTGTTGGTTTATATGAACCCGCCCACGGATCTGCACCAGATATCGCTGGTCAAGGTATCGCCAATCCAGTTGCCATGATTTTATCTTCAGCCATGATGCTTCGTTATTCTTTCGACATGAACCAGGAAGCAAATGAGATTGAAGTTGCTGTTGAATCAGTTCTTAATCAGAACTATCACACGGCAGATTTAAAAAATGAGCATGGCACTCTAGTAAATACGTCTGAAATGACAGATTTAATTGTGAAGGCAATTAACCAATAATGCTAAAACTTGTGAAGAAGTAGTATTTTTTATACTTCTTCCCTCTTTTAGCACCACATTATGCATGTAAGGAGTGAAAAAAGATGAGAAAGCCAAAAACAATTATCGAAAAGATTTGGGAAAAACACATCGTTCATCATGAAGCAGGTAAACCGGATCTTTTATATATTGACTTACATTTGGTTCATGAGGTTACCTCTCCTCAAGCTTTTGAAGGATTAAGAATGAACAACCGAAAAGTACGCCGACCTGATCGTACATTTGCCACTATGGATCACAACGTACCTACTATTCATCGTAATGTCATCAAGGATGAAGTTTCCAAAACACAAATGGAAACATTAAAAGCCAACTGTGATGAGTTCGGTGTACCTTTAGCAGATATCCATCATCCGGATCAAGGTATCGTACACGTTATCGGTCCGGAGTTAGGATTAACACAACCTGGAAAAACGATTGTTTGTGGTGACAGTCACACATCTACACACGGAGCTTTCGGAGCTCTTGCCTTTGGTATCGGTACTAGTGAAGTGGAACATGTGCTAGCTACTCAATCCATTTGGCAGCAAAAGCCAAAAACGTTGAATGTGAAAGTTAACGGCAAGTTGGGTACAGGTGTTACTGCAAAGGATTTAATTCTGGCAATCATCGGCAAGTTTGGTGTAAAGTTTGGTACTGGATATGTACTGGAATATACTGGGGAAGCAATCCGTGACCTTTCCATGGAAGGCCGTATGACCATTTGTAATATGTCGATTGAAGCTGGCGCTCGTGCCGGATTAATTAGTCCGGATGATACAACTGTTGAATTTCTTCGCGGCAAACGTCATGTACCGCAAGGAGAAGCCTTTGATCAGCTTGCAGAAGAGTGGAAAGCATTAGCTAGTGATGATGGTGCTGTTTACGATGAACAAGTAGAGATCGATGCAAATGAAATCGAGCCTCAAGTAACTTGGGGTACGAATCCTGGTATGTGTATCCCTGTCAGCGCCAACGTACCAACCGTTGATGAAGGAAAAAATGCCAATGACAAAGAAGAAATCAAACGTGCTCTAGAATATATGGGATTAACTGGTGGAGAGCCCATTTCATCTGTACCTGTTGAACATGTTTTCATCGGTTCTTGTACTAACTCCCGCCTTGCAGACTTAAAAAAAGCGTCTGAAATTGTGAAAGGTCAACAAGTAAATCCTAACGTACGTGCTATTGTTGTACCAGGTTCTCACAGCGTCAAAGCCCAAGCAGAAAAAGAAGGCATTGACATCATTTTCAAAGAAGCAGGATTTGAATGGCGTGATGCCGGTTGCAGCATGTGCCTGGCAATGAATGATGACGTCGTACCTGAAGGTGAGCGTTGTGCATCTACGTCCAACCGTAACTTTGAAGGCCGTCAAGGTACAGGTGCTCGTACTCACCTTGTTAGTCCTGAAATGGCTGCTGCCGCGGCAATCAAAGGGCATTTTGTTGACGTTCGTCATTTAGAAGTTCCAACACCAAGCTAACAAATAAAAAAGGGGGTAACAATTGATGGAACCAATTCGTAAACATGAAGGACTTGTCTTTCCTCTAAACAGAGCAAATGTGGATACAGATCAAATTATTCCGAAACAATTTTTGAAGCGTATTTCTCGTCAAGGGTTTGGCCAGTTCGTTTTCTATAATTGGCGATTTGATTCAAAAGGTGATTTACGCGACGACTTCTCTTTAAACCAGTCAAAATATGAAGGAACGTCTATTTTAGTCGCTGGTGAGAATTTCGGCTGCGGCTCCTCCCGTGAGCATGCACCTTGGGCTTTGCAGGATTATGGATTTAGAGTAATTATTGCACCAAGTTATGCTGATATTTTTTATAACAATTGTACTAAAAACGGTATTCTTCCGGTCAAATTAACGGAAGATGAAGTGCACACACTTATCAATAATGCTGAAGCAGCACAATATCATCTTACAGTGGATCTTGAATCCAAAAAAGTATATGATAATCAAGGCTTTGAAGCATCGTTCGATCTAGATGATTACAAACGCGAAATGCTGCTTAATGGCTGGGACGAAATTGCCGTCACCCTAACCCACGCAGATAAAATCGATCAATTTGAAACAGCAAGAGACTAATCGAAAAGCTGACTTTCTAATAAGGAAGTTAGCTTTTTTTATCAGTCAAAAAAGCATATAAGTGCAGTTACAGCAGTAATCATATTCAACATGAAGATGAGTTCCTATAATATGGATTATGTAAACTAGCAGCTTAGTGGTCATTTTGAAAAAATATGTGTGGTATGATACCGCTCCGTCCAACCACTCGCGTCCTGCGGGGCACGGCTGGAGCTAACTTTGTGAAGAAGAACGCTTCACAAAGTGGATCTCCAGCACCTGCACAATCCCGCGGGAGTCTCCGTGGTTGGCCTCCGCTGATGTATAGCTCCACAATTTATTCGACAGCTAGGATATGAAGCACTATCTGCAAGATTCACACCATAATTGATGAGATACATTCCTAGCACGACTGCTTTTTGCTGTTACATAATTTGTAGCACTTCCTTCAAGCGTAGGAAATAGGCGGAGACTCCCGTGGAATCAGCGCGAGCTGTAGATCCAGTTCATTTGTGCCTGTGTCTGCATGCATTGCTTCGAAGTAAGCTTCCTCGCCACAAGGCAGCAAAGAAGCATTTTCAAGTAGTAGCCTAGCTGAAGCTGTGCTCACAGGACGCGGAGCCTATTTCCGGAGCTTTGCTATGCACATAATAACTATCAAAATAGCCACAAAGTGAAACAGCTCCAGTTAATATAATTCATATTATAGGTAGTTGGATATAATTTAATCAATTAGGACCGGGCGGGTTATGCACGGTTTTTTCTTATTAGCATGGGCTCTTATAATAGAGATTACGTCATGTAGCACCACCTTTGTGATGTCAATATAAGTTGTTTGGCTTTAAATATTTTATCTTAATTGTAGTTTCTCTCCTCTCTTTCACATTATTCACTTCCGTTACCAGAATCCTCATCTGTGGATCAGGCGAGTTATGGACATACTAAGCTCGTAAGGAGGTGCTTGAAGTGATGAATCATGAACTACTTCAGCTGTGCCAGGAAGAATTATTCCAGAGGAAACAATCTTTGCAGCAACACATTTCCGATCATTTTAACCTGGAACAGTCTCAACGTGAATCAACGTCTGAGCTGTCAAATTATGATAACCATCCAGCCGATTCAGGCTCTGAATTATATGAGCGAGAAAAAGATATAGCACTGAATGAACATGAGAAGCAAGAACTGGAAGATATCGAACGTGCTTTGCAAGCGATCAATAATAAAACGTATGGACAGTGTGAAGTTTGCCACAGAGCAATTGATCAAGAACGCTTAGCAGCAATGCCAACGACTCTACGCTGCAAAACACACGCAGAACAGCATATTGATAATCATCGACCGGTAGAAGAAGATCTGCTCCACTCTCATGTCGATGAACAAGAGTTGGAAAACAATGATTACACCATGTACGATGGCGAAGATGCCTGGCAAGATGTTGAGCAATATGGTTCTTCAGATGGTGTATCTGATTTTTATGATACTGAAAAAGATTACTCGCATATGTATTATCAATCAGAGGAACTGGTTGGCAGTGTTGAAGAACTTGAAGGCTTTCTCTTAGCTGGTCTAGATGGAAAATATATTGGCGTCAATGAGGCACATGAAAAATATGAAGACTATTTAGATGAAAATAACGTCAATTCCATTATGTATGATTAACCAAGGAAGTAGGACCTGCCATTCGGCATGGTCCTACTTTGTATTTACTGCAGTTTTTTCGGAATTGCAGTCTGATGTTTCTTATCTGCAACTTCCTTAAAAATATCTTCTTTTTTATTTTGTGGTGGTTGTTGCTTAAAGGATGGATCTAACTTCTGGACTTCTTCTATTAGTAACTTCATATCTGCCTTTGTCACAGGTTGTGCATCCGGTTTTAGGAGGCAGCCTAATTTTCCATTCGGTTCAATAGTTGCCCACTCTACATCGCTTATTTTATTAATATTTTGCTGACGAAGCATCATCTCTAACAAATCCACCGTAAGCCTGTATCGTTTTAAGTTTTTTTCATTTAGTTGCCCATTCTCAATCAATATCGCTGACTTGCCTGTAATAAATGTTTCAAATGCATCTGATTTTAATTGTATAAATTCCATAACAATTAAAGTAAGTATTAAGACAGCACTAACAGCAAATGTAATCCAAATATTTTTTCCGGAGACCGGCTGGATAAGTAAAGAACCAATTGCAATCATTAACACTGTCTGTGTCAGCGTCATTTGAGAGATGGACTTTCTCCCTGCTAGTCGTAAAAGCAGCGAGCCAAGTGCAATTATTAATACTGCCTTCCAAATCCAATCAAATTCCACTTAAAACACCCTTTCTGCAGCTATGCATCTACGTAAAATATTCCAGCTTAGCATTCGGAAAGAATTGTTTCATGTAATCAAAAAGATGTTCCTTGATTTCTTCTTCCTCATCCTTTTGATAAATATATTTCACCATTCCGTATTTTCCCCATTTATTCCTTCTTTTCTCCTCATCCAACTCAAGCTTCGTCATCGGATAATTTTTTTGAATTACTCGTTTCGCAGATTTCGTAAATCGATGCTGAATAAATTCGAAGGTAATATCATTCTTTGCATCTTCAGGTAACTCTTTATCGAGACGTTCAAACATGTGATAATAGCCTTCTTTCCATCCCTCATGTAAATAAATAGGTGCTACAATAAAACCTAATGGATAGCCTGCCCGAGCCACTTTCCCCGCCGCTTCTATTCGCTTAGTCAGCGGAGAAGTGCCTGGTTCAAAGTATTTAATTACATAATCTGCATTAATACTAAAACGAAACCTCGTTTTCCCATTGTGTTCGGCATCTAATAAATGGTCAACATGATGAAATTTGGTGACAAATCGTAGTTTGCCAAGTTCTGATTTTCCAAAAAATTCAATCGTTCGTTTTAAGGAATGGGTTAAATGATCAATGCCTACTACATCAGACGTACACGATGCTTCAAATCTTGTTTCTTCTGGTGCACGTTCTTCCATATATGTTGTAGCAGCTTCTAATATCTCCTCGACATTTACATACGTACGAATATATGGTTTACTTCCCATTGTCGTTTGTAAATAACAATAATGGCAATGTCCCATACAGCCAGTCGCTAAGGGAATAGCGTATTCTGCTGAAGGCTTTGGTGTATCAAATTTTAATGTTTTACGAATTCCCACAACTAAGGTGGATTTTGCAACACGGTATTTTTGAAAATCGTTATCACCCGGCAGATTTCGAACTTGGTTATGTGATGTTGTATACCTAATTTCTACATCTTCTTTCTCGAATTTTTCTTTAAGTTCAGCACCTAAAGGATAGTCCAAAGCTTTCGGTTCAAAGTATACAAGTTGGGGTCGAAAAGGTCTTACCATCAGATTTCGCCTCCAGAAACATCACCAAAATAATACTGATAGGCATTTTCTGCTTCCTCTGCACTCTGAAATACTGCCATTTCATCACTTATAGGATAATACGTTTCGTAAAGAAATACTGCGAGACCACCATTCGGATCTTCTGGATTTTTAACTACAGCCGCTTCTTGTACATTCGCTACATTTTGCGTATGTGGGTTTCGATAAAACACATATACTATGTCGCCTGCTTGATAATGCATACGTCACATCCTTTCTATCTGATAGGATGGAATAGGATGGCTGAAATTATGTATCCGAACCTGTTCCCCACAAGACAAACTAAGAATCAAGCTTCAGCTTGAGTAGAATTGCTTCTTGAGCTTCATTGTTCTTATTTTAGAAAAAACAGGGAATTTTACCTGGTCCTAACTAACAAAATAATATACAACTACTTATAAAATGGATTATGTTAACTGGAGCTGTTTCACTTTGTGGCTATTTTGATAGTTATTATGTGCATAGCAAAGCTCCGGAAATAGGCTCCGCGTCCTGTGGGCACGGATTCAGTTAGGATACTACTTGAACAGCTTCTTTGCTGCCTTGTGCCGAGGAAGCTCACTTCGAAGCGATACTTGCAGACACAGGCACAAATGAAATGGATCTTCAGCTCGCGCTGATTCCACGGGAGTCTCCGCCTATTTCCTATGCTTGAGGGAAGTCCTACAACTTATGTAACAGCAAAAAGCAGTCGTGCTAGGCAATGTATTTCATCAATTAAGGTGTAAATCTTGCAGACAATGCTTCATATCCTAGCTGTCGCATAAATTGTGGAGCTATACATCAGCGGAGGCCAACCACATAGACTCCCGCGGGACAAGCAGGTGCTGGAGATCCACAACGTCTGCACCTGCGTCTACTAGTAAAGCTTCGACGTAGGCTTCCTCGGTGCAAGGCAGCAGAGAAGTATTTCGGGTAGTAGCTTAGTTTCAGCCGGGCCCCGCAAGACGCGGAGTGGTTGGCCGAAGCGGTATCCCAGCACATTAAATATCTCAATATGGATGCTTGGCAGCGATGGCTGACATAATCCATATTATAAGAACTCAACTTCATGTTAAAAATATGATTACTGTTGTGGCTGTACTTTCTTGTCTGAGTACAAAAAGAGGGAGACAGTTGTTTCAAACTGTCTCCCTCAGTGCTTCATTAATAATCACTATCGCTCTCTTCATCATTTACAATCGCTACACTTGCGCTTGCTCCGATTCGGGACGCGCCTGCTGTAACCATTGCTTCGGCGGTTTCGGTGTCACGGATGCCTCCTGATGCTTTGACACCGACGTTAGGACCAACTGTTTTTCTCATTAAAGCAATATCTTCTTTCGTCGCCCCACCTGTGGAGAAACCAGTAGATGTCTTTACATAATCTGCTCCAGCCGTAATTGCTAAACGACATGCTATTTCTTTTTCTTCATCTGTTAACAGACATGTTTCGATAATGACTTTTACTAGTGCTTTTTCACCTGCTGCTTGCACGACGGCTTCGATATCTTGTTTGACAGCATCATGTTGTCCATCTTTTAGAGCACCAATATTGATGACCATATCCACCTCTGTTGCACCTTTTTCTACTGCGTATTTTGCTTCAAAAGCTTTTACAGCTGAGGCTGTTGCTCCTAAAGGAAATCCAATTACCGTACATACCTTAACTTCTGAGCCTTTTAATAATTCATTACTGTACGCTACCCATGTAGGATTCACACAGACAGAATAAAAACCATATTCTCTTGCTTCGTTACACAATACTTCTATTTGCTCTCTGGTCGTGTCGGGCTTTAAAGCCGTATGATCGATTTTATTTGCTAATTTCATTTCTCATCCTCCTTATTCTTTAGCACGGGACATATCATTGGCGATAAACGCACCAGGTAATAAGGCGCGAACCGTTGTCTCTTCCGTATTCCCTTGCATATTTGTAAGTATTACTTTCATATCTGGATCACAAAGCTCGGCAAGAACCTGGCGACAAGCGCCACATGGTGAAACTGGACGCTCTGTATCTGCCACAACGGCCATCATCTTAAAGTTTTTGGATCCCGTTGCATAAGCATGGAACAATGCTGTTCTTTCACCACAGTTACACATAGAATAGGCAGCATTTTCGATGTTACACCCGTGAAAAATAGTTCCCTGTTCGTCCAGCAATGCTGCTCCTACTTTAAAGTTAGAATAAGGCACATATGCTTTTTCTCTAGCCTTCTTTGCCTCTTCGATTAATTTCGCTTCCATTCCCGGTTCCTCCTTATATTTTTTAGCCAATATCTTCAATCAGCTGTTTGACAAATTGTAAAAAGGATTCCCGTACTTTCTCAGTTGTTTCTATTACCTCATCATGGGTTAACGGCTGATCCAATATTCCTGCTGCCATATTGGAAATACAGGAGATACCGACACAACGAATACCAGCTTGTCTTGCTACTGTTACCTCTGGAACAGTTGACATCCCAACAGCATCTCCACCTAATATATCAAGCATCTTAATTTCAGCTGGTGTTTCATAACTCGGACCTGTGTTCCAGACATAGACGCCTTCTTTTAGCGGAATGGATAACTGCTGTGCTGCTTTTCTAGCGATTGTTTGTAATTCACGGTCATAAGCAGTCGACATATCAGGAAAACGAACGCCATGTTGTTCGACATTTTCTCCAATCAAAGGGTTCTGCCCAGTATTGTTAATATGATCTGTAATTAACATTAAATCACCAGGTTCCAGGTCTCGATTCACCCCACCTGCCGCATTGGTTACCAACAGTTTTTCAATGCCAAGTTCTTTCATTACACGTACTGGAAATGTCACTGCATCTAGTCCGTAGCCTTCATAATAATGAAAGCGACCTTGCATAGCAATCACATCTACACCTTGCAATTCACCAATTACTAATTGACCGGCATGTCCTTCCACTGTGGAAACAGGGAAGCCTGGAATCTCCTGATATTTTATTTTAATCGGATTTTTGATTTCATCTGCAAGCATGCCCAATCCAGATCCTAGAATTAATCCAACTGTCGGTCGATCTGTGAGTTTATGTTGTAAATATACTGTTGCCTCTTGTAGTTGATTCAATGAATGACCCTCCCTTATTTTATGTCCTTTAGAAAACTTTTCCCGTTTACAGGTAATGTTACACCAAAATTATCTGCAATGGTAGCACCAATGTCTGCAAATGTATCTCTAATCGCTAGCTGTTTTCCTTCTGTTATTTGGTTATGATAGACGAGCAATGGTACGTATTCTCTTGTATGATCTGTACCATGGTGTACCGGATCATTGCCGTGATCTGCTGTAATGATAAACAAATCATCTTCTTGTAATTTGGCCAGCATTTCTGGTAACCGTCGATCGAAAGCTTCTAACGCTTCCCCATAGCCTTGCGGATCACGACGATGACCATACTTTGCATCAAAATCGACTAAATTAAGAAAATTTAGACCATGAAAATCATCGTCCATTGATTGAATGAATTTTTCCATTCCATCGTCATTATCTTTTGTCCTAATGGAAGAGGTAACCCCTTCTCCATCATAAATATCAGAGATCTTACCTAATGCGACAACATCGTAGGATGCATCTGCTAGTTCATTCATAACTGTCCTGCCAAAAGGTTTCAAAGCATAATCATGTCGATTGGAAGTTCGTTCAAAATGACCGACTTCTCCAACAAAAGGTCTAGCGATGACTCTGCCAATCATATACGTTTCATTCATCGTTAAAGCCCGCGCTGTTTCACATATTTCATAAAGCTCTTTCAAAGGAATAACTGCTTCATGCGCACAAATTTGCAAAACGGAATCCGCAGAAGTGTAAACGATAAGATCTCCCGTCTTTACATGATGTTCCCCTAGTTCTTCGATAATTTCTGTCCCAGACGCCGGTTTGTTTCCAATAATTTTTCTACCTGTTTTTGCTTCCAGGGTTTGGATTAAATCATCTGGAAACCCGTCAGGAAAGGTTTGAAACGGTTGTTCAATGTGCAACCCCATCATTTCCCAATGACCTGTCATCGTATCTTTTCCATTAGATGCTTCCTGCATTTTTGTAAAATGGGCCATTGGTTTGGCTGATTGCTCAATTCCTTTGATTTTTCGGATGTTACTCAAACCTAGTTGACCAATATTCGGCATATTCAATCCATTCATGTGGGCTGCAATATGTCCTAACGTATCCGCTCCACTATCATTAAATTGCTCTGCATCAGGTGCTTCGCCAATTCCGACAGAATCTAATACAATTAAAAATACTCGTTTAAAAGGTTTCAAATTTCAATCTCCTCTCACCATAATTAAAGGAAGGATTTTATCCATTCTGCAATTTGCCCTCCGAAATAAATACCAAATATTCCTAACACACCTGTCAGAACAGGCGGTGCAGGTAAAGGTAATTTCAAAAATTTAAATACGATACCGACGATGACACCGGCAAGTAGACTTAACAAAATTGCTTTCATGATGTCCTCCTTATTGTACTGCTTCTAAGGTTGGATGTCCAACCTCTTCTGCATGTCATTAGCCTTTATTTAATTATATCGTATATAAGTGGTGCATTTTTATACGCTTCATTCTTAATCTGATACGCCTGCACAACTTTATCCTTCACCTCATTTATATTCTGGTGATTACTGTGGATCGTTACCAGCGTGTCTCCAACCTTTACTTCATCGCCTAATTTCTTTTGTAATACGACACCTACCGCCAAATCAATTTGAGAATCTTTCGTTAAGCGTCCAGCTCCTAGCATACTTGCAGCTACTCCTATCTCATCAGCTGAAATGTGATGAACAATACCTGCTGCTTGTGCTTTAATTTCTGTTATATAGGCTGCAGTTGGTAATTGGTCTGGATGATCGATAACGGAAGCATCACCGCCTTGGGAGCTGACAAATGTCTTCAATTTCTCCATTGCTTTGCCTGATTGAATGGCATCTGTTAACATCTCTCTCGCTTGCTCAATAGATGTTGCTTTTTTTGCTAAATAGACCATCTGACTGCCCAAAGTAAGGCACAATTCTTCTAAGTCTTTGGGACCTTTACCCTGTAATGTTTCAATAGCTTCTTTCACTTCCAATGCATTGCCTACAGCAAATCCAAGAGGCTGATTCATATCAGAAATAACAGCGATCGTTTCACGCCCTGCTCCATTACCAATGTCAACCATCGCCTTTGCTAATGCTTTAGCATCCTCCAGTTCTGTCATGAAAGCACCTGAACCTGTTTTGACATCTAATACAATTGCATCTGCCCCTGCTGCAATTTTTTTACTCATAATGGAACTCGCGATCAACGGAATTGAATTGACTGTAGCCGTAACATCACGTAATCCATAAAGTTTTTTGTCAGCAGGAGTTAAATTACCGCTTTGTCCAACTACTGCAACATTTTGTTCATTCACTAACTGATTAAATTGATTTCCTGTCAATTCGACTTGAAACCCTTCAATTGATTCTAACTTGTCGATTGTACCACCTGTATGCCCTAGTCCTCTTCCTGACATCTTGGCAACCGGCACGCCAACAGACGCAACTAACGGCGCTAATATTAATGTAGTCGTATCACCAACTCCGCCTGTAGAATGCTTATCCACCTTGATTCCATGAATATCCGATAAATCGATCTGATCTCCGGATTCTACCATAGCCATCGTTAAATGAACTCTTTCTTCCGTTGTCATCCCTTGAAAATACAGTGCCATTGCCATAGCTGACATTTGATAGTCAGGAATTTCCTCTTTCGTATAACCATCTATCATGAAGTTTATTTCTTCTTGTGTTAATTCTTTACCATCACGTTTTTTAGCGATAAGATCTACCATTCTCATTAACTATCTTCCTTTCCAAATGAAAAATTGGCTTTGCACCAATAGTGGTGAAAGCCTTAGATATATAGTGTACAGGCTCTGTCCTATCTTTTAGAAGAACATACCTGCAACAGCTGCACTTAATAGTGAAGCCAACATTCCCGCGACTACCGCCTTTAGTCCAAGTTTTGCAATGTCTTTACGTCTATTCGGTGCTAAACCTCCAAGTCCGCCGAGCAATATCGCCATTGAACTTAAATTAGCAAACCCACACAGTGCGAAGCTTATTACTAAATTCGTTTTGTCAGATAAGTTAGCCATTTCTGGTGCAAATGATGCATAGGCGACAAATTCATTTAATACAAGTTTTTGCCCGATAAAACCACCAGCCGTGATTGCTTCATTCCATGGCACACCAACAGCAAAGGCAACAGGAGCAAATACATAGCCAAGAATTAATTCTAATGTTATATCACCGAATATTCCGAGAATCCCATTGATTAATGCAATTAACGCGATAAAAGCTAATAGCATCGCACCTACATTTAATGCCAGCTTCAGACCATCTGAGGCACCCTTAGCTGCTGCATCGATAACGTTAACTGACTCATTATCTTTTTCCATTTCCAAATTATCTGTCGTCACAGACTCCTCAGTTTCCGGCATCATCATTTTTGCCATTATTAAACCGGCAGGTGCTGCCATAAAACTGGCTGCAAGTAAATACTCCAGAGGCACTCCTAATAATGAATATCCAACTAATACGGATCCTGCAACAGATGCAAGTCCTCCTGTCATGACAGCAAACAATTCCGATTGTGTCATTTTGTTTAAAAACGGTCTTACTACTAATGGTGCTTCGGTCTGACCGACAAAAATATTAGCGGCTGCTGACATCGATTCTGACTTGCTCGTGCCTAGCAATTTCGATAAACCACCACCAAGGATTTTAATAATCCATTGCATAATCCCTAAATAATACAAGACAGAAATAAGGGACGAAAAGAATATAATGATCGGCAAAACATGCAAAGCAAAGATCGATCCAAATTCGTCACTGTTTGCTAATGAACCGAACAGAAAACTGATTCCTTCATTGGCATAATTAATAATATCCTGAACACGTAATGTAAACCACTTTAATGCTGTTTGTCCCGTTTCCCACTTTAATACGACAAATGCAAAGAAAATTTGGATTATTAATCCTCCCAAAATCGTGCGGATATTAATCGCTTTCCTTTTTGATGATAAGAGAAACGCAATCCCCAAGATGACTGCGATACCTGCTATTCCCCACAAAAAATGCATGCGGTGTTCCCCTTCCTATTTTTAATGATTGGACGTCCAACAACTACACGTTAAAATGAAAACCCTTTCCAATCGGGTTCGAAATCATTATAAAGGTTAGACGTCCTACAAGTCAATCACTTTTTGATATCCAATAATTGCATTTGACATAATCCATGTTATGGGAACCGAACCTATCTTCTTGTTCAACATTGATTACTTCAATGACTGTACTTTTCTTACTACCTAAAAAAACCACTCCCCTTTAGGAATGGTTTAAAATAAACGCTTACGAAATACACTAAAACTAACTTGATCAGAGCGAAAGAAGTTAAGTGAATATAAAATCGGATGATCGTTCAAATCATAATGTATTTGTTTCAAAATGAGCAAAGGCTGATTTTTTTCACTCCGAAGAATTTTAGAAATTTCTTCATGGTAACCGATCGTCTTTATTTCTGCTTTCGCATAGCTTATCGTGATATTCTTTTTTTCTTGTAAGGATTGCAACATGGACTGTTCATCCAATTGATAATCTTCACCTACTAATGACAATGGAATTTTATCAATACAATATACCAGTGGCTCATTATCTGCTGTTCTTACCCGTTTAACTAAGTATACTTGATCATCTTCTTCTATCTGCAACTCCCTTTTGTCTTCACTGTGGGCCTCGGTTGCACCATGAAATAACATTTCCGTACCGGGGTCTTTTCCTTCTCTTTTAATAAAATCAGTGATACTGAAAAGCTCCTCAATTCCCCCTGAGAAGGCAGGCTTTTTATTGATGAAAGTGCCGATTCCATGGCGTCGTATAATGATATTTTCTTCTTCTAAAATACGAAGCGCTTCCCTTAATGTATTACGAGAGACGTTTAACTGCTTAGCCAGCTCCATTTCTGATGGTAATCGCTCCCCTGCTTCTAATTCTCCTTCGTTAATTTTTGTTTTTATTTGCTCAATTACATGTATGTAACGTGGCGTCTGATAATCAAATGCCATCCAATCCCCCCTGTTTGTTTATACGAACAACTGATGCCATAATTATATGATAGCATAAATGCAGAAAAATTCTGATACTTTACTTAAAATAAGGGATCAGACAACGGAAGTCAAATTGTGATAAAGCTTGACAGGTCAGTGCTTTTGTGATATTTATAGTGTGTTAGCACTCTTGCATCATGAGTGCTAAATTACATACGTACGATGAATAAAGGGAGGAAACGAAACATGGAGAAAAAACAATTTCAGGCCGAATCCAAACGCTTGCTTGAAATGATGGTACATTCTATCTATTCTCAAAAAGAAATCTTTTTACGCGAGTTAATTTCAAATGCAAGTGATGCGATTGATAAGATCTATTATAAAGCTTTAACTGATGATAGTATTTCATTTAACCAAGATGACTATTACATTCGAGTCGAAGCAAATAAAGATAAGCGCACTCTTACTGTAACAGATACTGGTATCGGGATGACGAAAGAAGAAATTGAAGAGAATCTTGGTACAATTGCTAAGAGCGGTTCTTTAGCATTCAAAAATGAAATCGAAATGAAAGACGGACAGGAAATTATCGGCCAATTTGGTGTCGGGTTTTACTCTTCCTTTATGGTAGCAGACAACGTTACAGTTTATACACGTGCCCTTCACAGTGACGAAGGATACAAATGGGTTTCCGATGGTGTAGATGGTTATACCATTGAACCATTTGACAAAAAAGATGTTGGTACAGAAATTGTCATTGAATTGAAGCAAAACGAGGACGAAGAAAATTATGATGAGTATCTGGAAGAATACAAACTAAAATCAATCATAAAAAAATACTCAGACTTTATCCGCTATCCGATCAAAATGGATGTAACGGAACAAAAACCAAAAGAAGATAATGAAGATGAATTAGTAGAAGTGACGGAAGAACAAACCGTTAACAGCATGATCCCGATTTGGCGTAAAAATAAACAAGAACTTACAGATGAGGATTACGAAAGCTTCTATCAAGAGAAACACTTTGGCTTTGATCAGCCACTCAGCCATCTGCATATTAGTGTAGACGGGATGGTTCGCTTCCAGTCGATCCTTTATATTCCGAAGCAGCCTCCGTTTAACTATTATTCTCAAGACTTTGAAAAAGGCTTAGAACTCTATTCAAACGGTGTGCTGATCATGGACAAGTGTGCTGATTTGTTACCAGATCATTTCAGTTTTGTCCGTGGTATTGTTGACTCTGAAGATTTATCCCTTAATATTTCCAGAGAAATATTACAACAAGATCGTCAGGTAAATCTTATTGCAAAAAATTTAGAGAAAAAAATCAAGAATCATTTACAAAGCATGTTGAAAAATGATCGTGAAAAATATGAAACATTCTTCGATGCTTTCGGACGCCAATTAAAATATGGTGCCTATGCTGATTTCGGTGCCAATAAAGACAAGTTAAAAGACTTACTACTTTTCTATTCTTCTACAGAAGAGAAACTGGTAACATTGAAGGAATACCGCGACCGCATGCCAGAAGATCAGGAACATATTTATTACGCGACAGGAGAATCACACGCGCGTATTGAAAAATTACCGCAAACAGAAATGGTCAAAGATAAAGGCTACGAAATCCTCTATTTCACAGATGAAGTAGACGAATTTGTTATCAAAATGTTAATGAATTACGATGAAAAAGAGTTCAAAAATGTATCCAGTGGTGATTTAGATCTAGAAGATGAAGAAACGAAAAAAGAAGCAGAGAAACAAAAAGAAGAACATAAAGATTTATTATCAGAAATGAAAGAAATCCTTGGCGACAAAGTAAAAGACGTCAAGCTCTCTACCCGATTAAAGTCCCATCCTGTATGTTTATCTGCTGATGGTGATGTATCAATCGAAATGGAAAAAGTGTTAAGTCAGATGCCTGACAACCAAAACATTCAAGCATCAAAAGTATTAGAAATTAATAACAAACACGACATTTTCCAAGCGTTAGTTAATGCACACCAAGCTGATAAAGATAAAGTAAAACTTTATACGAATATTTTATATAACCAGGCATTATTGATTGAAGGGCTGCCAATCGAAGACCCGGTGGCATTGACAAACGATATGTGCAAAGTAATGGTCTAACAGTGAAAACAGGAGGCATACAGTGCCTCCTGTTTTTTTGTCAGTCAGGAGAGTATATAAGTGCAGCCCACAGCAGTGATTATATTGAATATGAAGTGGAGTTCGTATAAACGGCGTCTGACTTGGCGGCTTCTTTTCCAGACCCATATTGTTAAACATAACTATGCTTGATAACTCCCCCCACTCCGAAGTTTAAGGTAACTGAAGCCGATTGATATCTCCTTCCCAATCAAATTAAAACGTTTATTAATTAATTTTTGTGAAATATTACATTATAGACAAAGTTTCATTTAGCGGAATGTTATAGAGGAGGAAATCAATGTGAAACAGAATGTCGCTCAAAAATTAATTGAACAGCATCTTGTCTCCGGTAATATGCAAGTTGGAGAAGAAATTGGGTTAAAAATTGATCAAACGTTAACACAAGATGCTACGGGTACCATGGTCATGTTGGAACTAGAGGCAATGGGCATTGATCGCGTAAAAACCGAGGCTTCTGCTCAATACGTAGATCATAATTTAATTCAAGAAGACTTCCGGAATGCTGATGATCACTTATTCTTACGAAGTGCTGCCAGAAAATTTGGAATCTACTATAGCAGACCTGGAAATGGCGTCAGTCACCCTGTCCATATGCAGCAATTAGCAAAGCCGGGTAAAACCTTATTAGGATCTGACAGTCATACTTGTGCGAACGGTTGTATGGGTATGCTGGCCATCGGTGCTGGCGGAATTGACGTTGCAATGGCAATGGCTGGTGAACCATATTATGTAAAAATGCCTGAGATCATGGGCGTTAAGCTAACTGGAAAAGTCCCAGATTGGGTAAGCGCTAAAGATGTCATTCTTGAATTGTTACGCCGCTATGACGTTAAAGGTGGTGTTGGTAAGATCATTGAATATTATGGACCTGGTGTAAAAAAACTTACAGCAATGGACCGGCATGTTATTGCAAACATGGGAGCTGAGTTAGGTGCAACTGCCACTGTCTTCCCTTCTGACAAGGAAATTAAAAAATTCTTAAAACAACAAGGTCGTGAAGATGACTGGGTGGAATTAAAAGCAGATAGAAATGCAAAATATGATATAGACGAGCATATTGATTTATCAAAGTTAGAACCATTAATCGCTACACCTTCCAGTCCTGGGAATGTTGTGCCCGTATCAGAAGTAGCTGGTGAAACCATTTACCAGTCTTATATTGGTTCATCTGCCAACCCAGGATACCGAGATTTTGCAATTGCCAGTGAAATTGTTAAAGGAAAACAAATTGCTCCTGGGACCTCTCTCGACATTAATCCAACTTCTCGACAATTGTTAGAACAGTTGGTTGAAAATGGACACATTGCAAATCTCTTATCAGCAGGGGCAAGAATGCATCAGGCAGGTTGTAATGGCTGTATCGGAATGGGACAAGCACCTGCAACAGGCAGAAATAGTTTGCGGACAACACCACGTAATTTCCCGGGACGTTCTGGTACCAAAGAGGACAGTGTCTTCCTTTGTAGCCCGGAAACAGCTGCGGCGTCAGCTCTACACGGAAAAATTACTGATCCAAGAACGTTAGAAATGGATTATCCTGCTATTAAAGAGCCGAAAAAGTTCGCAACAGAAGGCATGCTGGAAGCACCTGCAAGACCGGATGATAAGGTCGAACTGGAAAAAGGTCCAAATATTACATCCATTCCAGACTTTGAACCAATCAAAGATAATTTCGACCTACCTATCTTGTTAAAAATGAGTGACAATATCTCCACTGATGAAATTCTCGCAGGTGGATCCAGAGTATTACCTTATCGCAGTAACATCCAGAGAATCAGTACTTTTGCCTTCGAAATCGTCGACGAAAATTATTATGAGCTTGCCATGAAAAAGCGTGATAATGGTGGACATATGATCACTGCCGGTGTCAATTATGGACAGGGGTCCAGCAGGGAACATGCTGCATTAGCACCTCGTTATTTAGGGTTAAAAGTCGTATTGGTAAAAGATTTTGCCAGAATACATCTGCAAAACCTGATCAACTTCGGTATACTCCCGTTAACTTTTGTAGATGAATCAGACTTCGACCTGATTTCAGAAAATGACATCCTGGAGTTCCGAAACATTCATGAAACGATTCAAACGAACAACACATTCACGATTCATGTAAAAGGTAAAGATCAGCCGATCGAAGTCCGCCATGACTTAACGAAACGTCATATCGATATTATTCTTCAAGGTGGTATTATCAATTGGATTAAACAAAAACAAAACTAATACAGAAAGGAAGTACAACGATGGGTTCACAACATATGAAATGCAAAGCATGCGACGGAACGGGACTATTAATGGATGATGAAGAATGGCGTTATACGTGTTCCATTTGTCATGGTGATGGCTTTATCTCACGCTATGAATCGAAAGAAAATCAAGATTTACTTGATGTTGATTTGAATAATCGAACGTTAAAATAAGGAAGAAGCAAACCGGGCATTAATCCGCCCGGTCCTTGTGGTTACACTTATATACTTTTTTGACTGATAAAACCCGGATAGTTGCTATACTATCCGGGTTATTATTTACTGGTGTAAAAACTTCAGACAAACTGCTTCTGGCGCTTTTACATCTTTTTGGACTAGAGATAATGTACCCTTCTCCCTATCTCTTTCGAATAAGACCAGTGTACCTGATTCCTGATTGGATGCTACAATGAATTGCTCAGAAGGATCGAGGACAAAATCACGCGGCCAGTCCCCTTCCGTATTCGTCCATTCCACTAATCCTACCGTATAATCATCTTTTACTTGGAAGACCGTGATCGAGTTATGGCCTCTGTTGCCCACATAAACAAATTTGCCATCTGAAGATAGGTACACAGCACTCCCCTGGCTGTTTTCGGTAAAGTCATCAGGTAATGTAGAGATATATTGTATCTCTTCAAACGATCCCGCTTGCTCATCATAAGATAATACAATTACTTCATTACTTAGTTCTGTCATAACGTACGCATAGTTACCATTAGGATGAAAGGCAATATGACGAGGACCACTTCCTGCTTTTGTTTTTAATTCTTGCACTTTTTTTAGTTCTCCATCAACAGGCTGGTAAGTTGTTATCGAATCTGTTCCTAAATCAACCACAACCACATATTTCTCATCAGGTGTATAACCAGCATAATGTAAATGAGGTTTTTCCTGTCTTTCATGCGGTCCTTCTCCTGCATGTTCCACAGCTGCAGGTTTCTGAAGAGAACCATCTTTATTGGTTTGAAAAGCTTCTGCTAGCTTTGTATGATAATTTGCAGCTACGACCAGCTTATTCTCACTGTCTACGCTGACATGACAAGGTGCTGAACCAGGCGTTGCCTGACTGTTTAATGGTTGAAGTGTTCCTTTGTCATCCGTGATTTTATAGGCTGTTACCCCACCTTGATCTCCCTCTTTTGATACTGCATAAACATATTGATTGTCTTGACTGACCGTTAAGTATGTAGGATTATCCAGTGATGCAGCTGGGACAACATCAATCAATTTCTTCTGATCCGTATCTAATGTGAAACGATATACGCCTTCACTGTCTTTTTTTGTATAAGAACCGATATAACCTATGTATTGCGCCATACATGTATCATTCCTTTCTTTTTGAATATTTGCTCTTCTTCATTATAGCAAATAACAAAAATGAAAGAAAACCTGGCAACTTTCCTACCAGGTTTTCCATTCTTATGACATAGTTTTATTTTTTTTCATTTGATAATAGGCATACGCACCGATGCCGATTGAAGCTAGCATGGGAAGCATTCTGTTTCCAGTCATTTTCATTGGGACCCCTCCATTCGATGGTACCTTTCTATTTTGTACGAATCGTGAGGTAATACCCGTGAATATTTCAACCTTTACTGGAACTTACTACCGACAAAAAGAAAGAATAAAATAAACAAACCGATAGTAAATGGTAAAGCACCAATTAAGCTTAAGCTCATACCATTATAGCCGCCAACTACTTCATTCCCTACCAGGTAGATAGCAACTCCTCCTGCACAACTAAGGAACCCCCACCAGTATGGGAGTTTCTTCCACAGACTGTAGAAGACACCGATTACAAACAGGCATAAAAATATCCATGGCAGCACAACATATATAACAAAACTCATCTTCTTCATCCTTTAACGATCATTACTACTTCCATTATAAACCTTTTTACAAAAAGAAAAAACCAGAAACATTTATGCTCCTGATTTTAAAGTACTCTCTGTCTGAACATGATATGAATTTTTTATTAGATTTCTCGTCCTGAACACTCCCATTTTAACCGCAGAGTGACTGATATTAAGCTGTTTTGCGATTTGTTCATCGTCTAGATTCATTTGGTACTTCATCCGAAAAACGGGCAGTAATTTTTTATTATGGACAAGCTGTTCCAGGTATTCGAAGGTGAATTTCCAGTCAAGTTCATCATCTACCGCTTTAACTGAGCATCGTTCCAGGTGTTCTAAAGAATTGGCTTCATCTGTTAGGAGTGATTCCTTTCTTCGTTTTTCCTTACGTAGAAGATCGATCGCACTGCGGGATGTAATCGTCCGAAGCCACGACCCTAACGTCTCGATTCGTTCTAATTTCAACTGATGCTTAAAAACCTTTATCCACGACTCCTGCACTGCATCTTCTGCCATTTGAGTGTCCTTCACAATTTTTAATGCTGTATAATACATCATCGAATGAAATTGATTAACAAGCTCATTAAATATCTCATTGTTATCCATTAACCTACCCTCCCTACTGGTGGTTCTCTACCATACTTATTTTTAATTAAACCATCTCGCCAGGTTCTCTTCTTTCAAGACTTGCATTGTCTCGTCATATGCTTCATGTACAGGCATGTAATAATAGCTATCTGTTCCATCATCAAATTGTATCGTTCTTGAATCGTATCTATAGCTTTCTAAAATTTCCTTATACGAAGCATTCAAATAGTCTGTTCTCAATGCTTCTACAATTTTGCGAATGGTTTCCTGATCCTTTACTACCTCACTCCCCTCTATTCCGTGAACAGATATTTCTTTAAAGACTTTATCTTCTTCGTACAGCCATGAAAAGTTAGCTTGTTTGTATGCATCTGATTTTAAGATAGGAATGATAAATGGGTCCAGTTCAGTACGATCGGGAATGATATACTCTCTTGTTATTTCGTTTCCATTCGTTAAATAATAAGTAATTTGGGTTGTGACTGTATCATTAGTAAAATGAATATTTTGTTCATTAATACCAATTTGATCTGAAATGATTTTTTCGTGAAGTGAAATTACTTGCGATTTTAACGCTTCATCCATTATATTTGGCTGTTTTACACGGTCACCTTCAAAGTAAGTAAAGCCCTCATAACCACTGGAGAAGTAAATCCCTTCAATATCTTCTTGCTCCGGAATTTTAGTCTCATATCCATACCAGTCTAACACTATGGAGAGCAGTACGATCATCGAAATCCCCGAATAAATTGCGAGTCCTCTCCACTTGTTAAAGACACGCCACGATTTCTGAATCAGCATCTCTGCCAAAAAATAACCGAGTAATGCCCCTAAAATGTAGCCAAATATACTCCACTCTATTGTGTGTTGCTGATTCATCCCGAAATATACACCGCCAAGCAGCATAAAACAGATGGTTACACCAAATTTAAAAATCGGCTTAATAATGGAAAACGCCAATGTTTGACTGGCCGATTCGGTTTGTCGGTATCGATACAACATAAATGATAGTCCTATACATATAACGGATAGTGGCCAGTAATACCAGGTTACAATACCTTCTGCATAATTCATCGTCAATTGAATGACCCAATAGAATGGCGAAAATAATACAAATAATCCTAGCAAATTTGCATTTTGCTCACTGAAGCCAAAAAGCAACATGTCGAGATTGTACAAGATAAGCATCGAAATGCCGTAAGGAAACAATAAAAAGATATAAGTTAAACCGCCTTGCACAACAGAAATGCCCGTTAACATACCGATTAAATAACTAAAAGAATAGAAAAATAAATTACACATTATTGTATAATACAGCCAGCTAGCGATATCTATTGGCTGATACATGTAATTAACATCGACCATACCATGAAGGATCCACATTAGACATGCAATCAATAATAATGGCAACAAAACGTTAGTAATACCAATAAGATACTGATGAATGAATAAGCTGGAACGTTTAATAGGAAGACTATGCATAAAGTCTGCAGAACCTTTTACTTGTAAATATCTGCATGCAAAGATGCCGGCAATTACTGGTACAGTAACTAACAGGACAAGCTGTATCTCTCCATTAATGAAAAATAAATCTTGTGCATTATTTTGATAATAGCCAATCATTTCACTGTCTTCATTTGATTTCTCCATCAATATTCTTAACGGTATTAATAAAAGCAATATGACAAAGTAGGCAAGACCAATCCATCCTGTAGAACGAAAGCCTTGCTTCCAAATTTCTTTTTTAAAGTATGATGTTTTCGATAGCATAACCTGCCCCCTCCATTTCATAAATAAATATTTCCTCGAGAGTTAACGTCAACATATCGAAGATGACTGGAGACATACTGCTAATTTGATTTTCTACATACTGATATTCGCCTTTAATAATAAATACATAGACACTTCCGCGTTTTTCCTGATAGAGTATATCCATGTTTGCAAACAATTCCTTATCCACTTCCTGCTTAAAAGCTATTTGCACCTTGTGAATATCTGCTTTTAAATCGTCCAAACCCTTTTGCAATAATAAAGCGCCCTTATGTAAGATACCTACTTCATCACAGATATCTTCCACTTCTTTTAAGTTATGTGAAGAAACCAGCACTGTCATCTCTCGCTCTGCGACATCCTGAATAATCCATGATTTGATTTTTCTGCGAATAACTGGATCCAGTCCATCAAATGGTTCATCTAAAATCAAATAATCAGGCATGGCACATAGCGCTAGCCAGAAAGCAACCTGACGTTGCATCCCTTTGGAAAAACGCTGAATTTTTTGTTTAGGATCGAGTTCCAGTACTTGCTGAAGCTGTTCAAATCGTTGCTGGTTCCAGCTTGAATACAAATTTTGATAAAAACTCGCCATTTGGTTCACCGTATAATGTGAAAAGAAATATAACGAATCGGGAAGAAAAATAATTCGGTCCTTCAGCTCAATATTTTCAAACACAGTTTTTCTTTCTATATGAATAGCACCTTCCTGTTGTTTCATGATTCCTGCAATAATCTTAAGCAGTGTCGTTTTGCCAGCCCCATTTGAACCAAGTAATCCATAAACAGAACCTTTTGCAATTTGAAGACTTACGTTATCAACGACCTTGTCCTTTTCGAACTTTTTAATCACGTTCTGAACTTGAATCATTTATATCCCCCCGCATCGTCTGATCGACTTCTTTGATCAATTGATCTATTTCTGAAATGGATATCCCTAAAAATAGCGCTTCCGCAATTTGTTTCCTTAATTGGTCTTTTACTTGCTTCACTTCAGCAGTATTGTCTGTCATCATCATATGATTCACGAAACTCCCCTTCCCTTTTACAGAATAGATAAAGCCTTGTGTCTCGAGTTCACGGTATGCTTTTTGAATCGTGTTAGGATTAATCGACAACTGCTGAGCAAGCATGCGGACTGAAGGCAGTTTCTCATCTTGTTTCAAAATATCATTGATAATCAGTTGTTTTAATTTATCTACCAATTGTTCGTATATTGGCATTCGGCTGCGCAAATCCAGTTCAAACATGGCACCCTCCCTTTCTACTGTATTACACTGTATGATCTGTATTAACTGTATTAGTATATTTAGTACAGTTTAATTATATGACATATTTTGAAAAAAGCAAGACTTCATTTCATATTTAGTCCAAATTAACAATTCAACTTAAAGAATAAGAATATAATAAAGTTGCCTATAATACGGATTATGTAGCAGTTTTGTGGTAATTTTGCAATATTTCGTCTGCTTAGACACCGCCCCGCGTCCGGCGGGATAATTTTTAGGAGCTTTGCAAAGTCAATATAATCTATTAAAATTACTGCAATATCTGACAGTTCTACTCTACATAATCCGTATTATAGGCACCGCACTTCTTTTTGAGCTTGAAATTCTCCTTTATGTCTTGCTTTCGTATACTTGCTACATTTTATATTTTCACTGCACCGAGCTACTTTATTGTTAATCGACTAAGAAAAACCGGGCATAACCCACCCGGTCCTAATTGACTTAATTAATAAACAACTTCCTATAATATGGATTATGTCAGCCATTGCTAGCCAAGCATCCATATTGAGATATTTAATGTGCTAGAATACCGCTCTGTCCAACCACTCCGCGTCCTGCGGGAGTCTCCGTGGTTGGCCTACGCTAGAATTGGGACTCTACAATTTTTGGTAGAGCTAGCATATTGATCGTTTGCATATAATAGCTATCGAAAAATGATTAGAACAACTGCTTTTAGCTGTTCCATATGATGTAGCACTTCCCTAAAGCTTAGGAAATAGGCGGAGACTCCCGTGGAATCAGCGCGAGCTGAAGATCCACTTATGAAAGAAAAGAATTTTCTTTCATAAGTTAGCTGAAGCCGTGCCCACAGGACGCGGATCCTATTTCCGGAGCTTTTCTAAGCAGATAAAATATATCAAAATGATCATTCTGCAATACAGACTTTGTTTACATAATCCATATTATAGGAACTCAGCTTCATGTTCAAAATGATTACTGCTGTTACTGTACTTATATACTTTCTTGTAGAGTAGAAAACAGGAATTGGATATTGTCTTCTGTCCTCGGGTTTCAGGGTGTTCCACCTTACTAAGCCAGACTGAAAGGTAGTATCCTCCTCCTATTTCCCCTCATCAAACCGTACGTGAAGTTTTCCTTCATACGGCTTTCCGACGTTCTTCTTCCTTTGGCTTTACGGGTTATATAGCCAGTTTCACTAGTTTGTAACTTACTTCTTTGGCTGTTTCTTGCAGATAACCATGCTTATACCGCCTATTCTTCTTGTTGTTACGAAAGATGTTTAGTCGCTGTAATACATACCAATCAATTCGATTTAACCATCTTTTGGACATTGGAGAGAGTTGATAGTAATTCTTAAATCCTTGTAATTTGCGATTTAAGCCTTCTATTAATTCTTCCATGTCTACATGTAATTTAAAACGTGGTGATGTATATTCTTTTATTTTCTTTCGCATCTTCTTCATCGCTTTCTTACTAGGAATATGATGCATGAAATAGAAAACGTGACCGCCTTTCTTCCGTACAGGAAACTTTCGATGATGAAAACCTAAGAAATCAAACCCTTCATTATCATCCCAGATATTGACAAGCTTTGATTTGCCTTCGTGTAACGTTAAATCCAGTTTCTTCATGATTCCTTGAATCACACGTATACTCCCTAGTGCTTGTTGCTTGGTTTTACACATAATGACAAAATCGTCCGCATATCGAATCAGCGTTCCCAAATGACCAAACTGCTTTTCCCATATCGTGTCCATGACATTTAGGCAAACATTAGATAGTAATGGTGAAATGACCCCGCCTTGCGGAGCACCCCATTCCGATTCTTGTAACGAACCGTCTTCCATAATACCTGCTTTTAACCATTTACGGACTAACTTGAGAATTCTCCGGTCACTTATACGCTGTTCTACCAATTTCATCAACTTTTCATGATTGATGTTGTCAAAGTAACCTTGGATGTCGACGTCTAACACCCAATAGCTTCGTTTACTCTCTTTGCGAATTTTCGCAATCGCTTGATGAGCATTTCGCTTTGGACGAAACCCATACGAACTTTCTTTAAAGTCCGCCTCAAAAATGGGTTCGATTACAATCTTCATTGCCATTTGTGCAACCCTGTCCTTCACCGTTGGGATGCCTAGTGGTCGTTTCTTTCCATCATCTTTCGGTATATAGGTTCGTAGCACGGGTTGAGGCTGATAGTCTTTCTCTTTCAATTCCACGTAGAGCTCATTCAAGAACTTCTTTTCTCCATAATCACTGATATCTTCCAGTGTTTGTTGATCGACCCCGCTACCTCCTCTATTTTCTCTCACTCTTCGCCATGCTTCCCATAGGATATCAGGTCGATGCATCTTATCATATAACGCATGGAACCGCCGTGTCTTACTTCCCTTGGCACAAAGGTATAATGTTCGTTGAAGTTGTCGAGCTTTTACATTATTGGTGTAGTTAGCTATTTTAGCATTCACTCACTCTTACCTCCTTAAAACATATGAACGAAGTAGGGAATTGGCTTCTGCCGTCCTTCCCTTCAGCCACGTTGTGTTGTCATGGCTTTCTTCGGTACTATAACCCCCTCCGACTTCCTCTCAGCCCATCCACCATTTCACATTACGCTTATAGGTTTTTGTTTTACTTCTTCTCTGAAGTGACCGAGGAGGATATCCCCAGTTCCGTTAACTACTTTCTTAACATGTCGATCTCCATACCCCGAGGGATTCTTTGGTGTTGTCTATCCAAGTTCTTTACACCTTCCATGGTCTTCACCTATGAGCAAGAGGCTAGACTTCCCTTGTTCCTCTTAGAGGGTTGTAATTGTCGAGGCTACAAGATTCACTTTATGTTACGACCTGCTAAGTTGCTCGCACTCCCTAAAGAGTTACTTTGTCACGAGGCTTCAACCTTAGGATTTCTCCACCAGTTGCTCGTCAGCTACCGAGCGTCTTGGCACTTACTCGTATTGGACTTTCACCAACTAGCAATTAACGGCTTGCTGGGCACGCTACTCATAAAAAAAAAAAAAAAAGCTGTGCATTTAATCTGATATGCACAGCTTCTTCTCTATTATTTAAATTTTCTCTGATACCACTCTCTTGCGGCTTCTGCTTCGGTTTGGGTTAGCTGGTGTCCGTTATTTTCCCAGTGTACTTCTACATCTGCACCGTTCGCTTGCAGAATCGTTTCTAAATCTTGTGATTCCTGTTCTGTACATAATGGATCATTTCTGCCTGCAGTAATCAAGACGTTCACACTGGCAAGCTCCGGTAATTCTATACCTCTTCTAGGAACCATGGGATGATGTAATACCGCAGCCGTAAGGGCGTCCTGGTAATGGAACAACAGACTTGCTGCAATGTTAGCACCATTCGAATAACCTGCTGCAATCACATAATTGCGATCAAATCCGTATTCCTGGGCTGCTTCATCGATAAATTGATACAATTCTTTCGTTCGTTCGATAAGATCTTCCTCGTCAAACACACCTTCTGCCAAGCGCTTAAAAAAACGTGGCATCCCATTTTCGAGTACATTGCCACGCACACTTAACACATTTGCTTCTGAATCTATAATGTCAGCTAACGGTAATAAATCCTGTTCCGTTCCACCTGTTCCATGCAATAGTAATATGGTGGGGCCTGTTAGGCTTTTTCCCTCTTTAAAAATATGTTTCATGCCTACACCCTTTCTCTTTTATCTCAAATTCGAAACATTTTCTTTATCCTAGTGTAAAAAATAGTAATGATATCTGTCAAGTAAGCTTGCCCACTCTCCCTAAGCATACTACAATAAGAAGTACGAGCGATAGTAATAAATATTGGAGTGTAGCGCATGAGGCAATTTTCCCCTCTGTTTGTGAATTTAAACAATAAAAAAATCGTCATCATAGGTGGTGGACAAGTCGCACTTCGAAGGCTGAAGCACTTGCTTCCCTATTACCAGAAAATCACAGTGGTAAGTCCGTCAGTAACTGCTGAATTGCATCAATTAATTAAAAGGTATCAAATAGATTGGCTGAAGGAAAAATGTAAATTTCAACACTTCCAGAATGCCGACTTAATCATCATTGCAACCAATGATGAAGCAATCAACCAATACATAGTCGATCATGCACCTTCCCATTCTTGGATTAACGCCAGTCATCGCTCAGAAGATGGCAATGTACAATTCCCTATTACGCTAACCAGAGGGAAACTGCAAATTGCCATTTCAACAGGAGGAGCAAGTCCCATACTTGCGAAAAAAATAAAACATGCAATCGAGCAGGAAATTCCTGATCAATATGAACAGTATGTTGACTTTCTATATCAGGCAAGAAAATTACTAAAACAGCAAGAGTTAACACCTCAGCTAAAAAAACAATTGTTGTCACAACTGATAGAAGACCCCATCTACGACAAAAAAGAACAGCAAACATGGCTGCATAAGCAAAGAAACAGGTCTTAAACCTTCCACTCGTAACTAGCTATAATATGGATTATGTTAGTGTTTATTTTGAAATACAGTCTTAGCATAATCCATATTAAAAGAACCCATGTTCAGCTTGATCACTTCTATGACAGTACATATATAATCCCGCTGCTTATAGGAAAAACCGGGCATAAACCACCTGATCCTTATTGACTTAATTAGTAAACAACTTCCTATAATATGGATTATGTAAACAAAGCCTGTATTGCAGAATGATCATTTTGATATATTTTATCTGCTTAGAAAAGCTCCGGAAATAGGCTCCGCGTCCTGTGGGCACGGCTTCAGCTAGGCTACTACTTGAAAATACTTCTTTGCTGCCTTGTGCCGAGGAAGCTTACTTCGAAGCAATGCTTGCAGACACAGGCACAAATGAAGTGGATCTTCAGCTCGCGCTGATTCCACGGGAGTCTCCGCCTATTTCCTACGCTTTAGGGAAATGCTACATCATATGGAACAGCTAAAAGCAGTGGTTCTAGTCATTTTTCGATAGCTATTATATGCATACGATCAATATGCTAGCTCTTACAAAAATTGCAGAGTCCCAATTCTAGCGTAGGCCAACCACGGAGACTCCCGCGGGATCAGGCAGGTGCTGGAGATCCACTTTGTGAAGCGACCTTCTTCACAAAGTTAGCTTCAGCCGTGCCCCGCAGGACGCGGAATGGTTGGCTGAAGCGGTATCCCAGCATATTAAATATCTCAAAATGGATGCTTGGCTAGTGATGGATAGTTTACATAATCCATATTATAGGAACTCAGCTTCATGTTCAAAATGGTTACTGCTGTGACTGCACTTTTCTTGACTGAACAAAAAGGACAAATATGAGGTTTAACTCACCTCACATTTGTCTTTTTGCAATTGCTGTAATTTTTCCATCGCCTTACCCGATTTTATCTGTTGATCGGCCAGCTCAATACCTTCTTCAATTGAATTGGTTACTTTGAATAAATAATAGCGCAACCCGGCATTTAATAGAATCTGATAATAATAATATTGATGTTCCGGTAATGCTTCCCCAGCAAAGACAGAACGTACAATAGCTGCCTGCTCTTCTGCAGACAATTTTACTGATTTATCATAATCCTCCGAATACAGACCATAGTCCTTTGGCTTTACTGAGAAGGATTCCAAACCATCTGGTGTCCAATCAAATACAAAACTGTTTCGATGGACAGGCACATCTTCTGATCCTTCTAAACCTTGCACAAGAAAAACATGGTCATAATCAAGTTGTTTGAACACATGTGCAAGATTGTTGATTGCAGTACGGTGAAAGGCTCCTAGCATAACATTTCGCGCTTGTGCAATATTGACTAGTTTTTCCACGGTATTAAACAACGTCCGCACACCAATTTCTTTACGAATCGACCGAATACTTGCGAGTGGCAAGCAATATTTTTCGGTATCTGCAAAAGCAAAACGATGTTGTGCAAATCGTGCTTCATTGGTGGCTTTGTCGGTATCAGATGCTAAGCCAAGTGCTTTGATGACTTCTTTCAAGGATGTACCGTATTTCGGTGGTAACGTATCACTTGCCGAAAGAAAAGCAGGAATTCCATGCTCTGCTAACAAAATCGAAACAGGAATGGTAGCAGCAAATGAATTACGGCCATTATAAGGACCGACAAAATCAATTGTTTGTTGCTGCATTTCTTTTGATAGTTCAAAGCGATCCGCATGCTTTTGGAGCGTATGAATAAACGCTAGTAATTCTTCAGGCGTCTCCATTTTTATACGTTCCGCAACCAAATAGGCGGCAATTTGGGCATCTGTTGCCTGGTTTGTCAGCATTGTTTCCGCAATTTCGACTGTTTCTTCATACGGTAAATCTTTTGAACCCTTCTTACCTCTAGCTACTTCTTTCAGCCATTGTTGCATCCGTACTCGCTCCTTCTCTTACTTCTAGTACTCTTTCTGTTAAAATATCCACAATTATTGAATGATGACCGAGATAATCCGTAAGTAATATTTCCTGACCTGTTTCGAGTTCAAATGTTTTCACGTAATCTTTAATTCCTCGATCGAGCAGACCGGTAAACAAGATATAAGGTAACACTAATACTGATTTTCCTTGTTGAACCTTATCTGCTAAAAAAGGTTCAAATTTGGGTTCACTGGCTGCTAAAAAACATTTTTCAATTCGATTGGCAGGAAACCGATGACGAAGCATTTCAGCTAAGGTCTCTGTATCCCCCACTGCTTGCTGATCACTGCTTCCCCTCCCGACAAGTAATATATCATAAGTTGCTGGATCGTCGGTGCAAGCATAAATGCGATCAACTAAAATATCAATCATTTTCGGTTCAACTTCAATCGCACGTCCATAATGTACAGAAAGCTCCGGATATCTTGCCTGTTCCCGCTCAATCATCGCAGGAATATCTTTTTTTGCATGACCAGCCGTCAATAATAAAATCGGCATAATATAAAGTTCTGTCGCACCCTGCTCCACCGCATTATCAACTGCTTGTGCCAATGTCGGGTCCTGCAGTTCTAAGAAACATGTTTCCTGAATAGGGACATTCACACGTTCCTTAACCTTTTCGATTAGATCAATAGATTCTTTCTTTGATTCTGTTAATCTGCTTCCGTGACAAATATAAATAACAGCTTCCACTTGTGCTCACTCCTATAATGCAGTTGAAATTGGCCTTATCTCCTGAAAGCTTTCTTTTAAAGATTGCAGCCTTTCACCAACTTTGACAACCTCACCTATTACAATCATAGCAGGATTTTGAATTTGATGCTTTTCTACTTGTTCTATGATCGTTTGTAACGTACCACTAACCTTCTTCTGATTAGCAGTCGTACCTTCCTGGATAATTGCTATGGGCGTTGAAGCTGGCAAACCATGGCTCATTAATTGGTCAGTAATATATTCAAGATTACTCATCCCCATGTATATCGCAATGGTATCAACGGATTTGGCGAGGTATTCCCATTTAATTTCAGAAGGTTCACCGTCTTTACAATGACCGGTAACAACAGCAAATGAACGTCCCAATTCGCGATGCGTTACGGGGATATCCGCATATGCCGGTGCCGCTATACCAGCCGTTATTCCTGGCACAATCTCGTAATCAATCCCGTTCTTTACTAATGCTTCCGCTTCTTCCGCTCCTCTTCCGAAAACAAAAGGATCTCCTCCCTTTAATCGTACTACATTCTTCCCTTTCTTACCATATTTAACGAGTAAATGGTTGATCGTATCTTGTTTCATCAAGTGTAATTTCGGTAATTTTCCACAGTATATTAAATCTGCCTCTTTTTTTGCTTCTTGTAAAATTTGCGGATTGACTAAACGATCGTATAAAATCACATCTGCCTGTTGAATCGCTTTTAATGCTTTTACAGTGATCAAATCAGGATCTCCAGGACCTGCTCCAACCAAATATACTTTTCCCATTTGTTATCCCCCTTTTAGAATTGCCCCGATCCATTATTCTATTAATATAATAGAAAACGATTGTCATAACAGAATTATATTTGCTAGAAATGAAAAATTACAGTACCAATCTCTATTACCACGGTATTCAAATAATACAGATATGAAGCATACTACGCAGCAATCCATTCGTTTAACCATGAGATTATTTTGACATACATTATGTGCTGGGATACCGCTCTGTCCAACCACTCCGCGTCCTGCCGGGCACTACTGGAGCTAGGCAACTACATGAATTACTTCACTGCTGCCTTGAACCGAGAAAGCCTACTTCGAAGCGTTACTAGTAGACGCAGGTGCAGACAAAGTGGATCTCCAGCACCTGCACAATCCCGCGGGAGTCTCCGTGGTTGGCCTATGCTAGGATGGAGCTTTACAACTGATGTAACAAGAAGGATATGGACCGCTATCTGCATGGATTAACCATTTTGATGATTTATAATGTCTAGCACCACTGCTTTTAGCTCCGCCATTCGTTGTAGCACTTCCCATAAGCGTAGGAAATAGGCGAAGACTCCCGTGGAATCAGCGCGAGCTGAAGATCCATTTATGAAAGAAAAGTATTTTCTTTCATAAGTTAGCTGAAGCCGTGCCCACAGGACGCGGAGCCTATTTCCGGAGCTTTTATTAGCACATAAAACATTTCAAAATCGCCACGTTCATATACAGCTCTGTTAAGTTTTGCACAAACTTACTTCGCAGTATATCCATACAGTGAAGGAGAAAAGCCGAACATAACTGGAATCATTTATTACTGGATTTCTTGTTATGTTCGCCTTCTCCTTTGGCTGAAAACTGTTTTCCTCAGTTTCTTCCGCACTTTATTTATCCGTTATTTCAACGTACACTTTATCATCTTCTATTGTTGTTCGATAGGTTTGAACACAGCCTTCATCAGGGGCTTGGACCAATCCATCCGAGACATTAATTTTCCAATCGTGTAACGGACAAAAAACATGTTCTCCGCTTACCATTCCTTCTGACAGTACGCCGCCTCGATGGGGGCATTTGTTTTCAATTGCTTTGACTTTACCGTTCGACAGTCGAAATACCGCTAATTCTTTATCGTCAACAACTACTGCTTTACCAAGGCTGACTGGCAAATCCTCATAATTGCCAATTAACACTTTACCTACCGTTCGTTGTTCCATTTTGTTTCCCCCATCCATTATTTAGCTGTTACTTTCTGGTATAAGTCTTTTAAAGTTGTTTCACTTTCTAATACATTGCTCCATGGCTCCTGATAAACAGAAAGTGCTTGATCCATTCTTGCATTTAACTCGGAACGTAATTGATCGTCGTTAACAATTTCTTGTACATGTTCAATACCTACACGTTCTACGTAATGAGACGTTCTTTCTAGGTAACTAGCATTCTCACGATAATATTGCAGAAAGGCAGCCGTATATTCTAATACCTCCTGCTGCGTTTTTACTTTCACTAAAAGTTCCGCTTTTCGCAGATCGGTACCACCATTTCCACCGACATAAACTTCCCAGACACCATCTAACCCGACAACACCTACATCTTTAATGCCACCTTCTGCACAATTACGCGGACAGGCTGATACACCCATTTTCACTTTGTGAGGGGTATTTAACCCTTCGAATTTTTTCTCTAACTGAATTCCCATCCCTGTAGAATCCTGCGTTCCAAATCGGCAAAACTCTGCACCGACACATGTTTTTACGGTACGAACTGACTTACCGTATGCATATCCTGAAGGCATACCTAAATCTTTCCACACATCTGGTAAATCTTCTTTTTTAACACCTAGTAAGTCTATACGTTGACCACCCGTTAATTTAATCATACCGACCTCATATTTTTCTGCTACATCGGCAATAGTTCTTAAATCTTCTGCATTTGTTACACCACCATACATTCTTGGCACAACGGAATATGTTCCATCTTTTTGAATGTTAGCGTGCAGACGTTCATTGACAAAGCGTGACTCTCTCTCATCTTCATGTTCTTCTGGATAAACCATACCTAAATAATAATTAAGCGCTGGTTTACATTTGGAGCAGCCTTCTTCCGTTTTCCATTCTAAGACGTTCATGACTTCTTTTGAATGGGTTAATCCTTTCTCTCTAATCTCTGCCACTACTTCATCTCGAGTTAAATCGGTACACGCACAGATCGATTCTTTCGTATCTGCTTCATATTCATCACCAAGCGTATCCGTTAATAAATCGGAGACAAGATTCTTACAAGTACCGCAAGAACGAGATGCATTTGTTTTGCCTTTTACTTGCTCTACTGTAGTTAAGCCATCGTTTTTAATCGCATTAACGATTGTCCCTTTAGAGACACCGTTACAGCCACAAATAATTTCTTCATCACTCATAGCGGCAACAATACTTTCACCATCATCGCTTGCCTGTTGACTTTCAAGATACTCTTGAACATTGGCACCTTTTTTTATCAGACTCAGTAATTTTGTTCCTTCTTTTGTATCACCGAAAAGAACCGCACCTGTTAATTTGTCATCCTGGACCAAAATTTTCTTATACGTATTTTGCCATTCATCAAATACTTTAATTGATTTGGAGTCCGCTGTTTCATTGATTAATCCGGTAGAGAAGACATCAACACCAGATACCTTAAGTTGCGTAGATAAAACAGATCCTTTATAGCCCTGATGGTTCATACCACATATATGTTTTGCTAATGCTTGGCCTTGCTCATATAAAGGAGCAACTAATCCATACACCATTTCTCGGTGTTCAGCACATTCCCCTACAGCATAAATATTGGGAACATTCGTCTCCATATGATCGTTAACAATGATACCGCGATTAACGTCAACACCAGATTCCTGTGCCAATGCTACATTCGGCTTAATTCCAACCGCCATCACAACTAAATCAGCTGGAATTGCGCCACCATCTTTAAATTTCAATCCCGTTACCCTTTTTTTACCGGTAATTTCGGAAGTTTGTTTTTCTAGATAAAAATTCATACCCTGTGACTCTAATTCTTTTTGGAGTAATTCTGCAGCTGCACGATCAAGCTGTCGTTCCATTAAATAATCAGAGATATGGATTACATCGACTTCCATGCCTAAATTCAATAAGCCTCTTGCCGCTTCTAATCCTAACAAACCACCACCAATTACTGCAGCACGTTTGTAATGGTTGGAAGCATCAATCATTTTTTCACAATCTTCAATATCACGGAATGCAGTCACGCCTTCTTTATCTGCACCTGGCAACGGCAGCATAAAAGGATTGGAACCTGTGGCAATAATTAGGTAATCATAAGCTGTTTCCTTCCCCTTATCGGTATACACCACCTGGTTTTCTTTATCTATTTTCGTTACCGTTTCTCCTGGATAAAGTAATATACCATTGTCTTCGTACCATTGCCATTCATTTAACGTAATATCTTTAATTTCCGTATCCCCTTGCAATACTTTCGAAAGCTGTATCCGATTGTAATTCGGGTAAGGTTCTTTACCAAAGACCGTAATATCAAATTGGTCTGGTAATAACTGAAGAATTTCTTCGATTGCGCGAATACCTGCCATCCCATTACCTATTAGTACTAGTTTTTTCTTTGCCATTTGTGAATCCCCCAATTCGGAAATTTATCTTAAACTCATCGTAATGCTATTAATTTCCACCTTCCACGAGTTTGTTAAATTTTCTGACATATTATTTTGTGCATCCAAAATACACCTTTTCTAAAAAGGTCGTTACATTTTCTTACATATACAAAGACATGTCATAAAACCCCATGATACGCTTCGTGTAGTGATAAATCGTTCGTTGTAACGCAAAACTGGGGGGAACAATCGATATGAAAAAGCAAAAGCTGGTCTTGATCGGAAATGGTATGGCAGGACTAAAAACGATCGAGCACCTGCTGCAAGAAAATGCTTCCTTATATGATATTACAATATTCGGCTCTGAACCATATACCAATTACAGTCGCATCATGTTATCTTCTGTGTTGCAAGGAGATACAACTTTTGATGACATTACAATACATGATTGGAAATGGTACGAAGAAAACGAAATTACGTTATATCCAAATGAAACAGTTTTAGAGATCAATAGAAAAGAACAATTTGTTTTAACAGATAAGAATAGAAAAGAATATTATGATCGCCTGATAATCGCAACCGGATCAAATCCGTTCATTTTACCTCTTCCTGGTGCGAATAAAGAAGGGGTAATGGCATTTCGTACAATAGATGACTGTAAGAAGATGATAAAAACAAGCAAAACATATAAGAAAGCAGCCGTCATTGGCGGTGGGTTATTAGGACTTGAAGCTGCTCGAGGACTACTTAACTTAGGAATGGAAGTTGATGTTATCCATTTAGCTGATCAGCTCTTAAATAATCAATTGGATCAAACCGCAGGAATAATGCTGAAAGAGGAGCTTGAAGCACAGGGTATGCAATTTTTGTTAGGAAAAGACACAGCAGAAATCTATGGTGATGCCCGTGCAGAAGGACTGCTTTTTAAAGATGGTACGTCGATTGAAGCTGACTTAGTGGTTATGGCAGTCGGGATAAAACCAAATATCTCATTAGCTAAAGAGACCGGTTTAGAAATCAATCGCGGAATTGTCGTTGATCAATATTTACGAACAAATGATGCACATATCTTCGCAGTTGGTGAATGCGCGGAACACAACGGCATTGTATATGGACTGGTTAAACCGTTATATGAGCAGGCTGATATCCTGGCAAAACAGTTAACAAAAAAAGAAGGAATATATCAAGGTTCTACTGTCTATACACAATTAAAAATTTCGGGTATTGATTTGTTCTCTGTCGGGCAAATCAAAGATACAGAACAAACGAAATCAATCTATGGATACGATGAAATAAATGGCACTTATCAAAAAGTGTTATTCGAGCAGGATAAAGCAGTGGGCGCTGTATTATATGGGGATACTTCACTAAGTGGAAGTTTATTGGATATCATCCGAAAGCGGAAGTATGTACCAGATCATCAAAAAAACTCCCTTCTGCAGCCGGTCAATATCAATGAATCATACGCAGCTACATTGCCACGAAATGAAAATATTTGTACATGTAACAGCGTCTCGAAATCGTGCATAATCGAACAAGTCGTTTCAAAAGATCTCCAAACTGTAGAAGATGTCAAATCCTGTACGAAAGCATCCAGTTCATGCGGTGGATGTAAACCTGTAGTTCAGGAGTTACTAGATTATATTCATAGTGATTATTTCCATGAGACCGTACAAGATAATCGTTTCTGTACTTGCACAACACATACCGAAGATGAAATTGTAAGTGAGATTCAGCACAAAAACCTGACTTCTATTTCGATGATATTTCAAGAGTTAGCGTGGAACAATGCAACGGGATGTTCTACATGTCTGCCGGCCTTAAACTATTATCTCGAAATGATTTATCCGGATAATTTTTTGAATAATCAGATCTTTTATTTAGATCCAAAAACAAATGCCATCCTAGAAACAGATGGTTCGTATACAATTATACCGCAAACTTACGGAGGAATTATTCACACAGAAGACTTTCATCAAATCAGCAAATTATTACGTCATTATCAACTAGATAATATTTATATCACATCCGAACAGCGTTTGAAAATCCGTCATATTCCAGAGGAGCATCTGCTTCCGCTTTGTCGTGAGCTAAATATGCTTCTTCATAGCTATACAAATTATTCGTTAAAAAGTATTGCGATACCCGAGAGTCGTTGTGATTGCAATAAGCAACAACAAATCAATCTAGCTACCCAGCTTGAAAAACAGACGGAGTTCGTTAACCTGCCTTATGAACTGACGATAAAACTATTTTGTTGCAGAGAGGAAATGGACCGACACTATTTTGATTTAGCCATCCTGCAAACCAAAAACAGCTGGGACTTGATTACACAGAAGGATATGCATCAACAGATTATGTACGCTACAGACACTGCAGAAGAAATGACATTAATTCTGTTAGCGCTAATTCAATATTATCGTCAATCAGGGAACTTTCAAGAAAATTTGTTGCAATGGATTGAACGTGCAGGACCCGTGCATATTCGAGAAGTATTATTAAACAGAGAATTTCATGAGATGTTGTGTTCCAACTTACAACATGATCAAACAAAACGAAAACAATTACTTGGGCGAAATCTTCAACCATAGAGAGATTGGGGTAGAAAGGGGACAGTTGTATGACAGAACTAATGCTAAAATATTTTCGCGATAAACAGCAAAAAGCGCAAACAGAAAGTATTTATGACACACAATGCCCATACTGCAGTATGCAATGCAAAATGCAACTGATCGAACAAAGGGTCATTACAAGAAAAAAACATAAAACCATCGGAAAGGATAATCCCACTTCACAGGGCCGCCTTTGCGTGAAAGGTATGAATGCTCATCAGCATGCACTTCATCATGACCGGTTAAAACAACCACTTCGCAAAGTAAATGGTGTATTTGAACCAACTAGCTGGGAGCAAGCCTATCAAATAATCGCTGAACAATTTACAAAGATTCAGCAAGAAGACGGAAAAGATGCATTATCGGTTTATGGGAGTGCCTCCATCACCAATGAAGAAGCATACTTACTCGGAAAATTTGCCCGGGTTGCATTAGAAACAAAGCATATCGATTACAACGGCAGATTATGTATGGCTTCCGCTGCAACAGCGGCGAATATGAGCTTCGGAGTAGATCGTGGTTTTACAAACTCTCTGCAAGAAGTACCTCACACTAGATGCATTATCTTAGCGGGTACTAATATAGCAGAATGCCAGCCTACCATTATGCCTTACTTTGAAAAAGCAAAGGAAAATGGCGCATTTATCATTGCGATTGATCCACGGGAAACAAGTACTACCAAGTTAGCCGATTTACACATAAAAAATAAACCTGGAACAGATGTCTATATAGCCAATGCCGTTATGAAAATTCTAATCGATTTAGACTTATTGGATCATGCATTTATTCAGGAACGTACAGAAGACTTCGATGATGTCCGCGAATACGTAAGTACACTCCAATTAGATACATTAGCAGAAAATGCTGGTGTATCATTGGATGACTTATACCAAATGGCACTTGTGTTCGGACGTGAATCATCTGGGATGATTTTTACAGCGCGTGGTATTGAACAACAAATTAACGGGACCGATACAGTGCGCGCCTTCTTAAACCTTCTGCTTGCTACAGGCAAAATTGGCAAACCCCATTCCGGCTATGGGGCAATCACAGGTCAAGGAAATGGGCAAGGTGCACGGGAGCATGGCCAAAAAGCAGACCAATTACCAGGTTATCGATTAATCGAGAATGAACAGGATCGTCGATACATCGCAAATGTATGGGGTGTTTCACCAGAACACTTACCTCGTAAAGGAGTCTCCGCCTATGAAATGTTTGAGCGAATCATAGATGGTGAGATTACCAGTATGTTCGTCATGTGTTCCAATCCTGTTGTGTCTAATCCTAACGCCAATCTTATCAAGAAAGCTCTGAAACAGTTGAAATTTTTAGTGGTTACAGATCTGTTTCTCTCCGAAACGGCGAAGCTAGCGGATTTAGTTTTACCTGCCACTTCCTATTTAGAGGATGAAGGTACTTTAACGAACGTCGAAGGTCGGGTCCTATTACGTGAAGCCAGCTATCCTATCCAAGGAGAAGCTAAGCATGATTGGCAAATCCTTTGTGAACTAGCAAGTATTTTAGGAAAGAAACAATATTTCGATTTCGAAAATGCGGAAGCAATCTTTGAGGAGTTGCGTATTGCAAGCAAAGGTGGTAAAGCAGATTATTCCGGCATTACCTATCAGCGTTTAAGACAAGAAAAAGGAATCCTATGGCCCTGCCCTGATACTAGACACAATGGAACAGAGCGTTTGTTTGAAGAGTCATTTGCTCATCCAAATGGCAAAGCAAAGATGGCTGCTATTCCTTGCCAGAGTAACCTATCGAAGCCTGCACCAACTGAACAATATCCATTATTTTTAACAACTGGCAGAGTGATGAGTCACTATTTAACAGGTGAACAAACGAGAAAAAGCCCTTCGCTGGCGGCACGTGATTTTGAGGCATTTGCAGAGATACATCCAGATACAGCAGCGAAATATAATATTCAACCAAACTCTCTTGTTCGGATTACATCTGAACAGGGATGGATCGTAGTCAGAAGCAGATACTCTTCTACTATTCGCAAAGATACTGTTTTCGTTCCATTTCATTGGACAGAAAATCAAAATGTAAATCGACTTGTGGCCGATCAACTGGACCCCTATTGTAAAATGCCCGGATTTAAAATGAATGTCGTCCGACTCAGCCCTATCGATGGCTAACAGAACTAACTAATATATCACTTCAATATACCAATACTCACCGTTATAAAGGAGTAATACGATGACTAGTATAAAATATGACTATCAAGGTCAGAAACAAATGCTTACAATTGCTACAGTAGCTTTTTTCATTAGTGTTATGGTTTGGTTTAATATGGCACCTTTCCAGGCTTCGATTCAAGATCAACTCTCCTTGACTAAAGATGAAATCGGTGCTTTGATGATTGTTAACCTAGCATTAAGCATACCAGGAAGAATTATTTTCGGTCGGTTAGTTGATCGATATGGACCAAAGAAAGTATTTTCTATATTTTTAATCATAATGAGTATGCCCTGCTTTCTATTTGCGATCGGTACAACTTACATTCAGTTGCTTATCTCCAGATTAATCTTAGGTACAATTGGCGCCAGCTTTGTAATTGGAATCAGAATGGTATCAGAATGGTACCCAAACCATCAATCTGGTCTGGCGCAAGGTATTTATGCAGGATGGGGGAATTTTGGTTCTTCTTTTGCAGCACTCACCCTCCCTTCCCTGGCTTTGTTTTTCGGGGGAGATAATGGCTGGCGCTATGCTATATTCATCACTGGTGTTTTTGCATTAATCTATGGCTTATTTTTCTATTTCAAGGCAAAAGATACCCCTGATTGGAAAACATTTCATTATACGAAGACAGCCAACCCTATGAAAGCAACCAGTTCTACTGATCTTGTTTTTCTCATGTTATTAAATTTTCCTGTATATGGCGGGTTTGCTATTTTAATTTGGACATTGGAAAATACATCGGTATTGCCATCAAATCTGGCTAAAATACTATATGGAGGCATTGCCGTATTTTATATTTTCAACATGAGAAAAAGATGGAAAGCAAACCAAGTATATTTACAAAAAAAGATACCGTCTAAAGAGAAGTTTTCCATGAAAAATGTTGCTATTCTTAGTTTAGGCTATTTCTCAACATTCGGATCCGAATTAGCGATTATTTCGATGCTGCCGATGTTTTTCCAGGAAACATTTGCGATTAGCACAGTCTTTGCTGCAGCGATTGCCTCCAGCTTTGCTTTTACTAATCTTATCGCTCGTCCTGCTGGCGGCTGGCTGAGTGACCGATTTGGAAGGAAAAAAATAACATTGCTGCTATTAGCTGTACTTACTTGTCTCTATCTATTAATGGCGTTAGTGAATAGCAATTGGCCAATATTCTTAGCACTACTGATTACAGTTTGTTGCTCCTTGGTAAGTCAAGCTGCTTCCGGCGCAATATTCTCGATGGTCTCTCATGTCAAACAAAATCAAACCGGTCAAATTGCTGGGATGGTTGGTGCATATGGAAATATTGGGTCACTATGCTTTTTAGCGGTACTTAATTTGTTTTTTCCATCTATGTTTTTTATCGCTATATCATTTGTATTACTCGTTTGTTTTTGTTCTACAACACAATTGCATTTACAAAACAAAACCAGCTCGCTTAAAAACCCGATCAACGCAAAAGCATTTTAGTTGTGGCAAGTATGTCTCTGCTGTTTTTCTGCCAGAGGCTTATTTGTGTTTGTTTGTTTGTTATATTTTCTAACAATTATTTTGAAAAAATATGATAATAATGATATTTCCGTGTTAGATTACTTTACGACTTGATTGTTTATTACTTCCAGTCTCTTATAATGAAACCATAACAAACCATAGGAGGTTATCTTAGTGAAAACAGGATATCAAGGAAACATTAAAACACTAGGCTTTACTACACTTGCATTCTTTATTACTTTCGTCGTTTGGTTTAATATGGCCCCATTTATGTCTACATTGAAGCAGCAATTTGGCTTAACAAATGATGAGGTGGCATTACTTACCGTAGCGAACGTCACCTTAACTATTCCCGCACGTTATTTAATTGGCATGTTCGTCGACCGTTTTGGTCCTAAACGAGTATTTTCAAGTTTACTGATCATCTTAAGTATTCCCTGTTTCGCCTTTGCCCTATCCACCAGTTTTACACAGCTGATGATTTCACGAATTTTCTTAGCATTGATTGGTGCAGGATTTGTCATTGGGATACGTTTGGTATCAGAATGGTTTTCAACTAAAAGCGTCGGATTTGCAGAAGGTATTTATGGCGGTTGGGGGAACTTTGGTTCTGCCGCAGCATCGATGACCTTACCAGCACTGGCATTGTTATTCGGAGGAGAAGATGGCTGGAGATATGCAATTGCTCTTACTGGAATTATCAGTTTAATCTATGGCTTTTTGTTCCTAAGAATTGTCGAGGATACACCTGAAGGGGTCACATATCGCAAACCGAAAAAGAGCGGCGCATTAGAAGTAACCAGTTATCGCGATTTAGCTGGACTTATGTGTATGAGCATTCCTCTGTTTGGTATCTTAATTTTTCAAAGTTATCGTTTATGGAATTTGGATTTTATTAGTTTACAGGTGATGATCATCATTATCGCGGCACTAGTAGCTTTATTTTTCTACAATTTATCAAAAATTTGGACTGTGAATAAAGAGCATTTGGAACAAGGAGTACCAGAGAAAGAAAAATATTCCTTCAAACAAGTCGCCATTCTTAACTTTGCTTATTTTTGTACATTTGGCTCCGAGCTCGCAGTTGTATCGATGCTACCTTTATTTTTCGAAGAAACTTTTTCATTAGGCGTAGCACAAGCCGGTCTTATCGCAGGAAGTTTTGCGTTCATGAACCTAATGTCACGTCCAAGTGGCGGCTGGTTCAGTGACAAATTTGGCCGCAAAAAATCTTTGATGATCTTTATCGGAGGATTAGCAATAGGCTATATGGGCATGGCACTGATTGGTTCCAGCTGGCCAATTTGGGTTGCAGTTATCGTGACAATGGGGTGTTCGTTCTTTGTCCAAGCCGGTGAAGGTGCTGTGTTTGCCATGGTACCAACGATTAAAAAGTCAGTAACTGGTCAAATATCCGGTATGGTTGGTGCATATGGAAATATTGGCTCGGTTGTATTTTTGACCATTTTCAGCATGGTAAGCCCAAGCCTATTTTTTATCCTAATCGGTTTGTCCGCAGTCATTTGCTTTATCTGTATGTTCTTCCTTGAAGAACCAGTGAAAGAAACGACAACTGAAACTATCAAGAAACCAAAAACAGAGAACGTAGCAACGTTTTAAGCAACGCGAAAATCTATGTAGTTCGATTTTAGCAGTATGGTCCAACATCACAGTTAACGAAACAATGAGCAGAGCAAAAGTTTCTCTGCTAAATTAAAAGCCGAACATGACACAAATCTTAACAAGATTCGTGCAATGTTCGGCTTATTTCCTGTGCGGTCAGTTATAAAACTTTATCATTAGTCCAGGGCATCTTGCAGGACGTGCAGGTACTTGTATACATACTCTGCTATGGCTCACTTTCACTATATTTCAAGCGCAGGACTTAATATAACTTGCCACCAGATTAACAAACTTATGACGATTGCAATGAAAACGATTAAACTCTTTACTGCATATGGAAATCGATTTGGAATAAATGTTAAGGATAATCCACTGATAAGTCCGGCTACCACCATATAAATGACAGCATATATAAGCATTCCCAAGAAATTATCTACAGGGAGTGCCATTGATTCTCTGATCATATCCATTCTTACACCTCATTATAAAATACAATTTTTTCGTTGTGTTCTTCACCATTACTATCATACAATATTTTTCTTATTATGAAAGTATTTTTTTGTTTTTTCATGAATAATGTAAAACTTTGTTAAAAATTGTATATTTTATTTAACGGCAGCTTTATACCAGCTTCACACTTTCCCATTATAATCGGCGATAGAATACTAGTCTAGCAATGTTTAAAAGGAGAATGTATATGTATGCCGTCGAATTAAACCATGTGGACAAGAGCTATGATAACAAACAACTAGTTGTCAATGACGTAAATGTTACTATCGAACCTGGTGAATTCTTTGTATTAGTCGGACCTTCAGGCTGTGGTAAAAGTACGCTGTTACGTATAATCGCAGGACTAGAAGAATTAAGTGCTGGCTCCCTCCTTATTGATGGAAAACGCGCCGATCATTTACCACCAAGCAAAAGGGAACTATCTATGGTATTTCAAAACTATGCTCTATATCCGCATATGACAGTAGCTGATAATATTACATTCGGACTTGATGTAAAAAAAATACGCAAAAAACAGCGAAAAGAAAAATGTGATGAAATAGCAGAAATGTTAGGCTTAACCGATTTTCTAAAAAGAAAACCAAGACATTTATCCGGTGGTCAACGACAGCGCGTTGCATTAGCGAGAGCAATCATTACGAACTCCCCCATTTGTCTGATGGACGAGCCTCTATCCAATTTGGATGCAAAATTGAGAGCTTTTATGCGAGCAGAGATTAAAGAACTACAAAGGAAACTTGGAATGACGTTAATTTATGTTACCCATGATCAAATAGAAGCGATGACGATGGGCGATCGTATTATGGTATTAAATGAAGGAGCGATTCAACAAATAGGAAGACCGATTGACGTGTATAATACACCCGCAAATCCTTTTGTTGCGAAATTTATCGGTTCTCCGCCCATGAATATGATTAACGGCACCTTAGATATTTCTGCCTCACGTATCCACATCAGTGGCCAAACAGAATTACCATTCGATCCTTCACAAACGCTAAACACAACATCTAACAAAGTCATCGTGGGCATAAGACCTGAACAATTAACACGTTATGACGAAACATCATCACATTGCCTTCCAATTACCATTACAATTGATCATTACGAAATTCTTGGCACGGAAACGTTACTTAAGTTTAACTGGCACAATGAAACGTGGTACGCCAAATGGTACGGACAATGGGACCTCCAAATCGGTCAGTCTTTGACATTAGCCCTTGACAGTCAGTCTGTATGTATTTATGACCAAATAACTGGTCAACTCATCAATAAACCTGAAACGGTGGATCATCAGGTTGTAAGTGAGGAAATTGTATGAAGGATTCAGCGGAAATGCATACGGCAACTGTCCCAACAGCATTCACAAAAAAAAGATTGATATACTGGCGAAGTGCTATCTGGTATTTGTTACCTTCCATTATTTTATTCAGTATATTCCTATTTTATCCATTGGCTAAAACATTCTATTTAAGCTTCTTCCTAACCGATCGGCAAGGTCTGGCCAATGTGTTTGTCGGTCTCGAAAACTATCAATACATTTTACAAGCTGAGAGCTTTCACAAAAGTATAATAGCTACTTTGTTATTTGTATTGTATACGGTCCCTATAGGTGTTTTGCTCTCTTTGTTTCTAGCTTTACTAACGAACGAAAAGTTAAAAGGTATTGGATTTTTCCGAACCATATTCGCATCCACGATGGGGATATCGGTTGCTGCATCGGCTGTTGTCTGGCTCTTTATTTTTCACCCTAGCATGGGAATTCTTAATCAAGTTATCACAGCAGTTGGTGGACAATCAGTGGAATGGTTATTAAATCCTGATTGGGCTCTTGTATCGGTTTCCATCACCACAATCTGGATGAATATTGGTTTTTCTTTCTTAGTCTTACTAGGTGGTTTGCAAAATATTGATGATCATATATATGAAAGCGCGAGAATTGCAGGAGCCGGTTACTTCTATCAGCTGCGCAGAATTACGATCCCTATGTTGTCACCTACCCTTTTTTTCGTCGTTACAGTGTCCTTAATAAATGCCTTTCAAACTTTTGGACAGGTTGATATTTTGACCCAAGGTGGACCTTCAGAATCTACTAATCTAATTGTCTATTCCATTTATCGAGAAGCTTTTGTCAATTATCAATTCGGAACAGCTAGCGCTCAATCTATCTTTCTATTCTTATGTATCTTAATTGTAACGGTCTTACAATTTAAATTCGGAGAAAGGAAGGTCCATTATCAATGAACCGTCCTCAAACAATCGTCACTTACTTTTTATTATTGATATCAAGCATTCTACTATTTTTTCCAATTCTGTATGCTTTTTTGATTAGCTTTATGTCCGGTTCTGAGCTTTTGCAAGGCAATATTTGGCCACAATCCTTTCATTTTGAAAATTATCAGAAAGCATTCGAAAGTTTGCCGCTGGCACATTATCTGTGGAACAGTTTCTTTATTTCAACCGTTGTGACACTAGGTCAGCTAGCAGTTAGTGCATCGGCAGCTTTTGCGTTTGTTTTTATTCCATTCAAAGGGAGATCTGTTGTTTTCTTTCTGTTTATCTCGACGATGATGATCCCTTGGGAAGCGACAATGATACCAAATTTTTTAACGATCCAGCATTTTGGCTGGATGAATCGCTACGAAGGATTAACTATCCCCTTTTTCGCGATCGCATTTGGTACCTTTCTTCTTAGACAACACTTTCTTATCATCCCTAAAGAGTTAAAAGAAGCAAGCGACATTGCCGGATTACGGTCATTTAGATTCTTCTATAAAGTTGTCATACCGTATAGTCGAACTTCTTTTGTTACGTTGGGTACTTACGGATTTCTTACCACTTGGAATATGTACTTATGGCCATTGCTCGTCACTAATAATGATGAGGTCAGAACGGTACAAATTGGTTTAAAGCAACTGCAAACACAGGAAATGGCGACTGATTGGGGGGTGGTGATGGCTGGCGTTATTATTGTTATAATTCCTACACTAATTTTGTTATTTGTCGGACAGAAACAATTGCAGAAAGGTCTAGCACAAGGAGCTATAAAATAATAAAGGGGGAAGTTTAATATGAAAAAAAATCTATTATTCTTACTTATGATGCTCATCCTTATTTTTGTTACTGCCTGTTCCAATCAGGCTAACGGAGAAGAACCAGCAGATGAATCATCAGAAGAGCAAACCGCAAACACCGCTGATACGGAAACAGAAGAAAACACAGAGGAAAAAGTGGAAGCTGTTTTCTGGCATGCCATGTCTGGTGGCGGACAGGAATCAATCGAGGCAATTGCAGACAATTTTAACCATTCACAGGATAAGTATACGATTACCCCTGAGTTTCAAGGATCGTATGAAGAAGCTTTAACGAAATTCAGAAGTGTTGGTGGAACTGAAGATGCTCCCGCTATTATTCAAACCTTTGAGGTTGGAACGAAATATATGATAGACAGCGGATTCATCGAACCTGTTCAATCGTTTATTGATGAAGAAGACTATGATATTAATCAGTTAGAAAAAAACATATTAAATTACTATACAGTGGATGATCAATTATATTCGATGCCTTTTAACTCTTCCACTCCAGTCATGCTTTATAATAAAGATGCATTCAAAGAAGCTGGATTAGACCCTGAGAATCCACCACAAACATTTGCAGAAATTAAAAAAGCGGCAGAAGCTTTGACGGTCAAAAATGGAGAAAATACAGAGCGATATGGTTTTTCTATTCTTAATTATGGCTGGTTTATCGAGGAGCTAATTGCCACTCAAGGTGGACTGTTTGTAAATAACGAGAATGGTCGAGCAGAACCTGCAACAGAAGCGGTATTTAATGGAGAAGAAGGACAGCGGGTCTTTCAATTAATAGATGATATGAATCAAGCGGGCACGTATGGAAATTTTGGTTCTAATTGGGATGATATTCGAGCAGCTTTCCAAACTGGCAAAACTGCAATGTATTTAGATTCCTCTGCAGGGGTGTCAGCTACTGTGGAGAATGCACCATTCGATGTTGGAGTAGCATATATTCCCTACTCAGAAGCAGCGGAACGTAATGGCGTTATCATCGGTGGTGCTTCCCTTTGGATGACAAACAGTATCGATGAGAAAAAACAAAAAGCAGCATGGGAATTCATGAAATTCTTGCAAACTCCCGAAAGTCAGGCAAAATGGCATTTAGATACAGGTTACTTCGCTATTAATCCTGCTGCATATGAAGAGGAAATGGTTAAAGAAAAATGGTCAGAATTTCCACAGTTAAAAGTAACGGTAGATCAATTACAAGAAACGAAGCCATCCGTCGCCACACAAGGTGCATTAATTTCAGTCTTTCCAGAGGCAAGACAACAAGTAGTTACCGCTATGGAAAATGTAATACAAGGGACAAATCCGAAAGAAGCGTTAGATAAAGCAGCAGAAGAAACAAACCGTGTAATCGAACAGGCAAACCGCGCCAATCAGTAAATGATATCTTTCGACTTGTATGGAGTGACTACGCATGATTAAGTTCGCAATAATAACAGGACCGGGTAACACACCCAGTCCTGTTATTATATTGACACATTTAGCATTACACTATTTTCTACAGCTTTTTGAAAAAGCCCGAACAGCTCTAAACAATATTAGAGTTATGTTAAGACTTTCTATTGTGCTGTAGGGATATAATGCACAGTAAAATGATGTAATAGAGCGGTATATTCATTTAGTATTTTGAATGTTTATTGTGTGTGGCAATGCTCGGAAATATGCTCCGCGTCCTGTGGGCACGGCTTCAGCTAGGCTACTACTTGAGAACAGCATCTGAGCTGCCTTGTGCCGAGGAAGCCCACTTCGAAGCGATACTTGCAGACACAGGCACAAATGAAGTGGATCTTCAGCTCGCGCTGATTCCACTGGAGTCTCCGCCTATTTCCTACGCTTAGAGGAAGTGATACAACGATTGGAACAGCTAAAAGCAGTGGCGCTATGCATCATCTATCGTAAAAATAAAAAAGAAAAACTGGAGGATAGCACTCTATATACTAGCTCAGGTATCCGTTGTAGAGCACAAAACCTAGCGTAGGCCAACCACGGAGACTCCCGCGGGATTGTGCAGGTGCTGGAGATCCACTTTGTGAAATGCTCTTCTTCACAAAGTTAGCTCCAGCCGTGCCCCGCAGGACGCGGAGTGGTTGGACGGAGCGGTATAGTAGCACTTACTCCATTTCAAAATGTTCTCTACGCTAGTTAGGTGGAGAACCAACATCGCTAAATTGTCATTACTGCGCAGTATACTTCTACTGCGTATTTTCTGTAATTAGGACGGCGTCTAGCTATTTCCGGGTTGTTCGTTTTTTTTACGCTTTACCGGTATATATTGTCAATTGCATCATATTCTTTGTCTGTTAATGCAACGTCTAATGTTTTGAGATTTGCTTTTACTTGATCAGTTTTTTTTGCACCGGGGATAATCGAGTCAATTGCCGGATGGTTTAAATACCACGCAAGTACAAGGTGTGCTACGTCTACCCCTTTATTGCTGGCTATTTCTTTCAGTTGATCCACTCGTGCCAATTCCCGTTCAAACCGTTCCCCTTTAAACTGTTCCATATTTTGTCTAAGGTCGTTAAATTGTGTATCTTTCGTGTATTTTCCTGCAAGCAAACCTGCTGCCAATGGAAAATACGGAACAAATGAAATAGAATTTTCCTGAACAAATGGGAATATATCCTCTTCCACTTTTCGGTTGATCAAATTATATTCACCCTGATAAACATCGACATAACCGTCTTGATTGGCTTCTTCCAGTTGTTTAATCGAAAAATTAGAAACACCAATCGCTCTGATCTTCCCTTGATCTTTCAATTCCTGCAACGCGCCTACCGCTTCATATTTCGGAGTGTCTTCATCAGGAAAATGAATGTAAAACAGATCAATATAGTCAGTTTTTAATCTTTTCAAGCTGTCTTCTACCGTTTTTCGCAAGAAGGCAGGTGTATTATCGTTTACGATATCGTCTCCTTCATAACGATGGCTCCCTTTTGTTGCAACGATCATTTCATTTCTTTTTCCTATCTCTTGTAATACTTCACCAATTAATTCTTCCGATCTTCCTAATCCATATATATAGGCTGTATCAAGAAAGTTCATTCCCTGATCTATTGCCATTCTAATTAAGTCTTTTCCTGTCTCTTCATTCAAATTCGGATAAAGATTATGACCGCCAACAGCATTTGTACCAAGTCCTACAGGGTTCACATGTAAATCTGTTTTACCTATTTGTACTTTTTTCATGAGAATACCTCCATTATAATTGATCTAGTTCTTTAATAACTGCCTCGGGTGTTTCACCATTTAATGCTTGAAGCATGTTTTTTGCAGCAAAAAATTTCATTTCCTCTCGTGTTTCTGCTGTTGCAGAACCTATGTGAGGTAAGGTAACTACTTGCTCCATTTTTAATAATGGATTAGCAGGATCAATGGGCTCCTGTTCAAATACATCTAGTCCTGCTCCTGCAATTTCTTTATTCTCTAATGCTTCAATTAAGGCCCGTTCATCCACGACGGCCCCTCGTGCGGCATTAATAAAATGACAATTACTTTTCATTTTGCCAAAAGCTTCTTTGTCGATTAAGTGATAGGTTTCATCAGTTAATGGTGTCATAAGCAAAATAAAATCAGACGTTGTCAGCAATTCATTCATCGATTGATAGTCGATTTGCCATGCATCTTCAACATCTTTCTTGCGAGATCGATTATAGTAACTGACATCCATCTCAAAGCCAAGTTTAGCTCTTCTTGCAACCTTTTCTCCTATGCGCCCCATCCCGATAATACCTAGTTTTTTGTGGTGTACATTATGACCAAACAATGGTTGCCCAACAGATTGATTCCATTGTCCTTGTTTAACATATTGGTCTAATTCCGGTATTCGGCGGGCACTGCTTAAAATCAAGCCAAATATCAAATCTGCTACTGTTTCATCTAATACATATGGAGTATGTGTTGCGATCATTTGATGGCGTTGTAACGCCTCGACGTCGAAATTGTCATAACCGACAGAAATATTACTGACCGCTTCGAGTTGCGTTGCCTGTTCTAACAATTCATCGTCTATTCTATCCTTGGCTGTAATTAACCCATGATAATTTCCAATTTCTTTTAACAATTGCTTTCTTGGCATTTGTTCATTGTTATTCCAGCAATCAAGTTCAACTTGTTCTTGTAAGTATTGTTTGACACTATCAGGTATCGGCTCTGTGACTAACACTCTCTTCTTCATATGATCCTCCTAATGTAGCAATTTATCTTAATTGTAGCATGAGTTATTTCAATATTCGAAAAATGTGTTTAAGAAGATCCCTCTTAGAAACAATAGGAGATGACCTTATATCATCTAGTTTTATTAGCTAAATAAAACAGATTAAGTTAAGAAAAACCGGGCATAACCCGTCTGGTCCAATTTGATTTAAATTTTATATAACTACCTATAATATGGATTATGTAATGCTAGCCATTGCTAGCCGAGCATCCATATTGAGATTTTTTTATATGCAGGAATACCGCTCCACCCAACCACATAAGCAGATAATCTATATCAAAATGACCATTTTGCAATACAGTTGCACTTAACATAATCCATATTATAAGAACTCAACTACATGTTCAATGCGATTACTGCTGTAACTGCATTTTTATGCTTTCTCAACTAAATAAAAAAACAGCCCCATGACGGACTGTTTTTTTACATTCTCATTGCTGTTCTGACCTAAGTTCAATAATAACCCCGGCTGTTTCTTCAATGGATTTATCTGATACATTAATGACCGGGCAACCAAGACGATCCATTAATGCATTGGCTGTTTTTAATTCTCGTTTTATTTGATCCATGGATGCATATTTCGACTGTGCTGGTAAGCCTAACGTTTTTAATCGTTCCGTTCTGATTTTTAACAAGTGTCCTGGATCGATGGTTAAGCCAATGATCATTCTGTCAGCTGGTTTGAATAATTCTTCTGGCGCTTCCATGTCAGGTAATATCGGAAGGTTTGCAGTCTTAATCCCTTTGTGTGCCAGAAAAATACTAAGTGGTGTTTTCGAAGTTCTCGAAACTCCGATCAACACGACATCTGCTGATAAAAGCCCTTTTACATCCTTGCCGTCATCATATTTTACAGCGAACTCGACAGCCTCTATCCGTTTAAAATATTCTTCATCTAAAACTTGCCGTTGACCTGGCTCTGGTTTTGGATTATCGTTGAACGTATCAATATATGCTTGCATCATTGGCCCCATCACATCAACCGCTCTAATATCGTAACGAATGGCCTCCTGTTGCATTTTTGCTCGTAATTCTGGCTGAACAAGCGTATACGCTATGAAACTGTTCTTCTCACGAACTTCCTGGATAATCGCTTCAATTTCTTCTTCCGTCTGGATATGACTGTACCTTTTCATGTCCACCTTGCTTTGTGTGAATTGTCTAACTGTTGCCCTGACCACTGCTTCAGCGGTTTCTCCCACGGCATCCGAACATATATAAACAACAGAATGATTAGTTGTCATTTTGAAGACTCCCCCCTTGCCTTATGCTTCTGATCCCATCTCAATTAATGCTTTGACTATATTGGTTTTGGTAATGCGGCCAATTACTTTTAATGCCTGGCTATTCTCCACCGGTTTAACGACAGGTAAACTATCCACTTCATAATAGACCATCATTTGAGCCGCTTCGAACACTGTTTTCTCTGCTTCGATTGTATAGATCTTCGGCTGTTTGGTCATCACAAGCTGAACAGGCATGGATGTTGCCTGTGCGTTTCCTAAGGTCACTTTCAGCAAATCTTTTCGCGATACAATGCCCTCTAACTCATTATGTTCATTGACCACTATTAATGTTCCAACATCCTCAAGAAACAGACTAATTACTGCATCATTGACTGTTGTCGTTCCTTTAACAGTAATCGCTACCCCTTGGATGTCTTTAACAAACGTTTGATTCCAAATATCCTGCTGTTTTTGTTTTTGCATATTCTTAGATAAATAATAACCTACTTTTGGTTTAGCTTCGATTTGTCCCGTCATCACTAATACGGCCAAATCAGAACGAAGTGTACCTTTGCTGACGCCTAGCATTTCTGCAATTTGCTCTGCTGTGATCGGTTCATGTTTTGATAAAATAGTCATTATTTCTTTTTGCCTTTTCGTAAAATCGATCATCATTTTCCTCCTGCTTTTCGCACCTAAACGCCCTATATCGTGTATAAAAATATCATAACATATTTTGCACACCAGCGAGTAAAGCAATTCTAAGAAAACTGGGAAAGTTCACCCGATCCTAACTAACAAACTAATAGACAACTACCTAGAATATAGATTATGTTAAGTAGAACTGTCTGATTTTGTGGTCATTTTGATAGATTTCATTGCTTAGCAAAGCTCCGGAAATAGGCACGGTTTCAGCTGGGCTCGCTTATGAAAAAACTCAGTTACATTCGATAACAAAGCAATTAGTATACCATCTTTCTCTGTAATTGCTTATCTCTAAATAAGTACAAATTATTTAGAAAGCAGGTTACAAAATCAAAATAATATTATATGATGAAAAGGAACGCTTACATAAGGAGTTTTTATACACATGTCATTTAAAACGAAAACGAATTACTATATGCTGCTATTCGTTATTTTTGGAGGATATCTAATATTTGGTGTCTCTGAAAATATTAAAGGTCCAGCATTACCAGAAATGCAAAACGAACTAGTACTTAGTGACGGCACTCTAGGTTTATTGTTAGCGATTAACTCTTTTGGCTTTTTACTCGCATGCACGTACTCTTCTTGGTTAATTGCCAAAATCGGCGCTAAAACAACAAGTATCTTAACCTTTTTATTAATGGCAATTTCCGGCATTTGTATCTTTTACTCCACTAACTTTACCTCGTTAGTCGGAGCATATTTTTTGCTTTATATAGGGAATGGGATGCTCGAAATAGGTTTGGCGATTATTGCCGCTCGTTTGTTCACAAAAAACACAGGCACTATGCTGAATTTGTCTCATTTCTTTTATGGCCTGGGTTCGACCGTAGCGCCAATCATAGCGGCTCAAATGATGGGATGGGAATGGAACGCAACAGAACTAGGCTGGCGTGGTATGTATATGATTATGTTAGCACTTTCGGTATTGCCAATCCTACCCGTAATCTTGAGCAAATTTCCTGAGGAAGAAACGGAGGAGATGGAAGACCGAACCTCTTTCAAAAAATTAATGAAAGACCCAATCGCATGGCTGATCGTCTTTGCTTTAACTATGGGGGTTACGACAGAGTTAGGTATTGCAGCCTGGTTAGTCAACTACTTAGTGAAAGTGGATAACTGGAGCATATCTTCCGCGTCTAGTATGCTTTCTATCTTTTTCTTTTCATTTATGTTGGCACGTTTACTACTAGGACCCGTTACAGATAAATTTGGTTACGCTCGATCGATTATTGTGTTCTCCATCTTCGCCGGGGTATTCAGTCTCATTCCAATCTTTGCAGGTAGTTCGACAGCGATTTTATTCGCTATCGCTGGATTCGGTGTTGGACCGATATACCCAACCATGATGGCACTTCTTGCTAAGAAATACACGAAAGGAACCGATTCTGCCATTACTTTTACTGTTGTAATGGTAGGTATCGGTGGTGTGATAACGAATTTATTAATTGGTTATATTATTGAAGGAGTCACGCAATTATCTTTCGGTGCTACTCTAAAAGAGAGTAACCAGATCGGTATGCAGGCAGGCTATTTCTTCATTGCCATTACAGCAATATTTTGCGCATGGGCAACCTATGAAATTCATCGAAGGTTGAAAAAAGCAGGCAATGCACTATAACATTTCTGGAGGCGAATGAGCATGGCAACAACAGAAAGAAATCACAAAACATGTGAAAAGGGACATCACTTTTATAAAAGCAGTGATTGTCCTACATGTCCTATTTGTGAAGCAGAACGTAAACCGACGAATGGCATTTTATCTCAAGTGTCAGCACCAGCAAGACGCGCATTGGAGAGTAAACAAATTGAGAATCTACAACAATTATCATGTTTTACAGAAAAAGAGATAAAGCAATTACACGGCATGGGACCAGCTGCCATCAAAATATTGAAAGCAGCTTTAGAAAAAGAAAACCTATCTTTTAAAAAGTAGAAAAGCCTGGGGTTGCCCCCAGGCTTTTACCTATTATTGTGATAAACCATCTATAGTCAACTCTTCCACGGTAGCCGTTCCGTTATCAAGTACTCGTACTTCAGCGTTAATACGATCTCCTTGTTTCAGGAAAATGGCCATCGGAGCTTTACTGGCATTCACAGAATAAATGGTTCGGTTGTCTGTCAATAAGAATTGGACGACCTGCCCTTGGTCGGTGGATGTGACAAGCACACGGTTCACTTCTCCAGATACTGATTCTGTCTCGACATCACCAGTTGATCCGACATTACCAGGCGCCTGCAACAATGCCATGCGATACGCATCCAAAGTTTCTTTTGCTGTGTCACCAAATACAACAAAATCAGAATCATTCGCTTTTATATAAGCGTATTGTTTATGCAACCCATTCGGATCTAATACATTTACAATCCATGTCGGATTCCCATCTACATTATATAAAACAGGCATATATCCTTCCCATTTTTTCTCAGGATACTCTTTGTTGACAATCTGTTTTGCCCCTTCACTATCCATAATACCATTATTCATCTCACCGCCATAATACGTTAATTCGCCACTACGCGCATCAATCAATGTGTAACCGAGCGCAGAGTCAATATTTTCTTTCGGAGACGTTAAATCAGTGAAATAGAACATCTGGCCATTCTCATCAAAAATAGGGGTTACTTCAGATTCAGAACCGGATGCATTTGGAATTTTTACATCTTTTTTGCCAAACACACTATTTAGCCATCCATGAATATATTTACCGAAATAGTTATTTTCTAACGAAGCCATTTCTGAGCTGACTGAACCTTCTATAAATTCGGGTGCATCCGCAGTATCCATCATTTGCATATCACCAGAATCCGGATCGATTACTACCACTTTCAGCTGTTCCAGGTTCGGTTTATTCGTTATCGACATTGGTCGATATACCGTTTGTACATACCACGGCTTCCCATCTTCATCTACTTCCAGTTGCGCTTCGCCACTTTGAATATATTGTGGATATTGATTGTAGATGACACGACCGACATATTTTTGAAAATAACTGGAATTTGTATATTGCATACTATCCTCATGAAAGGATGGCTGCGCATTAACATTCGTCGCTGAAATCGTAAAATAACCTGCTGTCTCTTTTCCTCTTAAGTACTTCCAAAAATCCGAAAATTCTACTGGTGCAACATACACTACATCATTCTCTATTTTTTGTACTTGTAATTTACCTAGATCATAAAACTGCGGATTGGGCACGACACTCATCGCCTTCTGAATTTTGTTTCGCGCAAATTCCGGCGCTACAGTTATCGGTGTCTCATCCTTCGATAGCGGTTTTGCCTGCTCTTCTTCGCTGACCGTTATCGTTTGATGCGCTTCATCCAATGTGGTAAATCCTGCAATAATCACAACGATCATTGCGATTAAGCCAATCGTAAAAAAGAAAAAGATCGGTCTCACTACTCTTGTTTCTTGCTTTTCACCTGGTCGGATCACATACAAAAATAACGGCAACAATACCGCTGCTATGATCAAGTTCGCTGCCAGCATATTCGGTACGGTAATAGCAGGCATGATGAAATAAAACACTATAGCTGTTAAGAAATAACCCGTGATAAACAAGATCATTCCATGTTTCATAATACGTGATGCATTGCTCTTGGAAATACTGACTGTTAGTATAAGTCCGATAACATATCCGATCATCGCGATTAACGATGCGATTAATACACCCATCATATACATTCCCCCTTGTTGTCCTGTCATTCTTTACGAATTTGTCTGAGAGAAGGTTTCATTTTTTTAACCATGAAAAAGAATTTCTTGTCACTTGAACATGGCAAAATACCACATTGCAATACATTTCTACTTTACATAATCCGTATTATTAAACAAAGTTTTTAAAATTCGGTTTAAATAAGGTAACTCTATACTTTCTTTGCTTAATAGGCCTTCGCTTTGTCTTATAGTGAGTGCTTTATCACCAAAATTTTCTCGCCATATGCATAAAAAAACTACCCCACAACGGAGGTAGTTAACGTCATTCATACTTTGTGACATCTATCTGATCAAGGATCATATCATTTAATTTTTCATTGACCACTAATTGAAAACGGTGAAGTTGATCTCGTTGCTGTGAATTGGCACTTTTCATGACTCGATCAATGCTTTGAGATAATTTTTCTAGTTCTAGATGGGCATTGGTATAGTCTTCATTCATCATAAACTGGCTGCGATTAGACATATCTAACTGTTCTTCTGCTTGCTGTATAATATGTTGCCCTTCAATGAGCAAATTTTCAACGGAATCTCTAGTCGCCATTGTTATCACCTCATCTATAGTGTGGGATAATATACAAAAATCATACACTTTTCCATTTGAGTTTGCTAAAATATTATCGAAATCGAATCACATGCATAGAGGAGTTATGACAAATGAAAGCAATTATCCCTTATTCCCACCAATTATTACAGGAAGTGATAAAGCCTGGTGATGTTGCGATTGATGCAACATGCGGAAATGGAAATGATGCGTTACTGTTAAGCAAATTGGTTGCTGAAAATGGGCGGGTATTCGCCTTTGATATCCAGCAGCAAGCTATCACTCGTTCTAGGGAGATGCTTGAACAACAGAACATCAAGAATGTTGATCTCATTTTGGACGGGCATGAGCATGTTCAGAAGTATGTACATGACACAGCGGTAGCAGGTGCGATTTTTAACTTGGGCTATCTGCCGAAAGGAGATCACAGTATCGTGACCACTTCTGATACGACGATAGAAGCCATTCGCGAGATTTCCGCTTTATTAAAAAAAGGAGGAAGAATTATTCTCGTTATTTACCATGGACATCCTGGCGGTGCGGAAGAAAAAGATAATGTTCTGCATTTTTGTCAAGAACTGAATCAAAAGCACTATCAAGTATTACAGTATCAATTTATCAATCAGGTTAATCAACCACCATTTATTGTTGCCATCGAAAAGCTAATCTAATTCATTGGAATTCCTTTGTTGTCATGATATGCTTTTAGAAACATACAGAATTGGAGTGATAACATGAGTAGCGCTCGGACAATTCTTAACGAGCAACGCGCTTTTTTCGAAACCAATCAGACAAAAGAATTATTTTTTCGATTACAAGCCTTAAAGAAGTTAAAAGCAGGTATTCAGCAATATGAAGATGCTATTTTAGATGCGGTAAAAAAAGACTTAAACAAATCACGCTCTGAAGCATTTATGACCGAAATTGGATTTTTATACAGTGAGATTGATCATGTCATTAGTGAATTACCAAATTGGACGAAACGTCAAAAAGTCAAAACTGCGATGACACACACTGGTTCAAAAAGTTATATTTATCAACAGCCATATGGGGTTGCCCTTATTATAGCACCTTGGAATTATCCTTTCCAATTAGCATTAGCCCCTTTAATTGGTGCGATAGCAGCTGGTAATTGCGCCGTCATTAAACCATCGGAATATACGCCTGAAACTTCTGCCATCATTAAGGATTTAATGGATGAGATTTACCCTTCTTCATTTGTGACAGTTGTCGAAGGTGCTGTGGAGACAAGCCAGGAGCTCCTTGACGAAGATTTTGACTATATTTTCTTTACAGGAAGTGTTCCAGTTGGACGTAAGGTCATGGAACAAGCCGCGAAGCACCTTACTCCAGTTACATTAGAGTTAGGCGGAAAAAGTCCAGCGGTTGTTCATCACGATGCTAACTTAGAAATTGCTGCCAAACGAATCGCATGGGGGAAATTCACGAATGCCGGCCAAACTTGTGTCGCTCCAGACTATCTTTATGTCCATGAAGACATTAGACAGTCGTTCCTTTCTGAATTAAAACATCAAATTCAGTTAATGTATGGGGAGCACCCTCTCCATAATGATGATTTTGTACGGATAGTGCATGAGAAACATTTTGATCGGTTAGCCTCCTTCCTGCCAAATGGTACAACTATTCTAGGCGGAAAGACAGATCGCAATCATCTTAAGATCGAGCCGACGCTGCTTACTGATATTACCTGGGAGGACGAGATAATGCAGGATGAAATTTTCGGTCCTGTATTACCAATCCTGTCGTATCAGCAATTGGATGAAGTGGTAACTGGAATACAGCAGCACCCTAATCCACTTGCATTCTATTTCTTCTCAGAAAACGATGCATTGGCTGAAGCAATCATCGACAAAGTTTCTTTTGGTGGCGGATGTATTAATGATACCATGTACCATCTCGCAACGCCTTACCTGCCATTTGGTGGTGTTGGAACCAGTGGTACTGGTGCATACCATGGCAAGGATAGCTTCCTGACCTTTTCGCATCAAAAAAGTGTCCTGAAACAAACAACCGCCTTTGATGTTCCCTTACGATATCCACACATCAAAAATGGAATTAAATGGATGAAGCGATTCATGAAATAAAGTAAGTGGGGGTATTACGGACGGATAGCGCCGCGATAAAAAAGACAAATAAAAAGCCGAACATCCACGAGTGTCAATTGATGACAGCCCGTACTATGTTCGGCTTTTTTTATGGACCAGTATTTTAGCACATCATGCATGTCAGAATAGTCTCACAGCTTATACTTCGTAGTGAACAATACCATCGTTATTTTCTAGTATTCACACAACGTGCCTTTTAATATCTGCCAGCCAGTCGATTATACACTCTGATATTCCAATGGAAAAATTGTGATTTACGTCCGCTGGTTTTGATTAAACGTTTGACGATTGCTTCGAATTGTTTCATTTTTTTCACTTTCGGATCTGCAAGATAAAGTCCAACCAGACCATGCTGAACCATTTCATGAAAAGAGCGATCTGGCAGTTCTTGAACATGCTTATTCGTCTGTTCCACAAAATAAACTAAACGCTTCTCTAATTCCGCTTCATCTGCGTAGTAATTACAGAAGTTTAAATCGCCTTCTTCTTTGTCTTCTTCCTGATCGATAAAGTAATCAAGCATAATATGTAATCCCTGTAAAAAAGGAAAATAACTGTCAAATATTTGTTTCGCTAATTCATCGGTCATCTGGTTGCTTAATCCATAAGAAACCATACAAAATATTCCTAACGTTGAGCCAGTGCACGCGGAAAACTCATACCAGCTTAACATCGGCCACCTGTTTTGATGCTGTTGAAACCATGTTTCCAACCTTGGGATGCGTTCATCATGCTCTACATGTTTATGCACCTGCAGATCACTATACAGTGACTCTAATTGAATCATTTGTCTTTGAAATAATATATAGTTAGGAATGTTGCATAACACATTCTGACATGTCCTGACTAGGTCTTTTAAATAGTCACCATCATCTCGTTCATCTCGGAATTGATAGTACTCTTTCACATCATTTTCAGGAGATAACGCATCCTCCATGGACAGATGTAGCATCCGGAAATCTTCAGGATCAAGTGATGTACTTCTGTCACATAAATTATCTAAATAATCACTGATGGTTTGATAAGCTACAATAAATTGCACCGCATCCTGCCATTTATCACCAGCAAGCAGACTGTACACGCCACCACCTTGACAATGAAATTTCTTGTCATCAATACTTGCCAACGCTTGTGTGCGAAGTTCAGGATTTGGAATGTTGCTTGCTCGCTGTTTCCAATATTTCAGTTCTCGACTTACTTGTGGAAAAATTTTTTGATATACATTTTTCATTAATATCGGTGCGTTTGTTGGGATGGTTACGGACAACTTCTTCCCCTCACTTTACTGTTATAGCATTCTTAAATATATGATATCATATATTTAAGAATATAATAGGAGGTTAACATAATGATCTATTCGTATAAAGGAAAAACACCTTCCATTGATCAAACGGCATATATCGCACCGGATAGCGTAATTACCGGTGATGTAGAAATTGGTAAATACAGTAGTATCTGGTTTAAAACCGTGATTCGCGGAGATGTTGCTCCTGTCAAAATCGGAAATTACTCGAATATACAAGATTTATCTCTTCTGCACCAGAGCCCTGACCTACCGTTAATAGTAGAAGATTACGTCACGGTTGGTCATCAGGTTACCTTGCACTCTGCAGTCATTCGAAAACATGCACTCATTGGCATGGGCTCTATTATTTTAGATGGAGCAGAAGTTGGAGAAGGTGCTTTTATCGGCGCCGGCAGTTTATTACCTCCAGGAAAATCCATTCCACCTGGCACACTTGCTTTCGGCAGGCCTGCTAAGGTCATCCGTGAACTGACAGAAGAAGATATCGAAGAAATGAAACGGATTCAACAGGATTATGTGGATAAAGGGCAAGTATATAAGCACGAATCATGAGATTTCCTGTAAAGAAAGCAAACTTGTCCTTTACGCATAAACAAGTTTGCTTTCTGTTTTATCTTCTGCCTGAAGTTGTGCAATATCATATCTCTGCTCGACAAAAATCTGATGCCAGAGCATAAACATAAGGACCGTCCATAATTTTCGACTATTATCCTGATTATTATCTCTGTGATTCTCAAGGAGTTGGAGCAGTACATCTTTATGGAAAAATTGCTCCGTATCACTGGCAATAATTAATTGTTTTGCCCAATCATACCACTCATGCTTTAACCATTGGCGGATGGGAACTGGAAATCCTAATTTCTTACGATCCAGTACATGATCTGGAACAATTCCTTTCGCAGCCAATCGTAAAATATGTTTGGTTGTGCCATTTGCTATTTTTTGTTCCACTGGTATTCCTTTAGCAACTTCAAATATTTCTTTATCTAAAAAAGGCACCCGCAACTCTAGAGAGTTTGCCATCGTCATTTTGTCTGCTTTCAGCAGGATATCTCCTCTTAGCCACGTATGCATGTCGATATATTGCATTTGTTGAACGGGATGCTCTAATTGTATTTGATCATAGAGAGCATCTGTCACTGTTTGATACTTATGCTGTTCATTATAAGCCTTCATCAAACGCTTCTTTTCTAGTTCATCAAACATTTTAGCATTACCAATATATCTATCTCTCAGTGGCGTCGTCCCTCTAAGCAAAAAGCTCCTGCCCTTAACTCCTTCTGGAATGATTTCTGCTGCTCTCGCCAACCATTTCTTTGCTTTATACGGTATTGCATTAAATACCCGTAATGATTCTGATTCGCGGTAAATATTGTATCCACCAAACAGCTCATCCGCTCCTTCTCCTGATAGGACAACTGTAACATGACGCTTCGCTTCTCTTGCAACAAAGTATAATGGAACACAGGCTGGATCTGCTAACGGATCGTCCATATGCCACATAATTTTAGGCAGTTTTGCAAGATACTCTTCTGCCGAAATAATTTTACTATAATGTTCCAGACCTAATTCTTTCGCAGTTTTGGCAGCTACGTCTATTTCAGAATAGCCATGCTGTTCAAATCCGACCGAAAACGTTTTAATGTTTGGATGATATTTTTTCGCTATTGCAACAATAAATGAAGAATCGATTCCGCCAGACAAAAACGCACCAACCGGAACATCACTTCTCAAGTGCATACGAACCGATTGATCCATTGCGTCCCTCACACGTTCCACCAGTTCTGTTCCATCTGTTTGCTTCACAGCAAATGTCGGCACAAAGTAGCGTTGTACTGCAATTGGCTGATTGTACTGTTTCACAAAATAGCAACCAGGCTCTAATTTTTGAATGGACGCGTTCATAGACAAAGGCTCGGGTACATATTGAAATGTTAAATAATGTTGTAATGCTTTTGCATCTATCGATACTGATTCTTCTAACAAACTTTTTTGTTCCGAAGCAAAATAAATACCTTCTTCCTCTTCTTTATAATAAAAAGGCTTGATTCCGAATATGTCCCTAGCACCATATAGACACTTTTCCTCCTTATCCCAGATTACAAAAGAAAACATACCCCGTAATTCAATGAAAGCGTCTACTCCTTGATCGGCAAACATCGCCAAAATGACTTCAGTGTCTGAATATGTTGTAAAGGTCACACCTTTTCCCTGTAACGCCTCTCTTAATTCCATATAATTATAAATTTCTCCATTAAAAATCATTGCATACTTGCTATTCTCATAAGTAAACGGCTGCCGACCGCTTTCTAGATCAAGAATACTGAGCCTTCTGAATCCAAACATGATATGTTCGTCTTCGTAATAACCTTCATCATCAGGTCCCCTATGATACATTCTGTTATTACGATCATGAAATGCATCTATTTCCCCAGTATCCAACCAATTAGGCGTTGCTTTTAACAGTCCAATAAATCCGCACATCTGCTATCCCTCTTCCCGTTTTAATATAAATCTATATTTTTGACGTATTTGCCGCGAAGGATGTTACAGTTTTTTATGGATATTGATGAGGATTATACTTTTTTCACAATCGTTTAACTTAAAGGATTACACTTATTCTGGTGGTGACTGAGTCTACAAGTATCGCATTAAAGTGATCTTCTCCGGCACAAGCTAGCAAAGAAGTTGTTTAAATAGGAGCTAGCTGAATTATTGCACCACAGACACAGAGCAATTTTCAAGAGATTTACTCAGCATATAAATCATCTCAAAATCTTCTGTTTTACCGTGAGATTCATTACTGCTATTCGCCTGAAGTGCTCTTTTTATGCATAAAAAAGAAGGCCTGATGCTTGTTAGCTTCAGGCTTTTTCTATGTACTGACAGATAATGTTTGGTGATGTTTGTCAAGTTCGCTTGAAGATTGCTCTTCTTCATGCGTTGGGCGTTCTCTTGCTACTTCTTTCGCCTGAAGCTCTCTATCTTCTTGCATTTGACATCCTTTTGCATCCACTTTCCCTAAAGTTTTCATCATAACCTTCATGCGCCTACCAACTATCCCGGATAACTGTCAAACCAGATGTGTCAGCAACTGCTAATAGCCAAGCATTCCAATTGATCCGAACATCACACATATGAAAAACTGGACATATCTCGCCGGTTCTAATTGATGTATATCAATAAACAACTTCCTATAATATGGATTATGTCAACTAGCCATCGCTAGCCAAGCATCCATTTTGAGATAATTAATATGCTGGGATACCGCTTCGGCCAACCACTCCGCGTCCTGCGGGGCACGGCTGAAGCTAACTTTGTGAAGAAGAGCACTTCACAAAGTGGATCTTCAGCACCTGCATAATCCCGCGGGAGTCTACGTGGTTGGCCTACGCTAGGATGTGGAATCTACACCATTTGTAAGAGCTAGCATGTTGATCACTGTATATATAACAGGAACTGAGTGATTAACATTATGCCTAGAACCACTGCTTTTTGCTGTTCCATAAGTTGTAGCACTTCCCTAAAGCGCAGGAAATAGGCGGAGACTCCCGTGAAATCAGCGCGAGCTGAAGATCCAATTAGTTTGTGCCTGCGTCTGCAAGTATCGCTTCGAAGTGAGCTTCCTCGGCACAAGGTAGCAAGGAAGTAATTCAAGTAGTAGCCTAGCTGAAGCCGTGCGCACAGGACGCGGGGCCTATTTCCGGAGCTTTGCTAAGCAGATAATCTATATCAAAATGACCATTTTGCGATGCATGTAGTTGCCTTGCTTCTGTGCCCGCGTGGACTTGGCTGTTCTGTTAGAAAGCAGGACGAAAACTTAACATTTACTACTTTCTTACTTCATCCAAAAAACCAAGTGCTAAGAGGTGCACTTGGTTTTTTTTACAATTTATACTTCAGCTAAAAAGCGTTTTAGTTGATCTGATTTATCTGTTTTTTCCCATGGAAATGCTTCATCTGTACGACCGAAATGTCCGTATGCAGCTGTTTTACGATATATAGGTTGTCTTAGATCTAACATTTTAATAATACCGGCCGGACGAAGATCAAAGTTGTCACGAACTGCTGCAACTAATTCCTCTTCTGTATACTGACCTGTCCCAAATGTATTGATCGAAATAGAGACTGGCTGTGCTACACCGATCGCATAAGCAAGTTGTACTTCACATGATTCTGCAAGTCCTGCAGCAACGATATTTTTTGCAACATAGCGAGCAGCATATGCTGCTGAACGGTCTACTTTTGTTGCATCTTTACCACTGAAAGCACCGCCACCGTGACGAGCATAGCCGCCATAAGTATCGACAATAATTTTTCTACCAGTTAAGCCTGCATCACCTTGTGGACCACCAATTACAAATCGTCCAGTTGGGTTAATGAAATATTTTGTATTTTCATCCAATAAATCAGCAGGAACAACTGGGTTGATAACAAATTCTTTTAAGTCTTTTTGAATTTGTTCTAATGTTATATCCTGATGATGTTGGGTAGAAATAACGATTGTATCAATTCGTTGTGGTTTATCATTTTCATCATATTCAACAGTTACTTGTGTTTTGCCATCAGGACGTAGATAAGCTAAGGTGTTGTCTTTACGCACATCTGACAATTGCTTCGCTAAACGGTGTGCCAAGCTAATTGGTAATGGCATTAATTCAGGTGTTTCATTATTTGCATAACCAAACATTAGCCCTTGGTCACCAGCACCAATTGCTTCGATTTCATCATCCGTCATTTGACCTTCTCTTGCTTCAAGCGCTTGATCGACTCCACCAGCAATATCTGCTGATTGCTCATCAATTGCAGTTAAAACACCGCATGTTTCGGCATCAAAGCCATATTTAGCACGCGTATATCCGATTTCTTTAATCGTATTACGCACAATTTTTGGAATGTCCACATAAGTAGAAGTAGTAATCTCACCGGATACAAGTACAAGACCGGTTGTTACCGTTGTTTCACAAGCAACCCTTGCATTTGGGTCCTTCGATAATATTTCATCTAAAATCGCATCGGAGATCTGATCACAAATTTTATCAGGGTGTCCTTCTGTGACAGATTCTGATGTAAACAAGCGTCTGTTTTTCGCCATATTTCTTTTTTCCTCCCTCTTAGTTAACACCAAGACTTTCATTATCCTGTAATTTTATTTAAAAGTCTATCTTAATTTGTGGTTGTTTTCAAAAAAATACTACATATTCCATCATACAACTTTTTTCACAAAATTGCACGAATCAAATTTTAACTTATTATCCCTATGCAATTACTTGGTATTTATCTAATAAAGAACTCTAGACTGCTTAAGTCTAGAGTTTCTTATTATCTAAGTATTAGCGTACATCGATTTTCTTATTGCAGTCAATCAAATCACCTTACAGTTAAACTAGGCGTTTTCAAGCATCTGTTGTACATGTTGGATGCTATGTGACAAAACGTCATCCTTCATAATAAAACTGTACATTTCATCTGTTTTGATTGTTGCAGGAAGTTGTTCAAGCAATACAGGACCTTCTGTCTCAAAGTAGTTATCCTGTTTCTGCAATGCTTTCACAGTTGCAAAATAAATATTTTTAGCTAATTGCTCTCTCTTTCCTGATACATAATATTGTCCGATATACTCAATGTGGGCAACTTCTCCTCCTGTTTCCTCCCATACTTCTCTTATTGCTGCCTCTTCCGGTGTTTCATTCTTTTCGACTTTACCACCCGGGAATTCTAAGCCGCGGTTTTTATGTTTGGTTAGCAGCCACTTTTCTTCAAACCTGCATATCACCCATACATGTCTTGGTTCGGGATCAAACGGGTGATTATCAAAAGACAACTGCACTTTATTATTATAGTAGTCATAAAAAGTTTTCATAGTTCTATACTACCTTTTATCGTTACTGATTGCTAATGTTTACTATCTTCCATTGATCATTTATTTTCTCAAATGTAAGGGAAATGGTGTATTCACCATATAATGCATTTTGATTTTGTTGTGTGACAATTACTTGATTATCCTTTGTCTGTTTTTCATAATCGTTTGATTTGTCAAACCATGGCGGTGTCTCCGTCGGCACTATATATAAACCATTCTTCTCTTCCTCATAGTAGTAATCAATGTAAGGCTGTACCGCTTCTTTTGTAACATATGGTTCAAATGCTTTCATTAATTCTTCTTTCGTCTGATAATTTATCACTTTGTATTGATCGTCAATATCCTGTACTAATAATTCCATAAATTTATCTGTCAATGCCACAATTTTGTCGTGTGATATTTCTTTTTGTTCGTTGCTAACATTTTGCTTTTCACCTGTTACTTCTTCGGTATTCACCTGATTTTCCTCAGCATATGTTTTTTCCGTGCTTGTCTGACTCATGGTAACAACTGCAAATGAAAAAAGGACTAAAACTGTAAACATCGTGATGAATTTTTTCATATTTTTTCCCTCCTCACGTCCTTAGTAATCTTTACCTTTTTTACTATTTGACTAAACATCTATTTATAAAATAGACGTGCAGGGCACGGTATTTGTTTCACTTATTTATTAATTTTTTTCAATTCCAATGCCAGACTCTTCCATTGCTTGCTTTGTTTCCGGTGTTGCCAGCTGATACAACATTTGAAAAACATCTTTTAAATCATTATCATATTCATCATTTTCCAGGTCCTGATGATATTGAACATAAGGAATATGTGAGCGAACAAAAGTACCAAAATCATCCTCATGCAATTCATTAAATTTTTCTCTTAACAAAAACACCTGTTCATCTGTTGCCTGAATGGTGTAGGATGCATTGTTTCCAAATGGAATTTGTGAAATTTCTTGTGATGCAATATTGACATAGTATGTTTTTTTCTCCATATTATTCACCTCTTCCACTGTATTGTATGTAATCACAACAGAAACATGCATATGGAAAACAGGACTTCATCCATCCGGTTCCAACTAGCTTTATCACTTTAAATATGAATCATGCCAACTGTAATGTATTTCAACGAATAACAGGGATATATTGGAGCTGAGCTGCTTAGCAAAGCTCCGGAAATAGTCTCCGTGCCCCGCGAAGCGGATACCAGCACATACACTATATCAAAGTGGTTGCAACACTAATAAACATAATCCATATTACAGAACTAATTCTCAGTAACACTAAAAACCCCTGCATTCCATATGGAATGCAAGGGTTTTATTAATTTCCTACTGATTGCATTGGTTGTTGTTGTGATTCTGCTACGGCTTCTTTAATCAGACATCGTCCGCGTCCGTGCGGGATACACATAGGTGTTCCGAACATTGGATCATACATGACATCTGCTTTCATTTGAAATACATCATGCACTAATCCACAGTTAATGATTTCCTCCGGTTTACCTTGCGCATATACGTTTTTGTCTTTAATCGCAACAATATGATGTGCATAACGGCAAGCAAGGTTTAAATCGTGTAACACCATGACAATCGTGCTTTGCCGGCGTTCATTCAACTCAAATAACAAATCCAAAATTTCAATCTGGTGGGTCATATCTAAGTATGTTGTAGGCTCATCCAACAGGATAGTATCTGTACCCTGTGCAAGTGTCATTGCTATCCAGGCACGCTGACGCTGTCCACCTGATAAAGAATCAACGGCACGATCTTTTAAGTCGAGCATGTTTGTCGATTCCAATGCTTCATTTACCGCAGTCTCATCTTCTTCTGACCAGCGTTTAAACATTGTTTTATATGGATGTCTTCCTTGTTTGACTAAGTCTTCTACTGTTAATCCTTCCGGGCTGATAGGACTTTGCGGCAAGATAGCCATTTGTTTTGCCACTTCTTTAGTAGGAATCTTCGCAATATCTTCACCATTTAATACGACGTCCCCTTGCTTCGGCTTTAGTAACCTTGCTAATGAGCGAAGTAAGGTCGATTTACCGCAGCCATTGCCACCAATAAAGACCGTAATTTCTCCTTTAGGGATTGTAATATCTAAGTCATCTATAATTATTTCTTCACCATATCCGAGCGTTAAATCTTTCGTTACTAATGTTTCCATTTGGAATCTCTCCCTTTTTACACGATTGGGACAATTTTCAAAATATTCAATTCGAACTATTTCTCTTTCTCTAGTTTAGTAGCTTTTTATAGCAAAGTCAATGAGTTTGATAATCTTTATCAATTAATTGCTACATATTAACACTTTTCTTTCTGCAATGAATAGGATATACTACTCAATAGAACGAATGTTCGCAGAGGTGTTGAATGATGGATTATACTACCTATCCCAAGCACGATGTACTATGTATTGATATGCGTTCTTTTTACGCAAGCATTGAATGTGTCAAACGCGGTCTTGATCCCATGACTGCCATGCTTGCAGTAGTTGGTGACAAAAACCGGTCGGGCAGTATTATTTTGGCTGCTTCTCCCACTTTAAAACAAAAGCATGGTGTCAAAAATGTCAGCCGTTACTTTGAATTGCCAGAAGATCCAGACATCTATGTTGTCGAAGCTAAAATGGGCGATTATGTGAACGTCTCCGTAGAAATTACGAAGCTGCTGTATCAATACGTCCCAAAAGAAGCGATTCATCCTTATTCTGTTGACGAAATGTGGATCACTGTTGATGGGATGAAGCATTTATATGGAGATGCTCAACAAATCGCCAAAATGATCATGGATGAAATCTATGACACAATGGGATTAACCTGTGCCATTGGAATTGGAGATAACAAATTCCTGGCCAAAGTCGTGATGGATATCTACGCAAAGAAGACAGGAATTGCTACATGCCGTTATCAGGATGTAGAACGGCTACTCTGGCCAATACCAATTGAAAAAATTTGGGGAATTGGCAGACGGTTGACCGTCCACTTGAACAAGATGGGGATCATTTATTTAGGACAGCTTGCCAATTATCGCTTAGATCGCTTGCAGAAACGGTTTGGTGTCATTGGTGAGCAACTGTATTGGCATGCATGGGGCATCGATTTAAGTCCTGTATATGATTCCTACTACAAAAAAGAAACCCAAAAAGGCTTTGGTCATGGTATTACGTTATTAAGAGATTACAGCGCAGAAGAAACCTTAATCTGTATCCTTGATTTGTGTGAAGAGGTTTGCCGACGTGCACGTACAAATGAACGAGTAGGCAGAACTATTCATTTAGGTGTTGGTTATGCGGATAATGGAGGCGGTTTTCATCGCTCTCGTTCTCTTCATCTGCCTACCAATGTGACAATGGATATTTATCAGGTATGCTTGCAATTATTTCATGAATTTTACGATCAACAAAGTAAAATCAGGCGTGTATCGGTGTCCTTAAACAATTTGTATGATGATGTAGAAACGCAACTGAATTTGTTTGATAATGAGCCGAAAAAGAAGGACCTAGGCTATGTGATGGACGCTATACGCACTAAATACGGTTCTACTTCCCTGCTCCGTGCAGCAAGCTATACGAAAGCAGGCATTACGAGAGACAGAAGCAAAAAGATCGGTGGGCATTATGCCTAATTTACGAAGTGGAAGCATACTGCGCAGTAAAAAGACTTTAGCGATGAGATCATTTTGAAATAGATAATGTACTAGGATACCGCTCCGTCCAACCACTCCGCGTCCTGCGGGGCACGGCTGAAGCTAGGCTACTACTCGAGCTACTTCTTTGCTGCCTTGCACCGAGGAAGCCTACATCGAAGCTTTACTAGAAGACACAGGTGCAGACGTTGTGGATCTTCAGCACCTGCACATTCCCGCGGGAGTCTCCGTGGTTGGCCTTCGCTAGGATGGGGCTTTACAACTGATGTGACAAGAAGGATATTGCACGGATTAACCATTTTGATGATTTATAATGTCTAGCACCACTGCTTTTAGCTCTGCCATTCGTTGTAGCACTTCCCTAAAGCGTAGGAAATATGCGGAGACTCCCATGGGATCAGCGCGAGCTGAAGATCCACTTTGTAAAGAAAAGAATTTTCTTTGCAAAGTTAGCTGAAGCCGTGCCCCATAGGACGCGAAGCCTATTTCCGAAGCTTTGCTTAGTATATAATACATTTCAAAATAGCCAAATTGATAGACAGCTTGATTACTTTTTTCGCAATAAGTTACTTCGCAGTATATCCATACTACACAATAAAAAAGCCAAACGTACCACGAATATTAGTTGGAAACATGTCGGGTTGCGTCCGGCTTTCGTTTAACCAAAAATACTTTTGTCTCAGGCTCTTTCATTAAAATACAGACTGCCTCTCATCAAAAATCCTTCAACTTATAACGCTGCAGCTTACCTGTAGCGTTACGGGGCAGTTGAGAACGGAAGATTAAACGTTTCGGCACTTTAAAAGAAGCCAACTTATCCTGGCAGTAAGCAAGTAAATATTCTGCTGTTACTTGCTCCGAAGTACGTACCACAAAAGCGATTGGCACCTGTCCCCATTTTTCATCTTCCATACCGGTAACACCAGCTTCAAGCACACCTTCACACGAAAGCAAAACGTCTTCTATTTCAGCAGGATATATGTTTTCCCCTCCCGAAATAATTAAATCGCTGCGCCGATCAACAACAAAAAGGAAACCTTCTTCATCCAAATAACCTAAATCACCAGTGTACAACCATCCATCTTGAAATGCTTTCAGATTAGCTTCTTCTCTTTGATAATAGCCATTTGTCACCATAGGACCTTTCACAACAATTTCCCCTACTTCATTGGATAATGTTGCCCTGCCATCCTTCAAAACCTGTAAAGAAGAAGTAAACAGTGGCTTACCTGCCGAACCGATCTTTCTTAAAGCATCAGCTGCATGAAGTGTAATGATTTGCGAACAAGTCTCTGTCATTCCATAAGATTGCACAATAGGGACATGCTGTTGTTTCGCTCTTTCCAGCAATGGCTTAGGAGCTGGACCACCTCCTAATAGCATACAACGGAAGGATGCTGGATAACGCGCCTCTCCTAATCGATGTAACAGACGCTCGCATGTGACTGCAACAACCGAGATAATCGTCACTTGTTTCTCCATGATTGCTTGATGTACCTTGTCTTCCTCAAAACGCTCCATAAGATAAACCGGCATACCGTATATAACACTTTTAAACAAGGTTGAAAGACCACTAATATGAAACAGTGGTAAACAGATCAACCATTTGTCAGAAGGCAACAATCCTAAATTCAAAGCAGATGCAACTGCACTTGACCAATGATTTTGAAAAGTTTGCATCACTGCTTTTGCTCTGCCCGTCGTGCCAGAGGTGAACATCATGGAACAAACTGCATCCATATCGATCGTAGAAGCAAGTGTTGTATCTGCCTGCGTCAAGTCATGGATACGTGAAAAGCTGTAAACGCTTTGTAGTAGTTGCTCTGCATCTGATGAATAGCTATCTGCACATAAAACGAGTTGAACATCAGCATCATCGCATTGCTGCTGCCATTCTGTCACTGTTAGTCGCGTGTTAAGAAAAACTGTCGGAACTTTCAAATATGTACAAGCCCAGAACGCAATGATCATATCAGCAACATTATCTGACAAAATAGCCAAATGACCTTGCTGGTGTACATTAGCCAGCTGTAACGCGAACCTCTCTGCTTTCTGTTTTAATTGTAAAAAAGTAAAGGCATCACCGTTATCAAGTTCGACCGCCGTCGTCTCTGGCGATAGATTGGCCCGCTTTGTTAACCAATGTTCCATCTTTAACACCACTTTCCAAAATTGCCGAATGCTTTGCTGCCAGCAATTTATGTTCTTCTCTAGTAAGAAAAGACCAACACAACAGTATTGGTCTTCGTCTTCTTATGGGAAACGAGGGAATTGTTTAAAGTCTGGCTTACGTTTTTCTTTAAATGCGTCTCGTCCTTCTTTTGCTTCGTCAGTTGTATAGTAAAGTAATGTCGCGTCTCCGCCCATTTGTTGCAAACCTGCCAAGCCATCTGTATCAGCATTGAAAGAGGCTTTTAGGAAACGAAGTGCAGTTGGTGATTTTTCCAACATCTCTTCACACCACTGTACGGTTTCTTGTTCTAGCTTGTCCAGTGGTACAACCGTATTGACAAGTCCCATATCCAGCGCTTCCTGTGCATTATACTGGCGGCATAAGTACCAAATTTCACGTGCCTTCTTATGACCTACGATACGCGCTAGTAACCCCGCACCATAACCAGCATCAAAGCTACCTACTTTTGGACCAGTCTGTCCAAAGATTGCGTTATCCGCAGCGATTGTTAAATCACATACAACATGCAATACGTGGCCACCACCGATTGCATACCCGGAAACCATTGCAACTACTGGCTTTGGAATAACGCGAATTAAGCGTTGCAGATCCAGTACATTAAGACGAGGAACTTCATCATCGCCTACATAGCCGCCATGACCGCGTACTTTTTGATCTCCACCGGAACAAAATGCTTTATCTCCGGCGCCAGCAAGCACGATCACACCGATATTGGAATCATCACGTGCATATGTAAATGCCTCAATTAATTCGTTTACCGTATGAGGACGAAAAGCATTTCGAACCTCGGGGCGATTAATGGTAATCTTTGCAATCCCATTATAAGTTTCATATAAAATATCATCATAAGTGCGTTCACTTATCCATTCTACTGTCATTTGATGACCTCCTCTTATTGATAAACTCTTCTACTATTGTACCAAAAATTCGCGATTGTTCCACATGAATTGCATGACCCGCTTGCTCAATGAGTTTATACTCACTATTTGGCATTAACTTCAGCATCTCTTGATTAATATTGATAAATTTATTATCCCATTCACCTGCCAGCAGCAAAACAGGCATTTCAATCTGACCAAGCATCTTCCAGCAAGAAGCCATCTTCCCTGTTCCCATGCTTTCCAAAGACATTGCCAAACCTTCTCTTGTATGGGAAAGACGCTCCAGCCTCACCATTTGTTGTACAGATTCCGGTAGCTGCTTTTGTGAAACAAACAAGGGGATATTCTCCCACTTTTCTACAAATTCGTCAAGCGAATGACTGCGAATAAAGCTCGCTAGCTCCAAATCCTTTTGGAAACGAGTCTCTCGTTCAACATCATTGGCAAGGCCGGGCGATGCACTTTCTAATAAAAGTGATCGAATCATATCAGGATACAAGCTGACAAACGTCAAAGCTGTTCGGCCTCCCATCGAATAACCGACAAGATCAAACAATTCAACCTTTAATTGTCTAAATACCTTCTGCAATTGATGACAGCATTCTTCAAGGCTGTCAACTTTTGCATTTGTTTTACCATGCCCAGGTAAATCAACGAAAATCAGCTGTCGATCTGGTATTAATTCACGGATAAATTGCCAGGTTTGAGCAGAACCAGTAAACCCATGAAAAAAAACAACCGGCTCCCCTTCCCCATAAGACTCTAACCAGAAATCACGAATATACATCTCTATTATCCTCCAGAACCGATAAGGTATACTTTTCGATTTGCTGCCATTTCGCTTGATGCCAGTTTACATTTTCCTGGCGATCTGTTTGTACTTCAATGAGTGAAACACCATCAACCTGATAACTGTTGTGCAAAGCCTGTAAATATGGCTGATATTCTGTAACGTGCTCGTAAGCCAAGTCATATAAATCGGCAACTCTTTTCATATCCAACTGTTGTGGCGTACCAAACAGTAATTCATAATGAGCGATGTTTTGTTGTGCCTGTGGCAGAAAAGAAAAGATGCCGCCCCCTTATTATTGATCAGTACAACAGTGACACTGAGGTCGTATTGCTTTGTTAACAAAAGACCATTCATACTGTGCAAAAAAGAGATGTCACCAACCAGGAGAGTCACCCGTTTTCCTGATGCAGCCATACCCATTGCTGTAGATACCACACCATCGATACCGTTCGCGCCTCGATTCGCGTAAATGAAAACTTGTTTATCATTATCAAACCAGAACGAATCGACATCTCGAATCGGCATACTATTACCGACAAACAAAACACTTTCATCTGGGATGACCGACTGAATTCCACGAACAGCCAAGCCCTCTGTTAGATTATCAGCTTCTTCCTTCAGTATGGATGTAGCATACTGATTCAGATGCTGCCAGGTTGTTAACCAGTGCGGATCGAAATGAAGGGACAGTTCGGTTAACTGCTTCGCAACATGTTCGGGCTGACCATATAAATAATCTGCTCGCTTCTGAGTAGGATTACGATAAGTAACGGACTCTTCCACAATTATTTGATCAATATCTTGTTCCTGCAACAACTGTAAGACAGGCTTCGAAACTGGCATGGCACCAAAACGAATAATGAAATCCGGTTTCATTAATTCCCTGACTTTTTTGCTTTTCAGAATACCGTCATAGCTTTCTATCAATACTGCTCTGTCCGTATACATTCGAATAAATGAAAGAGGATCGCCTAAGACTGGTAAGCCCCATGCTGCCGCTAAGTCTAAAACAGTATCTGCCAATAATTTATGATCATGTGGACCACAAATAATTAATCCTCTTTTTTTGGATTGAAGCTGCTGATTCACTTGATCAAGATGCTGTTGGGACAGATAAGTTCGTTCCGGTTGAAAATGGCGAACAACATCATGCTGCTTGTTACTGAACCAGACATTTGAAAGTTCAAAATCCGGAATAAGTGGTTCACGGAATGGAAAATTCAAATGCACAGGACCTTTGGTTTGATTTTCCGCTGTCTGTACAGCGCGATCGGCATTATTTCTTGCATATTGCAACATTTGTGGTGTTGCATCAGGTAGTGCCATTTCATGGAACCACTTCGGATAATCGCCATACATTTTGAGCTGATCAATTGCTTGTGCTGCCCCGACATCACGTAATTCATGGGGCCGATCAGCAGTTAATACAATTAAAGGCACCCTGCTTTGTGCTGCTTCAATAATAGCTGGAAAATAATTAGCAGCAGCCGTACCGGAGGAACATACCAGTACGACTGCTTTATTCGTTTCCTTGGCCATTCCTAATGCGAAGAAACCTGCAGAGCGCTCATCAATATCCACCCAGATATTGAAGCGGTCATATGCTGCAAAACTTAAGGATAATGGTGTTGAACGAGATCCAGGTGATATCACCACATTAACAACACCACTGCGGTATAATTGATCAACAAAATGACCAACATATTTCGTTAAAGATTCAACATGGTTCATTTTAATTCCCCCAATGCATGCAACATCGGAGTGAATTTAATAGCTGTCTCCTGGTATTCGATCTCCGGATCAGAATCTTTCACAACGCCACAACCAGCAAACAAGGAAGCTTTTTCCTCATTAATCAACGCAGACCGGATCGCCACTGCAAACTCACCGTTAAAATGCTGATCAAACCATCCGATAGGCGCTCCATACCAGCCACGTTCCAGCTTTTCGAAATGGCGGATGAAGTCGAGTGCTGTTTCTCTCGGAAATCCACATAACGCTGGAGTAGGATGTAATTTTTCCACTGCATCTAATAGTGTATACCCTTCTTCTAATTCTGCTTCTACAGGCGTATAAAGATGCTGGAGGTTTTTTAACGGGTATAAAACCGGCTCGTCTGGTATATGAACAGATTTAGCTAATGAATGCACCGCTTGTTTTATCATATCAACAACAAATTGATGTTCTTCGCGATTCTTCTGATCACAAAGCAATTGCTGACCGAATTCATAATCCTGTTCTACTGTTTTTCCTCGAGGTGCTGTTCCTGCTATACAGGCGGAAAACACTTTTTGGTCGTTTACCTTTACCAGACGTTCGGGAGTTGCTCCAACAAAACATACGCCATCCTTTTCCCAAGCAAATACATAACTGTGTTGTTGTGTTTGTTGCAACTGTGAAAGAACTTGTCCTACATCACATGGTTGATCAAACTCAACTTGCAATTCACGGGCTAACACAATTTTATCAACTTGGTTAGCTGCGATTTTTTCAGTAGCACGCTCTACCAACGTCTTCCATGCTTCGGGATCTACTTCATGTTTTAAAACAATTTGATTGTCTTGGAACTCAGCGTGTGTGACATGCAGAAGCTGGTGCTTCTCTGTAATAAGTTCTGCAGCTAATTGATCAACATGACTTTCTTCTTCTACCAGTACAGTTGTCGTTAAATAAACATCACTATGATCAATAGTTAACAAGAATGTCGGTACTCGGAACTGGCTTCCGTCAAAACCACGCCACAGCTCTTCAGCTGGTTCTTCTGAATCAAAAGGAAAACCTCCAAAAGCGATGGGGCCTGACCTGGTATTATCATATGGATTAACAATTTTACTGTTTTGCATCCATTTTTTCCATTTATTTTTGATCGTATTGTATGATGCATTTGAATCAGCCAAAATTACCGCATCGCCAATTCCTGCAAATATAGTTTGTTGATCTGAACTAGACCAATATATTCTGTTCTTCCCAAGTACTTTGCCGCTCTGAAAGAAATCGATCGCGTTCATCTTATCGATCTTCTCCGTCACACTAACAAAGGTTGGTGCTGATTTATCGATGGATTGCTTCTGTGCTGCTTGTAACACACCATCTATATTTATTTCCTTTGTCTCAATCATGGATAACCCTCCAATGTAATAGGGCAATTTTCATAAACGCTATTCATTATATTACAATTTTACATTTTTTAAAAGATAAGAATCATCGTTAGAAAAACTCGTCATCTTCCTCATCGACTTCTTTATAGCAAAAATTTTAAACTTTTCTAACGTGTAAAATAGAGCTATAATCTTTATACCCTTCCTTAGTATAACAAAAAACATTTAATTGGTGCTGAATATTGTTTATAACAATAGTTTGACACTTATTTAAGTATTCACTAAACTTATAATGTTAGTTAATTTTATTAAGGAGACGTAAACAATGGGAACTAAGTCAGAAGCAAATCAATTAAACGAAAAGCCCGGCTTTAATATATGGTGGAGATTATTACGACCGCACACGCTCACAGCTTCGTTTATACCGGTATTTGTTGGTACAATGCTGGCGGTGTTGAGCGACAGTTTTCACTTAGTCACTTTTCTCACTATGCTGCTTGCATCTATGCTGATACAAGCTGCTACTAATATGTTTAATGAATATTATGATTTTGTCAGAGGGCTTGATAATGAAAAGTCAGTTGGCATCGGTGGTACAATCGTAAGAGATGGCATCAAACCAGTTGTAGTAAAAAGGCTCGCTTTCACATTTTATGGAATCGCCATTTTATTAGGTATTTATATTTGTATCGTGTCGAGCTGGTGGATTGCGGTAATTGGTATTATCTGTATGGTGATCGGCTATTTATATACCGGAGGCCCATTACCAATTGCATACACACCATTTGGTGAGCTTTTCTCCGGATTTTTGATGGGAACCTTCATTATCGGCATCAGCTATTACATTCAGACGTTAAGCATCTCATGGCAGGTTATCGTAATTTCGATCCCTATAGCTATCTTGATTGGATGTATATTACTTGCTAATAACATTCGTGACTTAGATGGCGATAAAGAAAACGGCAGAAAAACTTTAGCGATTCTAGTTGGCAGAAAAAAAGCGATTTATTTGTTATCTAGCTTAATGATGTTAAGTTATGCTTTAACAGCCGCTTTTATAATAGCAGGATTGCTGCCAATTTATAGTGTGATTAGCTATTTAAGTATACCGAAGGCGCGACAAGCAATTCAGATCTTCCAAGCCAATACAACAAATATCGGAATGATGCCGGCAATGGGTGCTACAGCGAAGACAAATACGTTTTATGGTGCATTAATTGGTCTGTCCTTACTTTTACAAATTCTATTTCCAATTCCCTTGTAATGGAGGTATAAGATGAGCAATACAACATTAATGCAAGCATTGCAAATGAATATAAAGCACACATCTAAGGAACTCGTGAAAGTAGACATGCCTGTAACAGACAGTGTCAAACAACCCATGGGTTTCCTGCACGGTGGTGCATCGGTAGCACTTGCCGAAACAGCCGCAAGCATTGGTGGCATGCAACATATTGACGAAAAGACACAAGCTGTCGTTGGTATGGAAATTAATTGCAATCATTTAAAAGCAAAAAAAGATGGAATACTTACAGCCAAAGCATCACCCATTCATCTAGGGAAAACCAGCATGGTATGGAACATAGAAATTGAAGATGAAAAGAAACAATTAATCGCAATCTCCCGCTGCACACTCGGGATTATTAACCTTTAAAAAAACCGGGCATAACTCGCCCGGTCCTAATTGACTTAATTAATAAACAACTTCCTATAATATGGATTATGTCAACAAAAACTGTATTGCCAAATAATTCTTTTCTTTACCAAGTTGATCTTCAGCTCGCGCTGATTCCACGGGAGTCTCCGCATATTTTCTACGCTTAATGGAAGTTCTACAACATTTGAAACAGCTAGAAGCAGTGGTTCTAGGCATTATGTTATTCACTCCATTCCTGTTATATATACAGTGAACAATATGCTATCTCTTACAAAAGTTGTAGAGTCCACATCCTAGCGTAGGCCAACCACGTAGACTCCCGTGGGATTGGCAGGTGCTGAAGATCCACAACGTCTGCACCTGTGTCTTCTAGTAAAGCTTCGATGTAGGCTTCCTCAGTGCAAGGCAGCAAAGAAGTAGCTCGAGTAGTAGCCTAGCTTCAGCCGTGCCCCGCAGGACGCGGAGTGGTTGGACGGAGCGGTATCCTAGCACATGAATCCCTTCAAAATCACCACTAAGCAGCTTGGCATAATCCATATTATGGGAAATCAGATTCATGTGGTCGGATACTGCTCCAGCCAATCTTTCTTTTTTTAGTACGAGGCCCATTTACTTCTGCTGTTTGACTTTATAGCTATGAATTGATTGTTAATGATAAAAAAGAGTCTGCCTTATGACAGACTCCTTTTTTATCAGTTTTTCTCTATCCATTTCTGAAGCTTAACAAATATAATTGCAAACACCACTGCTACAATAATACCTTTGATCAAATTAAATGGTAAAATTCCAATTAATACAGTACTCAACTTCACACTTTGAGACATCTCTTCCCATCCCATAAACAAGCTGTACGCTGGAATTATTGCAAAATAATTGAGCAGTGACATTCCAATTGTCATGATTATCGTACCGATCGCTAATCCTATCAGCACGTTTTTCATGGTCTGATGCTTTTTAAATAAATATGCAACTGGCAAAACATAAAAAAGACCCGCAAAGAAATTGGCAATGGCGCCAATTGGATCAGAAATAGCTGTCACAATTACATACAGTAAGTTTTTAATCGCAACAACTAGAACCCCTGCCAATGGCGAAAACATTACGCCCGCAATTAAAGCCGGAATATCACTTAAATCAATACGTAAATAAGCTGGGATAAATGGAAATGGTAAAGGAAAATTTAATAAAATTAATAAAACCGAAATGGTTCCCATAATCGAAATAACGATTAAACGATAGAGATTACTCGTTTGAGCAGATTTCAATATAATGTCCCCCTATTGACACAATATTTAAATCGTATGTTTTTTCAAGGAAGTTGTCAATCTTTTAATCCTCTAGTGGGTTTAAGCTTTCCTTGCCTGTCATATTTTTAATCAATTCCACAAGTAGCGTAATTTCCTCTTCAATATCTTGAAGACTTGCAGTTTCGACAGGTGAATGCATGTAGCGCAACGGAAGAGAAACGAGACTGACCGGCACACCTTTTCCGGTTAAGCGCATCTTATCTGCATCTGTTCCTGTATGACGAGGTGTTAATTCATATTGTACTGTCATATCTATATCTTTTGCTGTTTTCTCTAATAATTGATTTAATTTGCGATTAATTGGCGCACCTTTTGCCAATACCGGACCACCATCCAAGCGAATATCACCATGTTTTCTTCTGTCAACAGATGGATAATCCGTAGCGAAGGTTACATCCAATGCCAATGCAGCATCTGGTTGTAAACCTGCTGCTGCAAAGTATGCTCCGCCCATATTCGTCTCTTCATTTACTGTACTGACTCCATAAATGCCAATATTAATTTTTTCATCTTTTAGTCTTCTCATTACTTCTGCCACGATAAATGCACCAGTACGGTTATCAAGCCCTCTTCCCGAAATATAGCGATCCTTCAATACTTCGGACTGTCGACGATATACGACTAGATCACCGACTTGTACGTTCGTTTCCTGTTTGGAAATCGCACCGCAATCAATAAATAAATCCTCTACATCGAAGTCACCTTTTATACCGCCATGATGTTGTGCATTAACACCAATCACTCCTGGAACAATTGCTTCGTCTCCAATGATTTCGACTTTCATTCCGATTGCAGACTTAGGATTAATACCACCCATTTTGTCTACGTATACAAAGCCATCCTCATCTATCCGGTTAACAACAAATGCAATTTCATCACAATGACCTGCTAATAGCAGGTGAAAATCTGCAGCTTCATTTCTGACTGCAACCACATTACCCGCATGGTCTGTGCGAATTTCATCAGCAAACGGAGCTACATATGCCATCCATTTTTTCTGAATTTGCATTTCTAAACTAGATGGTGATGGTGTATGTAACAATTCCTGTAAAAACGTTAATCTTTCTTTCTCCATAAATTATTCCTCCATTCAGAATAAGGTTTCTCAATTTGCTTACACTATATGTAAAAAAGGTGATCAAATGATTTGGTATAAATGGATAAAATTTTATTTTCACTTACCTGTCATCGTCCGGCTCTTACTTAGTGTCACGCTATTAATGATTGGTTTTGGCTACCTCATACATATGATTGAGCCCGAGCATTTTCCAACTACATTTGATGGTGTCTGGTGGGCTTTTGTAACTGGCTCAACTGTCGGATATGGTGATTATGTACCTTTAAGTTTTTTAGGTAAGTTTCTTGGTATCCTGCTGATATTAGCAGGTGGTGGCTTCGTAACTTTTTATATGGCTACCTTGTCTGCAGGCACGATTAAACATGAAAAAAATTTGACAGATGGCAAAATTTCTTACAAAGGAAGCCATCACACGATCATTATAGGATGGAATGAACGTACTAAGCAATTAATTCAAATGATTCGTGATCATAAGCATAATGCCGATACGATTTTAATTGATCATACCTTGGATCAGCTTTCTTTTCACAAACACAGTATTCATTTTATTCACGGTCTACCAACTTCTGATGAAACACTAAAAAAGGCTAATATCCGAGAGGCAAAATCAGTAATTATCACAGCAGATCCTACATTAACAGAACAAGAAGCAGATAGACAGACCATTCTTAATATTATCGCAGCACGAGGCAATAATCCATCGATTCACATTATTGCTGAAATTTTGACAGAGATACAGCGAATTAATGCGATGCGTGCAGGAGCAAATGTATTAGTCCGCTCTAATAATTTTATGAGTTCTTTGTTTTATCAGTCCTTATTTCAAGAAGATGTACAAATCACCGATATAATAGCCAAAACATTGGAAGAGCAACAATTTTGTTCAGAAGAAATAGAGGATGCGCTAACAGAACAAGATTTTTATTTCTGTGCCCAGCATTTATTAAAAGATGGCAAGTGGTTAATTGGCTTAATTCGCGAAAAAGAGATCATACTCCATCCATCCTTTTCCTTACAAACAAAAAAGGATGACAAGTTAATTTACCTGATTCCCACCGATCATGCCAACAAGCATTATTAGCTGCGCATTATCGTGAATATATTTTATACTATTATTCATTTGAAGATAAATACAGTTGCTTCACAATAGGCATACACTTTTATAGAAGGACAGTGATTTTAAAAAAGGATATCTCTATATTTTAAGTTTGCCTAACTTGTTACATATTTTACATAGGTAAGGACACTCTATAAAAAAAGGGGGATTCGACATGTATGAATTAGATTCCACGATAAAGGGTAAGGACTATTATTATAAGCAAGTAAAAACAATATTAGAAAATGAGGGATATACGCTAGGCGGAGCTTGGGATTATGATCATGGTTTTTTTGATTATAAGCTGGCAAATGACGGTGGCTATCACTTTTTACGGATCCCATTTCATTCGATTCATGGTGAAATTGACAATGACAATGCAGTCATAAGAATGGATAATCCGTATATATTGTCACACCGATACAAGGATGATATTGACGCTTCTGCAAAAAGCGGAGTAATGCAAGCTTCAATCAATCAATTTCAAACTCCGAAAGAAAAGGATGCCGCTACTCCGTCTGCCTATATTGAACAAGGCAAAGTAATGCTGCAGAATGCCGAAGTGTTACTGGCACAAATCAATAATGAGTAAAAAAGTTGCAGACAAAGAAAAAGCGGAACAGAACACGAAAGTTCTATCTACCTTCGTGTTCTGTTCCGCTTTTTCTTTAAATAATTTCGAAATTTATTGCTTTAGATGGAGAAAATAGAAGTGTAGCTACCTCTAAAACAGAATTATGTTAGCGGAGTCACTACAGCGAGACAAAACCATCCTGGTAACACCATACATCTGTACCCATTCTTTTTAAACGATACAAATCTCCATGCATTGCTCCCTACTTTTGGTTCCTTTCTCGATAAACGATACAAATCTCTCATGACTGCTCCCCTCTTTTGGTTCCTTTCCTTCTAAATGATACAGATTTCCACGCACCGCACTTTTATCGTCTTTTCTCCTGTAATGACTAGCATATGAAATGATAGCCAATATGGATGTTAATGTTGTCTGCTTAGCAAAGCTCTGAAAATAGGCCTACGCTAGGATGTTGCTCTAGAGCTGATGTAACAGGAATAATATCGATCGCTATCTGCATGGATTAGCAACCATTCGATAGTGCCTAGCACCACTGCTTATATTGGATTTCCTGTTCAATATGATTAATGGACTGCACTTTCTGTTAAAATAAAAAAGTGGCACTACCAACGCGTTGCTGGTAAGTGCCACCTCATTTGAAACTTATAATCTTTTTTCTAATTTTGCTTTTTCTTCTTCAAATCCTGGTTTTCCTAATAAAGCAAACATATTTTTCTTATATGCTTCCACACCAGGCTGATCAAATGGATTAACACCTAATAAATAACCACTGATCGCACATGCTTTTTCAAAGAAATAGACAACATAACCGAAAGTATAAGCATCAAGCTTCGGTAAATGAACTAACAAGTTTGGTACTTGTCCATCCGTATGTGCCAATAACGTACCTTGGAATGCTTTCTCATTAACAAAGTCTAATGTTTCCCCTGCTAAGTAGTTCAAGCCATCGAGGTCTTGTTCTTCTTTCTCAATTGTAATATTAGATTTCGGTTCTTCGACATGAAGGACTGTTTCAAAAATATCACGACGTCCCTCTTGCACATACTGACCTAATGAATGCAGATCAGTAGAGAAGTTTGCTGAAGAAGGATAAATTCCTTTAAAATCTTTCCCTTCACTTTCACCGAAAAGCTGCTTCCACCACTCTGAGAAATACTGTAAGGATGGTTCATAATTGATTAACATTTCGATCGTGTTACCTTTATTGTAAAGGATATTTCGTACCGCAGCATATTGATAGGCAGGATTCTTCGCTAAATCTGCTTCGCTAAGTTCTTGTTGTGCTTTTTGAGCACCTTCCATCATACTATCAATATCAACACCACTTACGGCGATTGGTAACAGTCCTACAGCAGTTAATACTGAATAGCGTCCACCTACATCGTCAGGAATAACAAAGCTCTCATATCCTTCTTCTGTTGCTAACGTTTTTAACGCACCTTTCGCTTTGTCAGTAGTAGCATAGATACGTTTTCTTGCTTCTTCCACGCCATATTTCTCTTCTAAGAACTTACGGAAAATACGGAAAGCGATCGCTGGCTCAGTAGTTGTACCACTCTTTGAAATAACATTTACAGAAACGTCTTTATCTTTTAATACATCAAACAGATCATTAATGTATGGTGCACTAATGCTATTTCCAACGAAAAATACTTGTGGCGTATCACGCTGGTCTTTAGCTAATTCATTGTAAAAGGAATGGTTTAACATTTCGATAGCAGCACGAGCTCCTAAATAAGAACCGCCAATACCAACCACTAACAGTACATCGGAGTCAGATTTAATTTTATCTGCTGATTTTTTAATACGTGCAAACTCTTCCTTATCATAATCAGTTGGCAGATTGACCCATCCTAGAAAGTCGTTACCTGCGCCTGTTTTGTTATGTACCATTTCATGTGCTAGCTTTACAGGCTCTTTCAAATATTCAAGTTCATGTTCCCCAAAGAAAGTCAAAGCTTTCTCATAATCAAAACGTACATGTGTCATGTTCTTGTAACCTCCAATAATTTTATCTCACTATTTAAATGTACCGAATCCTGTCTCCTAAATCAAGCAATGCAAAATGAGATTTTTCAAAAAACTTCTGAAAATAACCAATATTTCTATATATAAGAATAGACTTAAGTTGTATATTCTGAAATCAAAGTACACAAAATAAGTTTCACTTCCAACTATTACAAGAAAGGAGAGTGCTCTAATGAAAAAACTTGCCTTAATTCTCGTTATAATCGGGGCAATTAATTGGTTATTAATAGGACTGTTTCAATTTGACCTGGTCGCCGCAATTTTTGGTGGCGGCAGTCAGGAAGGCACCTTTGCCCGTATTATTTATACACTTGTCGGCATTGCAGGTATTATTAGCATTTCCTTTTTGTTCGATTCAAATGATAGATGATACAGAAAGAATAAGACTTTCTCCGATTAGAATAACTCGGCATTCGTCTCGTCTATTGGCGAGTGCCGAAGTTTTTCTTATTCTACATTTTTCGCTACGTCGTGCTTCATCATTGCTAAAATTTTATGCTATCCTACCGTATAATAAATAAACCAACAACATCATTAATTTGTTGTTGGTTTTCACTTTATTCTGACTGTTTAATCCATTCTTTCAACTTATCCTTTAATGTATTAAACCCGTGCTCTCCTTCTTTATCACTTATCGTACTTTGCTGACGTTCCATTTTCTCTTTTGATTCAAGAGCACGTATAGACAGTGCAAATTTGTTGTCCTGCTCATCTACATCAATGATTTTTACTTTTACCTTGTCCCCTTCTTTAATATGATCTGAAATGTTTTTTACAAATCCGTTAGTTACTTCTGATATGTGTACCAAGCCTTGTGTATTCTCATCAATAGAAACAAAGGCACCATACGGCTGTACACCACTGACGACACCTTCTACTATATCTCCTACCTGAAAATGATCTGACATACGTTCCATCTCCTCTATCTATTTATACCATCGATATATGTTGTAAACATTATGTAATGTTAGCATATATCAGTAGAAAATAGCAAAGGATTGGTTGATAATCAATTTTTGTCTCTTTTTTTAAAAAACAGGTTTAAAATAAACGTAATTGGGAAATATATAAATATGTAAGACTTTCTCGTATTCCCCCTGGATAGCAAAGCGATACATCGCTTTGCTTATTTTTTTCTTAAGTGAAGGAGCGCTTAGGACAGATGAACACCATCCCATTCAAAGGTCATATTATTAGCTATCAATTCTATGCAAATCCAACAAAACCAACTATCATTTTACTCCATGGCTTTTTGGCTTCATCCTACTGCTATCGTAAAGTTATTCCTAAAATTCAAAATGACTTTCAATTACTTACGATAGATATCCCGCCCTTTGGAAACAGTGAAAAATCAAAATCTTGTTTATTTTCGTATGATCACATGGTGGAAGCTATACAATTCATCATGGCAGATCATTTTATTGAGACTGCTGCAATAGTCGGACATTCAATGGGTGGTCAGATTGCATTGCGTTGTGCTCACCAGCTTAATCAAATTACCGAGCTATATTTACTGGCGCCATGCAGTTTTATGAAGCATTCGCCACTATTTGCCAAAGCAATTTGCCATAACCCGCTTTCGCCATTTTTAGCACGACGGCTATTGAAGAGAAAAGGAGTATATGAAATGCTCCGTCATTCTATTTATCATGATCATTTAATTACCGATGAGATGCTGGAGCATTATAAGCAACCATTCCTCAATCATAGTATGTATCCGTGTATCATCAAAATACTCAACGATCATCAAGGAGACTTATCTGAACAAGCACTGTCAGAAATAGATATTCCTGTATCGATCTTTTGGGGTAAGAATGATGAAATTATCCCTTATCATATTGGTTATGAGCTAATTAAGTATATACCGAAAGCTACTTTAACAACCTTCGAGCGTGCCGGGCATTTATTACCAGAAGAAGTCCCTAATATGATTGCTGAAAAAATTTTATCAAGGAACAAGGTTCAAACTTCGTAATGCATTACACTTTTTTTTCCTCCAACGTTATGATTAGATAGAAATAGCTTATGAAAAAGGAGTGGAAAGAAATGACGCATTCTTTTGATAAACAAATCGAACGGAAAAATACCCGAGCGGTAAAATGGGATTTAGTGAAATCTCTATATGGAGCTGAAGATGTCTTACCGATGTGGGTAGCAGATATGGATTTTGAAGTTCCGGAAGCAGTAAAAAATGCCTTAACCGCAAGAGCACAACACGGTGTATTTGGCTATACATTTACTGATCATGCATTGGCAAGCACTATCATGGACTGGCTAAGCGACCGACATGATTGGCAAATTAAAAAAACATCTATTCTATATAGCCCAGGTGTTATTACTACACTCTATATGGCAATTCAAACATTTACGAATAAAGGAGACAAAGTCTTAATTCAGACACCTGTCTATCCCCCATTCTACCAAATTGTCACTAATCACGATCGTGAATTAGTCACCAATCAACTGCTGTTAAGTAATCATCGCTATGAAATCGATTTTGAGGATTTCGAAGCAAAGCTGCAAGAAGGTGTAAAGGCGTTTATCTTGTGTAATCCGCACAATCCAGTCGGACGAGTCTGGACAGAAGATGAATTGCGTAAAATCGTTGCGCTTTGTAAAAAATATAATGTACTGATTTTATCTGATGAAATTCATGCAGACTTAGTATACTCAGAACATAAGCACATTCCTGTAGCAAAATTGGATGAAGAGATGACCGATCAAATTATTACATGTATGTCACCAACTAAAACTTTTAACCTCGCTGGCTTACAAGTGTCCTATGCTATCGTATCAGATCGCCAGAAGCGCGAGGCCTTAGAGAAAACATTCCAAAAGCAAGGAATACATATATTGAATACAATGGGAATAACCGCGTTGGATGCTGCTTATCAGCATGGCAGAGACTGGCTTGAACAGCTGCTGACCCAATTAACTAAAAATATTGACTATGTAGAGGAAGCATTCGCTAATCATCCGGAGGTGGATGTTATCCGCCCGGAAGGAACCTATTTAGTGTGGTTAGATTTCCGCAAATTACAGCTTTCACAAGCTGATCTTAAAGACTTTCTCCAGACACAAGCCAAAGTCGGCCTTAATGATGGTGTGTCATTTGGCGAAGAAGGAACAGGATTTATGCGGATGAATGTGGCATGCCCATTTTCTCTTGTCAAAGAAGGAACAAACAGAATAATGGATGCATTAAAATTGAAAAAACAGGCTTAATCCAACTATAATCCAATTAAGAAAGAATTACTTGTAAAATATCGGTAATGTATAGAAACGGGACGAAACGATAATATTTTTCTGACATACTAAATTTTCACCAAACAAAAAGAAGAGTAAGCAAAAGCTTTACTCTTCTTCCTCTTTATTCGTTTGTGTCGGATCTGTCGGTTTTTCTTCATTGTTAGCATCGTCCAGTGAAATAACACCACAAACTAACCGTTCACCAGAATTACCTGAAGGCTGTGAAACCCCATCATCCGGTCCACTATGGATAATAATAGAGGTGCCATCTTCTCTTAACAATGATTTATCCCCATCCATCAATGTCACACCGGGTAATTCAAATTCCACATCAGCTGTTCCATCTGCAGACACTTCAAGATTTGGCATATCTCCTAAATGCGGACCGTCTGGATGCATTAAACCATGCTCCTGGCCTTCTGGATTAAAATGATTTCCCGCTGATTCAAAATCCGGCCCCTCACATTTCGCATATTCATGAATATGGACACCATGAAATCCCGGTTCCAAACCTTCCACTTTTATTTGAACTGATACTTTATCTGTTTGTTCTTTAAATGTAGCAGTTCCTACTGCATCTTTATCAACATTAAAAAGTCGCACTTCCAATGGAGAACGGTTGTTTTCACCTTGACAGCTCATAAGTATAACTAATGACAAAATTGAAATGATGGTTAGCTTTCTATACATGCTGATCGACTCCTCTTAACTTGTCCATTACTTAGTATGGACAAACAAAAGAAAAGTTAATCAATCTTTTAACTCATCATATTCCTGTTCCCATTTTTCCTGTTCTTTTTTTGATGCTTTCTTAATCCAGTACATCGTCGCACATGCCCCTATCACAAAAACAAGCAAACTTAATACTGCGGGAATGTATAATGACTTATCCTCTGGAAAGTAAAGAAACTCCATCATCCGTATCACTTACCTTCTAATTGAAAATATCATCGGGAATTCGATGTTTTGTAAGATGTTTCCTATATATTAACACAAAAAAAGCTAGTATCAAAACTAGCTTTTTCCCTTACTTACCTAAATGCTCTTCAATTGTTTCAGCAATTCCTTCTAAAGCCTGCTCTTCGTCATTCCCATCAACAGTAATACGAATTTCAGCGCCTTTAGGTACACCTAGTGACATAACCCCCATAATGGATTTTAGGTTAACTGTTTTTCCATTATAATGTAATTCCACATGTGATTCATATTGCCCAGCTTTGTTAACTAATAGGGTCGCTGGTCTTGCGTGAATACCTGTGTCACTTTGAATAGTAAATGATTGCTCTTTCATATTAAAATTCCTCCTCTACAATCGATCATCGATCACAACCAAGCGTCATTATTGGACTTGTGAAATCGCTAACTAAATATATTATATACGATATAAAGAAATTTAGAAACTAAAAAATGAAAAAATTCATGAAGCACTGCTAAGGGTAGCGTTTGTAATTCAATATTCGTTATGATATTTTTGAATTATATTATTCTGCCTTAAGGAGGGCTAATTCATGAGTGTACATATCGGTGCTAACAAAGGAGACATAGCAGATACAATTCTTCTTCCTGGTGATCCGTTACGCGCAAAATATATTGCAGAAAACTTTTTAGAGAACGTTTTTTGTTACAATGAAGTAAGAGGAATGTACGGCTATACAGGTACATATAAAGGAAAAAAGATTTCTGTACAAGGGACTGGCATGGGCGTTCCATCTATTTCTATTTACGTCAATGAACTCATCCAAAGCTATGATGTTCAGAATCTCATTCGAGTTGGTACATGTGGTGCGATTAAAAAAAATGTCAAGGTTCGTGATGTGATACTTGCCAGTACATCATCTACCGATTCTCAAATGAACAGAGTGGTATTTGGTGGAATTGATTATGCGCCAACTGCAGATTTTGAATTATTAAAAAAGGCATATGATACTGGTGTGGAAAAGGGACTGTCGTTAAGAGTCGGAAATGTCTTTACCAGTGACAGCTTTTACCGAGATAACATGCCAGAAATGTTAGAATTGCTGGACACCTATAACGTATTAGGAATTGAAATGGAGACAACCGCCTTGTACACTTTGGCTGCCAAATATAATCGTCATGCTTTATCTGTTCTGACTGTGTCTGATCACATCGTAACCGGTGAAGAAACAACAGCTGAAGAACGTCAAACAACCTTTAACGAAATGATTGAAGTTGCTCTTGATGCTGCTGTGAAATAGGTTGATTGTTCATTCTATGCAGATCACTCAGATAATATGCAAAGCTACCTAGCAAATCCGCTAGGTAGTGTATATAAAGAAAAGATGAGTGGCGTAACGGATCTCATCTTTTTCATTATTAAGAGCATGTTAATTGATGTTTAATCAATACTAAACAGGTAAATGCTATGCTATAATAGTTAGCATACATATTACTGTACTTTTATCCATCTGAAAGAAAGAGAGGATGTTCTCATTGGAGCTTTTCGAAAATTTTCCACTGTGGGCTGCATTAATTTCAATCACTTTCGCCCAAACTGTTAAAGTCCCACTTCACCTGATTGCAACGAAGGAATTTAAGCCTGGTCTTGCATTTAGCACTGGAGGTATGCCGAGCAGCCACTCTGCTGCTGTCACGTCACTAGCGACTGGGATCGGCATCGAACACGGTGTTTCCTCAGGTCTTTTCGCGGTATCCTGTGTATTTGCAGTCATCATTATGTTTGATGCAACAGGGATTCGGAGACAGGCTGGGGAACAAGCCATTTTATTAAATACCTTAGTTAAAGACTTCCATCACTTTGTATCAGAGGCAAAAGGATGGGCACAAAAAGGGGAATACGAAAAGCAAAAAGAATTAAAAGAGTTGCTAGGACATCAGCCAATTGAAGTGTTCTTTGGTGGATTAACAGGAATCATCTTAGCTTTCTTACTCTATCCGCTTTTCTAAATACCTAGTAGTTGAAAAACCGGACATAATTCTCCGGTCCTATTGATGCAAATAATATACAAGTTCCCAGAATATGGATTACATCAACCAGCCTTGAAGTCATTTTGACATGTTTTTTGTGTTGGGATACCGCTCCGTCCAACCACCTTCGAGTCCTGCGGAGCATATTTCCAGAGCTTTACATAGCAGATGAAATCTATCAAAATGGCCTCAATGTAAGACAGGTCCACTTAACATAATCCATATTATCAGAACATATATAATCATGTCTTATTCGCTGCAATAACTGGAGTTGGTTATAAGTAAAAAAACAGCCTATAAAAGGCTGTTTTTTTACTCTGCTTTATACTGCGACCTGAATACTTGCAATGCTTCGGTGTTATTTAATTCTGATAAAACATCTTCCGTCAATTTACCTTCACCATATTCCACGACATAAACATCCACGTTTTTCTTGCCCCATTTGTCATAAACTTCTTTCACAGTTGGATAATACAGATCAATTTTATGACCATTGATCGCACCACCTGTATCAGCCACAACTCCATAACCATAATCAGGAACATAAAGTATCGTACCTATTGGAAAAACGTCAATATCTGCTGCAATCGTCGAATATAAGTCTCTGGTTACTTTCACTCCGGAGTAAGTGATACCATAGGCCGGATGATCCGGTGACTTACCGGTCGATTCCACACCAGCAGTATAACCGGTAGCAACAACATGCTTCTTCTCATATTGACTTAAATCTAACGTTTCTTCTAAAGTCGCCGGAGCATTGATTTCTTCACTCGAAATATATGTGGTATTATTGCGAAAATTAGTATATTTTTTTTTCGCTAATACATCTCTGTCTTGTTGATAATGAAACGTGTATGCTTCGCCACCATCTCGCAAGCTAGTAATTACTTCCTTAGCTGATACATTTGATATCATCGTAAAACTGGAAATGACAGCACAAAAAAACATGAGGACCATTACTAGATTCTTAATCATTTTTTTTACTAACATAAAAAGATCACACCTCTCTAGGTGTAATCTTTTCCACTACGTACGGAAATTATACATTTTTCCGATGTTAAAACATTTGGTAGCCGTTTTTCCGTAAGAAACGTATGACAAAACCAGCTGTAAGGGTACCAATAAATCCAGAAGATAGAATAATGGCATCTTGATAACCCAATGTAATAATTTCATGCCACAACGTTGAAAAGGCAAAACCGGGATCTTTGAAATATGTAGAAAATGAAAAGGTATCCACAATTAATATGACAATTATCGGAAAAACAAAAGCCATCAGCCAAGTTTGTCGTAATATCATATTAAGAATAAAACTAATACCAAAAAACAAGACAAAAAATAGAAGAACCGATATAAATAATTGGATCATTGCTAAACTCCTCTTCCACTATATCAAAATCTGTGCACACATTATATTGTAGCTTGAGGTGCTCCCAAGCGCAATAGTGTTCAATGGATTGTAAGAAATGAACAGTCGTCAGTGAAAGAAAAAACAGAGGAATCGATCCTCTGTTTTTTTCACCTATTATGAAAAGAAATTAAACTTCCCTTTTTTCAATAGTAATCCGACTCCACCGATTTTAAATAAAGCACGGTTGTCGATTACTTTTTTCATTACAGAAGCTGTCCAACCGAAGATTTTTTTGCCTCCAAAAATAGAACCCATTGCATCATTATGACCTAATGAGCAGACCGTACCTCTATTAATGAATTCAAAATGTTCTAATTCTCCACCTTTTACCAGCGCGATCAAGTTATGTGCACAAACTTCTGCTTCTTGCATCGCAATCTGAGCTGTTGGTGGATATGGACGATCGATTTCTTTATTCCATACTAACGCACAATCTCCAACAACGAACACATCTTCATGAGACGGTGCACGTAATTCTGGCGTTACTTCTACTTTACCACGGTTATCTTCTAAGGCAGATTCCTCAACCAAGTGATTAGCCCTAACACCGGCCGCCCATACAGTTGTCATCGTTGGGATATCTTCTTTTTCACCGTTTTGTTCTACTGTAATACCTTCAGCACGTACTTCTTTCAAGAAAGCACCTAGCTTAAATTCTACACCACGTGCTTCTAATGAATTCATCGCATATTCGATTAATTCAGGATCGAATCCTGGCATAATAGAATCCATAGCTTCTACAACGATAATGCGTACTTTATTTCGGTCAATGTCATATTCTTCACAAAGCTGTGGCACACGGTTTGCTAATTCACCAACAAATTCAATACCAGTAAAACCGCCACCGCCAACAACGATATTTAGACGTTCTTGCTTCGCTTCCGGTTCATTGTTATACGTTGCAAATTGATAATCAATATGCTCGCGAATTTGACGTGCTTTATTAATGCTTCCAATCGTAAATGCATTTTCAAGCAGTCCTGGAATTCCAAATGTAGCTGCTTCAAAGCCAAGTGCCACAACTAAATAATCATAGTCAAGCACATTTCCATCCTCTAGTTCCACTTTCTTTTCATCCGGTTTAATAGCTGTTACCGTATCTTGTACGAAATTCACTTTCGCTGAGTCAATTAGATCAGCAATCTTAACTCGGCTACGATCATGGTGCAGTGTACCTGCAGCTGCTTCATGCAACCATGTAGATTCATAATGATAGTCGTTTTTGTTGACAAGTGTAATTTGCGCGTCATTTACACCTAGTTTTTTTTGTAATTTTGCAACAGTAGTTAATCCACCATAGCCCGCTCCAAGTATAACTATTTTTGGGTTATTCATGCTTCTCACATCCATTTAATTATTTTTCTGTGTAGTTCGTGATATTTTTCACGTACTACTCCGCAAGGATACAACTATATTACTAATTAGTCCATAGTATATGTTAGCCCTTTTCACGACATTTTTCAACCCTTATTTTATTTTTGTATAATTTTTTAGACAAATTTTTTAAGTTTAGCAATTTGTACAAATCGTGAATTAAAACCTTGCAATAATGACATAATCAGCAGTATTGTGTTAAAATAAATGTCATTGATGTATGCATTAGGGGGAATCTTAGATGTCAAATGAAGTGTATGATATAACCATAATCGGCGCAGGGCCGGTTGGATTATTTACTGCCTTTTACGGTGGTTTAAGACAGTCTTCTGTCAAAATAATTGAAAGTCTTCCACAAATTGGCGGACAGCTCAGTGCTTTATATCCTGAGAAGTATATTTATGATATTGCTGGCTTTCCAAAAGTTCGTGCGCAAGAACTGGTAGATAATTTAAAAGAACAAACTGATATGTTTAAGCCGGAAATTGTCTTGGACCAATCTGTGGAAAGCGTAGAGCGTATAGATGAAGAAACTTTCCGAATTACTACTCCTACCGAAGAGCATTACTCTAAAGTAATCATTATCACTGGTGGAAATGGTGCATTTCAACCGCGAAAACTTACTATCGAAAATGCTGAACAATTTGAAGATAAAAATCTCCATTATTTCGTTGATAATATGGATAAGTTCCGTGATCAGCGTGTTGTGTTATTTGGTGGTGGAGACTCAGCGGTCGACTGGGCATTAATGTTAGAACCTATTGCAAAAGAGGTATCCCTGGTTCACCGTCGTGACACTTTCCGTGCCCATGAAGCAAGTGTAGAAAATCTAATGAATTCCAATGTGAATATTTTAACACCTTATATGCCAGAAAGCTTAATCGGACAAGAC